>JAWKHR010000023.1:0-102501 GCA_041394725.1 Vicinamibacterales bacterium | reverse complement strand
ATGGCGCACGTCGCCGGCCTCGGGACCGACGAGGGCGACGAGGAGCCGGTCACACCGCACTGCGGCCGGACGGCCGACGGGCTGCCGCGCTTCGCGGATCGCCCGCTGCGCTTCGAGCCCGGCACCGCGTTCCGGTTCTCGACGTTCGGCTGGCGGCTGGTGAGCGCGGCGGTCGAGGACGCGGGCGACGAGCCCTTCTTCACCTTCATGCGCGAGGAGGTGTTCGCCCCCCTCGGCATGACGGGCACGCAGGCCGACGCCTCGCCGGGCGCGATCCCGGAGCAGGCGATCTTCTACTTCCCGCGATTCGCCGCCGATCCGCGCTACGGCCCGCAGGAGCCGACCGAGATCGACTCCTCCTGCTTCGCGGGCTCCGCGGCCTTCCTGTCCACGGCGTCCGACCTCGTGCGGTTCGGCATGGCGATCGACGCCGGAACCTTCCTGCGGCCGGACACGGCGGAAGTCCTGCGGACCTCGCAGACGCTCGCGTCGGGCGAGGCGACGGGCTACGGCCTCGGCTGGGACCTCGAGACCGTCGAGCTGGCCGGCGCGGACACGGTGCTGGCCGGCCACGACGGGTCGCTGCGCGGCGGGCGGGTGGCGTCGTTCTGGACGTGGCGCGATCGCGGGATGGTCGTGGCCGTCCTCGCGAACACGGCGTTCGCGGACACCCGGTCCATCGCGGTCGCCATCGCGCGGGCGTTCGCCCTGTAATAGACTTTGCCGAGATGATCTCCGACGTGGCCGCGCGCGTGACGGCCAACACGCGGCTCTCCCCCGACTACAACGTCATCGCCCTCGAGGCCCCCGCGATCGCGCGGGCGGCGGCCCCCGGGCAGTTCGTGATGATCAAGCCCACACGCGGGCTCGATCCGCTGCTGCGGCGCCCGTTCTCGATCTTCGAGATCACGCGCGGGGCCGACGGCCAGGCGTCGGGGATGACGATTCTCAACAAGCGGGTCGGCACCGGCACCAACCTGCTCTACGACGCCGAGATCGGCTCGCGGCTCCAGGTGCTCGGTCCGCTCGGCCAGCCGTTCGTGCCGGTGGACCCGCCGGCCGAGGCCTGGATGATCGCCGGCGGCGTGGGCCTCGCGCCGTTCGCCACCGTCGCCGAGGCGCTGGCGGCCCGGCGGACGCCGATGACGCTCTACTACGGCGGCCGGTCCGCGCGCGACCTCTACTACCAGGAGTTCTTCACGGCGCTCGGCGCGCGGCTCGTGCTGACGACCGAGGACGGCACGGCCGGCGAGGCCGGGCGGATCACCGGGCCGCTCGAGCGCGACTTCGCGAACCGGCCCGGCGACGCCGGCCCGGTCACGCTGTACGCCTGCGGCCCGACGCCGATGATGCGGGCGGTGGCCGACCTCGGCGCGCGGTTCGGCGCGGCCACGTTCGTGTCGCTCGAACCCGTCATGGGCTGCGGCATGGGCGGCTGCTACTCCTGCGTCGTCCGCGTCCGGCGCGGCGGGGGCACCACGCTCGTCCGCTCCTGCCTCGAGGGCCCGGTGTTCGACGCGAGCCGCGTGGTCTGGGACGCGATGGCGGGAGGACACTGATGGCCGACCTGCGCGTGTCCATCGGCCGGCTGACGCTCGCCAACCCGGTCATCGCCGCGTCCGGCTGCTTCGGCTACGGCGTCGAGTACGCGGAGACGATCGACCTCGCGACGCTCGGCGGCGTGGCGGTGAAGGGCCTGTTCCTGACCGAGCGGGAGGGCCACCCGCCGCCGCGCATCGTCGAGACGCCGGCCGGGATGCTGAACGCCATCGGCCTGCAGGGCATCGGCGTGCACCGGTTCGTGGCCGAGAAGCTGCCGGAACTGCGGCGTCTGGGCGCGACGGTCATCGTCAACGTCTGCGGCTCGACGATCGACGAGTACTGCGAGGTCTCGCGGGTGCTCTCCGACCACGAGGGCGTGCACGCCATCGAGCTGAACATCTCGTGCCCGAACATCAAGGAAGGCGGGATCCAGTTCGGCTGCAGCCTGCACGGGACGCACGACGTGGTGAGCGCGGTCCGCAAGGCGACCCCGCTGCCGCTCATCCCGAAGCTCACGCCGAACGTGACCGACGTCGCGTCGTTCGCGCGGGCCTCGGCCGAGGCGGGCGCCGACGCGGTGTCGCTCGTCAACACCTTTCTGGCGATGGCGATCGACGTCGAGACGCGGCGGCCGAAGCTCTCGAACGTCATGGGCGGCCTGAGCGGGCCGGCCATCCGGCCGATCGCGATTCGGATGGTCCACGAGTGCCGGCAGGCGGTGGACCTGCCGATCATCGGCATGGGCGGCATCGCCACGCCGGAGGACGCGCTCGAGTTCATCATCGCGGGCGCGTCGGCGGTCCAGGTCGGCACGGCCAACTTCGTGGATCCGTTCATCTGGTCGAAGGTCATCGGCGGCATCGACGCCTACCTCGACCGCAAGGGCATCGCGCGGGTGACCGACCTGGTCGGCACCGTGGCGCTGCCGGGGCAGGCGCGGGCATGAACCCGATCCTGGTGGCGCTCGACCTGGCGGACGCGGCCGCGGCGCTCGCGCTGGCTGACCGCCTGCGCGGCGCCGTCGGCGGGTTCAAGATCGGCAGCCAGCTGTTCTCGTCGGCCGGCCCCGAGATCGTCCGGACGCTGGCCTCACGGGGAGACCGGGTCTTCCTCGACCTGAAGTTCCACGACATCCCGAACACGGTCGCGGGCGCGGTGGCCGCGGCCACCGGCCTCGGCGTGTGGATGCTGAATGTGCACGCGAGCGGCGGCAGCGCGATGCTCGAGGCCGCGCGCGAGGCGGCCGACGCCGCGGCCGGACGCACCGGCCGGCCGCGCCCGCTCGTGATCGCCGTGACCGTGCTGACCAGCCTCGACGCGGCGGCCCTGCAGGCCACCGGCATCCAGCGGTCGCCGCTCGACCAGGTCCTGCACCTGGCGCGGATGACGCAGGCGGCCGGCCTCGACGGCGTCGTCGCCTCGCCGCAGGAAACCGCGGCCATTCGCCAGGCCTGCGGCCGGGACTTCGTGATCGTCACCCCGGGCATCCGCGGCGGCGCCGCCGCCTCGGGCCCCGACGACCAGCGCCGGACCATGACGCCGGCCGGCGCGATCGAGGCGGGCAGTTCCTACCTGGTCGTCGGCCGCCCGATCACCGCCGCCGACGATCCCCGCGCGGCGGCGGAGCGGATTCTGACGGACCTGCGCTCAGGGTCCTCGAGGTCCCAGGGTCCTCAAGAGAGGATGCCGGCGCAGCCGGCCGAGGTTTGAAGTTTGAACTTCAAACTTCGAAGTTTCGCGCGCGAGAATGAACTGCGCCGGCGCGTGCGAGGCACGCGCCGGCCGCGAGTCGTCGGGAACGTGCCCGGGTAACGCCGGTCCTACTTGGCGGTGATGATGAAGTGCCCGCGCCGGTTCCCGCCGCAGGCAGGCTTCGGTCTTCCTCCATACAGACCGGCTCCTCCTCGCCCTTGCTGACGATGCTGAGGCGCGCGGCGGCGATGCCGAGGCTGGTCAGGTAGTCGCGCACCGAAGCGGCGCGACGTTCGCCGAGCGCCAGGTTGTACTCGTTGGCACTCGCTCGTCGGTGATGGCTCGATCGTGACGGCCGTGTTGCGGCGGAACGGACACGTTCATCCACTCCGCGTTCCTTCTGCAGGGGCGGGCCGGGCCGCGTCGCTCAGGTCCGACTTGTCGCAGGCGAAGTAGACGTCCTCGAGCGGCTGCATGGCGTTGAGCTCGCTCAGGCTCATCCGCGTGAAGCGCGTCTCCTCGGTGTCGACCGGGGGCGGCGTCGGCGCGGGCGCCGGCGCGGGCGGCGCGGCGGCGCCTCGCACCGGAGCCGGCGGTGGCGGCGGCGGCGGTGGCGGTTCGGCGCCTTCTTCCTGCAGGCTGCTGATCCGGCGAGGAGGCACGCGCTACGGTCAGTGACAGCGCGCGAACGGCAGTTCTCGTCATCGGGCTTCTTCCAGCAGCGACGTCCCCGACGTCGAGTTTGTCAGCGTGTCGCGCGAGCTTACCGACCACGTCTGTACGTGTCAATGTCAACGGGCCCGATTTTCACAGATTCACACCGAACTTCACGGCCCGCAGGCGCGATCCGCGCGCCGACTTCGTGCACCCGCTTCGCCTGCCCAGTCTTATCGGTCACAATCGCTCCGGCATGCAGCAGATGCTCGAGGCGACGGCGCGCGCCGAGGACCGGCACTTGGTTCCGGGCCTCAGGCGCCACGCCGGCACCTGGCTGAAGGCGGCCCTGCCCTGGCGGATCGGCGCCGCATCTCGACCGCGGCGCCGGCACGGGCCGCAACCTGGAGACCGGCTCGCACGATCGGTCCCGCCGCGGGCGGGCGTCGAACTGGACCCGGCCGGCCTCGCGGCGGGACGCGCGCCGGCCGTCGCCTGTTCGAGCCTCGGTCACGCGGTTGCTCCAGGCCGACGCCTCGATGGACGTCGTGACCTCGTTCGACGTCCTCTACTGCCTCGACGACGAGGACGAACGGGCGGCCATCCGCGAGATGTTCCGCGTGCTGCGCCCGGGCGGGCTGCTGCTGGCCAACGGCGGCGCTCGACGTGCTCCGGGGCGCCCACTCCACCCTGACGCACGATCGCTACACGCCCGACCGGCTTCGCACCCGGCTGGAAGCCGCGGGGTTCGCGGGTCGTCCGGATGAGCTTCACGAACATGGCGACGTTCCCGGTGGCCCTCGCCGTCCGCGTCCCTCGACCGCCTCACCGGCGGGCCGCGAAGGCGTCCGACGCGGATCTGCGCGTGCCGCCCTGGCCGGTCAACGCGGCGTTCGACGCCGGCCTGCGCTCGAGCACGCTCATGCGCGTCACCGACCTGCCCATCGGCTCGTCGATTTCGCCCGGCCCGCGAAGCCGACGCGAGCGGGCTGGCCGCCGCGCCGGCACGGGGGCCGGCGCCGCCACCAGGCCGCCGCGCGACAGGACCCGAACAGCCGCAACGGCTTCGGCGCCGGGTCCGGGCTCTCTCCGCGATCCGCTGGCACGAACGTCCGATCGGGTACCGACCGGCCGCACGCCGGCTGCGCCGCGAGGTGGCGTCGGTGGAATCTGACCGGTCTCGAAGAAGTCCAGTACGCCTGGAACCGGCTCCACCCTCATGGCCGCCGGCGCGCACGACGACCGTCGCGGGCCGCCTGGAAGTAGCGCAGCGCGACTCCGCCGATGGCGGCGCCGCCAGTCTCTGCCCCAGTCGCGAATCTCGATCGTCGAGGTGGCGTGCTGACCAGCGCCACCGCACACAGGACGGGTTCGCCCCGCGCTCGTATCGGTATCGGACGCGAACGCGCACATGAGTGCCCCGGCCGGCGCGGCGTCGAACTGTTCCAGCGCGACCAGGCCGTCAGCTGGCACCGCCCGGCCGGCGTCCGCCGATGCGACGGCGACGCGCAGCGCCGCGTAGGCCTCGTCCCCGGCCGGAACGCCCGGCAGGTCGATCCAGCGGACGAACCACGGCGCCGCGGCCCCGACGTCCCACGCGTCGGCGACCGCCGTCGAGCGAGACGGTGAGGTGCGCGGGCGCGGGGATGCCGCGGCGTCGCGCAGGTAGCGGCTTCGCCAATCAGATGCGCGCCAGCCCCGCGTCACGCGCAGCCACGCTCGGCCGGGCTCCGGTAGCCTGGCGCCATCGGCGGCCGTCAGCGCCGGGCGAGGCCCGTGACACCAGCCGCGGCCGAGCATCCAAGCGGGACGACCGATCGTCCACCAGTCCAGGCTGTCCAGCCGGTCGCCACCGCCACCGCGCGCGGCATCCTCCATGACGCACGGGCCACCACCGGTCGCGCGGGCCGAACGCCTCAGAGATCGCCGGTGCGCCATCGGCGAGGAACCACACCGGCCGCGTCGCTCCGCCGCGGCTATGCCTCCTGACCAGCCGCGCAGGCCACTCGCGGTCGCCGGGAAACGGCTGGGGCCTGAGGGTCGCGGACGGGTCGAGTCGAAGAACTGCCGGACGCCCACCAGACCTGGTGATGCATGGCGATGTCCGTGCGGGCCTGCGAGCCCGACGCGCGCGGCGTCCAGGAACCGGGAACACGCGCGCGACCGGCACCCCTCGCGCGTTGATCTGAGCGGCGACGGCGCGAGCGAACGCCGCGACCGCCAGCGCGGTCGCGACAACGGCCGCGGCCCGCGCGCCGATCAGCGAGAGGCCCAGCACTGGTGGCGCGTTACCACGGGACGACGAGGGCAGCGCGTAGCGGACCGTCGCCGTCTCGTGGAACAGCAGGTGGCTGAGAGCGGCGCCGGTCGCCACCAGCACGCCCGCGTCGCGGCCTGCGCGCGCCAGGCTCGCAGGAGCCTGGCGATCGCCGCCACGACTTCACCCGCCACGCCGAGCCAGCGCGCGAGCCAGGGCTCGGTGAACGTCCGCGCGAGGGCGGCCACGAGGAGCCGGCGCGAGGATGCGTCGCCAGCATGTCCACGTCAGCGTGGAAGTCGTCGCCTCCCACGCCGAGCGCGTCAGTGGCGGTCGGTCCGCCGCTGAGCGCGATCAGCGGCATGAACCACGCCAGCGCGCCCGCGACCGCCGGCGCCGGCGAACGACACCGCCTCGCGAACCGGCGGTGCCGCACCAGGTCGATGGCCATCGCCGCCGCTGACCGGCGCGGTGGTCGAAGACCCGCGATCGATGCCGATGGCCAGGCCCGCCGCCGCCGCGGCCGGTGACAACCGCGCAGGGTGTCCGGCCAGCCCGCCGCCGTAGTGGCCGACGTCCACCAACGACGCCACGCCACGACGAGCCACGCCAGAACGCCGACGGCCGCGGCCAGCCCGGTCGTGTCGCTGAGCGGTCGATCCGCGCGATCCAGAACAGCGGCGACGAAGGCTACAGCGGCCATCACGGCCTGGGCGTCCGGGAATCCGGACCGCGCGCCAGAATGTCGCCATCGCGAACAGGGCGAGGGCGCCGGCCGCCGAGGAGGGCCAGGCCGGTCGCCGCGATCCGGTCGCGCGTCCATCCGGACGACGCGACCGCAACGCCGCGGCCATGGCACGGCCGAGCGCAATGAACGGGATACCCTGGCGGATGCGGCTGGTGGCGCGACGTCGAACGACCGACGCCTGCGCAAGCTGACCAGGTCGACGTCCTCGAGGAGCGTCGGGAGTGCGCGCAGGTGTCCGACGACAAAGATGGCGCGAGCAGAATCTTCAGTCGGGGAGTCACGATCAGCCCGCCTCTGGCGGACCGATCTGGTATACGCGGGGATGACGTCTACACCGGCTGGAGGACGATGCCTCGTTCAGGCTGCCGAGCCGGTAGCCGCGAAGGTCGAGCGCGACGCACTGGAAGCCGGCGTCCCGGATCGCACGGTCGATGGCGCGGGCGGTGTCGGGTTCGACCGCGCGGGCCATCTCGTCCCGGCCGAGGCTCGACGCGCGCCACCGCGCCGTGATGCCGCACGCGCAGGACGTCGCGGAACCCGAGCTGTCGGAGCGCCGCCTGTTCGATCGCGCGCAGCTTCTCCGGCGTGACCTCGGAGTGGTACGGGACGCGCGACGAGAGGCAGGCGGACGCGGCTCGTCCCAGGTCGGCAGGCCGGCCCGGTGTGAGAGGTCGCGGATGTCGCGCTTGGTGAGGCCGGACGTCGTCGAGCGGGCTCATGACGCCGAATCCGTGGGCGGCCCGGCGCCTGGGCCGGTAGTCGCCGCGGTCGTCGGCGTTGCCGCCGTCGGCGACGGCGGCGAACCCGCGGCCCCGTGCCAGCGCCGTCAGCGTCGTAGAGCTCGTGCTTGCAGTGATAGCAGCGGTCGGGCGCGTTGGCGCGGTACTGGCCGGTCGAGCTCGGCGTCGTCACGATCTCATGCGGATGGCGAAGTCGCGCGCGATGCGCAGCGCCATGGCGCGGTGGCGGTCGGGGTAGCTCGGGCTGTCGGCGGTGACGGCGAGCGCTCCGCCCCGAGACACAGCGCTGCCGCGGCTCCACGCCACAGGTATGCCGAGTCCACGCCGCTGTAGGCGACGATGACGACTTCCGAGCGCGGCGAGCCGGTCGAGCAGCGGTTTCACGCTTCTTCCTGCGGGTCGGCGGATGCCGATGCAAGCGCGCGTCACTCCTCCAGCTCCTGCTCTCGTCGTCGCCGTCGTCGTCGCCGTCGTCGGCGTCGTCATCGCCGTCGTCGTCGCCCTCTTCCTCGTCCTCGGCATCCTCGTCGTCGTCTTCGTCGTCGTCATCTTCGTCGGCGTCGAATTCGAGCGGATCGATGCTGGTGACGCGCAGGCGGCTGCCGCAATCCTCGCAATCCGGTGGATCCCGGGTTCCATTTCGTCGAGATCGGCGTCGCGCCGATGCCGAGCCCGTCGCATTCCGGACAGGTCGCCATACGTTCTCCTCAATCGGCGGCGCGGTCGACGCTGGGCGCGGCCCGTGACGATGGCCGCGATTCGATTATGTTTTCATCGCCCCCGGATCGCAACACAGGACTTTGGGCGTGACCCGGCGCGGTCACGAATCCGTCATCGCGGGTGGGTCGACACTGTCGGCGATGGCTGGCACCGTCCTCGTCGCGTACCGGCCGCGCGGAGGCGGGAGCGCTCGTCGGCGCCTGCCGGCGAAGGATCACCGTACGTGGCGGTCGAGGACGAGGCCGGACTCGCCGGGAGGCCGGCGGTCTGACGTGCCGCTCTCGCTCGTCCCGATCGACTGGGCCTGGCCGGCGATGCGACGTCGCTCGTCCGGAGCCTCACGCAGGGTCATGAGGCACTGCTGTCGGTGGTGGTCTTCGCCTCGACGATCACGGCGCGGACCAGGTGGCGCGATGCTCGCCGGGCTCGGATCGCCGGGTTCATGAACGATCACGCCGCCGGGGCGCAGATCCTGCCGTCGCTCGCCCCGTTCCTCTTTCCCGACAACTTCAACCGGCGCGCGAGCCTCGCGGGTGTCGCTGGGCGCACCGGTGCGATCGCGCCGGCCAAGACGATCGCGGGTGCCGTGACGCTCGACGTCGGCAAGGGTGGACTGGCGGTGCGGACGATGAGCCTGCTGCCGGCGGGCACGCCGCTGCAGGTGAAGTTCCGGCTGCCGGGATCCGGCGCCGACCTCGAGGCCACGGCTCGCGTCAAGTGGAGCGATCGCTGGGTGGGGATGGGCCTGCAGTTCGTCTCGATCGCGCCGACGGACCAGGCGCGCGGGTCGATGCGTTCGTCGACGCGCATCAGGGCGCGCGTAGCCCCTCGTCGCGGTGGTGGCAGTGCGGCGCGCGGCGCGGCACGCGGGCTGGGGCGCGCGGGTACGGATCAGGCGCGGAGGCGCAGCAGGCGCAGGCCGTTGGCGGTGACGAGGAGCGACGCGCCCGTGTCGGCCAGCACCGCCATCCAGAGCGCCGGCCGCGGCGATGCTACCACGAAGGCGACTTTCAGGCCGAGCGCGATCGCGACGTTCTGCTTTGATGTTCGCCAGGGTTCGAGTTCGAGCCGCAGCGCGAAGGGCAGGCGGTCGAGCGTCCGGACATCAGGGCGACGGTCGGCTGTCCGATCTGCGACGTCGGTGCCGGCCGCGCCCATCGCGATGCCCACGTCCGCCGGCGGCGCCGCCGGGGCGTCGTTGATGCCGTCGCCCACCATCGCCACCTCGATCCCCAGCGTTGGCGGAGGCGCTCGATGTGCGCGACCTTCGGCTTGCGGCAGGAGCCGGCCCAGGCTTCGTCGAGGCCGGTCGCGTCGCGCACGGCGTCCACGCTCGCGCGCACGTCCCCGGAGAGCAGCGCCACGTGCGCGACGCCCTCGGCGCGGTTTTTCGCTCGACCGCCGACCACCTCGGCCGTACGCGGTCGGCGAGGCCAATCACGCCGAGCGGCGCGCCCGCGTGGCCGACGAGCACACCGTGGACACCGCGTTCGACCTGTCCGATCCGCGCGTGCAGCGCGTCCGTGCAGAGCTGCCGTTCCTCGAACAGCCGATGGCTGCCGACGACGGCCGGGGAGAGCGCCACGGTGCCCTCGGCGCCGAAGCCGGGCAGGGCCCGGAAGCCGTCACCTGGCTCGATGGGCACGCCCGTGCGCATGGCGTGCGAGACGATCGCGCGGCCGATCGGGTGCTCGGACCGCGATTCGAGCGCGGCCGCGACGGCCAGCACGCCGTGCGGCGACGCGGCCTCGTCGAGGCCGTGCACGCCGGTCACCGCGACGTCGCCGTGGGTCAGCGTGCCGGTCTTGTCGAAGGCGACCGCGCGGAGGCGGCCGAGCCGCTCGAGGTGCGCGCCGCCCTTGACGAGCACGCCGGCACGAGCCGCGGCGGTGAGGCCGGAGACGATCGACACCGGCGTGGAGATGACGAGCGCGCACGGGCAGGCGACCACGAGCAGGGCCAGCGCGCGATAGGTCCACGTGCCAGCCGTCTCCGTGAAGCCCGAGACGCCGCCCGTGACGAGCGGCGGCACGATCGCGATCGCGAGGGCTACGAGCACGACGGCCGGGGTGTAGCGGCGCGCGAACCGATCCACGAACCCCTGGATCGGCGCGCGCTGTCGCTGCGCCTGCTCGACCAGCCGGCCGATTCGCGCCAGCGTGCTGTCGGAGGCCGGCCGGGTGGCTTCGACCTCGAGCGCCGCGTTGCCGTTCACGGACCCCGCGAACACCTCGTCGCCCGGCCCCTTCTCGACCGGGGTCGACTCGCCCGTGACGGGCGCCTGGTTCACGTCGGACTCGCCCGCCACCACGCGGCCGTCCACCGCGAACCGCGCACCGGGCCGCACGACGACGATGTCGCCGGGACGGACCGAGGCGGCCGGCACCTGGACCTCACCGGCGGCGCCGCGCACGATCGCCACGTCGGGCGCGAGGGTCAGGAGGCCGTGGGCCGCGCGCCGCGCGCGCTGCTGGCTCGCGTGCTCCAGGTGCTGGGCCACGGCGAAGAGCCAGACGACCGCGCCGGCTTCGACCCAGTCACCGAGCGCGACGGCTCCGGCCACCGCGATGACCATCAGCGCGTTGATGTCCAGCACGCGCGCGCGCACCGACCGCCAGGCACGCCGCGCGGGGCCGCCGACCGTCCAGGCAATGGTGGCCAGGGCGGCCAGGATCATCGTGACGCGCCAGCCGAGCTGTCCCGCCACGAGCGACACCCCGAGCGTCAGGCCGCCAAACAAGACCGGCAGGTAGGGCCGGAGCCGTTCGCCCGCCGACCGGGCGGCCGCGCGCGCGGCCGGCGGTGGCGCGGCCGGGGCGCAGGTGTCGCGGCCGCAGCACGCGTCGCTCATCCGTGCGACTCCTCGACGTGCTTGCGGGTGTCGTGCAGCAGGCCGATCACGTGGTGGTCGTCGAGCGAGTAGTACGCGAGCCGACCGGCGCGCCGGACGCGGACGAGCCGGGCCGTGCGCAGCAGCCGGAGCTGATGTGACACGGCCGACTCGCTCAGGTCGACGAGGTGCGCGAGGTCACAGACGCAGCGCTCCCCGTGCGACAGGGCGTCGAGCAGGCGCACCCGGGTGGGATCGCCGAGCAGCCGGAAGACGTCCGCCACCGAGGCCACCGTGCCGGCGCCAAGGAGTCGCTCCCGGAGGGCCTCCAGGGAGCGCGGATCGGCCTCGTGCCGCTCGGCGCAGGTCAGGTCCTGGGGGTCGGTGGCATTCATGATCCAGTGATATATGAACAAATGCTCATACGTCAACCCTTAACTCCAGAGGCGCAAGAAACAGACCAGAAAACGACACCGGGAGTCTTTTTCAGAAGGAGCGCGTCACGCGGTCACGGGCGCGCGTCACGGATGGTCGGGCGAGTTGACAGTGGTGGGCCCGCCTCATAGGATTTCGAGGCGAATGATCGAAACGGCGTGCCGTCCGCGCGCCGAGAACCATCCTTCCGGCCCCACACGGTCCGGACATTCACAGCACACACCGGTGGTGGTTCCATGATCGAGGTCCAGCACCTCACGAAACGGTACGGCCCAGTCACGGCAGTCGACGACGTGAACTTCCGGGTGGAGCGGGGCGAGATCCTCGGCTTCCTCGGCCCCAACGGCGCGGGCAAGACGACGACGATGCGCGTCCTGACCGGCTACATGCCGCCCACAGAGGGCAAGGCCATCGTCGCCGGTCACGACGTCTTCGCCGAGCCCATCGAAGCCAAGCGCAAGGTCGGCTACCTGCCCGAAACCCCGCCGCTCTACCCCGAGATGACCGTGCGCGAATACCTGATGTTCGTCGCGGCCATCAAGACCCGCGGCCTCACGCGCGCCGATCGCGCCATGCGCGTGGATCACGCGATGAAGCGCACCCACGTCGACGACATGGCCAACCGCGCCTGCGGCAAGCTCTCGAAGGGCTACAAGCAGCGCGTCGGCCTGGCGCAGGCCCTCCTGCACGACCCGGAGGTCCTGATCCTCGACGAGCCGACCGCCGGCCTCGACCCGAAGCAGATCATGGAAACGCGCGATCTGATCCGGAGCCTCGCCGGCGACCACACGATCATCCTGAGCACGCACATCCTGCCGGAGGTCGCGCAGACCTGCCAGCGGGTCGTGATCATCAACCGCGGCCGGGTCGTCGCGGTCGACACGCCGGAGAACCTCACCCACCAGCTGAAGGGCGCCGCGACGCTCTACGTGCAGGTGGAGGGCGACGGCGACGTCGCCTCGGTGCTGACCGCGCTGCCCGGCATCAGCCAGGTGCAGGTCGCCGACCGGCACGAGCGGTTCGTGGGCTTCGAAATCGAGGCGCACCCGAACCGTGACGTCCGGCGCGACGTCGCCCGGGCCATCGTGGACCGTGGCTGGGGCCTGCTGGAGCTGCGGCCGATGCGGCTGAGCCTCGAGGAGATCTTCCTCCAGCTCACCACCGAGGAGCAGCCGGGCGACGCGCCCGCCGCCCCGCCCCCGCCGCCACCGGACGACCCGGCGGCCGGCGGCGCCCCGGGCGAGGAGGTGACGCATGGGTAGCCTGCAGAACATCCGCGCGATCGCGATGAAGGAGCTGAAGGGCTACTACGCGTCGCCGGTCGCGTGGGTGATGCTCGGCCTGTTCGCCTTCATCTTCGGCGTCTTCTTCCGCACCTACGTCGAGTACTTCGCCGGCATGAGCACGCAGGCCGGCTTCGGCGGCGCGCCGCAGCCCGTGAACGTCAACGACGGGCTCATCCGCCCGCTGCTGAGCAACGCCAGCGTCCTCATCCTGTTCATCCTGCCCATGGTCACGATGCGCACCTACGCGGAGGAGAAGCGCTCGGGCACGATCGAGCTGCTGCTGACCTCCCCGCTGCGCGACTCGGAAATCGTCCTCGGCAAGTTCTTCGGCGCCGTCGGCCTCTACGCGGGCCTGCTGCTGGTCTCGATGGTCTACGTGGCGATCCTCTTCCGCTACGCCGAACCGGAGTTCCTGCCGCTCATCTCGGGCTACCTGGGCCTGCTGCTCCTCGGCAGCTGCTTCATCTCGATGGGCCTGTTCATCTCGAGCACCACGAAGAACCAGATGGTGGCCGGCGCGGCGACCTTCGTGCTCGCGCTCTTCTTCTGGATCGTGAGCTGGATGGCGAGTTCGTCCGGCCCGATGACGGCCGAGATCCTCCGCTACCTGTCGATCACCGACCACTTCGAGGACTTCGGCAAGGGCGTCATCGACACGAAGCACCTCGTCTACTACCTGAGCTTCATCGCCTTCGGGATCTACCTGACGCTCAAGGCCGTCGAAACCGAACGGTGGAGGGGCTGACCGTGAAGCGCATCGTCGGGTTGCTCGGCTGGCTCGGTGTCGTCCTCGTCCTCGCGGCGGTCGCGCTGCGGTTCACCCGCAGCGACCTCCAGTCCTGGTCCCAGGGCCTCGCCATCGCCGGCCTCGTCGTCACCGGGCTCTACGCGCTCACGCAGTGGCGCGACATCGCCCGGTCGTTCCAGGGCCGCAACGTCCGCTACGGCTCGATCACGGCCGGCTCGGTCGTCCTGTTCCTCGGCATCCTCATCGGCATCAACTGGATCTCCAACCGCCAGAACAAGCGCTGGGACCTCACCGCGGGCGGCCAGTTCTCCGTCTCGGACCAGACCCGCCAGGTGGTGACCGCGCTCGACAAGCCGGTCAAGGTGACCGTGTTCCACGACACCGGCGCGGACGAGGTCTACCGCGACAAGCTCGACGAGTACGCCTACCTCTCGCCAGAGGTCTCGGTCGAATACGTGGACGCCAACCGCGACCCGGCCCGCGCGCAGGGCGCCGGCGTGCAGGCGCTGCCGACCATCCTCTTCGAGTACGAGGGCCGGACCGAGCGGACCACCGCCGCCGACGAGCAGTCGCTGACCAACGCCCTGAAGAAGGTCGTGCTCGGCCAGGCCAAGAAGGTCTACTTCCTGCAAGGTCATGGCGAGCGCGACTCCTCGAGCAGCAACCCGGACGGCTACAGCGGCATCACCGCCGACCTGGCCAACGACAACTTCGAGGTCGGCACGCTCTCGCTCGCGCAGACGGGCAAGGTCCCCGACGATGCGACGGTCATCGTCTCGGCCGGGCCGACCGCCGACCTGCTGCCGGGCGAGCTGGACCTCATCAAGGGCTTCCTCTCGCGCGGCGGCAAGCTGCTGCTGCTCTTCGATCCCGACACGCCCGACCAGCGCAGCTCGCCGGCCAGCCTGATCGGCCTCGCCAGCCAGTGGGGCATCAAGGTCGGCAACGACATCGTCGTCGACGCGAGCGGCCTCGGCCAGATGGTCGGCGCCGGCGCCGAGACCCCCGTCGCGATGCCGGTCTCGCACCCGATCACCGCCAACTTCCGGCTGTTCACCGCGTTCCGCCTCACCCGGTCGGTCGTGCCGGTCGAGGGCGGCGCCGACGGCCACGTCGCCCAGACCTTCCTCGAGTCGAGCCCGCAGAGCTGGGCCGAGACCGACATCAAGGGGCTCTACGCCAGCGGCCAGCCCAAGGAAGACCTCGACGGCGGCGACTCGCCCGGACCGATCTCGATCGCGGCGGCGGTCAGCGCGGCGGCGCCCGACGCCCCCGCCTCGGACTCGCCCGACGCACCGAAGCCCGAGACGCGCATCGCCGTGTACGGCGACAGCGACTTCGCCACGAACCGCTACATCGGCGTGCCCGGCAACGGCCCGATCTTCATGAACACGATCAACTGGCTGGCGCAGCAGGAGAACCTGATCGCGATCAGCCCGAAGGCCGCCGAGAACCGGCCGCTGGTGATGACGCAGGACCAGCAGTCGCTGGTGCGGTGGCTCGCGATGCTGATCATCCCGGGCCTGCTGTTTGCCAACGCCGTCCGGGTCTGGTGGCGCCGGCGGTAACACGACATGCGAAGCGGACGATCGTTCCTGGCACTGCTCGTCATCGCGCTCGGCCTGGGCGCCTACATCTACTTCGTCGAGGCGCCGAAGAACCCCGACGCCGCCGACGCCAAGGCGAAGGTCTTCCCCGAGTCGACCGCCGTCATCTCTGAGGTCCGGATCCACGCCTCGTCCGGCCAGTCGACGACGGTCACGCGCGACGGGTCGTCGTGGAAGATCACGGCGCCCGCCGCCCTGCCGGCCGACACCGCGCAGGTCGCGTCGCTCGTCAGCACGCTGGAGTCGCTCGAGATCGAGAAGGTCATCGAGGACAACCCGGCCGCCGTGGCGCCGTTCGGCCTCGACCCGCCGCGGTTCACGATTGCCTTCACGCGCGAGGGTGACGCGACGCTCCACCAGCTCGACGTCGGCAACAAGAACCCGACCGGCGCCGACCTCTACGCGCGGGTCGATGGCGAGCCGAAGCTGTTCCTGATCGGCGGCTACCTCGAGAGCTCGCTCGACCGCTCGACGTTCGACCTGCGCGACAAGACGGCGCTCGCGTTCGACCGCGACGCGGCGGATGCGCTCACGCTCGTGGCCACCGGCGTGCCCGAGCGCGACCTGCGGCGGACCGACACGGGCTGGCGGCTGACCGCGCCGGTCCAGGCCCGCGCCGACGACAGCGCGGTGGACAGCCTGATGGGCCGGTTCGCGCAGCTGCAGATGAAGTCGGTGGTCGCCGAGGACGGCACGGCCGACCTGAAGACCTACGGCCTCGACACGCCGGAGGCGACCGTGACCGTCGGCGCCGGGTCCGCGCGCGCCGAGCTCGCGCTCGGCAAGACGCTCGAGGACGGCACCACGGTCTACGCGCGCGACCTCTCGCGCCCGCAGGTGTTCACCGTCGAGGCGTCGATCGTCGAGGACGTCAAGCGCAACACGGACGCCCTCCGCGCGAAGGACCTCTTCGCGTTCCGGTCGTTCAACGCGGTCGGCCTCGACCTGACGTGGAACGGCCAGACGGCGAGCTTCGTGAAGAAAGCGCCGCCGGCCACGGGTGATGCCTCGCCCGGCCCGGAGGTCTGGAGCCGCACCGCGCCCGGGGCCGGTGACGTGGACCAGACGAAGATGAACGACATGCTGAGCAGCCTGTCGGCGCTGCGCGCCGAGTCCTTCACCGACAAGCCGCTCACGACCGGCGATCAGCTGGTCGTCGTCGCCCGCTACGGCGACGCCGCGTCGCCGACCGAGGAGCGGATGACGTTCCGCAAGTCGGGCGAGGCGGTCCAGGCGATCATCCCCGGCGAGCCCGGCGCCGCGCTGGTGGGCGCCGCGAGCTTCGACTCGATCGTCTCGGCCATCAAGGAACTCGCCGGGTTCAAGTGACGCGCGTCCTGCCGGCTCTCGTCGCGGCGGCCGGCGTCGCTCTGGGCGCTGCGGCCCCATCGTCGCCCTCGTCGTCGGCCGGCCCGTCGTCGGCCCGCCCGGTGTCGGCCGCCCAGTCGGCAGCCGTCCCGGCCCCGGTCGTCCAGTCGTCGGACGGGTCGGTGGCCGCCTCGTCGTCCACGCTGGCGCGCGACCTCGACGCGATCTTCGCCGACCCCGTGCTCGCGCGCGGCATCATCGGCGTGCGCGTGGACTCCCTCCGCGACGGGCGCACGATCTACACCCACATGGCCGGCACCCACGTCGTGCCGGCCTCGAACATGAAGCTGGTCACCATGTCGGTCGCGGCGACACGGCTCGGCTGGGACTTCCGCTACGAGACGCGGCTCGAGGCCACCGGGACCATCCGGGACGGCCGCCTCGACGGCGATCTCGTGGTCGTCGGGTCGGGCGACCCGACGATCGGCGCGCCCGACGGCCGGCCGTCGTCGGTGTTCGTGGCATGGGCCGATGCGCTGTGGGACGCGGGCGTGCACCGGATCGACGGGCGCCTCATCGGCGACGACAACGCGTTCGAGGACGCGGAGCCCGGCGCCGGGTGGGCGTGGGACTACCTGAGCGCCGGCTACGCCACGCCGACCGGCGCGCTCATCTACAACGAGAACGTCGGCGTGGTCCGCGCGACGCCTGGGCCATCGGCCGGCGATCCGGTCGCGGTGACGATCCTGCCGCCCGGCCATGGCCTGGAGCCGGACAACCGGCTGACGACCGGCGCCGCGGGATCGCGCGCGAGCCTGGACGTCTTCCGGATGGCGGGCGAGCCACGGGTGGTGCTGACCGGCAGCCAGCCGGCGGGCGGGCGGGCCGCGGTGCAGACCGTCGCGGTGGACAACCCGACGCGCTACTTCGTGGAGGCGTTGCGGCTGGCGCTCCTCGACCGCGGCATCGTCGTGCGCGACGGCGCGTGGGACATCGACGATCTTTCGGAGGCGCCGCCGGCCGGCGGCCGCCGCGTGCTGGTGCGGCGCGAGTCCGCGCCGCTCTCGTCGATCGCCGCGTCGTTCCTCAAGGTCAGCCAGAACCTCTACGGCGAGACGATCCTCAGGACGCTGGCGCGCGCCGACGGCAACGTGGGCACCGCGGACGGCGGCAAGGCAGTGGTCCGCCGGACGCTCGCCGACTGGGGCGTCGCGGACGACGCGATCGTGATGTACGACGGGTCGGGACTCTCGCGGTACAACTACGTCACGGCCGACGCCATCGTCACGATCCTCACGCGGATCTGGAAGGACGAGTCCCTGCGCGGCCCGTTCCTCGCGGCGCTGCCCGTCGGCGGTGTGGACGGCACGCTCGAATCACGGATGAAGAATCCGGTGCTCGAGGGTCACGTCCAGGCGAAGACGGGGACGATCTCCAACATGCGCGCGCTCTCCGGGTTCCTCGACGGGCCGGACGGCGAGAAGTACGTCTTCTCGATGATCGCGAACCACTTCACCGCGCCGAGCGCGCAGATCGACGCCGTCGTGGAGAAGGCGCTGGCCCGGATCGTCAGCGGGTCGGGATCGACGGCGCCGGGCTCCTGACGTCCGGCGCGTCGCGTCGTTCGGGTCCCAGTCGGGACAGCCGGATCAGGCCGACCGGCGATCCCAGGGCCAGGCCGCCCACGATGACGAGGAACAGAACCAGCAGTTCCCGACCGGAGAACCACATCCGTATCAGCGTCAGCGACTCCGACGCCACCCGCTGCGACGCGAACACCGCGAGCGCATAGAACACCGGCGCGGCGACATACCAGCCCCAGCGGACGCTCCGCGCGCGCCGGCGAACGCCGGTGCCGATGACGAGCCAGAGCACGGACATGATCGCCATCGCGACGAGGAAGACCATCGTGCGCGGATTCACGAGCGTGGCGGCCCCACCCGGCGTCAGTGCCTGCCAGGCTCCAGTGACGACCCGTCCCGCCGCGTCCGCGAGCCCGAGATCGACGAGCCCGATCGGACCTGGTTCGCGATACCCGCGCTCGAACAGGATGTAGTCCGTCGAGATCGTCTGCACGTGCCAGGAGGCCGCGCCGCCGAGTCGTGCGGCGCACAGGACGAAGGCCACGGCCACCGCCAGCAGGCCGGTCCGCGGCACCGGACGGGACACGGGCCAGGTCGCGGCCGCATAGAAGGCCGCGAGGGGCACGATCAGGATCGAAGAGGTCAAGGCCAGCGCGGCGAGGCTCTCGGGCCAGTACCGGACGGGCAGGTGCTGGACGCGTTCGAACAGTCTCGCCCGGAACGCCAGCGTCAGGGCCAGCGGACAGAGGCACACCGCCATCCTCACGGCCGTCGTCGCCCACGGCGTCGTCCGGCAGGTCCGGAGGCTCGCGACGAACAGCACTCTCGCCAGGGCCACCAGCGTCCGGACGTCCAGGAGCCACCGGCGCATCGGGCTCGTCGTGCGTCCCGCCTCCGCCTCCCAGTCGAGCAGCGTCTCGTCGATCGCGCGGCGGCTTCGCGGGTCGAAGGGAATGGCGGCGAGGAGGTGGCGAAGCGATGCCATCAGGCCAGCTGATCCGGTGCGCGCCCGTGAAGCCACAGTGTCAGCGCCATCAGCGTCAGCGCGAGCGTCCAGCTTGCACCGGCGACCGCCCCCGCGCTCGTCACGCCCCAGGCACGGAACGGCCCCTGTGCCAGGCTCATCGACTCGACGAAGATCGGGAACGCAGCAGCCACGGCGACGAATCTCATGCCCCGGCTGACCGGCCACATTCGTGCCGCGAGGATCACCGTCAGGGCCGCCTGCACGGCGAGACCGAGGTGACCGACCGTCACCAGCACGGGTGGCGTCCAGGTTGGCAGGGCCGGCGTGCCGGACCGGCCGGCCGTGGTCGCCGCGTAGATGGTCTGGCGAAACGCCTCGTTGGCCGCGGGTACGACCGTAACAGCGGCGGACAGCACCACCAGCACGACGCACGCCGTGCCGACCACCGGCACCGGCCGCCGGCCAGGCCGGATCGCCAGCGCGGCGAACACCCCCGGCGGTGCAATCGCCACGAGGTTCGCGGGCAGCAGCAGGAGAGCGGACGGCAGCCAGACGTCCACGGGCAGCAGCCACCCCGCGCGCCACGCCCACGGCACGGCGAGCAGGACGGCCAGGAAGAGCAGGCCGACCGTCAGCCGGACGGCCAGCCAGGACAGGGGCACGCCGGCCGCCTCGCGCGCCGTCGCCAGGAGCACGACGCGAACGAGGGCCACGCTCCAGCGCACGTCCAGCGCGGCACGCCCCGACGCCGGCCCGCGCGTCGCGTCAGCCGCCTCCGCCTCCCAGTCCAGCAGCGTCTCGTCGATCGCGCGGCGGCTGCGCGGGTCGAAGGGAATGGCGGCGAGGAAGTGGCGGACGACGGTGATCATGACGCCGCCGTCACGAGGTCGTCGCGGTCGGCGCCGCGGCGTGCGAGCCAGACGAGGACGAGCGCGCCGGTGTAGGGCGGCACCTGCATCAGAGCGACTGCGATCAGAGGCGCCTCGATCCAGACCCATCGTGGAAGCAGCCACACCTGGAGAAGCGACGGAACCACCGTGGACAGCACGAAGAGGACGGGCGCGATGACGTAGAGCGATCGTCGTCGCGGCGCCGTCCGCCGCCGAAGCGCGGCGCCGCCAGCCAGCCAGACGGCACAGAACGGCACGACCCCCAGGAGCGCGCCGAGGACCGCGGCGGTCGTGATCGGCATCGACGCGAGCACGCTCGCCAGGCCGCTCTCGATCCCTGGCGTGCCGTGCTGCTCCCAGACGTGCAGGACGTGCCCGAATACCACGGGCCGCAGCCCTCCCACGATCGCCACCGCCAGGGCCACCATGAGCAGCAGGCCGACACCAGGCACCCGGCGCCCCGCCGGCCACGTGGCGGCGACGTAGAAGACCACGAGCGGCAGGACGGCGGGCAGCGAGGCGAGCGCCAGCGCGGCCAGCGGCTCGGGCCAGGCGGAGACGGGCAGCGCCAGGAGCGGCGCGAAGTACCCCGTCATCCAGACGCCGCAGAACGCCACCGGCACGGCCACGATCCAGAACCGCACCGCGGTCGAGCCCCACGGCGTCGCCAGGCCGTCACGGACCAGCGCGGCGGCCAGCACCCGCGAAACCGCCGCCACGCCGCAAACGCCGGTCCACGCACGCGACAGCCCGGACGCGCGCCGAGCCGCCTCCGCCGCCCAGTCCAGCAGCGTCTCGTCGATCGCGCGGCGACTGCGCGGGTCGAGGGGGATTCCGTCCAGCAGGCGCCGCATCGGGCGCCTCATGCCTTCGCTCCAAGCCTGATCTCGCCCGCGAAGATCCGCGCGGCGAGAAGCGCGCGCTCACCGAGCGCGGTCGGCGCATAGAGGCGCCGGCCGCCCTCGGCCGGCTTCGACCGGACGAGGCCCTTGTCCTCCATCCGGCCGAGCGTGACGTAGATGCCGCCGCGCTTGAGCTTTCCCCGGGACGCCTCCACGAGCTGGAGGCCGTACGAGGCGCCGTCGCGCGCGAGCAACGTGAGAATCAGGTGCTCCGAGGTGGCCAGTCGCATGCTTTGGAGATATTACATTATGTAAGACCTTGGGACAAGTGCGGGCGATGGAGCACGTGGGGAAAGCGACCGGCCATGGGGGCCGTGGGGCGACGGGAGACGTGGGGAGAGCGGGGCCAGGGTTTGAATGGCAAGTTCATGAAGGCTGGCCCGCATGGCCGGTCGCCTTCCCCACGTGCTCCATTGCCCACCGATGCTCCAACGATCAAAGAGAGAGGGCGCCGACCAGTGGCCGGCGCCCTCTCGTCAATCGCCAATCAGGCAATCGCCAATCATCAGGCAATCGTCAATCCGCAATCACCAATCCACAATCCCCATCAATCACCAATCACCCAATCACCAATTGGCCAATCAATCGCCAATCACCGATCATCAATCATCAATTTCCCCCGCCCCCACCCCCGGTCTTCCGGGAGAGGTTGCGGAAGTACTCGCTGATGACGGCCTGGTACGGCGCGGGCACGTCCTCGGATCCCGAGAGGAAGAGCTGGTCGTTGGTCGTGTCCACGCGCTTGCGGAGATCGAACTCGAGCTTCTTGAGCTTCTCGAGCGCCTCGCCGCTCAGCTGCGCAAGACCCTGCGGGTTCTGCGTCGCCTGCTCGGGTGACATGCCGCGCAGCGTCCGGATCACGTCGTCGATCGACTGGAGATCCTGGCGAGTGCCGCCAGCCGTCTGCAGCGCGCGACGCAGGTCCTGCGCCTGCCCCTGGATCTGGCCGAGCTGATCGCGAAGCTGTCGCGGGTCCATGGCGCCCTGGCCGGGCCGCGAGTCGCCGCCACCCTGGTTCGGTGCATTGCCCTGGCGCGGATCGCCGCCGCCGAGGCGCATCTGGCCTTGCGGTTGGCCCTGCTGATCACCCTGGCGGCCACCCTGCTGCCCCTGCTGCTGGCCCTGGCCCCCGCGGCCACCCTGCCCCTGCTGGCCTTGCTGGCCCTGCTGACCTTGCTGGCCCTGCTGACCTTGCTGGCCCTGCTGACCTTGCTGGCCTTGCTGACCCTGCTGGCCTTGCTGGCCCTGCTGGCCTTGCTGGCCATGCTGGCCCTGCTGACCTTGCTGGCCCTGCTGACCTTGCTGGCCCTGCTGGCCCTGCTGACCTTGCTGGCCCTGCTGGCCCTGCTGACCCTGCTGACCTTGCTGGCCCTGCTGACCGTGCTGGCCCTGCTGGCCCTGCTGACCGTGCTGGCCCTGCTGGCCTTGCTGGCCCTGCTGGCCCTGCTGGCCTTGCTGGCCCTGCTGGCCGTGCTGGCCCTGCTGACCGTGCTGACCGTGTTCGCGAGCCGGACCAGGCCGGTCGCCTGATCAGCGGCCTGGTTCATCGACCCGTTCTGCTCGGCGCGGTCCGAGGCGGCGGCGGCTTCGTTCACCCGTTGCTGGAGCGTGTCGATGTCGGACGCGATCTGCTTCTCGAGCGGCTCCGAGTACTGCGGCCCGCCGGCCATCGCCTGCTTGGAATACTCGATCTTCTCCTTGAGCAGCTGGTCGCGGATGGCGGCCGACGCCTCGCCCAGCTCACGCGCGAGCTCGCGCTGGCCTTCGGCCTGCGCCTGCCGCCGCATCTGGTCGAGTGACTGCTCCACCTGGTTCACGGTGGCGCGCATCTCGTCCTTCTGCTGCGAGAGGTTCTGCATCTGCCGCTCGCGGTCGGCGCCGGCCTGCGGGAGTCCCGCGACGCGGGACTGCACGTCGCGCTGCTGCTGTGCGAGCTGCTGGACCTGCTGCTGCAGCTGCTGCGGCGTCTGCCCGGACGTCGCGGCCTGGCTCTGGTCGAGCAGCCGCTGCGCGTCCTGCATCGCCTGCTGCGCCTGCTGGGCCTGCGCGCTGCCCTGCTGCGGGTTGCCGCTGGCCGCGGCCTGCCGCATCGCATTCGCCGCCTGCTGCAGCCGCTGCGCCGCGCTCTCGAGATCCTGGCGCTGCGCGCCCTGCCGTTCGGCGTCGCGCCGGAGCTGTTCGAGCTGCCGCGCGGCCTGCTCCAGTTCGTCGGCCAGCGCCCGCTGCGCGGCGCCCGTGCCGCCGCCCTGCTGCTGCCCGCGCGCCCGCGCCTGCCGCTCCTGCTCGAGCTGGCGCCGCGCGAGCTCGCGCAGCCGCTCGGCCACCTGGTCGATCTCCTGCGAGGTGCTCTCCTGCTGCGCCCGCTGGGCGGTTTCGTACTGGTTCGCCTGGCGGTCGAGCTCGAGCTGGAAGAGGTCGGCCAGCTCCGACGCGCTCGCGCCGCCGCCGCCCCCACCGCCGCCGCCCCCGCCGCCCTGCCGCACCTCGAGCTCGTAGAGCTGCTCGGCGTCCTGCAGGTACTTCAGCGCGCGCTGTTCGGGCGCGAGGGCCTCCTTCGTGCGGCCCTTCTCGAGCTCGGCCTCGGCCGCCTTCATCTCGGCGGTGGCCTTCGGCAGCAGCTCGGCGATCTTCCGCGCGTCCTCGTCGTTGCTCAGGCGCTGCAGCAGCTGCTGGTTCAGCTCCTCGACTTCCTCGCGCAGCTTGCCCTGCGAGAGGCCGACGAACACGGTGTCTTCCTTGATCTTGTCGGCCGTGGCCCGCGCGCGCTCGCGCTCGACGTTGAACGTCGCCGCGACGATCTGCCGCTGCCGCTCGGAGAACGATCCCTGCTGCTGCTGTCCGCCGCCCCCGCCCCCGCCGCCTCCGCCGCCCTGCTGCGACTGGGCCTCGCGGAAGCGCTGGCTGAAGGGCCGCACCTGGATGAAGTAGATGTCGCTGGTCGTCGTCTGCGGCGTCAGGCCGTTGTCGGTCGCGCGCGCGTAGTACGAGATCGAGTCACCCGGCTCGACCTCCAGCTCCTCGAGGTACATCGTGTGCGTGGAGCTGACCTGCTGGAGCGGCTTCGCGCCGCGGCCATAGAGCGAGATCGTCTGCTCGGGTCCGCCGTTCTTCGAGTAGACCAGGTCGAGCTGCTTGACGCCGAAGTCGTCGTCGGCGCGCGATTCGATGACGATCTCCTCGACCGGTGTCGGCGAGAGGTCGCGGCGTGGCTTGGTGATCGAGACGACCGGCCCCATGTCCTCGAGCGCGTCGATCGTGTACTTCGGCGTGGCGGTCACCTTCTCGCCGCCCGGCCCCTCGAGCTCGATCGAGTAGTAGCCGTCGCCGTTCACCGTGAAGCTGCCCGTCAGCGTGCCGTCCGGCTGCACCTGGAGCGTGTTGGCGTCCCCCGGGTCGAGCACGACGCGCCCGCCCGGTGTCGGCATCGTCGAGGTCGCCTTCAGGCGGATCTGCGTCCCTCGCAGGACCGCGATGTCGCCGCCGTCCTCGACGGTCCGCGGCGGCAGGCCGGTGTGCGCGGGGAACACGAACTCGAGGTCGAGCTTCGACACCGCCGGCAGCTCGACCACGTCCATCGCGTAGGTCGGCGACCGCACGTCATCGGCCTCGACGTAGTACTGCAGCGAGCCCTTGAGGTCGAAGAGGATGCCCTCGAACGACTGGGCGTCGCCGGTCGGCGCGAGCGGCACGCGCTCGAACCGATCCGAGTCGGCCATCTTGACCATCACCGACGCGTCGCTCGCGCGGAATCCCGCGAGCTTCGCCTGGACGATCTGATCCGAACCCTTGGGCACCCGCACGTCGCCGGGCGTGACCGTGATCGCGTACGGGCTGGCTTCCTCGGCGCTCGTCGTGAGCACGAGCAGCGCCTGCGCGCCCTGCCGCAGGAACTCCGGACCGGCCACGAGCAGGAGCGCCGCCAGCGCCGCAAGACCGCCGAGCGCCAGCGCGGACTGGCGGAGCGTCCGCCGGCCCACCGACCGGCCGAAGTCGATCGCCCGCGCCTTCTCCACCGCCTGCTCGACCATCCGGTCGAGGATGACGGGCGGCACATCCGCCGCCGAGCTCTGCCCGCCGGTCGCGCCGAGATCCACGGCACTGAGGATCGCGGCCTGCAGCGACGGCTCGTGCTCCTCGAGGTAGAGCGCCACCTGCGCGTCGGTGACGCGCCGGCGCATCGGCCGGAAGAACCACAGGGCGACGAGCGCCGCGAACGCGACGAAGACCGCGATCCGCAGGTTGGTCACCGCGGCGGGGCTGAACTTGTAGCTCTGCAGCCCCCACGACGCGAGGCCCAGCGCCAGCAGGGCCCCGGCGACGACGATGACGGCGCCCTGGAGGAGGAGCTTCGTGCGCCATCGCCGGCGGACCTGACGGATCACGTCCACCAGCTCGTGACGAGGAACGCCGCCGTGCTGCGCGTCAATCATGGATGTCTCCCGTGTTCCCCGAGCTTAGCATCCCTGCCGGATCCGGGCCCTGCCGGGTTATCGGCCGGCCGCGGCCAGGCCGGGACCCGCACCCGACCGTTGAGACTGCCGATTGGACAGGACGGCCTCCCCGACCAGCGCCACCACGGCCGCCAGGAAGAGGAACCACCACAGGCCCTGTTTCTTCTCGATGTCCGCGGGCGTCAGCTCCGGGCGCTCGAGCGACTGCCCGGAGGCGGTCATCGCGACCGCGCCCGTGGCGGTGTTGACGAACTCGGCCGGCGCCAGGCCCGAGAGGTCCGACTCGGCCGGGTCCACGTTGACGGCGATCTCGAACGGCCGCCGGTCGCCGCCGCCCTGGAGGCGGACCGAATAGAACCCCTGCTCGCTCAACGTCACCGCCGCCGCGCCACCCTCGCCGATCGTGGACTGGCGGCCCGAGGGCGACAGCACGACGCCGCGGGCGGCGGCCGCGGCCGAGAGCCCGCCCGCACCGCCTTCGCGCACCAGCGCCGCGACCGGCACCGAGATGTCCAGCGTCCGGCCCACGGTGTACCAGGCCTCCGGCGGCTCGTACTGCGCCAGGTAGCTGACCACGGCCGGCGCGACCACGGGGAACAGGTTGCGGGCCGGGAAGTCGTTCCACCCGCGGTCCAGCGTCGTCGTCCAGAGGATGACGCGGCCGCTGCCCACGCGCCGCTCCACCATCGCCACCGCGCCGTCGTCGAAGCGCGCGAGCACGCGGTCGTCGGCCGCCGGCTCGAGACGACGGTAGCGGTGGAACCGCACGTTGGCGAACGTGCCGTTGCGCGGGTCCTTGAACGGCTCGAACACCGGGTGGCTGAAGTCGAGGAAGCCGAGCGTGCCGAGGCTCGTGCGGCGGTCGATCATCGAGCCGAGCCGGCCGGGCAGCAGCGGCGACTCGCCGGTCCACGGCTGGCGCTCGGCGACGGCCACGAGCAGGCCGCCGCCCTGATCGACGAACCGGCGCAGCGCCTCGTCGGCGGTGGTCCCGAGCGGCGGGACGTCGTTGAGCACGACGACCGCGCGCCCCTCGAACGACTCGCGCGTCACGCGCGAGACCGGCATCACCTCCGCGGCGATCCGCGGCTCGACCGCGATGTCGAAAGCCGAGCTCAGGTACACGCTCGGGCTCGACGCGCCGGACGTGGACACGCCGTCGGGCTGGACGATGAGCACCGAGAGCGGCCGGCTCGGCGCGAGGATGAAGTCGAACGTGTTGTCCACGGGCAGCTCGTCCTCGCCCGCGACGACGGCCGCCTTGCGCGGGCCGTCCACCGTGACCGGCGGGAACGTCACCGACGCCGACGCGTGCGCGCCGACGTCCACGGTGCGCGTGTCGATGACGCGGCCGTCCACCTCGAGCCGGACGGGCAGCTTCGTCAGGTCGCGCGTACCGCGGTTGGTCACGCCGGCCGTCACCGCGATCCGCTCCTGCCCGGAGAACGGTGTCCGCTGGAACGTCACGGTGGACACCGACAGGTTCGCCATGTCTGGCGACGCCACCGAGATCGGCACCAGCTCGGCGCCCTCCGGCAGGCTGACCTCCTCGCGGCGCTCCCAGCCCGACCGCTGGAAGTCGGTGATGAGCACGGCCTGCTTCCGCGGCAGCTGCGAACGGCTCAGGATGCTCTGCGCCAGCCGCAGCGCCGGGCCGTAGCGCGTGCTGTCGGCGGTCACCTCCGCCGCGTCGATCCCGGCCTCGAGCACGCCCTGGTTGGCGGTGGCGCGGATGGCTTCCTCGACGCCCGCGCCGAACAGGACGAGCGTCGCCTGATCGTCGCCCGACAGCGACCGGACGACCTGGCGGGCCTCCTCCTGCGCGCGGGCCCAGTGGTCGCCGTAGCCCATGCTGGCGGACCGGTCGAGCAGGATGACCACCTCGCGGGCGCCGCCGGTGGCGCCGGCCGCGCTGACGGTCTCTCGCGTGAAGAACGGCCGGCTGAACGCGATCACGAGCAGCGTCATCGCGGCCAGGCGGAGCAGCAGCAGCGGCCAGTTGTGCAGCCGCCGGCGCTCGACCGACTGGAACGGAATCTGGCGGATGAACATCAGCGAGGGGAACTCGATGACGTCCTTGCGCTCGCGCTGGATCAGGTGCACGAGGATCGGCACGCCGACGGCGGCGAGGCCGACGAAGAACAGTGGAGCCAGGAAGGACATCGGTCTACCGCACCCGCTACCGCACGCGCGCCAGCCGCTCGCGATCGCCGAGGTACGCGAAGAGCGCCTCGTCGAGCGGCTGGTCGGTCGTGATCTGGATGTAGTCGATGCGCGCCTCGGCGAACTTCGCGCGCAGGCTGTCGATGTGCTCGCGAATCATCTTCCGGTACTGCTCGGCGAACACCTCCGGCACCACCGGCACGACCTCGCCGCTCTCGGCGTCCTGGAACCGCGACGCGTCCTTGTAGGGGAAGCTGATCTCCGCCGGGTCGAGCACGTGGAACACCATCACGTCGTTGCCGAGGTACCGGTAGACGCGGACGGCGTCGAGCAGCTGGTCGGGAGTCTCGTAGAGGTCCGAGATCAACGCGATCAGGCTGCGGCGCTTGAAGTGCTCGGCCAGCGTGGTGAGCATCTCGAGCAACCGGCCAGGCCGCTCGGCCTTCGCGCGATCGAGCGTGTGCAGCAGCTGGTTGAAGTGCTTCGCCGACGGCGGCACGTGCGCCCGGATCTCGTCGTCGAACGTCACGATGCCGACCCGGTCGCGCTGGCGCTGCGAGAGATAGGCCAGGCACGCGCCGAGAAACTTGCCGTACTCGAGCTTGGAGACGCCCCCCGACGTGAAGCCCATCGATTTCGACACGTCGAGCAGCACCGCGAAGTTCGCGTTGGTGTCGGCCTCGTACTGCTTCACGTAGAACCGATCCGTCCGCGCGAACACCTTCCAGTCGATCCGCCGGATGTCGTCACCGGGCACGTAGCCGCGATGCTCGGCGAAGTCGATGGACGCCCCGAAGAACGGCGCGCGGTGCAGCCCGTTGATGAACCCGTCCACCACCGAGCGTGCGAGCAGCTCGAGGTCCTTGATTCGCGCCAGGACCTTCGGGTCGACGAAGCGGGCACCGGGGATGGAATGTGTCTCCATGTCTTCGTTTCGGCTCTCGGCTCTCGGCTCTCGGTTTCTCCTACATCCCCGACCTGGGCAGCGGCACGGCCTTGATCAGCTCGTCGATGAGCGCGTCGCTCGTGACGCCCTCGGATTCGGCGCGGAAGTTCGTCAGCACGCGGTGCCGGAGCACCGGGTGCGCCAGCGCCTTGATGTCGTCGAAGCCGACGTGGTACCGGCCCTCGGTGAGCGCCTTCGCCTTCGCACCGAGAATCAGGTACTGCGCGGCGCGGACGCTGGCGCCGAACGCGACGTATTTCTTCACCAGCTCCGGCGCGTCGGCCGCCTTCGGCCGGCTGGTCCGGACCAGCCGGAGCGCGTAGCGCATCACCGGCTCGGCCACGGGCACGCGGCGCACCAGCCGCTGGAACGCGATGAGCTCCTGGCCGCTGACCGGGCGCTCGAACTTCGGATCCAGGATCGCCGTCGTCGTGCGGACGACGTTGTACTCCTCGTCTTCCGGCGGGTGCTCGATGACGATGTGGAACATGAAGCGGTCGAGCTGCGCCTCGGGCAGCGGGTACGTGCCCTCGAGCTCGATCGGGTTCTGCGTCGCGAAGACGTAGAACGGCTCCTCGAGCGTGTAGGTGCGCCCCTGGATCGTGACCCGGTGCTCCTGCATCGCCTCGAGCAGCGCGGCCTGGGTCTTCGGCGGCGTGCGGTTGATTTCGTCGGCCAGGACGATGTTCGCGAAGATCGGCCCGGGCGAGAACACCATCTGCCGCTTGCCCGTCGCCGGGTCCTCCTGGACGAGGTCCGTGCCCGTGATGTCCGACGGCATCAGGTCCGGCGTGAACTGGATGCGGTTGAACGACAGGTCCAGCACCTGCGCCAGCGTCCGGATGAGCAGCGTCTTGGCCAGCCCCGGCACGCCGACGATGAGGCTGTTGCCACCGACGAACAGCGTCAGCAGCACCTGGTGGATGATGTCCTCCTGCCCGACGATGAGCTTGCCGAGCTCTTCCATGATCCGCTGCTTGCTCGCGTTCATCTTGTCGGCCAGCGCGATGTCCTCGGGCGAGGTCATCGTGACGGTCTGTGACTGCTGAAGCGTCTCTTCCACGGGAACTCCTTCACTCGAATCGAACGAATCGGACCCTGGGACCCTAGTGCGTCAGCCCGTACACGAACTCGTTGACGCCGATCTTGTACGCCTCGTTCGTCAGGTCCACGGGCTGCCAGCCGGTCTCGGAGAACTCCCAGAACTCGGAGATGTCGTTCTGGTAGTTCGCAATCGCGTACATGCGCTTCGTCGGGTCGTTGTCCTCGAAGAGCGCCATGAACTTCGGCTTCCCGCCGAGCTGCGCGTAGGGCGGGATCACGTTGAACGGGTTGATCTCGAAGAACGTGTGGAAGATCGGGTGCGTCTCGTCGAGCTCGATCCACTGCAGGCCCGGGAACACGCGGCTCATGGTGAAGTCGAACTGTCCCCACGCCCAGCTCGGGAAGTCGTCGACGACCATGAAGCCGCCCTTGAGCAGGTAGGAGCGCAACGCCTTGACCTCGGTCTCGGTGAGTTCCCAGTAGCCCGGCTCGCACAGGTAGACGAGCGGGAACTTGAACATCTCGGGGTCGCTGAACGAGAGGATGCTGGACTCCTCGACGTGCGACCACACGTTGGTGATCGTGCTGAGGATCCGCATGAAGTGCGTCTCGCCCGTCGGGTAGTCGTGGGACCACGGCGGCATGCCGCGGCCGACGTAGGGATAGCTCATCCGGACGAAGACGAACTTGCCGTCGTAGCGGACGGGCGGGGCGAAATTCTGCGGGGCGAACCGCTGCCGGAAGCCGCCGCCGCGCTGGGCGGAGATCGTCGCGGCCGCGACGGTCGCCACCGCGACCACGCCGAGCACCACCGCCGCGCGAATCCGCTTCGTCGTCATACGCGCCTCGCGTGCCGTCCGGCCCCGGGAGCGGAGCCGGCGCGGCGTCTTCGTCCTAGGCCAGGCCCTTCGCCCGGCGGTACAGCCACTCGGATCCCATCAGGCCGAGCAGCACGATCAGCAGGATCGGCATGTCCCAGAGCTCGCGCTCCTCGACCACCGTGATGCCGCTGCCGCTGTAGCTGATCGCGTCGGCCAGCTGGTCGGTCTCGTTCGCGCGGAGGAACCGGCCCTTCGTCTCCTCGGCGATCCGGCGCAGCAGCGGCGCGCGCATCGCCGCGTCGAAGTACTCGGCCTCGCTCGGCGCCACCCGGATGCTGACCGTGCCGCGCCCGACGTCGCCGCCGTCGCGCGACGTGCCGCCAATCGCGATCGTGTGCACGCCATCCTCGGTCGGCGTGAACCGGCCGCGGTACTCGCCGTCCTGCTCCACCGTCCAGTCGAGCGGGATCTCCTCGACCCGGCCCGACGGCTGCGTGACGCGCGCGGTGATGCGGCCGTCGTTGATGCCCTTGTACTCCTTGTCGAGGACCTCGGCGTTGATCGTGAACGGGTCCCCGCGCTCGACCGTGTCGGGCGAGGTGGATGCCATCACGCGCTCGGGCACGTCGTCGACCATCCAGCGCGTCAGCCGCTGCCAGAAGGTGAAGTGCGTGGTGTCCTCGAGCGCCATCTTCGCGTGCATGCGCCAGAGCCAGGTGTCCTGCGGCGTGAGCACCATGGCCTTGCCGCGGCCGTAGCGCTGGTGCGCGAGGACGACCTGCTCGCGGCCACGCTCGTCGATGCCGGTCAGCAGCACGTTGGCGCCGGGCTTGACCGCGCCGAGGCCGTTGAGAATCGTGAGCGGCGGCAGGTCGCGCCACTTCGCGGCGTTGTTGGCCTCGGTGTCGGCAATCTGCGTCGCCGGATGGCTCGCGCCGGCCGGCGTGGGCCGCACGACCACCTCGAGCGGCGGGTCGAACGGCGGCCGCACGCCCCGGTCGAGCGTCACGGGCAGCGCGTTCGACAGCGGCGTGCCGCCCCAGCCGCCCTCGGAGAACGACCGGCGACCGCCGAGCGCGAGCAGCGTGCCGCCGCGCACGTCCACGAAGTCCTCGAGCATCCGCTGCTGGTCGGGCGTGAACGCGCCGGCCTCGATCGTGCCGAGGATGATCGCCCGGTACTCGTACAGCTCCTCGCGCGTCGTCGGGAACCCGTTGATGAGCTCCTCGCCGCTGTCGACGCCCAGGCGGAGGAACTTGTCCGGCACGCGGACCGTGGCTTCCGCCGTGCGCTGCAGCAGCACGACCTGGATGTTCTCGTCGTCGGCCGTCGCGAGCCGGACGAACTTCGCCTCGGGGCGCGGCTCGCCCTCGAGGTAGAGGATCTTCTGGCGGCCGTCGTAGACCTCGGTCAGCAGGTCGCGCTGGTTGTTCTGCGGGACCTCCTCGCCGGCCTGGGCCGGGATGCGGAACCGGAACACGCGCGGGCCCTTCTCGCTGGCCTTGAAGCGCACGCGCACCGTCTCGGACTCGCCGTCGGGCGGCAGGGTGATCTCCTGCTCGCTCACGACCCGGCCGGCATCCTCCACGACGAGCGGCACCGTGCGGCCGGCGTAGCCCGTCTGGGTGACGACGACGTCGATGACGAGCGCCGTGCCTTTCAGCACGCGGCGCGGCAGGTTGACGCGCGTGACCTGGACGTCGCGCGAGAGGCGCTCCTCGCCCACGCCGACCGTGAACACCGGGATCGCCTGCGCCCGGAGCGCGGCCAGCGACTCGTCGATCGAGTCGCCCGCGTTGTCCGCGCCGTCCGAGACGACCACCAGGCCCGCCACCGGCAACCCGGTCAGCTCGTCGCGCGCGCGATCCACCGCGTCGCCCAGCCGCGTGCCCGTGCCGGCGAACGTGAGGTCGGAGGTCGACTGCAGCCGTTCGGCCGACGAGGAGAACCGGTAGACGCGCAGCGTGAACCGCTTGCCGAGCTCGGTCAGGATCGGGCTGTCGGTCCGGCCGAACCGGTCGAGGACGAAGCCGCTGCGCGGGCCGCCGTCCACGTCGGCCACCTGCATGCTGCGCGAGTCGTCGAGCAGGACCCCGACGAAGTTCTGCTGCGGAATCGCGACCTTGAGGAGCAGCATCGGCTGCAGCAGGCCGAAGACGACCAGGCCGAAGAGCGCCGTCCGGATCGCGAGCAGCGTCGCGCGGTCGCGGCCCCGGACGAGCACGAGCTGGCGATACGTCCAGATCGCGTACGCCGCCGCGAGCGCGATGACGATCGCGGCCAGCGACATCGATCGGGTCGCGCCGAACACGAAGTCGCCCTGTTCAAAGACCAGCCGGGGGTACTTGAACAGGAATGAAAAGAGCGTCTCGAACACGGAATGCAGCCGATTGTATCCGATCTGATCCACCGATCGCGGGCGCCCCGCCGCCGCGATCCGGGATCGGTGACCGCCTCAGGCGCCGGCGGATGCGCGTTCATCGAGGTCCGCCCGCGCCAGTGACAAAATCGTGGCAGCCGGCGCGGGCAGCCCGCCCTGCGCGAACTCGGGCCGACCGCCGCCTCGCCCGCCCGTGGCCGCCGCGGCGGCCTTGACCCACGCGCCCGCATCCCAGCCGACGTCGGCCGATCGCGCCGCGACGACCGGCGCCGGTGCGCCGTCGCCGCCGCCCCCCACGAGGACCACGACGCAGCCCGGCGTCTGGACGATCGCGGACGCCAGCGCCTTCAGGCCGCCCGCGTCGAGATCGGGCTCGGCCCTTAAGACGACGCGCACCGCCCCGCTGGTCTCCGCCTCGGCGAGAGACCGCGCCGCGCGGGACACGGCCAGCTCCTCGCCCTGCCGCTTCACCTGCCGCTGCAGCGCCTTGGTGTCCGCCAGCAGACGTTCGACCGACGCCGGCAGGTCGTCTCCGGCCACCGACAGGACCCGGGCACCAGCGGCCACGACGTCGCGCAGCCGGCCGTGCGATCGCCGCGCGCGGCCGCCGCAGACGAAGGTGACCCGCGTCGCGCCCTTGAAGCGTTCCCATCCGGCCACCGCGATCAGGCCGATGCGGCCGGTCTCGGGCACGTGGGTGCCGCCGCAGGCCGAGAGATCGACGTCGGCGATCTCGACCAGCCGCAGCGTGCCCGTCCGCTTCGACTCCTTCCGCAGCGGCAGGTCCGCCGCCTCGGCCTCGCCGACGAACCGGACCGTCACCGGGTGGTTCTCGAAGACGACGCGGCAGGCCTCGGCCTCGGCGCGCGCGACCTCGTCGGCCGAGACCTCCCGGGCCAGGTCGATCGTCGCGGTCTCGGCGCCCAGGTGAAAGCTGGTGGTGGCCACCCCGCAGGTGCGCTCGAACGCCGCGGAGAGGACGTGCTGGCCGGTGTGCTGCTGCATGTGGTCGAACCGGCGCGTCGCGTCGACCTCGCCCTCGACCGTCGTCCCCGGCTCGAGCGGCGCGTCGACGAGGTGCACGACCTCGTCGGGCTCGCGATCGACGACGTCGATCACGCGCGCCCCGCCCAGCCGGCCGGTGTCGAACGGCTGTCCGCCCGACGTCGGGTAGAAGGCCGTGCGATCGAGGGTGACGGCGAAGCCGCCGTCGGTCGCCTCGCACGCGCGCACCGTGGCGTCGAACCGGAACCGCAGGGCGTCGGTGTAGTAGAGACGGGTCGTCACGAGGTCCTCCGGGGCGGGTCGGGCGGTGACGGCAGCTCGAAGTGGAACAGCGCGCCGCCCATCGCGCCGCGCCGGTAGCCGATCGTCCCGCCGAACGACTGGATGATGCCGTAGCTGACCGACAGGCCGAGCCCCGTCCCCTCGCCCACGGGCTTGGTGGTGAAGAACGGCTGGAAGAGCTTCGATTCGTCCTCGGGCAGCACGCCCGGCCCGGAGTCCTCGACCTGCAGCTCGACCCCGTCGGCCGTGTCGCGCGTCCGGATCGCGATGCGCCGGTCCCCCGGCGCCACGACGCCGAACGCCTGCTCCGCGTTGACGACGAAGTTCAGCAGCACCTGCTGCAGTTCGGTGTGGACCGCGGTCACGGGCCGCGTCGCCCGCTCCTCGACGGTCAGCTGCACGCCCTGCTCCTGCATCCGGCGCTGGCGCAACTCGACGACCGAGGCCACGACGTCGGTGAGGTACACGGTCGTCGGCGACGTGTGCTGCTGCCGGCTGAAGCGCGAGAGGTTGCGGATGATGCCGCTCGCGCGCGCGCTCTCCTTCTGGATGAGCGCCAGGTCGTCGCGCACGTCGGCGCGGACGTCCGGGTCACGCTGGAGCAGCTCGGCGAAGCCGGAGATGGCCTGGAGCGGGTTGTTCAGCTCGTGCGCGATGCCCGAGAGGAGCAGGCCGATGGCCGCGAGCCGCTCCTGCCGGATCACCTGCTGCTGCAGCATCTCGACCTCGCGCCGCATCCTCCGCTCTTCCTCCACCTGGCGGGCGATGGCCTCGCGCGCGTCGCGCAGCTTGTCCACCATGTCGCGGAACGCGTCGCGCACGTGCTCCAGCTCGCGCGACGGCATCGGCTCGCGCGGCGGCGTCCGCAGGTCGCCCTGGCCGACGCGATCCGCGGCGCGCTCGAGGCGCGTGAAGGACCGCAGATACCGGCGCACGAACAGCGCCTCGAAGCCGAGGACGATGAGCGTCGCCAGGCCCGCGATGGCGATCGTCCGGTAGTAGATGGGCGTCATGGCCTGGTAGGCGATGCCGTTCGGGAACTGGACCTGGACCTTCCAGCCCAGGCGGGAAACGTCCTGCGGCTGGGGGCCGGTCAGCTCGACGGGCGGCGGCGGCAGGGCCGCGCCGGCCAGGCACTGCCCGGTCCCGCCCGCGGCGGACGACCGGCACTCGACCACGACGCCCGCCTGCGCGTCGCGCACGGTGATCACCGACGGCCCGCGATCCATGGCCATCAGGAACGGAACGAGGTCCGCGCCGGTCGCGACGTCGGCATGCTCGACGTGCGCGACGATGGCCGCCGCCAGCCGGCTGGCTTCCACGTCGAGCGCCGCGAGCTGGGCCTGATAGGTCCGGTTGGCGGCCCAGACCATGATCGCCGACACCGGCACCAGCAGCACCAGCGTCGCGACGGCGAACTGTTCTCTGAACGGCCTGGCCACGGGAAGGCGCCTATTCTTGCCGGTCAGCCCTCCGCTGACAACACCGGGTCCGTCACCCCGGCCTCGGCGAAGCCGCGCGCCCGGAGCCGGCAACTGTCGCAGCGTCCACAGGGGCGGCCGCCGGGCGACGGGTCGTAGCAGCTGTGTGTGAGGCCGAAGTCCACGCCGAGTTCCACGCCGAGCCGGACGATGCCCGCCTTGGTGAGATCCTGGAGCGGCGCCCAGACCCGCGGCGGGTGGCCCTCGACGCCGGCCTTCGTCGCAAGCGACGCCAGGTAGTCGAACGCCGCGATGAACGCCGGCCGGCAATCCGGGTAGCCGGAGTAGTCGAGGGCGTTGACGCCGATGACGATGCGCTCCGCGCCCAGGACCTCGGCCCACCCGAGCGCGAGCGCGAGCAGGATCGTGTTGCGCGCCGGCACGTAGGTGGCCGGGATGTCCGTCGCGGTCCCGGTCGGCTCGAGCGCGCGGTCCTTCGGCACCGCGCCGTCGCCGACCAGCGCCGACCCGCCGAACGCGGCGAGATCGACGTCGAGCTCGACGTGACGCGCGACGCCCAGGAACGCCGCGACGCGGCGCGCCGCGTCGATCTCCGCCTGGTGCACCTGGCCGTAGCGGACGGTGAGGGCGTGCAGCGTCCATCCCTCGCGCTTCGCGTAGGCCGCCGCGGTGGTCGAATCGAGCCCGCCCGACAGGAGCACGACCGCGCCGGGCATCAGACCCCCCGCCGCTCGGCGCCCCAGATCGTCTTGTGGAGCTGCAGCTGCAGGCGCGCCGGGACGCCGGTCTCGAGGATCCACCGGGCGAGGTCGGCCGGGTCCAGCACGCCGTGGACGGGCGAGAACAGCACGGCCGCCACCCGCCCGCCGAGCCCGTGGCGCGCGACGACGTCGCGCGCGTAGTCGAAGTCGGCGCGATCCTGGACCACGAACTTCACCTCGTCGCGGGGCGACAGCTGGTCCAGGTTCGGCCAGTGCATGCGGTGCGCCTCGCCGCTGGCCGGGCACTTGACGTCGAGGATCGTGACCACCTCGTCCGGCACCTCGTCCACCGGCACATGGCCCCCGGTCTCGAGCAGGACCTCGTACCCGCGTTCGACGAGCGCCCCCATCAGCGGCACGGCCTCGGCCTGGAGCAGCGGCTCACCGCCGGTGAGCTCCACCAGCCGCACGCCGAGCCGCGCCACGTCCGCGAGCACCTCGTCCACACTCTTCCGCGTGCCGCCCGTGAAGGCGTAGGGCGTGTCGCACCAGCGGCACCGCAGGTCGCAGGCCGCCAGCCGCACGAACACGCACGGCCGCCCCGCGTGCGTGGATTCGCCCTGAATGGAGGAGTAGATCTCGTAGACGAGCACGGTTGATTGTCGCAAAAAACAGATGGGCCGAGCTCCTTCGGACCTCGGGACTCGACAATTTCGGGGTCCTCGGGGACCCTCGGGACCCTGTACGATTCCCGGATGTCCACCATCCAGGTCGGCACCTCCGGCTGGCACTACCCCACCGGCAAGGGCACCTGGAACGGCGTCTTCTATCCCGTGCGCCGGCCGCGCGGGTTCGACGAGCTGGCGTACTACGCCGAGCATTTCGACACCGTCGAGGTCAACGCGACCTTCTACCGGATGCCGGAGCCCGGCCTGGCGACCGGCTGGATGCGCCGGACGCCGCCACGGTTCCAGTTCGCGGTGAAGCTGTACCAGAAGTTCACGCATCCGGACATGTATCTCGCCCGCGCCGGCGTCACCGACTGGGACCTGTCGCGCGCGGACGTGGACCTGTTCCGCGCCGGCGTGGACCCGCTCGCCGCATCCGACCGGCTGGCGGCGATCCTGGTGCAGTTCCCGCCGAGCTTCCACGCCGGCGACGAGACGCGCGCGTATCTCGACTGGCTGCTCGAGGTGCTGGCCGGCTACCCGCTCGCCGTCGAGCTGCGTCACCGGTCCTGGAGTGACGCGGCGGACGAGACGCGCGCGCGGCTCGCCGCGCGCGGCGCGGCCTGGGTGCTCATCGACGAGCCGAAGTTTCGCGACTCGGTGCGGCAGGCGCTCGACGCGCCGGACGACGGCCCGGGCGGGCTGACCTACATCCGCCTGCACGGCCGGAACGCCGCGGCCTGGTGGGACCACGACGCGGCGGAGGATCGGTACGACTACCAGTATTCGGCCGGCGAGCTGCAGCCCTTCGCCGAGGCCGCCACGCGCGCGGCGGAGCGGAAGCGCCGCGTGCTGCTCTACCTGAACAACCACTTCTCCGCGAAGGCGGTGGCCAACGCGGCGGTGCTGCGGCACCAGCTCGGCCAGCTCGTGCCGGGCGACTACCCGCCGGAGATGACCGCGCGGTATCCCGACCTCGCCGGCCTCGTCAGAACGCCGGGACTGCCCCTTTGACCGTGATGTTCAGGATGCGATCGGTCTTGACGATCGTGTCCACCACGTCCATGCCGGTCGTCACGCGGCCGACGATCGTGAACTTGCCGTCGAGGCTGGGGCTCGCGCGCTTCATGATGTAGAGCTGGCTGTCGGAGGCCGCCGCCGATCCCGAGTGCGCGAGCGCCACGGTGCCGCGCTGGTGCGTGTACTTCCTCGAGATCTCGGCCACGCCGATCGGATGACCGCTGCCGCCCCGGCCCCAGTAGTCGATCCGCGACATGTCGCGCGTGCCCGGATCGCCGAACTGCGCGAGCGACGCCTCCACGCGGTGGAACCGGAGGCCGCGATAGAAGTTGTCCTTCACGAGGTCGAGGATGTGGGCCACGCTCTTCGGCGCGTCCGCCTGGAAGAGCTCGATCTCGACCGTGCCCTTCTGGGTCCGCATGACGATCACCGGGTTGGCCCCCTGCGCCGGCGCCGCGCCGGTCGGGGGCATCGTCAGGCATGCCGCCACGAGCGCGAGGGCGATCGCCGTCATCCGTCTGGTCATCGCGTCACCGTCCTTCCCTGGTGACCCCGATTCTAGGACATCCGCGCGAGAGCACGCAGGCGCCGCAGCGGGGATAGACCGGCCGGCACACGTTCTGGCCCCACGTGACGAGGAACAGGTTCACCTTCGGCCACCACCGGCGCGGCACGACGCGATAGAGCGCCTGCTCGGTCTGATCGGGCGTCCTCGTCCGCACCCAGCCGAGGCGGTTGGAGATCCGGTGCACGTGCGTGTCCACGCAGATGTTGCGGCGGCTGGCGTGCGAGAGGATCAGCACGAGGTTCGCGGTCTTGCGGCCGACGCCCGGCAGCGTGAGCAGCTCGTCCATCGTGTCGGGCACGCGTCCGGCGTAGCGCTCGAGGATCTGGCGGCACGTCTCGCGCACGTGGCGCGCCTTGACGCGGTAGAAGCTGACCGGGTAGATGAGGTCGCGGATCCGCGCCTCGGTGAGCGCCGCCATCGTCCGCGGCGTGCGCGCGACGCGGAAGAGGCGCGCGGACGCGACGGCGGTGACCTCATCCCGCGTCTGCGCCGAGAGCATCGTGGCGATGAGAACCTGGAAGGGATCCTCGCGCGTGTCGTCGCTGATCTTCTCGACGGCGGGATCCTTGAGCGTGCGGGTGGCGCGGCCGAGCCGGGCCAGTGACTCCGTGATGCTGTACGGCACGGCGTCGTCAGTGCCCGTGCGAGCGGCAGTAGCCGCAGTGGTCGCACGGCACCGAGGGCTCGATCACGCAGGCGTCGCCGGCGTTGACGACCGTCAGGTAGAGCGCGTGGCTGGGATGGCCGGGCACGGGCGCGGCGGCGCGCACGACGGTGCCGGCCGCGGCGAACGCGGCAGACGCGGCAGACGCGGCAGACGCGGCGGACGCGGCGAGCGGCGCATCCGACGCCGGCAGCGGCGCGCGCGGATCGGGCGCGATCGCACGACCCGGGCGGGCGCCGGGCGCCCCGTGGCCCGCGTGCCCCCCGTGCCCCAGGTGCCGGGCCACGGCGTCACGGACGAGCGCGCGCAGGTCGATCTCAGTCATGGCGTGCATCGGTCATCGAATCAGGTGGACCGGTCGTCGGTCGTGACGCGATCGACGATGCCGACGATCGCCGCGTCCACGGGCGCGGCCCGGCGGCGCAGCGCGGCGCCCGCCGCGCGCCCCTCGATCACGACCAGCACCTGTTCTCCCACGCCCGCGCCCACCGAGTCAATCGCGAGGAGCGGCGCGCCCTGCGGCCGATCGTCGGGCGTGACGGGCTGGACGAGCAGGAGCTTCGCCGCGACGAGCTTCGCGTGCTTCTGGGTGGAGACGAGCGGGCCGATCACGCGCGCGATCTGCATCGGCGAATCAGCCGGCGGCCGGCGCGACGTCCCAGGTGTCCACGATGCCGACCACACAGGCGTCCACCGGGGGCTCGGCCGGCAGGAACGGGAAGGACGCCTCGCGGCCGCGGACGAAGAAGACGTATTCACCGACGCCCGCGCTGACCGCGTCGGCGGCGACGAGCGTCCGGCCGACGGGCACGCGCTCCGGGGTGATGGGCTGGATGACGAGCAGCTTGTGGCCGTGGAGCCCGGCGTCCTTCAGCGTGGCGACGACGTCACCGACGACCCGGGCGATCTGCATCGTCAGCGCGCGGCGCCGCTGGCGGCCGGAGTCTGGCTGGTCGCCTCGTCCACGTCCACGCGGTCGACGACGCCGATGATCGCGGCGTCGACCGGCGTGTCCTTGAGGCCGGCCGCCATGCGGGCGGAGCTGCCCGAGACGATGAGCACGGTCTCGCCGACGCCGGCGTCCACGGTGTCCACGGCGACCAGGAACCCGCCCTCGATCGTCCCGGCGGGCGAGACGGGTCGGGCCAGCAGCAGCTTGCTGCTGACCAGGCGCTCGTCCTTGCGCGTGGCGACGACGGTGCCGACGACCCTGGCGAGAATCATGATGACCGGGGTCAGGTCTTGGATCGCAGCCTTCGACGCGAGACGATGACGAATCTGTCCGGGTCGTCGCGGACAGATTCGTCATCGTCTCGCGTCGAAGGCTGCGATCCAGACCTGACCCTCCTACTTGCTCTTGCCGATGGGGAGGACGTCCTCGAGGTTCGCGTGGGGGCGCGGGATGACGTGCACCGACACGAGCTCGCCCACGCGGCGGGCGGCGGCGGCACCGGCGTCGGTCGCGGCCTTGACGGCGGCGACGTCGCCGCGCACCAGCGCCGTGACGTACCCGGCGCCGATCTTCTCCCAGCCCACCAGGTTCACCTTGGCGGCCTTGACCATGGCGTCGGCCGCCTCGATCATCGCGACCAACCCCTTCGTCTCGACCATGCCCAGTGCCTCGCCCATGTACCGTCTCCTGGAAACCGAACCCGGTGCCTACACGAGCTGGCGGACGACCTCGTCCACCAGCGTCTGCAGTTCGGCGTATGTTAGCCGAATCCCGCCATCCGTACCTACGACCACCTTCGGCGCGCCACCATCGGCCGCGCTCGACGCACCGCGGCCGGCCGTCGCCCGCGGCGACGCGCCGCCGGCCACCGACTCGTCGGGCACGAGGCGCGCGCCCGGCGCCGACGGCGCCACCACGACCTGGCACGACGGATCGCCGTGCGCGGACGGATCGGGACAGATCGGCGCCGGCGACGCGATGCCGTACGTCCCGCGCAGCCCCTGCAGGCGCTCCACTTCCTCGCGCGAGAGCAGGTGCTCGCGGCCGAGCATCCGCGCCACCAGGCTGATGCGCGCGAAGTGCTCGATCGTCTCCATCTTGTAGTACGCCGCGAACAGGTCCTTCCCCAGCGCGAGCGCGCCGTGGTTGGCGAGCAGCAGCCCGTCGTGCGCGCGGACCAGCGGCGCGACCGACTCGGCGAGCTCCTTCGTGGACGGCGTGCCGTACTGCGCGATCGGGATGCTGCCGAGCGTGGTGACCACCTCGGCCAGCACCGCGCGGTCGAGCGGCACGCCCGCGACCGCGAACCCGGTCGAGAGCGGCGGGTGCGCGTGGACCACGGCGCCGACGTCCGGCCGCTCGCGATACGCCACCAGATGCATCTGGATCTCGGACGACGGCTTGCGCCCCGGCGCGGCCTCGACGACGCGTCCCTCGAGGTCGGTGACGACCATCATCTCGGGCGACATGAAGCCCTTCGAGACGCTGGCCGGCGTCATCAGCAGCCGGTCGGGCGCGATCTTGACGCTGATGTTGCCGTCGTTCGAAGCGACGAAGCCACGCGCCCACAGGCGGCGGCCCACCTCGACGATGTCGGCGCGGAGAATCGAGAGGTCCATCAGGAGGCCTGGAGTGCGGTCACCCGGCGCGTCGGGCGGACGCACCGAAACTGTCGCGGCAGCTGGTCGAGCAGAACACGTCGGATCCGGCCTTCACCGCCGAGGCCTGCGGCACGTGCGTGCCGCACTGCCGGCACCGGACGAGCGTCCCGCCGAGCCGCTCGGCCGGACGCGGGGGTGGACGCCGGCCAAACCGGCCACCGGACCTCGGGGCCGAGCCGCGCCCCATGATGGCCGCCAGCACCATCCGCACGAGGAACAACCCGACGAGGACACGAAGGATCCAGCCGAGAATGACCAGCACGGGTCCCTACAGTCCGCCGGCCGATCCCGTTCCGCCGGCCGCGCCGGGAACGCCGCCACCGTGGGCGGACTTGATGCCGTCGAGCCCCTGCTGCGCGCGCCGGCCCTCCTCGGACTGCGGCGAGATCTGCACGACCTTCTCCCAGGATTGCGCGGCGCCCGCCAGGTCCTGCTTGCCGAAGGCGCGGATGATGCCCTGGTTGAGCAGGGTCTGGAGGTGGTTCGGATCGACCGACAGCGAGTGATCGAGCTGCGCGAGCGCCTGGTCCACCTGGTTGGTCGAGTAGTAGCAGACGGCCAGGTCGGTGCTCACGTTGACGTCCTTCGGGTCGAGCTGCAGTGCGGCCTGGTACCAGGGGATGGCGAGGTCGAAGCGATCCGCGTCGTAGTACAGGTTGCCCAGCTGGACGCGGACGGTGACGTTCTGCGGCTCCTGGTTGGCCTGGCGCTCGAGCGCGGTCGCCCGCTGCATGTCGAGCGGCTTCGGAGCCGGCTGCGCGCCCGGCGCGACTGGCGCCCCGGGTGCCGGAACGGCCGCGGTCGTCTGGACGGGCACGGCGCCACCCCCGGATCGGGGCGCCTGGGTGCCCAGGATCCAGCCCAGCAGCAGGCCGAAGAACGTGCCGGACGCGGCGAAGATCAGGGAATCTCGTGACATCGGTGTGGGCTCGTGGTCGTCACTCCAATGATAGATCCATCGGGTGATGGATCCATCCCGTCCGGGTCAGCCGCGCCCGGCCAGGACGTCCAGGTATTCCCGGACCACCGTGGCCAGCCCGACCCAGAGCGCCCGGCTGATGAGCGCGTGTCCGATCGAGACCTCGTCGAGGTGCGGCAGGGTGCGGAACAGCTCGAGGTTGTCGAGATCCAGATCGTGGCCGGCGTTGACGCCGAGGCCCAGCTCGTGGGCCAGCCGCGCGGCGGCCGCGTACCGCGCGAAGCTCGCCTCGCCCGCCGCCCGCCCTGCCTCGAAGGCCCGCGCGAACGGCTCCGTGTAGAGCTCCACCCGATCCGCGCCACAGGCGGCGGCCCAGCGCATCGCGTCCGCCTCCGGATCGACGAAGAGGCTGACGCGCGTGCCGGCCGCCTGCAGTTCCCGGACGATCCCGCCAATCTCGGTCGTCGAGGTGGCGACCGGCCAGCCGGCCTGGCTCGTGATCTCGCCGGGCCGGACCGGCACGAGCGTGCACTGGTCGGGCCGGACGCGCGCGACCAGCGCCAGGAAGTCGGGCCGCGGGTCGCCCTCGATGTTGTACTCGGCCGCCCGCCCCGAGGCGCGCCACTCGCCGATGAGCGCCGCGATCGCCTCGACGTCCGCCGGACGGACGTGCCGTTCATCGGCGCGCGGATGCACCGTGATCCCCGGCGCCCCCGCCTCGAGACAGGTGCGCGCCGCCTCGACGACTCCCGGCACCGCCCCGCCACGCGAGTTGCGCAGCGTCGCCACCTTGTTCACGTTCACGGACAGGCTGGGAATTGCGGATTGATGATCGGCCATTGATGATTGATTTGGCGATTGGGGATTTGGGATTGAGGATTTGAAAGGAATTTGGTGATTGGGAGATTGAGGGATTGGGGGATTGACGGATTGGGGGATTGGAGATTGGGAGATTGACGGATTAGGGGATTGAAGATTGGGAGATTGACGGATTTGCACGTTGGCCGCAGGCCTCAATCCTTCAATCCGTCAATCCCTCAATCACCAGATTCCCTTCAAATCCCCAATCCCAAATCGCGATTCACCAATCAATCCCTCAATCACCGATCGTCAATCCGCAATTCTCAACCAAGCACCCCCCTCACGGCCTCGGCGATTTCTTCCGCCCAGGCCTGGACGGTGGCCTGATCCTCCCCCTCGATCATGATGCGCAGCAGCGGCTCGGTGCCCGAATAGCGGACCAGCACACGGCCGCGGCCGGCGAGTGCGGCCTCGACGTCGGCGATCGCGGCGCGGATTTCGGGGACCTCGGCGACGGGCGTCTTGTGGCGGACGCGGACGTTGACGAGCGTCTGCGGATAGGTGACCAGTGCGTCCGCCAGGTCCGACAGGTCCCGGCCGGTCTCGGCCATCACGCGGAGGACGGCGAGCGCCGTCGCCAGGCCGTCGCCGGTCGGCAGGTGGTCGGCGAGGATGACGTGGCCGGACTGTTCCCCGCCGAGCGCGTAGCCGCCGCGCAGCATCTCCTCGTTGACGTACTTGTCGCCCACCGGCGTGCGGACGAGCGCGATGCCGTGCGCCTTGAGCGCGATCTCGAGGCCGATGTTGCTCATCACGGTGGCCACCACCGTGTCGCCGGGCAGCTGGCCCGCCGCCTTCGCGTGCAGGCCGAGCATCAGCAGCACGGCGTCGCCGTCCACGACGTGGCCGAGATGATCCACGAAGATCGCGCGGTCGCCGTCGCCGTCGAACGCGACGCCGATCCGGCAGCCGCGCGCGACGACCTCGGCGGCCAGGCGCGCCGGGTGCGTCGAGCCGCAGCCGAGGTTGATGTTGCGACCGTCCGGCCGATCGCCCGTGGAGACGACCTCGAACCCGAGGGCCTCGAACATCCGCACGGCCGTGGTGGTCGTCGCGCCGTTGGCCAGGTCGAGCCCCACGCGCGCGCCGCGCAGCGGGCCGGGGTCCGGGAGCTGCCGCCGGGCGTGCTCGAGGTACGCGGCGACGAAGTCGCCGGGCTCCACCTCGGCGTCGCGCGCGCCGGCCATCGACCATGACGTGTCCGCGACGATGGCCTCGACGCGGCGCTCGGCGTCCTCGCCGAACTTCTGGCCGTGACCGGAGAACACCTTGATGCCGTTGTCGCCGTACGGGTTGTGCGAGGCCGACAGTACGACCCCCAGGTCGTAGTCGAGCGCGCGCGCGAGGAAGGCGACGGCGGGGGTCGGCACCACGCCGGCCGACGTGACCCTCGCCCCCTGCGACGCGGCCCCGCGCGCCAGCTCGCGCTCGATCCACTCCCCCGACTCGCGCGTGTCGCGCCCCACGATGATCCGCAGCGCCGCGCCCCCGCCCGGCGTCGCGCCACCCGGCGCGCCCCCTGCGGTCGCGCGCACCAGCGCGGCCCCGAGCCGCGCCACCGTCGGCGGGTCGAGCGGCCAGGTGCCGGCCACGCCCCGCACGCCATCCGTGCCGAACAATCGAGTGCTCACCGGTGCTCCGTCATCGAATCCGCACGGACACGGTGGCCGGCGTGATGGACACGACGTCGTAGGCCTCGCCGTGATCCACACGGACGGGCAGGTTGTAGCGGCCGGGGCGGCGTCCGGAGACGTCCACCCACGGCAGGATGGCCGACGGGTCGAACCGCGCGGCCGAAGGGCCGGACCCGCGCACGACGACCGTGACGGTCGGCGGGTCCTCGTCGATGTGGCGGCCGTCGGTCAGCCCGCGCCACTCCACCACGCGGTCGCGCGCCGTGAGCTCCGCCGCCGCCGGCGCGATCTGCACCGTGACCCGCGCCGTGATCGGCTGCTGCAGGCGCAGCTGCGCGTCGGCCACGCCGACGTTGACCACCTGGATGATCGTCTCGGTGAGGCCCTGGATCGACACCCGCTCGGTGACCGCCGCCGTCGTCGGCTTGATCCGGCTCTCGGGCCCGACGACGACGACCATGCGCGGATCGACGACCACGCGCTGGACGGCGTAGCCGACGGCCGGCGTCCCCTCGATCGTCGGGCGCACGGGCACCTCGGCCATGCCGGACTTCTCGAGCCAGATCGTCACCGTGCCCGGGTCGATCTGCGTGACCTCGACGCCGGGCGGCGCGTTGACCATGTCCACGCGCAGCGGGATCACGTTCGCGCCCGGCACCATGCCGGCCAGGTCGGCCGTGATCGCCAGGTCCTGCAGGCGGCTGATGTCGGCGTAGCTGCCGCGCACGCTGATGTCCACCGAGTCGGGCTGGTCGGTGATCTCGAGCGAGGCCGGCAGGTTGCGGTAGTAGATCGGGACGCGCGGCACCTTGCGCTCGACGCGCTCGCCCGTGATCGTGAACCACAGCAGCGCACCCAGCCCCAGGGCCGCGAACTTCAGGCCGAGGTTGCGGAAGGGATGCCAGGCCACGTCCTACTCCATCTCCGGCGTGCCGCGCTCGGCGGGGCGGGTCCGCTGCTGCAGGACCAGGTCCAGCAGCCGCTGCCGCAGCGTGTCCGGCGAGAGCCCGCGCACGAGCCGGCCGTTCTGCGCGAGGGAAATCTCGCCGCGCTCCTCCGAGACGATGACGGCGATGGCGTCCGACTCCTCCGTGAGGCCGATGGCCGCGCGGTGCCGCGTGCCGAGGTCGCGGTCGAGCCGCGGGCTGACGGTGAGCGGCAGGAAGCACGCCGCCGCCGCGATCCGGTCCTCCTGCACGATCACCGCGCCGTCGTGGAGCGGCGCCGTCGGCTGGAAGATCGTCGTCAGCAGATCGTAGCTCACCGCCGCGTCCACCGGAATGCCGCTCTCGACGTAGTTGCGCAGGCCGATCTCACGCTCGATCGCGACGATCGCGCCGATGCGGGACTGCGCCAGGAGCGTGGCCGCCGTGACGATCTCCTCGATCGCGTCGGCCTCGCGCTCCTGCTGCGCGAAGTACCGGAAGAACGGCGTCCGCCCGAGGTGCGAGAGCGCGCGGCGGATGTCGGACTGGAACAGCACGATGGCGGCGAACGGCGCATAGGTCAGCAGGTGCTGGATCAGCCAGCCGACGGTCTGCAGCGGGAGCAGGCGCGAGGCATAGAACAGCACCAGGACCAGGACGGACCCGATGGCCATCTGCATCGCCCGGGTGCCGCGGATCAGCTTGAGCGCCTCGTAGATGAGCAGCGAGACGATCAGGATGTCGACGACATCCCACAGCGAGAGCGGCGGACGATTGAACAGCGCCGAGAGCTGTGACACGCCGGTAAGAAGATATCAGGCCGGGGGGCCGCCGCCCGCGTCCCGGGCCGCCGGGCCCTGTCGCAGGAGTCCGTCGGCGACCCGGACCACCTGCACCATCGGCGCGACGTCGTGGACCCGCACGATGTGGGCCCCGAGCAGGACCGACGCCGTCACCGCCGCAGCCGTGCCCCAGAGACGGTACGGGGGCGGGACGTCTCCCAGGCCGGCGACGAGGAACGACTTGCGCGACGGCCCGGAGAGCATCGGGTACCCGAGCGCGGCCAGCACCGGCAGGCCCGCCAGCGCCGCCAGCGAGTGCTCCGCCCGCTTGGCGAACCCCAGGCCCGGGTCCAGGACGATGCGATCCGCGCGGATGCCCGCCGCGCGCGCGGCGTCGGCGCGCACGCGCAGCTCGGCGGCGACCTCCGCCGCGACGTCGCCGTAGCGCGCCGCGGCGTACATGTCCGCGGACCGCCCGCGCGTATGCATGAGGATCACCGGCGCGCCGGCGCGCGCGACGACGCCCGCCAGCCCCGGGTCGTAGGCGAGCGCGCTGACGTCGTTGACGATCGCCGCGCCGCGCGCGAGCGCGCGCTCGGCAATCTCCGCCTTGTAGGTGTCGATCGAGAGTGGCACCTCCACGCGTCCCCGCAACGCCTCGAGCACCGGACCCACGCGTCGCCATTCCTCATCCGCCGGCAGCGGCGCGGCGCCGGGGCGCGTGGACTCGCCGCCGACGTCGATCAGGTCCGCGCCGGCCTCCGCCATCGCCAGGGCGTGGGCGACGGCCGCGTCGGGATCGAGGGTCGCGCCGCCGTCGGAGAACGAGTCGGGCGTGACGTTGAGGATGCCCATGACGAGCGTGCGCTCGCCGAGGGCGAGCACGCGGCCGTCGGCCAGCGGCAGGTCGAAGCGCCGGCGCGGGCTGGGGACGGGACTCACGGACGGCAGGAACGGCGCGGGACGAAGCCGGGGGCTCCGTCCCGCGGTCGAGTCGCTACTCCTGGGCGATCGGCTTGCCGAGCGCCGGCACGATGCCGGGCCGGTCGGCCGGCTCGCGGCGCGGCGTGCCGTCGGGGGAGACGGGCGGCGCCGGCGGCGGCTCCTCGAGCGGCAGCCCCTCGACGATCCGCTTCACCTGATCGGCGTCGAGCACCTCGCGCGCGAGCAGCTCGTCGGCGATCTTCAGCAGGATCGCCTTCTGCTCGGTGAGCAGCGTGCGGGCGCGATCGTAGTTGCCCATGACGATCCGCTTGACCTCCTGGTCGATGAGGATCGACGTGCTCTCGCTGTAGTCCTGCCGGCTCGCGATCTCGCGGCCGAGGAAGATCTGCTCCTCGCGCTTGCCGAAGGTGAGCGGGCCGAGGTTCTCGCTCATGCCCCACTCGCAGACCATCTTGCGCGAGAGGTCGGTGACGCGCTCGAGGTCGTTGCCCGCGCCCGTCGTCAGATCGCCGTTGGTGATCTCCTCGGCGATCCGGCCGCCGAGCAGGATGGCGAGCTGGTCCATCAGGTAGTCGCGCGAGTAGTTGTGCTTGTCGTCCACCGGCAGCTGCATGGTCACGCCGAGCGCCATGCCGCGCGGGATGATCGTCACCTTGTGGACCGGGTCGGCGTGCGGCAGCATCGCCGCGAGCAGCGCGTGGCCGGCCTCGTGGATCGCGGTGACGCGCTTCTCGGCCTCGGTCAGGATCATCGACCGGCGCTCCGAGCCCATCAGGACCTTGTCCTTGGCGTACTCGAAGTCGGCCATGCGGACGACCTTCTGATTGAACCGCGCGGCGTTGAGCGCGGCCTCGTTGACCAGGTTCGCCAGGTCCGCGCCGCAGAAACCCGACGTCCCGCGCGCGATCACGCGGATCTCGACGTCCTCCGAGAGCGGGATCTTCTTCGTGTGGACGGCGAGGATCCCCTCGCGGCCCTTCACGTCCGGCCGGCTCACGACGATGCGCCGGTCGAAGCGGCCCGGGCGCAGCAGCGCCGGGTCGAGGACGTCCGGGCGGTTGGTCGCGGCAATCAGGATGACGCCCTCGTTCGACTCGAAGCCGTCCATCTCGACGAGCAGCTGGTTCAGCGTCTGCTCGCGCTCGTCGTGCCCGCCGCCGAGGCCCGCGCCCCGGTGCCGGCCGACCGCGTCGATCTCGTCGATGAAGACAATGCAGGGCGCGTTCTTCTTGCCCTGCTCGAACAGGTCGCGGACGCGCGACGCGCCGACGCCGACGAACATCTCGACGAAGTCCGAGCCCGAAATCGAGAAGAACGGGACGTTGGCCTCACCCGCCACCGCGCGCGCGAGCAGCGTCTTGCCCGTTCCGGGCGGCCCCATCAGCAGCACGCCCTTCGGGATGCGGCCCCCGAGCTTCTGGAACTTCTGCGGCTCGCGCAGGAACTCGATGATCTCCTGGAGTTCGTCCTTGGCCTCGTCCGCACCGGCCACGTCCTTGAACGTGACCTTCTTCTGGGTGGACGAGGAGAGCTTCGCGCGGCTCTTGCCGAACGACAGGGCCTTGTTGCCCCCGCTCTGCATCTGCCGCATGAAGAAGATCCAGAACGCGATCATCAGCACGATCGGGGCCCAGCCGATGAGGATGGTCGTCCAGGGACTCCCCGTGTCGCGCCGCGCGGAGATCTCGACCTTCTGCTTGTTCAGCTCCTCCTGGACCATCTGCTCGGTGCCGTTCGGCATGTAGGTCCGGAAGCGCGCACCGGCCACGTCGTTCGTGGACAGCAGCGTCCCCGAGATCTGGTTGCCGACGAACTCGACGGCCACGACCTGGCCGTTCCTGACGCGGTCCATGAACTCCGAGAACTTGAAGCTCTCTTCGGGGTTCTGCATGTTGGTGGCGAAGTGCCAGATCAAGGCACCCACCCCGAGAAGCACCAGCCAGAACAGGAGGCTTTTCAGCGTCGAATTCATCGCTCTCCAACCAGGGGAATCGATTTCAAGGTTACCACGCCGGCCTCGGGCGCCGTGACGCGGCATCCCTCGGCCAGGGCGACCCCGACCGCCCACACGATTCGGCCGCCCGCGTCCACCACGAGCGGCACCCGATCCCGATCCTCGCGTGGCACCTTGCGGTCCACGAACACGTCCTGCAATTTCCGACGCCCGGGAGCGCCGAGCGGCCGCATCCGGTCCCCCGGACGACGGCTCCGGACGACGAGCGGCAGCGCGACGCCGGCCAGTCCCACCCGCACGAGCCGGGCAGTCCGGCCCGTGCCCATCCCGGGGGACGTCCCATCGCGGGGCGCCCCGCCGGCCGGCGGCTCGATCGTCGCCTCGATGGCGATCCCGGCCTCGGGCACCTCGACCCGGCCCGGCACCGCCAGCGCCCGCTCGAACACCGCCGGCACCTCGGGCGCGGCCAGGGCCCGGCGCAGCGTCAACACCGGCCCCCGCCGGCCGGCCACCAGCCCCGGGAGGTCCACCTGCCCGGGGCCGCGGCCGTCGCGCGCGAGATCCACGACCTGATCAATGTGCCCGGCCGACCAGCGGATGTCCCCTGCCAGGGTATCGGCCAGATGGCGGACGACCCGTCGGGCCACCGCGAGAGGCAGCGCCGCCAGGGCCGGGGCCTCGAGACGAACGCTCCCGGGCGGCGCCTCACCAGATAAGACGATCCCGGAGGCCGCTTTGATTGCCGCCGCCTGCAGAAAGACCTCGTCGTCGGCCGCCAGGGCCGCGCAGCGGGCCAGGGCCGGGACCGCGCCCGGGCTGAACCGCTCGAGCACCGGCAGCACCTCGTGTCGCAGCCGGTTGCGGGTGATCGACCGGTCGTCGTTCGACAGGTCCTCGCGATAGGGCTGGCCGAGCTCGGCGAGGTACTGCCGCAGCTCGGCGCGCCGGCATCCCAGCAGCGGGCGGACGTAGGGCCCGCGCCGCACGCGAATGCCGCCGAGCCCGCGGGCACCCGCGCCGCGCAGCAGGCGGAGCAGCACGGTCTCGGCCTGGTCATCCTGCGTGTGGCCCGTGGCCACGCGCGTCGCGTGCATGGCGGAGACCGCGCGTTCGAACGCGGCGTAGCGCAGCTCGCGCGCCACGACCTCGAGGGAACGGCCGGAGGCGGCGACCCCGGCGCCGACGTCCACGTGCTCCACCACGATCGGCAACCCCCAGCCGCCGGCCAGCGCCCGGCAGAACGTCTCGTCGTCGTCGGCCTCCGCGCCGCGCAGGCCGTGATGCACGTGCACGACGCCGGCGATGGTCCACGGGGCGCCGCGCGCGAGGTCGATCAGGGCACGCGCGAGCGCGACCGAGTCGGATCCGCCGGACAGACCGATGGCGACCCGGTCACCGGAACCGAGCAGGCGATGGCGCGCGATGAGTTCGCGCGCCGAGGACAGGATGCGGCGAGAAGCCAAAAGCGGTGCGACCGGGGCAACCAGCCGCGCCTGGCTGCCCCGATCAGAATTGGTGCCGGTGCAGGGACTTGAACCCCGGACACTGCGGATATGAGCCGCATGCTCTAACCAGCTGAGCTACACCGGCGTAACACCAAATCATACGACAAAAGCGCCGGCCGCGGCGGCGCTACCGGAGGGCGGCGGCGAGCGGCCGCGGCGGCGCTACCGGAGGGCGGCGGCGAGCAGGGGCAGGAGCAGCTCGTGGTGGCCGGTCAGCGAGTAGCCGGTCCCCGTGCCGGCCACGGGACGCCGGACGACGTTCGTCTCGGGCCGGTACTGGCGCAGGAAGTCCACGTTGACCGTCGTCAGGCCGTCGAGCGACAGGCCGCGGTTGCGGACGAGGGAGACGGCCTTGAGGAAGACCTCGGGCAGGAGCACGGCCGATCCCCAGTTCAGGTACACGCCACGCTCGAGGCCGGCGACGAACGACACGAAGCAGCGGAAGTCGCGGAGGCTGCCCGCGCCGATCGCCTCGCCCGACGCGGCCTCGTGCATGTGGATCACGTCGGTGCCGACCGCGACGTGCACGGTGACGGGGATGTCGAGCCGCGCCGCCGCGCAGAGGATCGAGAGGTGGGCGAACGGCGGCCGGCGATCCGCCAGATGCTCGGCGACCGACCGGCCGAGTCCGAGGCCGCGGCCGACGCCGTCGCGGATCGCGTCGTTCAGGTCGCGCCCGGTCTCCTCCGCCATGCCGAAGGTGCCGGGGCCGAGGACGGCGTCGACGTCCTCGGACGTCCGTCCGGCGATCGCGACTTCGAAGTCGTGGATGATCCCCGCGCCGTTGAAGGCGAGCGCCGAGACGTCGCCGCGCTCCATGAGGTCGATGACGACCGGGCCGAGCCCGGTCTTGATCACGTGGGCGCCGAGGCCCCAGACGATCCCGCGATCGGCGCGCCGCGCCTCGCGCATCGCCGCGACGATCGCCTTGAAATCGCGCGCCGCGAGGATGTCGGGCAACGCCTCGACCCAGCCGGCGAGTCCACCGGCCGGATCCCACGCGCGCGCGAAGGCCTCGTGCCCGACCTTGCTCGGTCGCGACGCCAGGGGATAGGTGCGCACGCCGGACAGGTCGAAGTCGCCGTAGGGGAACTTCACGGGGGAGAGCTTATCAAGGGTCTCGAGGGTCTCGAGGGGCCCAGGGTCCTGAGGGTCCAGGACGCCGGCCCCTGGGACCCTGGGACCCTCAGGACTCTCCCCGCCCCTGATGGTCCTGGTCCTCGAGGTCCGGTACGTCCTACAGGATCACCATCGCATCCCCGTAGCTGTAGAACCGGAACCCTCTCGCCACCGCGTCGCGGTAGGCGGCCATCGTGAGGTCGTGGCCGGCGAAGGCGGCGACCAGCATGAGGAGGGACGACCGCGGCAGGTGGAAGTTGGTCAGCAGGCCGTCGATGGCGCGGAACGTGTGGCCGGGACGGATGAAGAGCGAGGTCTGCCCCACGCCCGCCTCGACGCGGCCGGTGCGCGCGGCCGCGTGTTCGAGCGCGCGGGTCGTGGTCGTGCCGACGGCGATCACCCGCCGGCCCTCGGCCTTCGCCCGCGCGATTGCGTCGGCCGTGGCCGGCGGCACGGCGTACCGCTCCGGGTCGACGGTGTGCGCCTCGACTTCGTCCACCCGCACCGGCTTGAACGTGCCGTAGCCCACGTGCAGCGTAATCGCCGCGCGCCGGATGCCGGCCGCGTCGAGCGACGCGAGCAGCGCGTCGTCGAAGTGAAGGCCGGCGGTCGGCGCCGCGATCGACCCGCGCGCACGGGCATAGATCGTCTGGTAGCGCTCGCGATCGGCCGCGGTGTCGGCCCGGTGGATGTAGGGCGGCAGGGGGACGTGGCCGAGGCGGTCCACCGCCAGGTCCAGAGGGTCCCCAGGTCCCAGGGTCCCAGGGTCCTGGGGGTTCGGGGTCCGGGGGTCACGAGGAGCAGTCCGGTCGTCCGCTGACAGGCGGACGCGGCGGCGGCCGAAGTAGAGGCGGTCCAGGATCTCGCCTTGGATCGCGAGGCCCGGCGCGCGGGCGGGGTCCTCGACGATGAACTTCGTGCCGGGCTTGAGCTTCTGGCCGGGGTGCACGAGGGCCTGCCAGACGCCGGGCTCGGCCTCGCGTTCCAGGAGCAGGCACTCCACCGCACCGCCCGACGGATCGCGGCGGCCGAGCAGGCGCGCGGGGAACACCTTCGTGTCGTTGACGACGAGCAGGTCGCCGGGCGTGAGGATCGACGGGAGGTCGCGGATCGAGGCGTCGCGCCAGGTCGCGGCCGCGCGGTCCACGACCAGCAGGCGCGAGTCGCCGCGCGGGCGGGGCTGCTGGGCAATCTGCGAAGCCGGAAGATCGAAGTCGAAGGCGTCAACGCGCATCGGCGGCGCGCTCACCGCAGCCACGTCCACACGAGCAGGTAGAGCCACAGCGCCAGGAAGAACGGCACCGCGATCAGCACGCCGAAGACCAGCACCACGCCCCAGAGAAACAGCAGGTCGATCGTCGTCGGCGGGACGCCCGGGCGCGCGTGGCGCTCGAGCAGGGCGAGGTTGCGGGTGTTGGCGCGCCAGAAGATGTCGCCGATGTTGCCCGCGACCGGCACCGCGCCGATGAGCGCGTCGAGGAGCGCGTTGATCACCATCCGGACCATCACCGCCTTCGGCACGCGCTGATGCAGCGCCTGCACGAGGAGCAGCACGGTGTACGCGGGACTGGCCAGGTCACCGATGCCTGGGATCAGCGAGAGGATCGGATCGAGGCCGAACCGGATGTTCGTGCCGGGGATGACGAAGCGGTCGTCGAGGAGTTCGGCCCAGTGGCGGAGGAACGGGAGCATGGGGTCAGGTCTTGGATCGCAGCCCGGGGGCGATGGGATTTCAATTTGTCGGGCCGCCGGGTCGATTGCAAAACCGTCATCGTCACCCGTCCGAGGCTGCGATCCAAGACCTGACCCCATAATGACCCATGCGCGTGTGGCCCGGCGCGCTCCTATCCGCTCGGCGCGACCTGGGATGGATCGGGCGTCAACTTCGCCCTGTTCTCCGAGTACGCCACCGGCGTGCAGCTCTGCCTTCGACACGCCCGACGCGACGATGGAGCGAGCTCGCATTCCGCTCGTCGAGCGCACCGATCGCATCTGGCACGCCTTCCTGCCCGACGCGCGTCCCGGCCAGCTCTACGGCTACCGCGTCGTGGGCCCGTGGCGCCGGGCGCCGGCCACCGGTTCAACTCGGCGAAAGTCGTCCTCGACCCGCTACGCCAAGCTCATCGGCCGGCGATCCGTGGCACGACGCGCTGTTCGGTCACGCGCCGGGCACCGACGGCGACGGCCTGCCCGATCCGTCCGACAGCGCGGCCTTCGCGCCCCTCGCGGCGGTGGTCGATCCCGCGTTCGACTGGGGCGACGACCGCCCGCCACGGACGCCCTGGTGCGACACGGTCATCTACGAGCTGCACGTCAAGGGCTTCACCCGGCTGCACCCGAGATCGACCCCGCCCTCCGCGGCACCTACCGCGGCCTCGCGTCCGCCCCGGCCATCCGGCACCTCACGGCGCTCGGCGTGACCGCAGTCGAGCTCATGCCCATCCACCATCACGCGGACGAGTGGGCGCTCGTGCAGCGGGGCCTCACCAACTACTGGGGCTACAACACGCTGTCCTACTTCGCGCCCGACCTGCGGCTGATGGCCGGCGGGTCGCCGCTCGACGCGGTGCAGGAGTTCAAGTCGATGGTCCGCGCCCTGCACGCGGCCGGCATCGAGGTCATCCTCGACGTCGTCTACAACCACACCGCGGAAGGCGACCAGACGGGGCCGACGCTCTCGTGGCGCGGCATCGACAACGCGAGCTACTACCGGCTGATGCCGGGCCGCCCGTCGCGCTACCAGGACTTCACCGGCTGCGGCAACACGCTCAACATGCAGACGCCGCACGTGCTGCAGATGCTGATGGACAGCCTGCGCTACTGGGTCCTCGAGATGCACGTGGACGGCTTCCGGTTCGACCTCGCCTCGGCGCTCGCGCGCGAGCTGCACGAGGTGGACCGCCTGTCGTCGTTCTTCGACGTGATCGGCCAGGACCCCGTGATCTCGCAGGTGAAGCTCATCGCCGAGCCCTGGGACGTCGGCGAGGGCGGCTACCAGGTGGGCAACTTCCCGCCCGGATGGACGGAGTGGAACGGCCGCTACCGCGATGCGGTCCGCCGCTTCTGGCGCGGCGACGCGGGCCTGCTGCCCGAGTTCGCCACGCGCGTGGCCGGCAGCAGCGATCTCTACAACGCGTCCGGCCGTCTGCCGCACGCGAGCATCAACTTCGTGACCTCGCACGACGGCTTCACGCTGGCCGACCTGGTCGCCTACAACGAGAAGCACAACGAGGCGAACCTCGAGGACAACCGCGACGGCGACCCGAACAACCTGAGCTGGAACGGCGGCGTCGAGGGCCCGACCGACGACCCGGCGATCGCCGACCTGCGCCGCCGCCAGCGCCGCAACTTCATGCTCACGCTGGCCATCTCGCAGGGCGTGCCGATGCTCTCGGGCGGCGACGAGGTGGGCCGCACGCAGCGCGGCAACAACAACGCTTACTGCCAGGATTCGCCGCTCAGCTGGACGCCGTGGGCGCAGGACGACGAGGCGCGCCGGTTCCGCGACTTCGTCGCGCGGCTGCTCGCCCTGCGCGCGCGCCAGCCCGTGCTCCGGCGCCGGCGGTTCCTGCTCGGCCGGCGCGGCGACTGGGCCGACGTCCGCTGGCTCCGGCCCGAGGGCGGCGAGTTCGACGAGGCCGACTGGGCCGACGGCACGCGCCGCGCGATCGGCGTGCTGCTCGACGGCCAGGCGATCCTCGAGGCGGGCCCGACCGGCGCGCCGATCACGGGCGACACGCTGCTCATCCTGCTCAACGCCGCGCCCGCCCCCGTGGACTTCCACCTGCCGGCGACGGGCGACCCGGCGCGCTGGGAACGCGCCATCGACACCGCCGATCCCGACGGCCCGGCGCACCATGTCGCACCCGGCGCGTCGTGGCGCCTGCCCGGGCGATCGGCCGCGGTCTTCGTGGGAAGAGCGTAATCCGCCGCGTCTGGGCCGCTCAGGACCCGGCTACACGCCCCACCGCAGCAGCACCGACCCGACGGTGAAGCCGGCGCCGACCGAGGCGAGCAGCACCAGGTCGCCCTTCTTCAGGCGGCCCTCGGCGCGCGCGTCGGCCAGCGCGAGCGGGATCGTCGCGGCGGTGGTGTTGCCGTAGCGGTCGAGGTTGATGATGTACTTGTCGGCCGGCAGGCCGAGGCGCGTGGCGCCGGCCTCGATGATGCGGCGGTTGGCCTGGTGCGAGACGAACAGGTCGAGGTCGCCGGCCGTGAGCCGGTTGCGCTCGAGGATCCGGCGCGCGATTTCCTCGGTCATCCGCACCGCGAACTTGAAGACGGCCTGCCCGTCCTGCTTGACGTAGTGCAGGCGCTGGTCCACCGTCTCGTGCGATGCCGGGCGGCGGCTGCCGCCGGCGGGCATGCACAGCGCGGGGCCGCCCGTGCCGTCGGTGATGTGCACGAAGTCGATGATCGCCGGCTCCCCTCGGCCGCCGGCGAGAGCACGACCGCCCCGGCCCCGTCGCCGAAGATGACGCACGTGGCGCGGTCGGTGTAGTCGATGATGCTCGACATGACGTCGGCGCCGACCACGAGCGCGTGCTCGACGGCGCCGGTCGCGACCATCTCGAAGGCGACGCTCAGCGAGTAGGTGAAGCCCGAGCACGCCGCGCCCAGATCGAAGCCCCACGCGTTCGACGCGCCGATCTTCGCCTGCAGCGTGCACGCCGTGCTCGGGAAGATCGTGTCCGGCGTCGTCGTGCCGACGACGATGAAGCCGATGTCGGCGGGGGTGAGGCCGGCCTCCTCGATGGCGGCGCGCGCGGCGGGGGCGGCCAGGTCCGAGGTGCCCACGCCCGGCTCGGCGATGTGCCGCTCGCGGATGCCGGTGCGCTGGAGGATCCACTCGTCGGAGGTCTCCACCATCTTCTCGAGGTCCGCGTTGGTCAGCACCTTCGGCGGCACGTAGGTCGCAAGCCCGGCAATCCGCACGGGCCGGGTCGTCTTCACCACAGCGTGTCCTTTCCCGGGGCGATCAGCCCGAAGTAGTCGTAGGCGCGCGCGGTCGCCACGCGGCCGCGCGGGGTGCGATCGAGGAAGCCGATCTGGATGAGGTAGGGCTCGTAGATGTCCTCGATCGCGTCCCGTTCCTCGCCGATGGCGGCCGCCAGGCTGTTGAGGCCCACCGGGCCGCCGCCGAACTTGTCGATGATGGTGCGCAGCAGGCGGCGGTCCGCCTCGTCGAAGCCGCGCGCGTCGACCTGCATCAGCTCGAGCGCGGCGTCGGCGACCGCCGGCGTGATGCGGCCGTCGGCCCGCACCTGCGCGTAGTCGCGCACGCGCCGCAGCAGCCGGTTCGCGATGCGCGGCGTGCCGCGCGACCGGCGCGCGATCTCCACCGCCGCCTCGCGCGTGATGGCGACGTCGAGGATCCGCGCCGATCGCGTGACGATCTCGGTCAGGTCCGCCTCCTCGTAGAACCCGAGCCGGTGCTGGATGCCGAACCTTGCCCGCAGCGGCGCCGTGAGCAGGCCCGCGCGCGTCGTCGCGCCGATGAGCGTGAACGGCTGCAACGGCACCTTCACCGACCGCGCGCCCGGCCCCTGCCCGATGACGATGTCGAGCTCGAAGTCCTCCATGGCCGGGTAGAGGATCTCCTCGATCGTCGGGCTCATGCGGTGCACCTCGTCGATGAAGAGCACCTCGCGCGCCTTGAGGTTCGTGAGGATCGCCGCCAGGTCCCCCGGCTTCTCGAGCACCGGGCCGGAGGTGGATCGCACGGCCACGCCGAGCTCGGTCCCGATGACGTGCGCCAGCGTCGTCTTGCCGAGCCCGGGCGGGCCGAACAGCAGCACGTGGTCGAGCGCCTCACCGCGCTGGCGCGCCGCGGTGATCGAGACGTGCAGGTTCTCACGGACCCGCTCCTGCCCGATGTAGTCGTCGAGCGTGCGCGGCCGGAGCCCCGTCTCGTACTGCGCGTCGTCGTCGACGCGCGACGCGTTCACCAGGCGGTCATCGGGCATCGATCAGGCACTCGGCGCTGGGCAACATGGGGCATTCGCACTGGGCACTCGGCACTGGGCACTGGGCACTCGGCGCTCGGCTCCCGGCACTCGGCGTTCGAGGTCCGGGCGCGCCACATTATCCCGCCAGCCGCCGCAGCACGGCGCGCAGGAGGGGCTCGAAGTCCGAGTCGCCGGCGCCCTTCAGCTCCTGGTCCACGGCCTTCTCCGCGGCGGCGGGCTGGTACCCGAGGTTCGCGAGCGCCGAGAGCAGGTCGTCGCGCACGCCGGCCTGCTCGGGTTCGGGCACCTCGGCCGCGTCGGCGGCGGGCGCCGGAAGCCGGTCCTTCATCTCGACGACCAGGCGCTCGGCCGACTTGCGGCCGACGCCGGGGATGCGCGCCAGCCGGGCGACGTCGCCCTGGCGGATCGCGCGGACGAGTTCCGGCGGCTCGATGCCCGACAGCACCGCGAGCGCCAGCTTCGGCCCGACGCGCGTGACGCCGATCAGCCGTTCGAAGAGCGCCAGCTCGAGCGCCGAGCTGAAGCCGAAGAGCTGGATCGCGTCCTCGCGGACCACGGTATGGATGCGCAGCGCCACCTCGCGGCCGGGGTCGCCGACCGCGTAGAAGGTGGACAGCGGCACGAGCACCTCGTAGCCGACGCCGTGGACGTCGACGACCAGGCGCTGCACCTGCTTGTCGAGGAGCGTGCCCGTGAGGTGCGCGATCACGGCGCCTGCCGGCGTGGCAGCTCGGCCTCGGACAGCCGGCGCCAGGACCGCTTCGCGCGGCCCGCGCGCGGGACGGCGACGGCGGCGACCCGGCTGCCGGCCGCGTGCGCGTGGCAGATCGCGACGGCGAGCGCGTCGGCCGCGTCGTGCGGGGACGGCGCGGTCTCGAGGCCGAGCAGCAGCGTCACCATGTGCTGCACCTGCCGCTTCTCGGCCTTGCCGTAGCCAGCGACGGCCAGCTTGATCTCGGCCGGCGAGTACTCGGTGATGGGCAGCTCGGCGGCGACGGCCGCGAGCATCGCCACGCCGCGGGCGTGCCCGAGCAGCAGCGCGCTGCGGACGTTGCGCGCGTGGAAGACGTTCTCGATGGCCACCGCGTCGGGCGTCGTCTCGCGAAGCAGCCGGCAGAGCCCCGCGTGGATGACGCCGAGCTTCTCGGGAAACGACGCGGCGGCGGGCGCCGCGAGTGCACCGCAGGCGAGCAGGCGGTGTCGCGTGCCGTCGGTCTCGACGCAGCCGTAGCCGGTGCGCGTCGAGCCCGGGTCGATCCCGAAGATCCTCACGCCAGCGATGCCTCGATTTCCTCTTCCTCGATGTCGACGTTCGACCAGACGTTCTTCGTGTCGTCGTGCTCCTCGAGCAGCTCCATCAGCTTCAGCATCTGCTGGGCGGGCTTGCCCTCGAGCTTGATGTAGTTCTGCGGGAGCATCGCGATCTGCGCCGCCTCCGGCTCCACGCCGAGCGCCTTGACGGCCTCGACCACCGCGTCGTGCGCCTCGGGCGGCGCGACGATCTCCCACGCGTCGCCGTCGTCGCGCATGTCGTCGGCGCCGGCCTCGAGGGCGGCGGTCATCAGCGCCTCCTCCTCGGCCTTGTCCTTGGCGACGATGGTCTGGCCCTTCTTGTCGAACATCCAGGCGACGCTGTTCGCCTCGCCGAGGTTGCCGCCGTACTTCGAGAAGATGTGCCGGATCTCGCCCACCGTCCGGTTCTTGTTGTCGGTCAGCGTCTCGACGAGCAGCGCCACGCCGCCGGGCCCGTAGCCTTCGTAGGTGATCTCCTCGTAGGAGACGCCCTCTTCCTCGCCGGTGCCGCGCCGGATCGCCCGCTTGATGTTGTCGGCCGGCATGTTCACGGCCTTCGCGTCGGCGATGACCGTCCGGAGGCGCGGGTTCGAGTCCGGATCGCCGCCCCCGTTGCGGGCCGCGACCGTCAGTTCCTTGATGATGCGGGTGAAGACCTTGCCCCGCCGGGCGTCAGCCGCGCCCTTCTTGTGCTTGATCGTGTGCCACTTGGAATGCCCGGACATGCTCGCTCTCTCTCTGAAAATCGCGCCGAGAAGACCCCAGATTCTAGATCGAAAGCCCGCCCCGCGGCAGGGGGCGCGGCCGGGCCCGGCGCCGCCGGGCCAGCACGATCCAGACGTCGGCGCGCTCGTCCCAGGCCGCGCCGCGGTAGTCCCCGAGCACCGCCTCGACGTCGAATCCGGCCCGCTCGATCCGGCCGATCGTGTCGCGCATGGTGAGGCTGCGGAAGGTCAGCGAGAACCGGTGCCGGCGGACCGTCCGGCCGCGCCGCTCGATGAACTCCTCGTCGAAGATCGTCAGGCGGCGCCGGCGGTCCTGTCGCACGGCCTCGACGAGCGTGACCACGCCGCCGCCCGGGCCGGGTCCGCGCAGCCGTTCCTCGCGGCCGTACTCCTCCCAGCGTGCGAGATCGGGCACGAGGTCCACGCCGAGCAGCCCGCCCGGCCGGAGAACGCGGGCCGACTCGTCCAGCACGGCGTTCAGATCGGCGTCGCGCAGGAGCGACTGCAGCATGCCGTAGGACGCGAGCACCGCGCCGAACCGGCGATCCGGGAACGGCAGCCGCCGGATGTCGCCGCGCACCAGGCCGGGACGCCGCGCGCGCGGGATCCGCCGCACGCGCGCCCGCGCGCGGGCCAGCATGCGCTCGGCGAGGTCGATCCCGGTCATCGGCAGCCCGGCCCGCGCCATCGGCACGATGAGCCGGCCCGTCCCGCACCCGAGCTCGAGCGCGGCCGTCCCCTCGCGCCGGACGACGTCCCGCCAGAACGGCAGGTCGCGACGACCGAGCGTGCGGGCGTTCTCCCAGTCGTAGAACGGCGCGTAGGCATCCCAGGGGGTGCGGGTCGCCTGCGGCGACGTCGGATTCTTGATCGTCATGGGAAGAGAGTCGCCGGCGAGGCCGGCCACCACCGTTCGAAGTTCCCAGTTCGAACTTCGAAGTGACTCGCGCGCCCTAGTACTCCAGGAGTCTCCTCGCCGCGTGCGCGATCTCGGCTTCGCTCGGCAGGAACACGGCTTCGAGCGGCGGCGAGTACGGCACGGGGGTGTCGAGCGACGCGACGATGCGCACGGGCGCGTCGAGCCACTCGAACGCTTCCTCCTGGACGATCGCGGCCAGCGACTCGCCGAGGCCGCCGGTCTTCGAGTCCTCGTGCACGACGAGCACGCGGCCGGTCCGGCGCGCGACGGTGAGGACGGCGGCCTTGTCGAGCGGCGAGAGCCATCGCAGGTCGAGCACCGACGCCTCCACCCCGGCCTCGGCCGCGAGCGTCTCGGCCACGCGCAGCGCGGCGTGGACGTAGGCGCCGTAGGACACGATCGCGAGGTCGTCGCCCGCGCGCCGCAGGGCGGCGCGCCCCACCGGCAGCGCGGCGGGCGCGGCCGCGTCGAGCCGCTGCTTGATCCGCGGGTCGCGGTAGAGCCCGATGTGCTCGTAATAGAGGACCGGATCGGGATCGGCGACGGCCGAGGCCATCAGCGCGCGCGCGTCGTGGGGCGTGGACGGCACGACGATCTTGAGGCCCGGCGTGCGGTAGAACCAGGGCTCCGTGTTCTGCGAGTGATACGGGCCCGCGTGGCGCAGCCCGCCCCAGGGCATGCGGACGACCATCGGCACGTCGGCGCCCCAGCGGTACCGGATCTTGGCCGCGTTGTTGACGAGCTGGTTGAAGCCCGTCGCGACGAAATCGTTGAACTGCATCTCGCCGATGGGCCGCAGCCCCGCGAGCGCCGCGCCGACGCAGCCGCCGAGGACCGCGCCCTCGGCCAGGGGCGAGTTCAGGATGCGATCGCCGTACTTCGCGAGCAGCGGCCGCAGCAGGAGGAACGCGTTGCCGTACTGGCCGCCGACGTCCTCGCCGAAGACGAACACGCGCGGGTCGGCGGCGAGCGCGTCGCCCACGCCGAGCATCACGGCCTCGAGGAACGTCGTGCCCTTGCGGTCCACGGGCGGCGCGGGCTCGACCTCGAGCGCCGGCGGCACGGCGGGCGCCGTCGCCGGCCGGTCGAGGATTTCCACGCGCGCGCGGTCCACCGGGTCGCCGGCCAGCACACCCTCGGTGACCCGGGCCGGGTCGGGCCACGGGCCCTCGATCACCGCCCGCGCCTCGGCTTCGACCATCGCCTCGGCCTCGCGACGGAAGCGGTCGAGGTCCCCCGCCGCGATCAGCCCGCGGGCCTCGAGCCGTGCCGCGTAGGTCGCGATCGGGTCGCGCTCGCGCCAGAAGGCGTAGCGCGTCGCGTCGGCGTAGCCGCCCTCGGTCGGCGTCGGGTACTCCCAGCCGGGCGTGACCTCGCGGCCGAGGTAGAGCATGTCGTCGTGATGCGCGTGCCCGCACATCCGCATCGCCACCACCTCGATCAGCGCGGGCCCGCCGCCGAACCGGGCGCGCTCGGCCGCCCACGCGAACGCGGCGCCCACCGCCTCGGGATCGCTGCCGTCGATCGTGATGCCGGGGATGCCGTAGCCCGCCGCCTTGTCGGCGAACACGCGGACGGCGGACTGGTCGGCGACCGGCGTCGAGAGCGCGGTCTGGTTGTTCTCGAGGCAGAAGACGACGGGCAGGCGTCGCGCCGCGCAGAGGTTGATCGCCTCGTGCCACTCGCCGAGCGACGACCCGCCCTCGCCGATGAACGACACGGCGACGCGCTCGGCGCCCGTCCGGGCGAACGCCAGGCCGAGGCCGGCGGCGGTGAGGCTGCTCACCGCGAGCGGCGCGGTCGCCGGCAGGATGCCCCACGCGAAGTCGCCGATGTGCAGGTCGCGCCCGTCCATCGGCGGGCCGGCCTTGCCCATCTGCCCGTTGAGCACCATCCGGATCGTCTCCGGCGTGGGCCGCATGGCCAGCGCGGCGCCGAGGTCCCGGATGATCGGCGCGACGACGTCACCCTGCCAGTCGCCGTCGGCGCCGCGCCACGCGTCGCCCCGGCGCAGGCGGATGCCGGCCGCGTAGATGGCCTCCTGGCCGAGCGACCGGAAGCCCTTGCCCTGGAACGGCGTGCCCTCGTACCGAATCTCGGAGCTGCCGAAGAAGACCTTCAGCCGCGTGTCCACCGCGCGCGTGAGGATCATGCCGCGCAGCATCTCGACCCGTTCCGCGTCGGTGAAGCCGGCCTGGATGGCCTCGCGCCGGAGCCAGCCGTCGCAGGCCTCCACGAACTCGTCCACGCCCTGCGCGAGGCGCGTGTCGGCGTCCACGCCCGGCGTGGTCTCGGGCAGCGCCGACACGTCGGGAAAGGCGATCGCCTTGCGGAGGTGGCGCGCGAACGCGCCGCGCAGGGCGTCGATCGCCTCTTCCGACGCCGGCTCGCGCTTCATCGCGGCGGCCGAGGCGGTCGCGGCCGCGGGCACGGCAAAGGGATAGCGCTCGGCGACGAAGGCGAGGAACCGATCGCGCAGCGTGGTCGCCGTGTCGCGCGCGCCGGCGCGGGCGCGTGAATCAGTCGGCAACGACCACCTCCCCGGGCAGGATCGGCCGGGTCCGCGGCAGCAGGCCCCGCCGCGCGCGGTTGCCCATCCACGCGAGCACGCCCCAGAACACGATCAGCTTGAAGACGTCGCCGGGGCGGCCGGCGGGCACGACCTTCCAGAGCAGCCAGAGCACGGGTTGCGCGACGCTCACCGCCCAGACCGATCCGTAGAAGTACCGCCGCTCGTAGCCCTCACCGCGCGTGGACCGCCCGACCCGCGGCAGCCACCCGAGCGCGCCGAGCACCCAGATGGTGCCGGCGATCGGCAGGTACCACGCGTCGTAGATCGCGCGCATCCGCCAGGCGCCGTGGACGATTGCGTCGATGAGGCCGGCCGAGTTGAGCACCGCGTAGGCCACCGCCTCGCTCCAGGCGAGCGTGTAGCACACGCGGCGGTAGAGCGGGTTGGGTCGGTCCTCGTTGAAGCGCAGGATGTAGGGCGCCGGCTCCACGCCCGGCAGCCGGCCCCGGATCGCCGCCAGGCCGGTGCCGGCCAGCACCGCCAGCAGCCACAGTCCCATCGTCGGCGTCGGGCCGTGGGCGAAGAGATCGAACGTGACCGGCCCCGGCGCGATGAAGAAGACCCAGATCCAGATGGGCCAGTGCGCCAGACGGTACGACACCTTGTTCCGGAGCCGGGGCACGCGATCGCGCGCGAGCTCGACGCGCTCGGCATGGCCGTGCTGCTGGACGTACGACGGGGGCAGGAGCGAGCGCAAAGTGCCTATTAGCATACGGCGCGAACGGCCGATTCGGCACCCGGGACGTCTCCCCGGCCCGGCGCGATGACGGCCGGCCGCCTCCGGGGGCATACTGCACCGCATGGACTTCCGGCAGCGCTACCGCGTCTCCCCCGGCCACGCCCACCCGCTCGCGAAGGTCGATCCCGGCTCGACGGCCGGCAGCAGCAAGGCCCGGGCGAAACGCCAGCTCGAGCGGGGCATCGAGCGCCTGGCCGAGCTGCAGGAGCGGCTGTACGCCAGCGACACCTGGAGCGTCCTCGTGATCTTCCAGGCGATGGACGCGGCCGGGAAGGACAGCACGATCAAGCACGTGATGTCGGGCGTGAACCCGCAGGGCTGCCAGGTCTTCAGCTTCAAGGCGCCGTCACCGGAGGAGCTCGACCACGACTACCTCTGGCGGTCGGTCAAGGCGCTGCCCGAGCGCGGGCGCATCGGCATCCACAACCGCTCGTACTACGAGGAGGTGCTCGTGACGCGCGTGCACCCCGACATCCTCGCCCGCCAGCGGCTGCCGGTGCCGCCGGGTCCGGGCATCTGGACGCAGCGGTTCCGCGAGATGGTCGCGTTCGAGCGCCACCTGCACGCCAACGGCACCACGGTCGTCAAGTTCTTCCTGCACGTGTCGAAGGAGGAGCAGCGGCAGCGATTCCTGGAACGGCTCGACAACCCGGACAAGATGTGGAAGTTCTCGATGAGCGACGTCGCCGAACGCGCGCGCTGGTCGGACTACATGGCCGCCTACGACGACATGCTGCGGCACACGAGCACGAAGGACGCGCCCTGGTACGTCGTGCCGGCCGACCACAAGTGGTACACCCGCCTGGTCGTCGCCGAGATCATCGCCGACACCCTCGACGGCCTGAAGCTGAAGTACCCGAGCGTCGCCAAGTCCGAGCGGGATCGCTGGCGCGAGGCGCGGAAGGCGCTGGGCAAGGGGTAAGGGCATCGGGGCATGGGCGCAGGGGGACCGATGCCCCGATGTCCCGATGCCCCGATGCGAAGGCCGCGTGGACGACGCGCCCTCAGCGACGCGCGCCGCCGTCCGCCCGGAGCTTCCGCAGACCAGCCGCGAGCTCGACCATCTCGGCGAAGCCCTGTCGCTCGGCCGCGACGTCGGCGGGCGTCGCCAGCGCGCGGACGCGGGTCACGAACGCGTCCCATCGCGCGCTCGACGACTCGGGGTCGCGCAGCAGCATCCCGAACTCGGCGACCGCCGAGGCGAACGGCAGCTCCCGGGCCGCCGCCGTCGAGGCGGCGCCGCCGCGGACGGCCTGCGTCATCAGCGCGCTGGTGTCCTCGTCGGGCTCCTTGTAGCGCACCTTCACCTGCATCAGCTCGCCGTTGCCGCGGCCCGTGGCCTGGCGGCCCGTCTGGTAGACGAGCGGATCGACCTGCGTGCGGCCGTCCTCGCGCACGAGCTCGGCGGGCAGCTCGACGCCGGGCGGAACGATCTCGTAGAGCACGGTCACCGTGTGGCCCGCGCCCATCTCGCCGCCGTCCTTCGTGTCGTCGTTGAAGTCCTGGTGCGCGAGCAGGCGGTTCTCGTAGCCGATGAGGCGCCACGCCTGCACGGCGGCGGGATTGAACTCGACCTGCAGCTTGACGTCCTTGGCCACGGTCTCGAGCGTCGCGCCGCCCTCGCGGACGAGCACGCGCCGCGCCTCCTGCAGCGAGTCGAGATAGGCATAGTGACCGTTCCCCTTGTCGGCCAGCATCTCCATCGTCTGGTCCTTGAGGTTTCCGGTGCCGACGCCGAGCACCGAGAGGAAGATGCCGGACCGGCGCTTCTCCTCGATGAGGCCGAGCAGGTCGCCCTGGCTGGTCGTGCCGACGTTGAAGTCGCCGTCGGTCGCGAGAATCACGCGGTTGACGCCGCCGCGGACGAAGTGATCCTCGGCGACCTGGTACGCCAGGCGGATGCCCGCACCGCCGTTGGTCGATCCGCCCGCCTGCAGGTTCTCGATGGCGTCGTGGATCCGGTCGCGCTGGCGCGCGGGAGTGGACGGCAGGACGAGGCCGCTGGCGCCGGCGTAGACGACGATCGCGACGCGGTCGTCGTCGCGGAGGTTGTCCACGAACATGCGCAGGCCCGTCTTGACGAGCGGCAGCTTGTCGGCCGAGCTCATCGAGCCGGAGACGTCGAGCAGCAGCACGATGTTGCGGCCGCCGACCTCGCGCTGGTCGATGGGCTTCGCGCGCAGCCCGACCAGGACCAGCCGGTGCCCGCGCGCCCACGGCGCGTCGCCGACCTCGGTCGTGATCGACACGGGCCGGCCATCCTCGGGCGCCGGGTAGTGGTACTGGAAGTAGTTGACGAACTCCTCGACCCGCACCGCATCGGACGGCGGCAACGTGCCCTCACTCAGGAAGCGGCGGACGTTCGTGTAGGACGCCGTGTCCACGTCGGCCGCGAACGTCGAGAGCGGTTCGTCGGCCGTCAGCCGGAACGGGTTCGGCGCGACGTGCGCGTAGGCCTCGGTGTTCTCGGGCTTGACGGGCACCACGGTCCACGCGTCGCGACGGCCCGGCATCTGCGCCGGGGGCGGCGGCGGGGTCGCCGCAACGTAGCCGCCGCGCCCGCCGGCCGCGGCGTTGATCGTCGCGCCCATCGTCGTCCGCTTCGCGTCCACGACGGGCGCGGCGGCCTGCACCGTCATCTCCTCGCTCATCGCGCCGATCTGCAGGCGCACCGTGAGCGGCGCCATCGGGCCTCGCGCCGGCACGGTCAGCGGCACGACCGTCGTCCTGAAGCTGGCGAGTGCCGCGCGCAGGCGATACGCGCCCGCGGCGACGTTCGGGAAGCGGAAGCGGCCCGCGCCGTCGGTCACGGTCGTCGCGCGCACGACGTCCGCCTGGCCTTCCGTCTGGTTGAGCGTCACGGTGACGCCCGGCAGCACGCCGCCGGCCGTGTCCATGACGATGCCCTGGACGACGATGCCGGCCGGGGTCTGCGGGGGATTGGTGACTTGTCCGCGTGGGGTGGCCAGGCACGCCACGCACAGCAGGATCACGAGGCTGAACGAACGCAGGGACATCTCGACCTCCGGGTTCCGATCGCTCCGGGAGGCCACAGGGGGAGTGATCTATGGACGTCGCGCCGGCCCGGTCGGCCGGCGCGGCCCCCCGGCCGCCCGTCGTGCTCGGAGGGGTAATGTCCGGGGCGCCGGGAAAGTTCCCGTCAGGCGGCGGGGGTGACGTCGGTCTGCCGGAAGTCGTCGCCGACGAAGAGCAGCGCATCGCCGGCCACCGCGGCGACCGCGTAGCTCAGGCAGTCGCCGAAGTTGAGATTGGCCTTGTGGCGGCCGCGGCCGAAACGCTCCCAGGCCCGCCACGCCGCGGCGTGGTGGTCGGCCGTGAACGGGACCAGCGTCACGTCGAGTTCGCGGAGCAGCGCGGCCAGCTCCCGGCGCACCGAGGAGCCCCGCCGGGCCGTCGCGACGATCGCGGTCTCGGTGAGGGTCGGCGTGCCGATCCGCACGATGTCCGCCGCGAGGATCCGGTCCACCAGGTCGAGATGGCCGAACTCGCCGAAGCAGATCGCGATGACGGCGGAGGTGTCGAGGGTCACGCGCCGGACTCCCCGTAGCCGAGAATCGCGTCCTCTTCGTCACGCGTCAAGCGACGCCCCCGTTCCGATGCGGGGAGCGCCGACCAGAACTTCTCCTTGAGGAGCCGCAGCACGCGCTGGCGCCGCTCGGCGACCGTCCGGCCGGTCAGACGCTGCTTCCGCTCCTCGAGGGCACGACGAATCGCCTCGGTCTTGGACTCGCCCGTCAGACGCGCCACGTCCGCCGCCAGCCGCTCGACTTCCGGGTTCTTCAGGTTCAGCGCCATTACACCATGGTAGATCATTGTGACTTCATGGTGCATGCCGGATGCCGGCAAAGCCGGCCACCGCGGTTCGAAGTTCGAACTTCGAACTTCGAAGTTTCGCAGAGATCCCCCTACGGCCAGCGGTGCTTCGGATACCGGGCGCGGAGTTCCTTCCGCACCTCGGCATAGCCGCGCGTCCAGAAGCTCTGGAGGTCGTCGGTCACCTGCGCCGGGCGTCCGTTCGGCGCGAGCAGCGCGAAGGTGACCGGGACCCGCCGCGGACCGAGTCGGGGTGTCTCGTGCAGGCCGAACGCGTCCTGGATCTTCACGCGCGCGACGACGCGGCCGTCGCCCTCGTACTCCAGCCTGACCCGGCGCCCCTCGGGCATCGTGATGATCCCGGGCGCATCGCGGTCGAGGGTGCGCGCGACGTCGTGCGGCAGGTGCGACGCCAGCCGGAGGTCGGCGAGCCGGCGGGCGCCGGCCGCGGCGGCTCGGACCAGGTCGGGCAGGCTTGCGTCGTGACCGGCGAACCGGAGGCGGCGGATCAACTGCACGTCCTGCGCGGGCGGATCGCGCCGGAGGTACTCGGCGGCGATCAGCCCGGCGGCGACGTCGGCGTCCACGTCGGCCGCGCGCTCGTGGAGGACGATCGCGTCGTACCGCGACACGCGCCACGCGCGCACCGCGCCGTCGGCGGTGATCTCGTGTCGGATCTCCTCGCGATTGGGGTGCAGCCACGCCCGATCGATCGCCGTCGCCATGCGCACGCGCGCCTCGCGGGCGGCCGAGGGCCCGGCCGCGGCTGGCGTTCGTACGGCCGCCGATCCCGCGGCCCCCGCGATCACCTCCACCGCGACCAGGTACTCCGCGGTGACGACGCCGCTCTCGCGTCCGAGGGCGGCGCCGGTGCCGGTGGCGAGGAGCACGCGCGGACTGCCCGACTCACGCCGCTTCGCGACGCGGTCGGGATAGCCGGCGAGCACGGCGCGCCTGAACGCGGCCTCGGACGTGTCCCGCGGCAGGCCGTGATCGGCCGTCCCGGTCTCCGTGGTCGTTTCCGTCTCCCGCGCGCCGCGGCCCGGAGCGGCGCCGTTCCGCGCCAGACCGGCGGCGCGCCGGTGCAGGTCGGCCGCCACCTGCTCGACGTGTGGCGGCAGGCCACCGGCGCGTTCGACGGCGGCCAGCAGGTCGCAGTCGGTCGCCGCGTGCGGGACCGGCACGAAGGCCCGTTCGGACAGCAGCGCGCAGGCGCGCGCGGCGCGGCGCGATCCGCCCTCGGCCAGCAGCAGGCGCGCCAGTCGCGGGTGCGCCGGGATCCGCCGCAGGTCGCGGCCGAGCAGGGTCGGGCGCCCGCCGGCGTCGATCGCGCCGAGGCGCCGGAGCAACGCCAGCCCGCGGTCCACCGATTCGGCGGGCGGCGCCTCGAACCACGCGAACGTGCGCGCGTCGCCGCCCCACGCCGCGAGGTCGAGCAGCGTCGCGGCCAGATCGACGCGCGCGATCTCCGGTTCCCGATGCGGGCGCAGGCGATCCCGTTCGTCCCACAGGCGCACGACCACACCCGGTCCTGTCCGGCCGGCACGACCGGCGCGCTGGTCCGCCGAGTCGCGCGTGATGCGCTCGAGATCCAGGCTGTCGATCGCGCGCGCGGCGTCGTAGCGCGCGACCTTGTGCCAGCCACCGTCGACGACCGCGGTGACGTCCGGCACCGTGAGCGTCGTCTCCGCGAGGTTCGTGGCGAAGATCACGCGCGGCCCCGTGTCCGGGTCGAGCGCGAGATCCTGCTCGGCGGCGTCGAGGCCGCCATGGAGGGGCACGGCCCGCGCGCCGGAGGCGCGGGCCTCGGCCAGCCGTTCGAACGCGTCGATCGCGCGCCGAATCTCGCCGGCCCCGGGCAGAAAGCAGAGGACCGCCCGGTGGGCGCCCGCCAGTTCCGCCGCGACGGCCTCGACGGAGGCGCCCGGCCGATGGGTCACGTCGAGCGGATGCCCGCGGCCCGGCACCTCGATGACCGGGCAGTCGTCGAGGAACGCCGCGACACGCGCGGCATCGAGGGTCGCCGACATGACCACGAGGCGCAGGTCGTCGCGCGCGAGCCACGCCTGTCGCGCGAGCGCGAGGCCGACGTCGGCGTGCAGGCTCCGCTCGTGGAACTCGTCGACGACGATGGTGCGGAAGGCGGTGGCGAGCGGGTCGTCCTGCAGTCGCGCGGTGAGCACGCCCTCGGTCGCGACGAGCAGCCGCGTCTCGTCGGTGAAGCGTTTCTCGAACCGCACCTGCCACCCGACTTCGCGGCCCGGCGTCCAGCCCTGCTCGATGGCGATGCGCCGCGCGATCGATCGCGCCGCCACCCGACGGGGCTGCAAGAGCAGCACCGGCCCGGCGTCCACGAGCGCCGGCGGCACGCGCGTGGTCTTGCCGGCGCCCGGCGCCGCGGTGACGACGACCGCCCGTCGCCGATCGACGGCGTCACGAATCGCGGGCAGGAAGGAAACGATCGGGGTGAACGGCACCGGCACACTCGGAAGTTCGAAGTTCGAACTTCAACCCATGGTGGCCGCCTTCGCCGGCATCTGCAGTTCAGGCTCCTCCGCGCATTTCGCCAGCCGCGCGTCCAGTTCCTTCAGCGCCGCCTGATCGGCCGGCGTCACGCTCTCGGGCTGGTCGCGCCGCATCGTCAGGTATCGCTCCCGCGCCTGGCCGGACACGCGGCAGGCTTCGCCCGTCCGGTGCATCCGGTCGAGCGATGCCGCCAGGACGCGGAGCGCGTCGGCCTCGTCACCGGCGTAGCGCCGGTCGGCGGCCGCGATCGGGGCGAGCAGGTCGACGGCCGCCTGCGCGTGGCGCAAGGCCTCGGCGTCTCGGCCGAGCCGGCCGAGCACGTGGGCGAGCTGCCGATCGACGAACGCCACGCGCGACCGGGCGTAGGCATTCCGCGGGTCGGCCGCCGCGAGCTCTGCGCGGATCGCCAGGCTGCGCTCGTACTCGCGCCTCGCCTCGTCCAGCCGATCCTGGTGGAGGTGGATGAAGGCGATGTTGCTGATCGCGATCGCGAAGTCCATCTGCGCCTGGGCATCGTCGGGCGCGCCGGCTGCCCGCGCCTCGTCCAGGACGTAGGCCCGCTGGTGGTGCACGAGGGCGTCGTCGTAGGCGCCGCGCGCCTCGAGGTGCCCCCCGAGGTTCTTGGCCATCAGCGACACGTTGCGCTGCCGGCCCGGCGTGACCCCGGCCGCCAGCACGGACTCGAAGAGCCGCAGCGACTCCTCGAGGAACGGTCCCTTGTCGTCGAACTCGACGGCCAGCGCCATCAGCCAGTTCGCGCGCGCGAGCAGCTCGACGGTCGCCACGTCGCCGGGCGCCTCGTCGCGCCAGGCCCGGGCCGCGTCGAGCGCCCGGCTCGCGGCCTCGCGCCGATCGGCGCCCACGGAGCTCTCCGCCAGGCGGAACTGGATCGACGCCCACGCCGCCCGCGCGTTCACGGATCGCAGCCCGGACGCGACGACCGGCTGCAGCACGTCGCGCGCGCGCTCGTAGCTGCGGCGCGCGCCGTCGGCGTCGCCGAGACTCGCCGCGCCGAGCCCGCCCTGGACGTCGCCCAGCCGGGCGTAGGCCTGTGCCAGTTCCAGGCGCAGCGTGGCGTCGTCACCCGCCTCGCTGGCGAGGCGATCCAGGTACGCGAGCCCCTCGGTCACGACCAGGTGCCGCGCCTCGGTGGACCCGGGCAGGCGGACGATGGCGTCGTGCACCTTGAAGATGAGGGTGTTCGCGAGCTCGCGGACGTCAGCGAGCCGCGCCTCGGCCCGCAGCCGGGCCGTTCGCGCCTGCTGCCACTGCCAGACGGCCACGACGAGGGCGAGCACGATCGCGGCGAGGGAAATCGCCGCGACGGTCGCCGCCGCGCGGTGGCGCGACACCAGCTTGCGCACGAGATAGGCCGGCGACGGCTCCCGCGCGAGCACCGGCTGGTCGTCCAGCACCCGCTGGAGATCGGCGGCCAGCTCGGCGGCCGACGCGTACCGATCGGCCGGCGCCTGGCGCATCGCCTTGAGGACGACCGCGTCGAGATCCCCGCGGAGCACCACGCCCGGGTCGTAGGGCAGGCCGGCGGCGCCGCGCGCCTGGCTCGGGCGCGCCGGGGTCTCGGTCACCGTGCGGAGGACGTCATCCAGCGGACGCCCGGTCGTGTCGTACGGGCGCGCGCCCGCGAGCATCTCGTAGAGCACGACGCCCAGGGCGTAGACGTCGCTCGCCGTGCCGACCGGCAGGCCGCGCAGCTGCTCGGGGCTGGCGTAGTTCGGCGTGAGCGGACCGAGGCCCGCGCGCGTCGCGTCCGCCGGCCGCGCGGACTCGTCGAGCAGGCGGGCGATGCCGAAGTCCAGGACCTTGGGCGTGCCGTCGGCCGTCACCAGCACGTTCGCGGGCTTGAGATCGCGGTGCACGACGAGCTGGCTGTGGGCATGGTGCACCGCCTGCGCGAGCGTCACGCCCAGCCGCAGCCGGTCCGCCAGCGATCGGCCGCGCACCCACTCGGTCAGCGGCACGCCGTCGACGTACTCCATGACGAGGTACGCCAGGCCGTTCGCCGTGAAGCCCGCGTCGATGAGCGAGACGATGCCCGGGTGGTGCAGCGTCGCGAGGATCTGGCGTTCGGCGAGGAAGCGCCGCCGGGCCGGGGCGTCGCCGGCCGGAAACGCCAGCAGCTTGACGGCGACCTGCTGGTCGAACGCCGCGTCCGCGCGGTTGGCGCGGTACACGACGCCCATGCCGCCCGTGCCGATGCGCTCGAGGAGCCGGAACGCGCCGACGATCGCGCCGGACGCATCGGACGCCGCCGGCGCGTCCGGCACCGCGCGGGCGGGACCGGCGTCGATGAACGTGCGCGCCCGATCGTGGGCGACGAGCAGCGACTCGACCTCGTGACGCACGCCGGGCCGGCCCTCGCATCGGGCCGCCAGCACCGCCTCGCGCGCGTCGCCGTCCACGGCCAGCGCCGCGGAGAAGATCTCCTCGATCTCGCGCCAATAGGCCGCGTCGCCGGAGGTCGTCACGGCGCGGCCGTCCCGGTGGCCGGGCCCTCGAGCGCGCGGAACAGCCACGCGCGGGAGAACGCCCAGTAGCGCTTCACCGTCGCCGGCGAGAGGCCGAGGCACTCGGCCGTCTCCTCGACCGACAACCCGCCGAAGTACCGCAGCTCGACGACCCGCGCCTTGTCCGGAGCAATCCGCTCGAACGACTCGAGCGCGACGTTGAGGGCGACCACGTCGAGCCGCAGGTCGATCGTGCCGTCGGGCAGGTCGTCGGGCAGCGGCACGGGCGCGTCGCCGCCGCCGCGCTTGTCGCTCTGGTGGCGCCGCGCGTGGTCCACGAGGACACGGCGCATCGCCTGCGCGGCGGCGCCGTAGAAGTGCGCGCGGTTCTCGAACCGCATCTCGCGCAGGCCGGTCAGGCGCAGGTACGCCTCGTGGATGAGGGCCGTCGGCTGCAGCGTGTGGTCCGACCGCTCGTTCTTCAGGTAGTGCTGCGCGAGCTGGCGCAGCTCGTCGTAGACGAGCGGGACGAGCTGCCCGAACGCCTCCCGATCGCCGCGTCCCCACCGATCGAGCAGCCCGGTGACGTCCATGCCGGACGCCATTGTCGTCGCCGGTTCGCCCCGGGCGCAAGACCGATGAGCCCGATCGCCGCCGGGTTGCGCCACGTGCCAGAGAGGACCTTTCCATGCGTCACACCTCCCTGACCGTCCCGGGTGTCACCGCGCCTGCCGACCGCTTACAGAACTGCAACGGCGCCCGCCGCGCGTGGACCCGCCTGGCGGCCGTCCTCCTGGTCGCGGCAACGGCCGTCGTCGCCCGCGCCGACGGGACGAGCCCCATCATCACGACGTTCGCCGGTGGCGGCGCGTCCAACGCCGACGGCGTCGCCGCCACCGACGCGCACCTCGAGCAGCCGAGCGGCATCGCCGTGGATCAGCACGGCAACGTCTTCTTCGCCGACAACTACACCTACACGATCCGGCGCGTGGACGGGACCACCGGCCTGATCACGACGGTGGCCGGCGGCGGCGAGGAGTGCCTGACGGAGGGTGACCCGTGCGGTGACGACGGCCCGGCCACGGCCGCCTCGCTCCTCGCGCCGCTGGACGTCGCGGTGGACGAGGCGGGCAACCTGTTCATCGCCGATACCTGGCATCACCGCATCCGCCGCGTGGACGCCGCGACCGGCAGCATCACCACCGTGGCGGGAAGCGGCAATGGTGATCCCTTCGTGCCACCGGGCGACGGCGGCCCGGCGACCGAGGCCGTCCTGAACTATCCGGAGAGCGTCGCCGTCGACGCCGACGGCAACCTGTACATCGCCGACACCGTGCACCGCCTCGTGCGGAGGGTCGATGCGGCGAGCGGCATCATCACCACCGTCATCGACCAAGACACGTTGTACTGGCCGCGTCAGGTCGCCCTCGACGCCGAGGGCCAGCTGTTCGTCATGGATGCCTCGGGCACCGGCAATCGCGTCTACCGGATCGACACGCTCACGCTCGACGACCTCACCTTGATCGCGGGCACCGACTCCGGTGGGAGCGACGGATCGTCGGGCCAGGCGACGGACGCGTTTCTCGGCGCCGGCAACGGCGCGGACGTCGCGCCCGACGGCCTTGGCGGCCTGTACGTGGCGAACACTCTCCGCGTGTGGAGGATCGACCTGGCGACCGGCGAGATCGGCCACGTCGCCGGCAGCGACCCCTGGTGCTACATGACCGGCGCGGAAACCTGCGGCGACGGCGGTCCGGCCGACGTGGCCCGGTTCTCGAACATCCACGGGATTGCCGCGTCGGGCGACGGGACGCTCTACATCAGCGACGAAGGCAACCAGCGCGTCCGCTGGATCGCCGGCCCCGGCGGTCCCGGCGGTCCCGGTCCCGACCCCGACCCGGTGCCGTCGGCCGTGCTCACGGTGCCACCGACGCTGGCGTTCGGGGAGGACCTCGTCGCGTCGGCGGCCGGCTCGACCGACGCCGACGGCACCATCGTGCGCTACACGTGGCAGCTCGACGCCGCGCCACCCGTCGTGACCGACGTGCCAACCCACACCTTCCCCGCCCCGTCTCCGGGCGCCCACACCGTGACGCTCGTCGTCACCGACGACGCCGGCAATGTCTCCGCGCCGGCCAGCGCGGGCGGTCGTCGTCGGGCCGGACCAGGCGCCGACGGCGGTGCTGACGGTGCCGGCGACTGTGCCCTTCGGGCAGGCCCTCGTCGCGTCCGCGGCCGGGTCGGCCGACGTGGACGGGACGATCGTCCAGTACCGCTGGCAGCTCGACGCCGCGCCACCCGTCGTCACGACCGACGTGCCGACCCCGCCACACGTTTCCGGCCCCGGCTTCCGGGCGCCCACACCGTGACGCTCGTCGTCACCGACGACGGCGGCAATGTCTCCGCGCCGGCCAGCGCGGGCGTCGTCGTCGAGGCCGGATCAGGCGCCGACGGCGGTGCTGACGGTGCCGGGGACGTATCCCTTCCGGCCAGGCCCTCGTCGCGTCCGCGGCCGGGTCGGCCGACGTGGACGGGACCATCGTCCAGTACCGCTGGCAGCTCGACGCCGGTCCGATCGTCACGACCACCACCCCGGGCCACACGTTTCCGGCCCCGGCTTCCGGCGCCCACACCGTGACGCTCGTCGTCACCGACGACGGCGGCAACGTCTCCGCGCCGGCCAGCGCGGGCGTCGTCGTCGAGGTGGATCAGGCACCGACGGCGGTGCTGACCGTGCCGGGGACGATCCCGTCCGGCCAGGCGCTCATCGCGTCGGCGGCCGGATCGACCGACATCGACGGATCGATCGTGCACTACCGCTGGCAGCTCGACGCCGGCCCGCCCGTCACGACGAGCGTGCCGAGCCACACGTTCCCGGCGCCGTCACCCGGGACGCACACCGTGACGCTGATCGTGGTCGATGACGGCGGCAACCTGTCGGCGCCCGTCACGGCCGATCGTGGTGGAGGCCGCGCCGACGGTGCCGACGCTGACCTGCGGTGGCTTCGATCGACCGCTCATCATGGACGATCCGGGGACGCCGCTGGTCGAGATGCTCGTCCTCGGTCCGCGCGAGCGTCGCGTCCTTCCCGTCCGCGTCCTGCTCCTCGACGCGACGGGCGCGCCGGTGACCGACGCCACGATGCCCCCGAGCGCCGACGGCACCCGACGCGCGCCGGTGATCCGCGTCGTGTTTCGCAATGACCGTGGCCGCGTGCTCGTCGTGGACGACCTGAACGGCGACGGCGCGCCCGAGCGGAACCGCGCCTTCCGCTACGACGCGGCAAGCGGACGATGGATCTTCAACATGCCCACGGCGGGACTGCAGCCACGCGGCACGTACACGATCGTCGTCCGATCGGGCGATCGGAACGCCTACCGGGTGGATCGCTCGAGCTGTTCCATTGCGGTCAGGAAGAACTGAGTCCGGCCGCGCGAAGCCGCCGAATCCGGCCACCGCGGTTCGCCGTTCGAACTTCGAACGTCGAAGTTTCGCGGGAATCCGCCTAAGATCATCGCGTGTCGTTCCTCGCGGAGCTTCCGGGCGCGCTGGTCATGGCGCCGATGACGAAGGGGTCGAATCTGCCGTACCGGCGGCTCTGCGTCGAGCTCGGCGCGCGGGTGCTGGTGAGCGAGATGGTCGTGGCGCGACGGCTGAAGCAGCGGCGCCGCGGCGAGTTCGCGCTGATCCGGCGGGCGCCGGACGAACCGTGCTTTGGCGTACAGCTCGCCGGCAACCGGCCGGACGAGCTGGCGTGGGCGGCCGCGCTCGCCGTGGCGCGCGGCGCGGAGTTCGTCGATCTCAACCTCGGCTGCCCGATCGATCACTTCACCCGCAAGGGCCTGGGCGCGGCGCTGGCCCGCCAGCCCAACCGGGTGGCGCGGATCGTGACGGCGATGCGCGAGGCCGTGACGGTCCCGGTCACCGTGAAGATCCGGCTCGGCTGGAACGCCACGTCGCGCAACTACCGCGAGCTGGCGAAGGCCATCGTGGACGCGGGCGCGGCCGCGCTGGGCGTCCACGGGCGCACGCGCGAAGCGCGGTACCGGCACCCCGCCGAGTGGGACGTCATCGGCGAGGTGGCGGCGTCCGTGCCGATCCCGGTCATCGGCAACGGCGACCTGCTGTTCCCCCACGAGGTCGCCCTGCGCCGCCGGGAGGCGGCCTGCGCGGCGACCATGGCGGCGCGCGGCGTGCTGATCAAGCCCTGGCTCTTCCGCGAGGTCGCCGAGGACCGCTACTGGGACATCACGGCCGAGGAGCGGCTCGCCATCTACCGGCGCTACGTCGCGCTCGGCCGCGAGCACTGGGGCGACGACGAACACGGCCGGACGCGCCTCCGCGAGTTCCTCCGCTGGCACGCCGGGTTCTGGTGCCGCTACGCGCCGAGGCGGCCGGACGGATCGTGGCCGACGATGCAGGCTCGCGAGTCCGCATTCGTGCCGCGCTCCACGCTGGAGGCCCTGCTGTCACGGTCGGACGACGCGGCGCTGGACTACGTGACCGATCAGCTGCTCGACGACGGCGACCTGTCGTCGCCGCCCGCGCCGACCGCGCCCGCCTCGGCCGACCCGGCGGAGGCCACCGCGCCCGAGGGATAGGCCCGCCGCCGGCCCAGGTGCGCATAGGTCAGGCCGGCCGTGAGGTCGTACGCCGCGTGCACCGCGATCGCCACGGCGAGCGATCCGGTGACCCACACGAGGCCCTGGAAGACCACCGCGAACGCCACGATCACCACCGCCGACTTCGCGCCCTGCGTGGCGTGGGAGATGCCGAAGCCGACGGCGCTCAGCACGACCGCCCACGCGCCGGACCCGAGCCAGGCGGCGAGCAGCGACGTCTGCACGCCCCGCCACGTGATCTCCTCGCTCACGCCCGCGAGGAGCGACACGGTGATCCACCACGACCGCTCGACGGCGCCCTCCGGCATCACCAGCTCCACGAATCGCCGCCGCTCGAGCACGGCCTGCCGCCACCACGGCAGGCCGAACGCCACCGCGAGCACGTAGACGATCAGGGCCACCGCGACGGCCGAGGCGGCGCCGATCCGCGGCGGCTGCCACAGGTCGAGGCCGTGCGCGCGCGCCGTCATCCACGAGAACAGCCCGAAGACGACGAGCGTCAGCGCCGTGGAACGGAAGAACTGGACGCGGGGCGGCAGCGCCGTGCCCGGCGCCAGCAGCCGGCGCCGGCTGAGGAGCGCGGCCACCGGCACGGCCGCGCCGAAGACCACCACGTGCGCCCACCCGATCGGCGCGAGGCGTTCGACGACGCCGATGGTCCAGGAATCAGCGGGGAACATGGGTGGCGGGCATTGTCGCACGCGGCCGGACGCGCGCCGGTGACGCGATCGACGGAACAGGCGGCCGGTGTTCGACGCGCAACGCCGGGTCAGGCGCCGGGAATCGGACGGCCGCCGGGCGGCACGGTCAGCACGGCACACGGCGCCGAACGCACCACGCTGTTGGCCGTGGACCCGAAGAACACGCGGCTGACCGCGTCGCGGCTGTGCGTGCCCATGACGATGAGATCTGCGCCGGTCTCCGTCGCCGCGCGGATGATCTCGCGGCCCGGCTTGCCGACGACGACGAGCGGCTCCGGGTGGCACCAGTCGCGCGCCGCGTCCGGCACGAGCGCGCGCAGCCGGGCGGAGGCCTGGTCCATGCGCTCGCGCTGCGCGCGCGCCAGTTCCTCGCGCACGCCGAGCAGGTCGCCGAGGTCCGGCCACTCGATCACGTGGAACAGCGTCAGCTTGCTGTCGGCCTCCTGCGCGAGCGAGAGCGCGAGGTGCAGCGCCGGCTCCGAGGCGTGGGAGAAGTCCACCGCCGCGAGGATCGTGGTGAACCGGGGCACCGACCCGGACGCGGCGTGGACGCCCGGCGGCACGGTGAGCACCGGGCACGTGGCCTTGCGCAGGACCTTCTCGGTGACCGAGCCGATGATGAAGTGCTCGAACCCGCCACGGCCGTGCGTGCCCATCACGATGAGGTCCGCGGCCATCGAGTCGGCCTCGGCCAGGATCCGCTGCACGATGGGCCCGTCGCCCAGCGTCACGTCCACGTGGAGGCCGGACGCCCGAACGGACGCCACGAACCGATCGAGCTCGTCGACGAGCACCCGCCGGAGCTGGCCGGCGGCCGTCCGGTCGTGAAAGGGCGCCGCCGCCACCGGCGGCAGGGGCGGGGCGACGAACAGCACCCGCAGGCGGGCGGAGTACCAGCGCGCCAGCAGCGCCGCGTAGTCCAGGGCATCCCGGGAGGCGTCCGAGAGGTCCACGGGACACAGGATGGTCTGGATCTGAATCATGGCGGCTGGCCGGCAGGCGATCGTACTGCAACGATCCTGCCGGAGGCGAACGGCCGGTTTTCAGCCCTCAAAAAAGACGGCGCCGCCCGGTGGCCCGCGGACGCTCCCCCCGGGTGTGGGCGAAAACCCCCCGCTACCCGCCCATCCGCCAGAGCAGGACGACCGCCGCGAGGTAGACGCCGACGATCCCGATCGAGTCCCACGAGAGCCGGAACCGCTTGTGCTGGGCCCGGTAGGTCAGCCCGATGACCGCGATCGCGGTCATGACCATGGCCGCGATGAGCGAGACCAGGTGCACCGGCGAGATGTCGGCCAGCAGGCCCCCCCGCCAGTAGAGGACGTCGTCGAGCCCGAGCACGGCGATGTTGAAGAGGTTGCTGCCGAAGAGGTTGCCGGCCGCCATGTCGAGCGCGCCCAGGCGCGCGGCCGCGATCGAGACGACCACTTCCGGCATCGAGGTGGCGGCGGCGACGAACAGGCTGCCCACGAAGCTCTGACCCAGGCCGGTCGCGGCGGCGAGGTTGGACGCGGCGGCGGGCAGGTAGGCGGCGGCGACCACGAGCAGCGCGGCCGCGGCGACGTACATCCCGATCGCGTAGCGCAGCGTCATGTCGGCGTAGCGGATGTCGCCGGTCAGCTCCTCGGCCAGCGCGGAGAGCCGCGCGCGCTCGTAGATGAAGATCAGCCGCGTCGCAAAGGCGTAGATCGCCAGGAAGACCAGGCTCGGCAGGCCGATCCAGCCGATCACCGGCATCCGCGCGCCGGCCACGATGCCGAGCGCGGCCAGCCCCAGCTGGACCAGGCCGAAGCCCGCGGCCAGGACGTGCCCCTGGTGGATCGTCGCCGAGAGCGGCTTCGGGTTGCGGAAGTCGAGGAAGGCGAGGATGACGAGGTTGAACATGCACGACCCGATCGCGTCGCCGGCGGCGACCTCGGGTACCTGCACGACGAGGATGGCGCTCGTCCCCGTCACGAGCTCGGGCAGCGACGTGACCGCGGCCATCACGACCAGCCCCATCCACGTGCCGCCCAGGCCGGTCTTCTCGGCGATGACGTCGCCGTAGCGGGCCAGCCGGACGCCGGCCAGCAGGATGACGGCCGAGGCCAGCACGAAGGGCACGGCCGCCAGGACGGTCGCGGGCACCCGTAGCGGATACCACAACACGGCCCCGTTCCGAAAACCCAGGCCGCCGCCCGGAAGAATCCCCCGGACGTCGCCCGCCAGGCCGGCGAACCACCGGTCGGGGACGCGCCCGGGCTGGCACGCGTTTGGCTCGATTGGGTGACGAGAACCTGTCCTCGAAGGGAGGTCCCCGTGGTCTACCTGAAACACGTCCTGGTGCCGACCGACTTCAGCGAGGCCTCGGCGGTCGCGCTGGACTACGGGCGGACGCTCGCGCGGACGTTCGGCGCGACCCTGCACGTGCTGCACGTCTCGGACGACCTGGCCGCGATGATGCTGCCCACGGGCGGCGTGTCGCTCGACCTCGGCCGGTTCCAGACCGAGATGGAGACCGCCGCGCGGCGTTCGCTGGATCAGCTGCTGGACGACGACGACCGCCAGGCGCTCGGCGCGAGGCCCGTGCTGGTCACGTCGCACGCGCCGGCGGCGGCCATCGCGACGTACGCGCGGGAGAACGGCGTGGACCTGATCGTGATGGCCACCCACGGCCGCACGGGCATGGCGCACGCGCTGATGGGCAGCGTCGCGGAGAAGGTCGTGCGGTCGGCGCCGTGTCCGGTGCTGACGGTGCGCCACCCGGAGCACGAGTTCCTCCGGCCCGACGCCCTGCAGGCGGTGCAACGCGCGTGACGGAGGGCCGATCGTGACGCTGTTCCTGTACCGGATGTGGGGCGCGGCGCTCCTGGACCGCGGCGCCTACGAGGGCATCGAGCACGATGCCCGCGCCACGGGCCAGGCCGCCGCGGTCGTCCTGCTGGCGAGCCTGGCGGCGGGATTCGGCGCGGGCGGGCTCTACGGAACCCGGCCCGCGACGGTCCTGTCCTTCACGGCGATCGCGTTCGTCACGTGGGTGGCGTGGGCCGTGCTGATGTTCCAGCTCGGCACGCGCACGCTGCCGGGCCCGGACACCGAGGTCACGCTGGGCGAGCTGCTGCGGACCATCGGGTTCGCGGCCTCGCCGGGCCTGCTGCAGGTGTTCGCGGCCCTGCCGCCGCTGACGGTCCCGGTCTTCGTCATCACGATCGTCTGGATGATCGCGGCGATGGTCGTCGCGGTGCGCCAGGCGCTCGACTATCGCAGCCTGGGCCGGGCCGTGGCCGTGTGCGGACTCGCCGCCGCGTTCTCGGCCGCCCTGGCCGTCGTCATCGGCGTGCTCTTCGGCCCGGCCGCGTCCTGACCGGCCGGCGGCGCGCCCCGGGAGGTGTGCCATGCGTGCTCCACTCCGTGCGTTCCTCGTGGCGCTGACGGCCGTGCTGACCGTCGCCGCCGGTGCCGCGCTCGTCGCGCAGGGCCGCGGTCGCGGCGGCATGGGCGGGATGATGGGCGGCGGCATGATGGGCGACGAGGCCGCGCAGGCCGACATGGCCCTGTTCCACGAGCTGTTCGCCGCGCGCGAGACGATCACGCGCCAGGTCACGCCGCGCGCCGACGGGGTCGAGACCGTCACCGAGTCGAGCGACCCGGCGGTCGCGAAGAAGATCCAGACGCACGTGGAGGCGATGTCGGCGCGCGTGCGCGAGGCGCGGCCGATTCACCTGCGCGACCCGCTCTTCCGCGAGGTCTTCGCGAACGCGGAGAAGATCGCGCTGCGCGCCGAGGCCACGCCGAACGGCGTGCGCGTCGTCGAGACGTCGGCCGACCCGTGGGTGGTCAAGCTGATCCAGGCGCACGCCGAGGTGGTCAGCGCGTTCATCCGCAACGGGCAGGCCGAGGCGATGAAGAACCACCCGCTGCCCGATCGGGGCGGCGACTGAGCGCGGCGGTCAGCCGCGAACCGGCAGGCGGATGGCGACGCGGGTGCCGCCCGCGTCGTGGCGGCCGATCCGCAGCTCGCCGCGGTGCAGGTCCACGACGCGCCGTGTGATCGCCAGGCCGAGGCCGGTGCCGCGGGCCTTCGTGGTGAAGAACGGCTCGCAGACCCGGTCCAGCAGGTCGTCGGGCACGCCGGGTCCCTCGTCGAGGACCTCCACCTCGACGTGGGTCTCCGACGTCCGCGAGACGCGGACCCGGATGCGCCCCGTTCCGCCCATCGCCTGTGACGCGTTGATGACGACGTTCTGGAACGCGACGCGCAGCAGCTCGCGGTCGGCGGCAATCGTGACGTCGTCGGCCTCCAGGCCGACGACGACCTCGGCGTGCGCTGCATCGCGGCGCACGAGCGCGACGGTGTCCTCGAGCAGCGGCCGGAGCGGCACCGCGTCGCGGACGAGCTCGCGCGGGCGCGCGAACATCAGCAGGTCCTGCACCATCGCGTCGAGCGCGTCGATCCGCGCGATGATCTCGCCGGCCACGCCGCGCTCCTCGGAGTCGGCGGGCAGGCCGTCGGCGATGATCTCGAGCGCCCCGCGGATGCCCGCCAGCGGGTTCTTGACCTCGTGCGCCACCACCGCGGCCATCTGGCCGAGCTGCGCGAGCGATTCCTGGCGACGGAGCGCCGCCTGCGCGTGCTTGGCCGCGGACACGTCGCGCGCGACGAGCGACGCGCCGCTGAGCCGCCCGCCCTCGTCGTAGAGCGGCGCGACGCCGAGCGAGAGCTCGACGATCGTCCCATCCGGGAGCGTGCGCGTCGTCTCGAAGTGCTCGATGCGCTCGCCGCGCCGCACCGCCTCGAGGATGAGCTGCAGCTCGCCCGGGCGGTCGGCCGCGTAGACGTCGGCCAGCGCGCGGCCCACGAGCTGGTCCGGGCCCAGCCGGAACATCCACACCGCGGCCGGGTTCGCCGTCACCACGACGCCGGCCAGGTCGAGGCCCACGATGGCGTCGTGCGACGACTCGACGAGTGCCGCGAGCTGGCGCGCCGACTCCTCGGCGCGCTTGCGATCGGTGATGTCGTGGCGGATGGCGACGTACTGATAGGGCTTCCCCGCCTCGTCCAGGAAGGGCACGATCGTCGTGTCCACCCAGTAGAAGGACCCGTCCTTGGCGCGGTTCCTGATCTCGCCCCGCCAGATGGCGCCACGGGCAATCGTCTGCCACAGCTCGCGGATGAACGACGGCGGATGGAGCCCCGAGTTGACGACCCGGTGGTCCTGGCCGACCAACTCCTCGCGCGAGTAACCAGAGATGGCGCAGAACCGGTCGTTGACCGAGGTGATCTTCCCCGTGACGTCGGTCGTCGCGACGATCGCGGCCTGGTCGAGAGCGTGCACGACGTTGGCCAGGGCCTCATCCGGGCGGGTGCCGTGCCGCAGCTGGTCCGTCACGATCGTGCCCTCCGGCGGGCCAACCCGGGTGATCCGGCGGCCTTCAGGCCAAGCTATCAAAGTATACTGAGGCGACCTATCCCCCCTTTCGAGCCATGGCTGCTCCCACCATCCTCGTCGTCGACGACGAACAGCTGATTCGCTGGACGCTGCGCAAGCGCCTGACGGCGGACGGCTACCACGTCGTGGAGGCCGCCACGGGACGCGAGGCGCTGGACCGCTTCGCGGAGGGCGTGGACCTGGTGCTGCTGGACTACAAGCTGCCGGACATCGACGGCCTGACGGTCCTCAAGCAGATCAAGGATGCCGATCCGGACATGCTGGTGGTGGTGCTGACGGCGCACTCCAGCGTGGAGCACGCGGTCGAGGCGATGAAGCGCGGCGCGTACCACTACGCGAACAAGCCCTTCAACCTCGACTCGCTGGCGCTCGTCATCCAGAAGGCGCTCGAGACGACGCACCTGCGGCGCGAGGTGCGGGCGCTGCGCGCGAGCCAGTCGGCGCCGTACCGCGTGAGCCAGATCGTCGGCGCGTCGGCCGCCCTCGAGGCGGTCCGGGCGCTGCTGACGCGCATCGCGGCGAGCCCGGCGTCCACGGTGCTGCTCATCGGCGAGAGCGGCACCGGCAAGGACCTGGCGGCGAAGGTCATCCACTTCAACAGCGCGCGCGCGTCGAAGCCGTTCATGAACATCACCTGCTCGGCGCTGCCGGAGGCGCTGCTCGAGAGCGAGCTGTTCGGCCACGAGCGCGGCGCGTTCACCGACGCGCGGACGCAGAAGAAGGGCCTGCTCGAGTCGGCCGACGGCGGCACGGTGTTCCTCGACGAAATCGGCGAGATGGTGCCGTCGCTCCAGGCGAAGCTGCTCCGGTTCCTCGAGGAGAAGGCCTTCCGCCGGGTCGGCGGGTCGGCGGACATCAAGGTGGACGTCCGCGTCATCGCGGCGACCAACCGCGACCTGGACGAGGCGGTCCGCGAGGGCAAGTTCCGCGAGGACCTGTACTACCGGCTCAACGTGCTGCCGGTACGCATGCCGCCGCTCCGGGAGCACCCCGAGGACGTGCCGGCGCTCGTCGAGCACTACGTCGCGCAGTTCGGCCAGGAGTTCCGCAAGGACGTGCGCGGCGTCTCCGACGCGGCGATGGCGGAACTCCAGCGGCACACCTGGCCCGGCAACGTGCGCGAGCTGCGCAACGTCGTCGAGCGGGCGATGCTGATCACGGACGAGCCGGTGCTCGAGCCGGAGCACTTCACGCTGATGACGCCGCGGCAGGTCGTCGGCGACGAGTTCGTGCTGCCGCCCGCCGGCGTGAACCTCGACGAGCTGGAACAGAACCTCGTCCGCCAGGCGCTGCAGCGGACCGACTGGAACCAGACCCGGGCGGCGGCGCTGCTCGGCCTCAACCGCGACCAGATCCGGTACCGGATCGAGAAGTTCAACCTGCGCCAGGAGGCCTGACCGGCATTGCCTCGCGGGCGCGCGTTGGGTATGGTGTGCGCGCCACACCCGCAACCCCGGAGGCACCAGATTTGGCCGACATCCCCGCCAGCCTGCCCGCGCCGCGCCGCTTCGGCGAGACCGTCCGCCGCGACGCGTGGTGGCTGCAGTCCACCCTGACGTTCCTGGGCCTGTCCGCGTTCATCGTCTACTCGACGTGGGCGGCCTTCCAGAACGCCCATTACGAGTTCGGGCCGTACCTCTCGCCGATGTACTCGCCGCTGCTGTTCGGCACGTCGCCGCACGCCTGGTTCGGCGGCCCCGACGTCCCGGCGTGGTGGCCGGCGGCCCTGCCCTACTCGGCGGCGTTCCTGATCCTGTGGGCGCCGGGCGGGTTCCGGTTCACGTGCTACTACTACCGCGGCGCGTACTACAAGGCGTTCTGGGCCGACCCGCCCGCGTGCGCGGTGGGCGAGCCGCGGTCGCACTACCGCGGCGAGCAGTGGTTCCCGCTGATCGTCCAGAACATCCACCGCTACTTCCTGTATTTCGCGGTGATCTTCATCGGCATCCTGAGCTACGACGCCATCGTGGCCACGCGGTTCCCGGCGCCCGGCGGCGGCACCCGGTTCGGCATCGGCGTCGGGACGCTGGTGATGGTCGTCAACGTGATCCTGCTGGGGGGCTACACGTTCGGGTGCCACTCGCTGCGACACCTGGTGGGCGGGATCAAGGACGTCCTCTCGAACCGCCCGGTGCGCCGCACGGCCTACGTGTGCTCGAGCGCGCTCAACCGCGCGCACATGCGGTTCGCGTGGGCGTCGCTGTTCTGGGTGGGCTTCTCGGACCTCTACATCCGGCTCTGCTCGATGGGCATCTGGACGGACTGGCGGATTCTGTGAGCGACGTTCCGGTTTTCGAACACGACGTGCTGGTCATCGGCGCCGGAGGTGCCGGCCTGCGGGCGGCCATCGAGGCCTCGGCGCAGGGCGTGAAGGTGGCGGTCATCACGAAGTCGCTGCTCGGCAAGGCGCACACGGTGATGGCGGAAGGCGGCATGGCGGCGGCCATGGCCAACGTGGACGACCGCGACAACTGGCGCGTCCACTTCGCCGACACGATGCGCGGCGGGCAGTACCTCAACAACTGGCGCATGGCCGAGCACCACGCGAAGGAGGCGCCCGAGCGCGTCCGGGAGCTGGAAGCCTGGGGCGCGGTGTTCGACCGGACGCAGGACGGCCGGATCCTGCAGCGCAACTTCGGCGGCCACCGCTACCCGCGCCTCGCGCACGTCGGCGACCGCACCGGCCTCGAGCTGATCCGCACGCTGCAGGACCACGGCGTGCACCGCGGCCTCGACGTCTTCATGGAGCACACCATCGTCCGGCTCCTGACCGACGACGGCCGGGTGGTGGGCGCGCTCGGGTACGACCGGGAGCGGGGGCGGTTCAAGCTCTTCCGGACGCGCGCCGTCGTCATGGCGACGGGCGGCCTCGGCCGCGCGTTCCGCGTGACGAGCAACAGCTGGGAGTACACCGGTGACGGCTACGCGCTCGCCTACGAGGCCGGCGCCGCGCTCCAGGACATGGAGTTCATCCAGTTCCACCCGACCGGCATGGTCTGGCCGCCGTCGGTCAAGGGCATCCTGGTCACCGAGGGCGTGCGTGGCGAGGGCGGCATCCTGAAGAACAAGGAGGGCCGCCGGTTCATGTTCGACGACATCCCGGAGAACTACCGGAGCTCGACCGCCGACAACGAGGAGGAGGGCTGGCGCTACGTGATCGGCGACCGGTCCGCGCGGCGCCCGCCGGAGCTGCTGACGCGCGACCACGTCGCGCGCTGCATCATGCGCGAGGTCCGCGAGGGCCGCGGCAGCCCCCACGGCGGCGTGTTCCTCGACATCGCGTGGATCAAGACGCACATCCCGGACTCGGCGGCGCACATCAAGCGCAAGCTGCCGAGCATGTACCACCAGTTCAAGCAGCTCGCCGACCTCGACATCACCACGACCCCGATGGAGGTCGGCCCGACGACGCACTACACGATGGGCGGCATCCGCGTGGACGGCGACACGCAGATGTCCACGGTGCCGGGCCTGTTCGCGGCGGGCGAGGCGGCCGCCGGCCTGCACGGCGCGAACCGGCTGGGCGGCAACTCGCTGTCGGACCTCATCGTCTTCGGCAAGCGCGCGGGCGAGCACGCCGCCGCGTTCGCCAAGGCGCACGAGGCCGGCCGGGTGGACGACGCGGAGATCCAGGCCGCGATCGCCGCGGCGCTGGCCCCGTTCGACCGCGGCGTCCAGGGCGAGAACCCGTACGCGATCCAGCACGATCTGCAGAACACGATGCAGGACCTGGTGGGGATCGTCCGCCGTGAGGGCGAGATGGCGGAGGCGCTCGAGCAGATCGCGGCGCTGCGCACCCGCGCCGCGCGCGCCGGGATCGCCGGCAACCGTGAGTACAACAACGGCTGGCACACGGCGCTCGACCTGCCCAACATGCTCACCGTCTCCGAGGCGATCGCGCGCGCGGGGATCGAGCGCCGGGAGAGCCGCGGCGCCCACTTCCGCGACGACTTCCCGGAGAAGTCGAAGGACTTCAGCACGTTCAACTTCGTCCTGACCAAGGGCGCGGACGGCCGCATGCAGATCGAGCGCGTCCCCATCCCGCCCCTGCCCGCCGAGCTGGCGCAGGTCATCGAGGAGAACAAGTAGATGGCGAAGCGGACCTTCCGCATCTGGCGGGGCGCGCGCGGCGAGGGGCAGTTCGTCGACTACGAGACCGACGTCAGCGAGGGCATGGTCGTCCTCGACGCGGTCCACGCCGTGCAGGCCGAGAGCGCCCCCGACATCGCCTGCCGCTGGAACTGCAAGGCCGGCAAGTGCGGATCGTGCTCGGCCGAGATCAACGGCCAGCCGAAGCTGATGTGCATGACGCGGCTCAACTCGCTGCCGCCCGACCAGGCGGTGACCGTCGAGCCGGTCCGCACGTTCCCGCACGTCAAGGATCTGGTCACCGACGTCTCGTGGAACTTCGAGGTCAAGAAGAAGATCAAGCCGTTCAAGCCGCGCCGGCCGGACGCGCCGGACGGCACCTGGCGGATGGCCCAGGCCGACGTGGACCGCGTCCAGGAATTCCGGAAGTGCATCGAGTGCTTCCTCTGCCAGGACGTCTGCCACGTGCTGCGCGACCACCACAAGCACCAGGAGTTCATCGGCCCGCGCTTCCTCGTCTACGCCGCCGCGCTCGAGATGCACCCGCTCGACGTCGAGGACCGGGTGCCGGATCTCAAGCACACGCAGGGCGTCGGCTACTGCAACATCACCAAGTGCTGCACGAAGGTGTGCCCGGAGCACATCACGATCACCGACAACGCGATCATCCCGCTCAAGGAGCGCGTCGTGGACCGGTTCTACGACCCGATCTCGCGGATGCTGCGGGTGATCTCGGGGAAGTAAGACCCTTGCGAAACTTCGAAGTTCGAACTTCGAACGAAGGATGCCGCCGGCGGCGGCCACCACGGTTCGAAGTTTGACCTTCGACGTTCGAAGTTACTCACTCGGAGTTCCGATGAACAGTCGCTACACGTGGCTCAACGGCACCATGGTCGAGACCGACCGGGCCACCATTCCGTTCCTCACGTCCGGCTTCCACTACGGCATCGCCGTCTTCGAGGGCATCCGCGCGTATCAGGCCGCGAAGGGCGTCGCGGTGTTCCGGCTCCGCGAGCACATGCAGCGGTTCGTGGACTCGTGCCACATCCTCGGGTTCCGCGACCTGCCGTGGTCGCTCGACGAGATGATCGAGGCCTGCGCCGAGACCGTCCGGCGGAACGGCTACGGCGACTGCTACGTGCGCCCGCTCCTCTGGCTCGCCGACGGCGGGTGGAACCTGACGCTCGACACCGGCAAGCCGCACCTCGCGATCGGCGTCTGGGAGCAGGCCGTCTACCTCGGCGGCAAGTCGCCCGAGGCGGGCCTCAAGGCGTGCGTGTCGAGCTTCCCGCGACACCACCCGGCCGCCGTGATGACCAAGGCCAAGGTCAGCGGGCACTACGTGAACTCCTACATGGCCAAGACCGACGCGCAGCGCCAGGGCTTCGACGAGGCCATCATGCTCGACCCGACCGGCTACGTCAGCGAGTGCACCGGCGCGAACGTGTTCCTCGTGCGCGGGAAGACGGTCGTGACGCCGCCGTCCGAGACCATCCTCGAGGGCATCACCCGCGCCACCGTCGAGGTGCTCGCGGCGGACCTCGGGTACGAGGTGCGCGAGGCGCGACTGAGCCGCGACCACCTGTACGTCGCCGACGAGGTGTTCTTCTGCGGGACCGCCGCCGAGGTCGTCGGCGTGGCCGAGATCGACGGCCGCCGCGTCGGCGCCGGCCGCACCGGGCCGGTGACGACGGCGCTGCGCGCCGCGTACCTGGACGCGGTCCGCGGGAAGCACCCGCGGTCCGACGGCTGGCTGCACCACGTGTAGGGACGATGGCGTCCGATCCGACGTCCGCGGCGGTCGGCGCCGCCTGAGGCCGACGGGAGACCATGGACTGGCTGGTCGATCAGACGGTGCGCCTGTGGATCGGCGCGCTGATGCTCGTCCTGCTGCCGCTGCTCCTCTTCGTCCTCGTCCGCGCCCTCGTCTTCCTCCTGCGACGCGTCCCGCCGCTCCGGACGCCGCTCGCGCCGGCCGCCGCATGGCTGGCCCGGGCCTACTGGGCACTCAACCACACGGGGATGGTGCTCTTCGGGGTCGCCCTCGTCTGGCCGATCCTGGTCGTCGCCATCCCGGTCGCCGGCCTGGCGCTGCTGCTCCTGCGCTGGCTCGTCTCGGACGTCCCGGACGAGACGTCGCTCGACCATCACGACGCGCAGCCCCGCGTTCCCTCGCTCCGCACCATGGACTGGCCGCTGCGCCTGATCACGCTGACCACCGTCGCGCAGCTGGTCGCCTCGGCCGTGCTCCTCTGGGTCGTCAAGAGCCCGGCGGATCCGATTCACCTCGCGGCAGGAGCCGAGATGGTCCGGATCGATCGCCTGGTCGTCTGGACGACGGGCGCGTTCCTCGCCGTCGGGTTCGGGCTGCTGCTCGCGGGCACGTGGGTCCGGCTCTTCAGCCGCGCGCTGGTCGTGGCCGTGTTCGGCATCGTGAGCCGGCCGACCGACTGGAACGGTCCGGCCGCGACAATCTGGCTCGGCTGGATGCTGGTGCTGGCCGGCGTGTCGCTCGCCCCGCTGCTTCACCGCGTGCGGCCGGCGGCATCGGCCCCGGGCGCCGGGGCCGCCGACGGAAGCGCGACGCCGGCCGCCCCACCGGTCGGCTTCGTCCGCCGCGCGGTGGTCTTCGCCGGCGGCTTCGCGGCATTCCACCTGGCTACGGCCGCGGCGATGGGCGGAGGGACCCCCGTCTACGCGACCTACCTCCAGGCGCACGTCGCCGCGCTGGCGGTCCTGCTCGTGCCGGTGCTGTTCCTGGCGGGCACCGACTTCGCCGAGCTCGCGGACACCGCGGGCCGCCAGGTCGCGCGGGTCGCGGCGGCCACCGGACGGCATCGGCGCACCCGGATCGGCGCCGCCGTCGTGCTGGCCATCGGCGCCGGCCTGGCCCTGCAGGCGTACGGCCACGTCGATCTCACGGGCCTCGAGAGCATCGGCGTGCTCGCCGCCGCCGTGGCCGTGTTCGCGGTGGGCCTCGGCGTCGGGACGACGCTCGCCGAGTCCGGGTGGGCGATCGTGCGAGGGATCGGCTACGGGTTCGTCGTGGCCGGCGGCGTCGGCGCGTTCCTGATCTTCGCCCGCAACGACGGCTGGGCACTGATGACCGCGGTGGCGGCCGGCTTCGCGGCCGCGACCGTCGGGGTCGTCACCCAGCGCGTCCGGCCGGGCCGGTGGTCGCCGAACGGCATCCCCGTCGCGGCGCTCGTCGTCCTGGCGCTCGGGCTCGCGGGGACGCGCGAGGTGGTCGCATTCGCGCGCGCGCAGTACGGCATCCCGCCTGGCGCGGCGACCACGCGGTTCGAGGTGCAGCGGATCGGCTACGAGTCCGGCGTGTTCAGCCTGGCGCTGCCCGAGGGCTGGCAGGTCACCGAGCGGCCGAACGGCATCCTCCAGTTCGGCCGCGGTCCCGACCTCTACACGGACGGCGGCGCCGCACTGGTCATCGTCGAGCTCGACGCGGCCACCGCGACGACGACGGACAATCGGCTCCGGGCGGCGGCGCTCGCCTGGCCGGACCTGGAGCCCGACCGGCTCGAGTTCGTCGGCACGCTGGGTGCCGACCCGCGGCAATGGCTCCTGCACCAGGCGACGGTCTCGCGCGACGGCCGGCGGTATCGCGTCTCGGTGTGGTCGCACGTGGACGACGGCGCCACCCGCTGGTGGGTCATCGTGACGGTCAGCGCGGAGCGGTTTGCGTCGTACTACGCGGGGGCGTTCGCGCGCCTGGTCTCGAGCTGGCGGCGCGACGACTCGGCTGCCGCGCCGGAACCGATCGAAGGACCGGACCTGCATCGCCGCATCACCCGCGTCGGCGGCTTCGGCTTCCTGCCCGTGCTCTTCGCGCCGGTGGGCTGGATGCTGCTGTACCGCACCGGTGATCGGCAGCCGACGGGCAGCCCGCGCGACCACGCCGGCCTGCTGGCCATCGTCGTCGCCGCCACGGCGATCCTCTTCCTGCCCGACACCACGCTGATCGAGTTCTGGCGCGGGTCGGAGGCGAACCCGAATCCTCTGGCCTCGCTGCAGCTCGTCGCGGTGGCGGGCACGGCGATCGTCTTCCTGCGGGCGATCGTCGCCCGGCCGATGGGCCGGTGGGCGGGCGTGGTCGCCGAGTGCGTCGGGCTGAACGTGGCCATCCTCGTGCTCGCGCTGGTCTACGGCATCTACGGCGCGGCGATCCCGCTCGGCGCGCACCACGTGGCCATCGAGGCGGCGATCTTCGTGGTGGCCCTGCTCTGGGACCTGCTGATGTCGGGCCGGGAGATCACCAACGTGGACGGCCCGGTGTTCCGCCGTCCGGCGCGCGTCCTCGCCTACCTCGGGTATCTCGTCGTCGTGGCCGCGACGGTGCTCTTCATCTCGGCACAGACGACCGAGGCCGGCGGCGCGGTCGAGAAGGTGCTCGAGTCCGAGGACGTGGTGCGGCAGGGCGTCGTGTGGCTGGGGACGCCGTTGCTGCTCACCCGGTTCGCGCTCCGGGTCGGCCCGGAGATCCGCGCGCTCTTCTCGCGGGCGGGACGAGCGGTGGGATAGGATGGCCGCATGCGGTCATCCACGTCCCTCGCGATCGGCCTGACCCTCACCACCGCGGTCGTCCTCGCCGCCGCGCAGTCGGCGCCGGTCAAGCAGGACGTCGAGGGCATCCGCAACTTCACGAAAGTGGACGCGACGGTGGCCTGCGCCGGGGCGACCGACCCGACGGCGATTGCGGGTCTGAAGCAGCTGGGCTATCGATCGATCGTCAACCTGCGGCTCGCGACCGAGGACGGCGCGGCGATCGACGACTCGCGCGCGGCCGCCGAGGCGGTCCGGATCAGGTTCATCCACCTGCCGTTCGATGGTTCGGCGCCCGACCCGAAGGTGGCCGACGCGTTCCTCGCCGCGGTGACCGATCCGGCGAACCAGCCGGTGTTCATCAACTGCGGCAGCGCGAACCGCGTGGGCGCGATGTGGCTCATCAAGCGGATGCTCGTCGATCACTGGGACGAGGCGCGCGCGCTCGAGGAAGCGAAGCTCATCGGCCTGCGCTCGGACGCGCTGCAGGCCTTCGCGCTGAAGTACGTGGCCGATCACCGGGGCGCGCGCTGAGGCGGCGTCTCGGGCGGCTCCCCGCTCCCTACCCGCCGCAGCCGGGCATCCGGAATCCACCGATCTTCGTCGTGTAGCTGGACGCATCCTTCCGGTAGTAGTCGCCGACGTACCAGATCGTGCAGTCGTCGGACGGGTCGACGGCGGTCTGGCTGTAGTCCTCCCAGCGCAGCGTGTTCGTCTGCACGCCCTCGCCCTCGACGAGGACGGTCTCGCCGAGCGTCAGCCGGCCGGGCGGATCGCCCGCGAGCCGGCCGGCAAAGCGCTGGCCGGGGGGCGCGTCCGCGCCGCCGTACGAGTAGCCGATCCCGATGTTGCCGAGCTTGTCCATCGCGGGACTCGCCATCCAGCGGTACCGCCCGCCCGGGGCGTAGGTGCCCTGCTGGAAGAGCCGCGGCGTGCGCGTGCCGTCGAGCCGGAACTCGTACCAGCGGACGCCGCCACCGCCGGCCGACGTGTCCACCGAGTGCACCGCGACCAGCGACTCCACGTCGCCGACCCGACGGTAGACGAGCCGCGCCATGATCTTGTCGCCCTGCGCGTCCAGCCGGCGGTCGGTGCCGGGCTGCGGCACGCAGCTGGTGAGCTGGCCGTTGCAGAGGTAGTGGTACGGCGCCACGGGAATCCGGGTCGGGCCGTCGAGCCAGGTCTTCGACGGGTCGTCCCAGTCCACGTGGAACGCCCAGGCGTAGATGCCGTCGTCGCCCATGACCTCGCGCAGCTGGGTGCCGCCAGTGGCCATCAGGATGTTCGGCGCGCCCGGCGGCGGGAGCGCGGTGCCGTCGAGGTCCGACGTGTTGAGGAAGTTCACGTCGTCGACGATCACGCACTGCTCCGTGGCCGGCTCGCCGCGAAGCATGCGGTTCCGATCCGCCACGCAGACGTGCTTCTCGATCACGTCGTCGCCGGTGCTCGTCGGCACGTAGTAGCCGTCGGGCCAGATCGCCGGCCGCGGGTAGTCCGGGAAGAGCGGCCGCAGGAACTCGTAGCGGTAGTACGACCCGAGCGGATCGGGCGAGGTGCTGACCGCGTAGCACATCGAGTAGATCCCCTGCGGCGCCTGCGGCGCACCGCGGCGCCCGCCGCCCTGGCCGCGGCCGCGCGGCGCGGGTGCGGCGTTCGGGTCCGGCGGCGGCGGGGGTGGCGGCTGGAACAGCGGCACCGACGCGCCGGGCTGGCCGGCCACGCCGACCACGCTGCGCACCGCCGGCTGGCCGCCGCGCGGCGCCGGCGGCTGGTCGGGCCGCACGGGACCGCGCGAGAAGATGGGCATGACGACCAGCCACCGATCCGCGAGCTGGTCGTACCGGACCACCGCGTCGCCGTTGTTGCGCTCGTCGCACACGCCGGTGAACCCGCGGAAGACGTTGTTGGTGTTCACGGGGCCGTAGAGCACGTGGCCCGTCGTGTCGTACTTCGCGCCCTTCTTGGTGAAGATCGCCATGCGCGAGTTCACCGTCTGCACGATGTGATCGGGACCGACGGCGAGCGAGTTGTCCGACGGGTTGCGCGTCGTCGCCGTGCCCTGCGGTCCCGTGAAGCCCTCACCCAGACCGTCGAAGCTCGCGACGAGCAGCGGCCCCGCCTGCGCGCCCATCGTCGTCTGTTCGATCGCTTTCGCGGCATCCGGCACGGCGGGTGGCGCGTAGGGTGGGGGCGGAGGCTGACCGCGTTGGTCGAGGGTCCTGAGGGTCCCAGGGGCCCAGGGTCCCAGGGTTCCAGGGTCCGACCGGACCAGCGGGGCCGAGGCGTCGTGTGCGACGGCCGCGCGGACGTCGGCCACGCGCCCGCGCTCGGCGTGCGGCGTGAGGATGGTGACGACCCCGGCGGTCGAGACGGCGGCGGCGAAGACGATCAGGCGTCGGACGGTTCGAGGCATGCGGGGCGCTCCGGCTGCGGCGTGACGTGTGCGCCACTCTACCGGCGGTCCCGACCGGTCGCAACCGTGCCCGGCGCTGATGGGCGCATCACCGCTGCGGCGACGTGGATCCCTTGTGGCACATGTAGCACTGCGTCCGCGCCGACGCCGGCATGTACTTCGGAAACACCTCGAACAGGCCGGTCATCGTGGACGTCAGGCGGAAGGCCGGCTTCGAGTCGTCGGTCCAGCGGTCCGGGACGTGACAGTGCTCGCAGCCGACGCCGAGAGACGCGGCATAGACGGCCATCCGGATCCGCGCGGGCTCATCGGCCGAGGCGGCCGACGCCGGCCATCGGTCGACCAGCCCTTCCCAGTCCTCGCGCGGAAGGCGCGCCGGCACGGTGCGGCCGCCGTGGCACGTGAGGCACGCCACGCCGGACGTGTCGCGCAGCGCGCCGGTGTCGAGCACGTCCACCATGCGCAGCATCTGCCGCGCCACGGTCTTCGCGGGCTTCGTGTCGCGATCCCACTCGTCCACGACGTGGCAGTGCCCGCATTCGACGCCGAGGGCCTTCGTGAACGACTTCATGATCGGCTCGACGACCGACGCCGGCTGCCCGGTGAGGACCTGGATGTTCTTGTACGCCTCTTCGGCGGCACGGTCGGCGGGACGCGACTGCGACTGCCATCCCGCGCCCGCGAGCGCGACGAGGCCCGCGAGCGTCAGGACTCGGACGGGATACATGACTGGCCTTCCCGGGGGACGGCCACCATTGTGTCGCGAAACCACGGGGCGGCGCGACCCGGCGGGTGGCTCCGGAGCCGGGCCGGCCGCCGGGCACCGGGCGTGAGGAGAGCCTTATCGTCCCGCGCGACGCGCGCGGATGGTGACCCGGTAGGCGTTCTCGGCGTTGAGGTTGATGAGCGCGACGAACGCGCGGCCGCGCGACGTCCCGATCGTGCCCGACTGCGACACGGCCTCGACCTCGTAGCCTTCGGGCAGGAGCACCGTGTTCCGCAGGCCGTGCAGCGTGCGCGTGAACACGATCGCGTCGCCGTCGCGGCGATAGGACCCGTCGGCGACGGTGCCGGTCAGGCGCAGGTGGGCGCTCTGGCGATCGTTCGTGATCGGCACGGCCAGCCGCACCGTGGCCGACGCGCCGCGGCCGGAGATCGGCAACTCGGCCGCGGTGTCGAGATCGACGACCTTCGCGTCGTCGAGGGCGAGGTAGCCGAGCGCGTCGAGCGTGGCGGTCGGGCCCTTCCGGTAGTCGCTGTAGGTCTGTTCCACGCCGAAGCGACCGGCCTCGGGCGCGCCCAGGTCGTACAGCGTCTTGATGTCGTCGAAGAACATGTCCGTGTACGGCGACGGCGCGAACGCGGCGGTCGTGGGCCGCGCGTGGATCGTGACCGGGTTGCCCTGGCCCGACGGGTTCGCGAACGCGAGCCGGAGCTGGCCCGACGGCGTGACGTGGAGCTGCGCCGCCACGTTGGACGAGATGAAGGCGAACCCCTTCGGCAGCAGCACGCCGAGCCGGTACCCGCTGAGGCTCCGCACCCAGACGATGTCGTCGCCGTTCATCATGTAGGTGCGCGGGTCCTTGTAGGTCTTGTAGATCAGCACCCGTCCGATGCCGCCCTCGGGGACGGGTCGCGGCAGCTGCGCGTGGATGGCGTGCGATTCCGGATCGTTCGGGTCGGCGACGTAGGTGAACTCGAGCGGATCGCCCGTGCGCGGGTCGTAGACCTCGATGCCCGATCCCTCGCTGCCGCCGCGCGTGGCGTTGACCAGCTCGGTCGCGCCGGCGCGGCTCGTCTCCGGCAGGTACCGGATGCGGAACGACTCGGATCCCGGCGCGAGGATTTCGTACTCGGTGTAGGCGTCCTGCGTGAACAGCTGCGTCACCGGCCGCGACGGCCGGAGCGACCCGTCGGGATTGGTCCCGCCGGGAAACGGGTTGTTCCCGCCGCGGCCGCGCTGGGCGGCCAGCCACGACGGCGCGGACACGAGGGCGGCGGCCACGAGCGATCCGGCGACGACGATTCTCAGGCGCATGGGGACCTCGGGGGAAGTCTATCGGAATTGGTGATTGATGATCGGTGATTGGTGATTGATTGGGGATTTGGGATCCGGGGATTGGTGATTGGAAGGGAATTGGCAATTGGGCAATGGGCGATTCGCCAATTGGGGTGATTGGGCAATTGAACAATCGGCGATTGAACAATTGGTGATTGGTGATTGGGGGATCGGGGGATTGGGGATTTTGGGTGATTGGTGATTTCGCAATTGGCGATTGGGCGATTGCGTGACCTTGGCCGATCGGTCGTTTGGGGCCATACTGGCCGCTGGGAGGACCAGATGGCCGTGGAATTCACGCTCAACGGCTCCCGGCGGACCGTCGACGCCCCCGCGGAGATGCCGCTCCTGTGGGTGTTGCGCGACACGCTGGGACTCACCGGCACCAAGTTCGGCTGCGGCCTGTCGCAGTGCGGGGCCTGCACCGTGCACCTCGACGGGCGCGCCGTGAAGTCGTGCAGTGTGCCCATGCGCAACGTCGCCGGCAAGGCCGTGACCACGATCGAGGGCCTGTCGGCCGGCGGGCCGCATCCCGTCCAGCAGGCCTGGGTGGCGCTCGACGTGCCGCAGTGTGGCTACTGCCAGGCCGGGCAGATCATGGCTGCCTCGGCGCTGCTGGCGCGCACGCCGTCGCCGACCGACGCGGACATCGACCTCGCGATGCGCGGCAACATCTGCCGCTGCGGCACCTACGAGGCGATCCGCGCGGCCATCCACCGGGCGGCCACGCTCGCCCAGGGTGGCGCGCGATGAGCGCGCGCGGCACGCTTCCCCGGCGCGACTTCCTCCGCCTCGGCGCCGCGGGCGCCGGCGGCCTGCTCGTCGCCTTCACCTTCCCGTCCCGCGCCGTCGCGGGACCGTCCCGCGCGGGTCTCGATGCGGCGGCGGAGGCCGTCGAGCTGAACGCCTTCATCCACGTCGGCACCGACGACGTCGTGACGCTGTTCATCCACAAGGCGGAGATGGGCCAGGGCACGGTCACCTCGCTGGCGATGCTGCTCGCCGAGGAGCTCGAGTGCGACTGGTCCGCCATCCGCACCGAGTTCCCCGGCGTGGACCCGAAGTACGGCCGGTCGCAGGGCGTCTACGGCAGTTCGAGCATCCGCGGGTCCTGGAACCCGCTGCGCGAGGCGGGCGCCGAGGCGCGCGAGCGGCTGATCGCGGCCGCGGCGGCGCGCTGGAACGTCGCGCCGTCGGCCTGCCGGGCTGAGCGCGGCGCGGTGATCAACACCGTCAGCGGCGCGCGGCTGCGCTACGGCGCGCTCGCCGACGCGGCGGCGGCACTGCCCGGCCCCTCGAACCCGCGGCTGAAGGACCCGTCGCAGTTCGAGCTCATCGGCACGCCCGTACCGCGGCTCGATACGCCCGCCAAGGTCGATGGCACCGCGGCCTTCGGCATCGACACGCGCGTGCCGGACCTGCGCTACGCGGTGATCGCCCGCTGCCCCGTCTTCGGCGGACGGCTGGCGCGCGTCGACGACGCCCGCGCGCGGCAGGTCCAGGACGTCCTCGACGTCGTCACCGTCTCGACCGGCGTCGCCGTCGTCGCCCGCAACACCTGGGCCGCGATGCAGGGCCGCCAGGCGCTCGAGATCACGTGGGACGAGGGACGCTACGCCGGCAACACGAGCGACAGCCTGCGGCGGATGTTCACCGACCTGACGGCGACTCCCGGCGACGAGGCGCGCGCCGAGGGCGACGCGCTGGCGGCGATCGCCTCGGCGACCGACGCGCGGCGCGTCGAGGCGATCTACGACGTCCCGTACCTGGCCCACGCGCCGATGGAGCCGCTCAACTGCACGGCCGACGTCCGCGCCGACCGTTGCGAGGTCTGGGCCTCGACGCAGGGCCAGTCGGCCGCCGAGTCGGCGGCCATGCGCGTCACCAGCCTGCCGCGCGAACGCGTGACGATCCACACGCTCTACATGGGCGGCGGGTTCGGACGCCGCGCCGGCTCCGACTACGTCGGCGAGGCCGTCGAGATCTCGAAGGCCATCGGCGCGCCGGTGAAGCTGACCTGGTCGCGCGAGGACGACACGCAGCACGACACCTACCGGCCCGCGTCGGTGGTGCGCTTCAGCGGCGCGATCGACGAGGACGGCTGGCCCGCCGCGGTCCACGCCCGCGCGGCGTGCCCGTCGTTCCGGGGACCGAGGCCCGGCGTGGACCGCACGGCCGTCGAGGGCCTCGCCAACATGCCCTACGGGCTGCCCCACCTGCGCGTCGAGTACCACAACCCCGACGCCGGCGTGCCCGTCAGCTACTGGCGCTCGGTGGGCTACTCGCAGAACGTGTTCTTCACCGAGTCGTTCCTCGACGAGCTCATCGCCGCCGGAGGGCGCGATCCGCTGGAGGCGCGGCGGCGACTGCTCGCGCACGAGCCGCGACTGCTTCGCGCGCTGGACGTCGCGGCGCGGGCCGCCGGATGGGGCACGCCGCTCCCCGACGGGCACGGCCGCGGCCTGGCGGTCTCGGACAACATCGGCAGCTTCACCGCGCAGGTCGCCGAGGTGTCGGTGGACCGCGACCGTGTCGTCGTGCACCGCGTGACGTGCGCCGTGGATTGCGGCCAGGTGGTCAACCCGGCGATCGTCGCCCAGCAGATCCGGAGCGGGATCGTCTACGGGCTGTCCGCGGCGCTCAAGGGCGCGATCACGCTGACGGGCGGCCGCGTCAACGAGACGAGCTTCGGCAACTACGACGTCATCCGCATGCCGGAAGCGCCCGTCGTGGACGTGCACGTCGTGCCGAGCCGGGAGAATCCGGGCGGGATCGGCGAGGCGTCCACGCCCGGCATCGCGCCGGCGGTGGCCAACGCGCTGTTCGCCGCGACGGGGTTCCGCGCGCGGCGGCTGCCGATCCGGTTGCCGGCGACGTCCTGAGGCCGGCCCGCCAACCGGCGCGCCCGGTTTCAGTGCACGGCGCTCGACGGGTGCGCGGCGCCCGGCGCCGGCATCGGTTCGAGCCGGAGCAGACGGACGAACTCGGCCTCCGCGGCGCGGCCATCGGGCGGCTGCGTGCGCCAGCACGTACCGTCGGCGATGAGGGGCTCCTCCCGCTCCACGAAGCCGTGCGTCACGAACACCGCGCGGAACGCCGGCGCGTTCGAGTAGACGTAGAACACGCCGTACTCGTCGAACACGATGTAGTCGCGCGTGCGCGGGTGCCGCACGCAGAGCTGGCTGCGGCCGTCGCGGAAGATCAGGCCCTCGCACCGCGACAGCGCCTCGAGCAGCGCGCCACGCGAGGCCACGCCGTCGTAGCGACGCCACTCGGCCACCATCGCGCCGCTCTCGTCCACCAGGTCGTCCGACTCGAGCCACACCTTCAGCACGAGCTCGACGCGCGACGGGAGCTGCAGCACGAGCGCCTCGAGCACCGTACGCTGCGACAGGACGGTACCGGTCCAGGCGACCAGTCGCGTGTCGCCGCGGTCGGTGGTCTGGCAGAAGAAGAACGGGGCGGGCGCGTACCCGTCGCGAACGGCCTTGGGCCGATCCTGGATCATGGCCGGCCGATGACGATGCAAGCGCGGGGCCAGCGGGCCTGCACGGTATTTCGCGCGAACCGCGATCGCCCCGCGCCCGCCCGCGCGCGAGTCCGTCGTCCGGCGCACGATTCTGATCGGATCCCCGGCCGCCGTCAGCTCCCGAAGTCGTACCGCACGTCCACGACGCGGCCGCGCCAGTACGGCTGCGGCCCCTCGGGCAGCTGCCAGATCACCTCGCACTCGGTGGGCACCCGGAAGCCGCTGAACTCCGCGTGGGCGGCACAGCGCACGAGCCACGGCGTGGGCACGTACGCGCCCGACACCTCGCGGAAGCGATCCGGCGAGAAGAACTCCGCCACGTCGCCCTGATCGGTGAAGCGGACGATGCCGCTCACGGTGGTCCCGCGATCGGTCAGGGTCACGCGCGCCGACCGGTCGTCGATCCCGGTCCACGTCACGCCGCGGCCCGGCCGCCACGCCGGCGGAAACCACACGGCCTCGGCGAGGTAGCGCAGCAGCGCGCCCGCGTCGAGCTCGGGCTTGCCGGACTCGTCCACCATCGTGCGGAGCCCGAGCAGCGAGGCCTGCATCCGGCCGCGACCGTCCACGTAGCTGTCGCGGACGAACACCGGCATCATCGGCGCCATCCGGATCTCCGCGGCCCAGATGAAGCCGGGCACGTCGGCGCGGAACCGCTGCCAGGCGGTGAACGGCCGCCACGTCTCCTCGCCCGCGCCGGTCCGGAAGTCGCCCTCCTGTCTCAGCTCGACGCCGATGAGCGGTGGCGCGCCAGCGGGCATCGCCCGCTGGAACCAGCGCGCGACGGGCGCCGGCAGGTCGTCGGGCATGCCGGCGCGGCCCGCGTCGGCCGCCGTCGGTCCCGGCATGTCCACGAGGGCATCGCTCAGCGCCGCCGAGGTCCGCTGCCAGCGCGATCGACCGAGGCCGAGTGCGGCGATCGCGATCGTCAGCAGGACGAACGCGCCTCCGAGCCACCAGGTCATACGCCCCGCCTTTCCCGGCCTCGCCGCCGTCATGTACAGGAGTGGTGCAAGAGCCAGACCTCGCCGAGGACGAGTCCGGCCGGCCTCCGCGGGGCGGGACGACCGACGGGCGCGGGATTCCCCGCACGGCGGTCCCGTCGGGGCCCGATTTGACCGGTGAATGACTCTGTGTTACAAAGTCATGAACTGGCCGCGCCGGCTCCCCGGCGGCAGCGGGATTTGTTACCCTTTCGTCAGACCGAGTGCCCGTGCCACCACTGGAACTGTCGCTGCAGCTGACGCCTCGCGCGCGGCTGGACCTCATTGACGTGCGGGCGCGAGCCGCCGAAACCCACGGGGACGCGCTGTCCCGGTTCCGGCGCTGCTTCTACGCCACCGGCCATACGACGGCCGGCTACCTGCCGCAGAGCCTGGCGGCGCGGCTGGCCTCGAAGCCGCAGGGCCTGCGGCCGTATCTCGATCTCTTCCGCACGGTGTTCCCCGAGGGCGCCGGCTACAAGCACGACCAGCTCGACCTGCGCGAGGAACTCGCGCCCGAACAGCGCGCGACGGAACCCGCCAACGCCGATTCGCACCTGGCGTTCATCGGCGCCGGCCTGCATTCCTGCGTGTCGTACGACGCGCGGCGGCCCGGGCCCGTCTACTTCGTCGATCTCGACGGCACCTACGAGGGCACGCCGCGACGCCGCACCACCACGCTGGTCGGGTACGACCGCGAGGAGGTGGTCGCGCGCACCACGCTGCAGGTGCCGGTCTCGACGCACCCGATCGA
>JAWKHR010000022.1:0-105487 GCA_041394725.1 Vicinamibacterales bacterium | reverse complement strand
GCGGCACGAGTCGATCGCGGAGCCCTACGCCTGGCTGACCGCGATCTGCCGGCAGAGTTGCTGGACCGATCCGGGCCTCTGGCTGCTGCCGCTCACGCGGCCCGGCCAGACCCGGCCGGCCGCGGTGCTCGCCCTCTGTCACGAGGAGCGGGCGCGACCCGGCGACGCCGACGTCCACCGAATCCACGCGGCGGCCTCGCCGCTGCTGGGCCTCTGGCCCGATCCGGAGGATCCGGCGCCGGAAGACGACGAGGAGCCGGCGGAGATGCCATGGGCGCGGCCCGTCCCTGTGTCGGTCGCAGGCCCGGCCCTGGCGGTCACCGCGGATGCGCCCGCGCCCCCGGAAGTCCGGCTGGGCCCTGACGTCCAGGAGGCCCCGCCACCCCCCTCATGGAGGGCGGCGACCCTGCTCGCGGTGTTCCTGGTGCCGCTGCCGCTGCTCCTGTCAGCCTGCCGCCTGGCGTCCTGACCCGCGCTCGAGCGCCCGGCCCAGCCGGCCGATCATGCCGCCGGCGGCCAGCCTCGCGGCCAGCGCGATGCCCGTCTCCACCGCGTGGGGCGTCGACCGCCCGTGGCCGACCACGACGAGCCCGGCGACTCCGAGCAGCGGTGCCCCGCCGTACTCGGCCGCATCCACGCGCTGCTTGAACCTGGCGAAGGCCCGGCGCGTCAGCAGCGCACCGACCTGCGAGACGACCTCTGCGCCGAGTTCCTCGCGGAGCATCTGCTCGACGGCCTCGACCAGACCCTCGCCGACCTTGAGCGCGATGTTCCCCGTGAAGCCGTCGCAGACGATGACGTCGGCCTGCCCGGCGAACATGTCCCGCGCCTCGAGGTTGCCGATGAAGTCCACCGGAGCGGCCGCGAGCAGGCCGTGGGCCTCGCGGACGAGGTCGTTGCCCTTGCCGGCCTCCTCGCCGATCGACAGCAGGCCGACCCGCGGGCGGTCGATGTTGAGGGCCACCGTGGCGTAGGCGGCGCCCATGACGCCGAAGCGCTCGAGATGATCGGGCCGGCAGTCCACGTTCGCGCCGGCGTCGAGCAGGATGGCCGCGCCCCTGGGCGCCGGGACGATGACGGCGAGCGCGGGGCGCTCGACGCCGGGCAGGACGCCGAACGTGGCGTGGGCCGTGAGCACCGCCGCGCCGGTGTGCCCGGCGGTGAAGACGGCCTGCGCCCCGCCCTGCGCGACGAGGTCGGCTGCGACGCGAATCGACGCGCGCCGCTTGCGGCGGAGCGCGGCCAGCGGCGCCTCGGCCATCGCGACGACGTCGGGCGCGTCGAGCAGCGTGATCGGCAGGTCGTCGGCCCGGTGCTGGGCCAGTTCCTCGCGGATGGCGGTCTCGGGGCCGACGAGCACGACGCGCAGGTCGCGTCCCCGGGCGGCCGCGACCGCGCCGGCCACGACCGCGGCCGGCGCCCGGTCGCCGCCCATGGCATCCACCGCGACGGTGATGGGGGTAGCCACCGGCGATCGCCCCTCACCCATGCAGTTCGCCCCGCTCAGTCTTCGTCGACCGCGCGCACCTGGCGCCCGCGGTAGTAGCCGCAGTTGGGACAGACCTGGTGCGGGGGCTTCAGCTCATGGCACTGCGGGCACTCCCCCGTGCCGATGGGCTTGAGCGTGTCGTGCGTCCGGCGCTTGGCCGTGCGCGTCTTCGAGTGGCGTCGTTTCGGATTCGGCATGATCGTCCTTCGGCGCGGCGCTCAGTCGTCGCCGCGCAGTTTCCTGAGGGCGTCCATCCTCGGATCCACCCAGGTCGTCTGGCACGTGCAGGTCTCACGGTTGCGGTTGATCCCGCACACCGGACACAGCCCCTGGCAGTCCTCCCGGCAGAGCGGCTTCATCGGCAGCGCCAGGTAGAACTGCTCGCGCAGGACCTCCCCGAGATCGAGCGTGTCGTGGCGGTAGTACGACACACCGAGGTCGTCCTCCCGGACCTCGCGCTCCTCGCCGGTGCCGTCCGCGTTGTCGGTCGCCGGCAGGAACAGCAGGTCCGGGGACGCGTCCACCAGCACCGGAAACGGCTCGAGGCACCGGCTGCACGCGCACTCGAGCGTCGTCGTGACGCGCCCCTGGAGCCTGAACTTGCGGCCGTCCTTGCGCAGGTCGGCGACCAGGTGCACGGGCGCCAGCAGGGCGAACTCGTCGCCGGACAGGTCGAACGAGGACGGATCGAACGTCCGATCGAGGTGGTCGGAATCCCCGCGGAACCGGCTGAGGTCGAGCTGCATGGTCTTCTGGACGGCCCGGTCTGGGGCCGAACCCCTAATGCTAGCACTCTTTGGGGGCATGGGGGTCGTGGAGGGCCTGGGGAAGGTTGGGAAGGCGGCGTGGGGCACGTGAGGAGGGCCCGGGGGCATGGGGACGTTGGGCGCCAGGGGCCGTCGGGAGAGCGATCAGGGGAAGAGCGGCGGACGCGCGCACGGGGCAAGGACCTTCTCGTCGAAGCCGGCGAAACGGCCCCTCATCGGTCAGCACCGTCATCCCACTCGGGCCGTTCCGGTGATTGGTCGCCGCCTCGGGCTTGGCGCGCCGGGCGGGTAGCCCGGGTTATGGCTCCTCCGCGGCTTCCGCGCCTCAACAGGTTCTGGCGAGATCCGCCTTCCCCAGGTCTCCCGTCGCCCCACGTCCCCATGGCCCTCGGGCCCTCCCCACGGCCCCCACAGTCGCCACGTCCCCCACGTCCCCCACGCCCTCACACGCTCCACGAGCGCGGCACGAACAGTTCCTCGAACAGGGCGACGGCGTAGCGGTCGGTCATGCCGGCCACGAAGTCCCTGGCGGCGGCGTCGAGCCCCTCGGTCTCCATGGTCTCGCGGTCGAGGTAGGGCTCGGGCCTGGCGCGAAGCTTCTCCCACAGGCCGCCCAGGATGCCCTCGGCCTTCTCGAATTCGGCGGTCGCTCGTGGATTCTCGTAGACGGCGTCGAAGAGGAAGCTGCGCAGGTCGAGCGTCGCCTGGAGAATCGCGTCGCTCATCCGGACCTCGCCGAGCCCGCCCTCGATCGTCCGGAGCACGACGTCGGTCACCATCGTGTTGATGCGCTGCGACGAGGTCCGGCCGAGCAGCTCGACCGGCCCGCGGGGCAGCGTGTCGTGGCCGAGGATGCCGGCCCGCACCGCGTCGTCGATGTCGTGGTTCACGTAGGCGATGATGTCGGCCACGCGGGCAATCTGGCCCTCGATCGTGCTGGCGCGATGTTCGGGGGGCGCGCCGACGGGCAGACCGTGCTTCCCCTTCGAGTGCCGCGCGATGCCGTCGCGGACCTCCCACGAGAGGTTCAGGCCGCGGCGGCCGTTCTCGAGCACGTCGACGATGCGGAGGCTCTGCTCGTAGTGCGAGAAGCCGCCGGGCACGAGCCGGTCGATCACGCGCTCTCCCGCGTGCCCGAACGGCGGGTGCCCGAGGTCGTGCCCGAGCGCGATGGCCTCGGTCAGTTCCTCGTGCAGGCGGAGCACCTTCGCGATACTGCGCGCGATCTGCGAGACCTCGAGCGTGTGCGTCAGCCGGGTACGGTAGTGGTCGCCGGTCGGCGCGAAGAAGACCTGGGTCTTGTGCTTGAGGCGCCGGAAGGCCTTGCAGTGGATGACCCGGTCGCGGTCGCGCTGGAAGATCGGCCGGATGGGATCGTCCGGCTCGGGCCGCAGCCGGCCGCGGCTGTCGGCCGCCTTCTGCGCCGCCGGCGCCAGGTATTCGCGTTCCCGAGCCTCGAGCTCTTCCCGGATGGATGCCATGCCGTGAACGGTCCAGTCTAGCGCAGGATCTCCCGGAGGAAGCTCGTGCCGTGGTCGAGCGCGGGCACGTCGAACGCCTCGGCCAGCGTCTGCCCGAGGTCCGCGAACGTCGGCCGCGTGCCGAGGTCGGTGCCCGGACGGACACGGCCGCCCGTGACGAGCAACGGCACGTACTCGCGTGAATGGTCGGTCGAGGGCGTGGTCGGGTCGTTGCCGTGGTCCGCGGTCACGACCAGGAGGTCGTCACCGCCGAGCCGCGGCAGCAGGCCGGCCAGCCGATCGTCGAACCGCTCGAGATTCGCGGCGTAGCCGGCGACGTCGTTCCGGTGGCCGTAGAGGGTGTCGAAGTCCACGAGGTTGACCATCAACAGACCGTCTGGCGTCCGCGCCAGCTCCGCCTCGAGGACGTCCAGGCCGTGCGCGTCCGACGTGGTGTGGATCGCGCGCGTCATGCCGCGCTTCGCGAACAGGTCCTCGATCTTCCCGATCGCCACCACGGTGTGATCGAACGTCTTCAGGTGGTCGAGCAGGGTGAGGCCCGGCGGCTCCAGGGCGAAGTCGCGACGGTTCGCGGTCCGCTGGAAGTGGCCGGGCTCGCCGACGAACGGGCGCGCGATGACGCGGCCCACGCCGAACCCCAGCGCGGCCATCTCGAAGGCGATGTCGCAGATCCGGTAGAGCTCGTCCACCGGGATCACCGACTCGTGCGCGGCGATCTGGAACACGCTGTCGGCCGACGTGTAGACGATCGGCGCGCCCGTCGCCATGTGCTCGGCGCCGAGCTCCTCGATGATCGCGGTGCCGGAGGCCGCGACGTTGCCCAGCACGGGCCGGCCGATGCGCCGCTCGAACTCGCGGATGAGATAGTCGGGAAACCCCGTCGGAAACGTCGGGAACGGCCGCTCGAGCACGATGCCGGCCAGCTCCCAGTGGCCCGTCACCGAGTCCTTGCCGGCCGAGGCCTCGGCCATCCGGCCCGCAGCGCCGGCCGGCGGCACGAGATCGCCGCCGATGTCGACCAGCCCCGCCAGGCCCATCGCGCGAAGCGTGGGCACCCGGAGCGGGACCTGCCGCGCGATGTTGCCGACGGTGTTGCTGCCGGCATCGCCGTACGCCGCCGCGTCGGGCAGCGCGCCGATGCCGACCGAGTCCATGACGATGAGCACGACGCGCATGGGCACGACCGTCCTATTATCCGGATTCCGGGACGCGCCGCGAAATCGCGGCCTCGACGTGCGCCAGGGCCGCCCCGACGATCGCGGGCGACTCGCCCGCGCCCTCGAACCACCGGATCCCCGGCTCCTTCCGGAACCAGAGCGCCTGCCGCCGCGCATAGCGCATGTTCTCGCGGATGATGAGCTCGCGCGTCGCCGCCAGATCGCGGTCGCCGCGCAGATGCTCGAGGACCTGGCGGTAGACGAGGCCACTGAAGGCGTGGGCGCTGGCGGGCACCCCGGCGTCCATGAGCTCCCGGACCTCGTCGACGACGCCGCGCGCGAGCTGCGCGTCGACCCGTCTGGCGACGCGATCCCGCAGCGCCTCGCGGGGCAGCGTCAGGCCCACGGCGCACACCTCGAGGCCGGGCAGCGGTGCGGCCGTCTCGGCGAAGTGCGCGCTGAGCGGGCGCGCCGTCAGCAGGTACACCTCGAGCGCGCGGACCAGCCGCTTCTGGTCCCGTGGCTGAATCCGCAGGGCCGAGGGCGGATCCACCCGGGCCAGCCAGCGGTGCAGGGCCTCGACGCCGCGTCGCCCGGCCACCCGGTCCAGCCGCGCGCGCAGCGCGTCGTCGCGTCCCGGGCCCGGGAAGAGGCCGCGCGTCAGCGCCCGGAAGTAGAATCCCGTGCCGCCGGCGACGACCGGCAGCCGGCCGCGGTCCGCGATCGCGCGGATCGTGCGCGCGGCGTCCTGCGCCCACCGCGCCGCCGAGTAGACCTCCGTCGGCGGGACCAGGTCCACCAGGTGGTGCGGAATCCCGCGCTGGTCCGTCACCGGCACCTTGTCCGTGCCGATGTCGAGCCCGCGATAGACCGCCGTGGAATCGCAGGCGACGATCTCGCCGTCGAACCGCTCGGCGAGGGCCAGCGCGAGGTGACTCTTCCCCGTCGCCGTCGGCCCGACCACGCCCACGATTCGCACGGCGGCGTCGCTCACTCGCGGTCGTCGCGGTTGTAGTAGTTGAAGATGACCGTGAAGAACGCCTTGTCGTCCGGGTACTCGGCCGGCAGCGGCAGCGTCGGATTCGACAGCTTGATCGCGTTGAAGGACGACAGGTTGAAGCCGTCGACGTCGGACTCGGCCACGACCTTCACGTCGGTGATCGCGCCGTTCTTGTGCACGAAGAACTGGATCACGACACGGCGATCGCCCATGACCTGCGCCGCCTGCGGCACGTACCAGTTGGACTTCACCTGCGCGACGAACCGGCGCAGCCACGGCCCGAACTCGACGCCCTTGGAGTCGAACTGGATGTCGGGCCCCTGCTCGGCGAAGCCGCCCTGCGGGTTCGCCAGGTTCTCGTCCTTGAGGTACCGCTGCAGGTCTCGGAGCGACTGGCCCAGCCGCCCGCCGGTCGGCGGGGACGGCGGCGAGGGCGGCGGCGTCTCGATCGGCAGGCCGAGTCCGGTCGCCGGATCCGGCGCCGGCGGCGTCGGCTTCGACGGTGCCGGCGGCGCGTTGTTCTCCGGCCCGGCCGGAATCGCCTCGTCGGGCGCGCCGACCACCTTGTCCGGGGTGTTGCCGAGCGACCGCGGATCGCGGTTGACCGGATCGGGCGGCCGCTCGATCGTCATCGCCCGCCGATCGAGGTCCGACGCCACCGCGTCCGGCGGCGGCGTGCGCGGCTGCTCGGCGGGCGGGCGCATGAAGACGAACCGCGTCGGTTCGGGCTTCGGGACCACCGTCGCGGCCTCCACCGGCCCCTCGAGGAAGCGCGACGGGAAGAACACCAGCGCCAGGAGGAACAGCAGGTGCAGGCCGAGCGACACCTCGATCGCGGTCCGGATCGAGATGACCGACGGCACGCGCGGCGTCTCGGGGCGATGATCCTCGAAGTCCAGATACATCAGCGGGTTACAGAATCAGTATACCTGTCCCAACCCGCCGTGTTCCGCCCCGGGACGTCAGGGCGCCGGCTTCGTCGCGACGTAGAGATAGACGATCCCGAGCGTCAGGGAGACGTAGCGGACCTGTGAAAATCCGATGTCGCCCAGCAGGGCCGCGAACGTCGGCGGCGGCGGAAACTGCGCCACCGAGGCGGGCAGGTAGGCGTAGGCCTCGCCGTGGCGCGAGACGAACCGGCCGACGAGCGGCAGCAGGTACTTGAAATACCAGCGATAGAGCGTCGCGAGGCCCGGCACGCGGGGTTCGCCGAACTCCAGGATGGCCAGCGTCCCGCCCGGCCGCAGGACCCGGAAGAACTCGCGGCACCCGGCCGCCGGGTCCTGCACGTTGCGGATGCCGAAGGCGACCATCGCCGCGTCGAACGCGGCGTCGGGCACCGGCAGCGCCATCGCGTCGCCGCGGGCCAGGTGCACGCGCGAGGCCAGGCCGGCGCGGCGGACCTTGCCGAGGCCGAGGCGCAGCATCTCGCCCGCGAAGTCCACGCCGACGACGTCGGCGGCCGCGCCGCTGCGGCTGGTGGCGGCCTCGATCGCGAGGTCGGCGGTGCCGGTGCAGACGTCGAGGACGCGCTCCCGGCCCGTGAGGCGCAGTTCGCGCACGGCGCGCGCGCGCCAGCGGCGGTCGAAGCCGGCGCTCAGCAGGTGGTTCAGCGTGTCGTAGCGCCGGGCGATCGCGTCGAACATGCCCGCGATGCGCGCGGGCTCCTTCGAGGTCGAGACCGTCACTCGCCCTTCCAGGGGGGGAACAGCTGCTGCTCGAAGCCGAGCGCGTTGAGGATCTTGCCGGCGAGGAACGCCGCCAGGTCGTCGATCGACTCCGGCTTCTGGTAGAAGGCCGGCATGGCCGGGAGGATGACGGCGCCCGCCTCGGCGCAGGCGACCATGTTGCGGAGCGCCGGCAGGCTCATCGGCGTCTCGCGCGGCACGAGCACCAGGCGGCGGTGTTCCTTGAGCATCACGTCGGCGGCGCGCTCGATGAGGCTGCGCGACAGGCCGTGGGCGACGCCGGCGAGCGTCTTCATCGAGCACGGCACGATGACCATGGCGTCGGCCCGGTGGCTGCCGCTCGCGAGCGCCGCGCCCTGGTCGCGGTTGCTGTGGACCTCGAAACTGCCCCGCCCGACGGCCGGGCCGTACTTCCCGGTGAGGATCTCGCCCAGCCGATCGACCTTCGCCTCGGGTCCCAGCTCGTCCATCAGCAGCCGGCGCCCGTACTCGGAAAAGACGATCTCCAGGTGGCAGCCGAGCTCGAGGAGAGCCGCGATCGTGCGCACGGCATAGAGCGCGCCGCTCGCGCCGGTGACGCCGATGGCAATGGTGCGTCGGGAGTCGGTCATGGACGGCCGGCCGTCACGGCCAGTAGATCGCCGCGGCGGTCGTGAGGAAATACAGTATGCCGACCCAGCCGTTCATGTCGAACGCGCGCTTGACCTGCGAGAGGTCGTCGGCCGAAACCAGCGACTGCTCCCAGGCGAGCAGCGCCGCGACGCCCGCGACGCCGGCCAGGTAGATCGGCCCCAGTCGCGCGATGAGCCCGAGCGCCACGAGGCACGCGACCGTCACCACGTGCATGCCGCGCGAGATGACCAGCGACCCGGGCACGCCGAACCGGACCGGGATCGACTGCAGGCCTTCCCGGCGGTCCACGTCGAGATCCTGGCAGGCGTAGAGCACGTCGAAGCCGCCGACCCAGGCCGCGATCGCCAGGCCCAGCAGCCACGGCTCCCAGCCGCCCCGGCCGCCTGCCGCGAGCCAGCCCCCGACCGGCGCGACGGCCATCGCCAGGCCGAGGAAGAGCTGCGTCCACGTCGTGAAGCGCTTCGCCAGGGAATACCAGAAGACGATGGCGAGCGCGACCGGCGACAGCCAGAAGCAGAGCGGCCCGAGCGGCCACGCGCTGGCCACGAAGAGCACGGACGAGACGACGACGAAACCGGCGGCCTCGGCGCGCGACATCCGGCCGCGCGGCAGCTCGCGCATGTCGGTGCGCGGGTTGCGCGCGTCGAACCGCGCGTCGGCGAGGCGGTTGAAGCCCATCGCCGCGCTCCGCGCGAAGACCATGCAGAGGACGATCCAGACGAGGCGCGACGGCGCGAACGGCGCGACGCGCGCCGCGAGCAGCGCGCCGACCAGCGCGAACGGCAGCGCGAACACCGAGTGGCTGATCCGCACGAACGACGCGTAGGTGCGCGCCCGTGCCGCGACCGCCTCGAAACCGGATGTCATGGACTCAGGATGCCTCGGGACCGTGCAGCGGCCGGATGGCCGCGATCGGCACGCCGCCGACCAGGTATTCTTCCACATCGGTCACGGCCGGCGGGACCTCGACCGCCGTCAGCGCCGCCACCTTCCCCGGCGCCAGCGTGCCGTAGTCCCAGCCGAATCCCAGCGCCTCGGCCCCCACCCGCGTGGCACTCTCGAGCAGGCACGCGGCGCTCACGTCTGGCGCGAGCCGGCGCATCTCCGCGAGCTCGTCGAACAGGTTGAGCGTCGGCGACGACGCGAGGCTGTCCGTGCCGATCGCGACCGCCAGGCCCTCCGCATACCAGTGCGAGAGCCGCGGCAGGCCGGCGCCCACCCACACGTTGCTGCGGGGACACGCGACCACGATCGCGCCGAGGCGCACGAGCCGCGCGAGCGCGGCGTCCCCCAGGTGGACGCCGTGCACCGCGACCAGCCCCGCGCGCAGGCAGCCGACGCGATCGAGAAACGCGACCGGATCCTCCCCGCGCGCCTGCCAGCCGCCGTGCCAGACGCCCAGGTCCTCGAGCAGGCGCCGGAACGGCCCGGTCCCCGTCCGGAGGAACTCGACCTCCTCGGCCGACTCGGCCAGGTGCACGGCCAGCGGACCATCGGGCACGTGCCGCGCGATCTCCGCGAACAGCCCAGGCGCCACCGAGTAGGGCGCGTGCGGCGCCAGCGTGAGGCCGAGGCGATCGGGGTGCGCGAGGCGCACGGCGGCGATCCGGTCCAGCGCCTCGCGCACGACCAGCACCGGGTCGGCGGCGTTGAACCCGATCAGCTCGTGGAACACGACACCGGCGAGGCCCGCCGCCTCGATCGCGGCGGGCGTCGTCAGCTCGTTCGAGACGTCGCCGACGAGCACGGTGCCCGTGGCCCGCAGGGTCCGCGCCGCGGCGAACGCCGCCTCGCGCGCCGCGGCCGACCCGCCGGCGGGCCCCGCGGCCCGGACCCGCAGGACGTCGCGGATCCAGTCGACCAGTGAGCCGGCCGGCGGCACGTGGCCGGCCATCCAGCTCAGCTCGAGATGCGTGTGCGCGTTGACCAGACCGGGCAGGATCGCCACGTCGCCGAGGTCCTCGGCCGGCCCCGGCGGCGCGCCCTGCCCCAGCCGGCGGATGCGCCCGTCGGCGACGTCGATCCAGCCGCCGTGGATCGGCGGGCGGTCGATGGGGAGCAGCCAGCGGGAGGACAGAAGGGCCATGGCTCCACGCGTCCGGGGGTCGGGACCGGCCGGACGATCAAGGACCGATCAGTGGTCGATGGGCCGCGGGCCCGGCGCGCGCGCCTCGCGGGCCGGCCGGCTGCGCGCGGCATAGCCGCGCAGGTCCGGGGACTCGCCGCCCCGGCCGTCGCGACGGGCCACGGCCAGCTCCAGCATGCGCGGCACGTCGCGCTCGCGGAACATCGGCCCGCCCAGGATCTCGTAGTGCATGTTGCGGCGCTTCGCCGTGAAGCCGGCGTTCTCGACGTTGCGGACGACCTCGAACTCGTCCATGCAGTACTCGGCGCCGGCGGCGCGGACGACGTTCTCCTCGATCATCACGCTGCCCATGTCGTTCGCGCCGAACGCCAGGCTCAGCTGCCCCACCTTGCCGCCCTGGGTCACCCACGACGCCTGCAGGTTGTCGAAGTTGTCGAGGACGAGTCGCGAGAGCGCGAGCATCCGCAGGTACTCGACGCCGGTGGCCTCGGTCCCGCCGAGTTCGGTGTGCTGCGGCTGGTAGCTCCAGGTGATGAACGCGGTGAAGCCGCCGGTCTCGTCCTGCAGATCGCGCAGGCGGACGAGGTGCTCGATGCGTTCCTCGACCGTCTCCACCGTGCCGTACATCATCGTCGCCGTCGTGCGCAGGCCGGCGCGATGCGCGTGGCGCATCACGTCGAGCCACTCGTCGGCCGTGGCCTTGCCGTGGCAGTTGAGGAGCTTCCGCACGCGGTCGACGAGGATCTCCGCGCCGCCGCCGGGGATGCTGTCGAGCCCGGCCGCCACCAGGCGCCGGATGACCTCGGGCACCGGGAGCTGCGAGAGCCGCGCGATGTGGATCACCTCGGGCGGCGACAGCGCGTGCAGCCGGAAGTCGGGATACCTTGCCTTCACCCGGCGGAACAGGTCCTCGTACCAGTCGATCGGGATGTCCGGGTTGTGCCCGCCCTGCAGCAGCAGCTGCCCGCCGCCGAGCGCGATCGTCTCGTCGATCTTCCCGAAGATCTCCTCGAACCCGAGGGTATACCCCTCGGCGGAGCCGACCGGACGGTAGAAGGCGCAGAACCGGCAGCGCGCCACGCAGACGTTCGTGTAGTTGACGTTGCGGTCGATGATGTAGGTGACCACGCCCTCCGGGTGCTTCCGCCGGCGCACGTCGTCGGCCAGCCGGCCGAGCAGGGTCGTCGGCGCCGACCGGTACAGCTCGAGCGCCTCGTCCGGCGTCAGCCGGCCGCCCGCGGCAACCCTGTCGGCAATGGCCTGGACGCTCATCGTCCCGCCCCCGGGGTGTGGCCCATCCTCGTCATTCTAGCGAATGCCGGCCGATCCGACCGCCTCACCGCGCCGGCCGCTCGAAGGGCGCGATGTGCTCCCACTCGCTCGCGTCCGAACGCGCCACGACGGCGACGACCGGCTCGGTGTCGCTGGCGTTGAACACCTCGTGCGGCACGCCCGGCTCGATGAAGATGAAGTCCCCCGCGACGTTCTCGACCGTGTGCTCCAGCGCGGGGCCGAACTCGTGGCGGACCCGGCCGGCCAGGATGTAGAGCATCACCTCGAAATCCACGTGGATGTGCGCCTTCGCGACGCCGCCGGGCGGAATCGTGGCGACATTCATGGACAGCTGCTTCGCGTTGACGTTCTTCGCCGAGAGCCCGGTCTTGTACCGGATGCCGTTCCAGCCGCGGCCGCTGCCGCCGCCGCGCAGCACGGCGATGCCATCGTGCGCCTCGACGGGCGCGCGAAGCGCGGAGTCCTCTGTGCCGTTCATGAGCCCTCCCGGGCGGGCGCCGGTCATCCCTGGCGCTCGCGATAGTAGGTGAACAGGTCGGTGCCGGCCGGCGGCGGCGCGCCGAGCTGCCGCAGCATCGTCGTCACCTGGCCGCGGTGATACGTGCCGTGATTGACCACGTGCTGGACGAGCTGCCAGAAGGGCAACCGACCGGCGAGCCCCTTGAGCGTGCGGTACTCGACCTCGCGCGTCACGCCCGCCTCGTCGAGGCCCGCGACCATCGCGCGCACCTCCGCCTCCAGGTCGCGCCAGGCCGACGCCACGGTGCCGACGTCCCGCCAGTCGCCGGTGGCCGGCCCTCCGGTCGGCGAGGTGCCCGTCCAGCGCTGGTGCCAGATCCAGTCGGCCTCGTACAGATGGACGATGGTGTCGCGGACCGAGGCGAAGCTGCTGCCGAGATCGCTCGTGAACTGCTCCGGCGCGAGGCGGCCCGCGGCCTCGAGCATGCGGTCGCGGGCCCAGTAGTGGAAGTCGAGCAGCGCCGCCAGGTCCTGTCGCGTCATGCCCGGGCTCCCGCGCCCGCGTCGTCGAAGAAGTCCACGCGCGCGTCCCCGCCGGCGAGGCCGAGCGCCGCGGCCGCGGCGTAGTAGGCCCGCAGCCCGTCGAGCGCCCGCGGCGTCAGGCGGAACATCAGGTTCTCCCGCAGGTAGGCCCGCGCGATCGGGCGGCGATCCGGCTGCGATTCGCAGTAGGCGTCCGCGATCTCGTCCGTCCGGGCCATGCCCGCCTCGGCGGCCTGCTGCAGCGCGGCGACGACGTCGGGACCGGCCGCGTCCGGACGGCCCGCCCACACCGCCCAGACGAACGGGAGCCCGGTCATCGCCGTCCATTCCGCGCCGAGGTCCGTCTTCGCGAGCCCGAGCGCCGCGTGGTCCACGAACAGCGCGGGGTCGCCGATGAGCAGCGCCGCGTCGGCCGCCTCGAGCATCGCGGGCAGGTCCGGCCGATGGGACAGGAACCGCGGCGCGATGCCGAACCGCCTCGCGCAGAGGATGCGCGTCAGCGCCGCCGAGGTCCGCGACGAGGTGTCCAGCGCGATCGACCGCACCTCCGCGATTGGGCGGCGCGAGAACAGCGCCACCGACGCCACCGGACCGTCGGACCCGATGCACACGCCCGGCACCACGCGGTCCGCCGGCCGGTCGAGGTACGCGATCGACGGCACCATGCCGAGGTCGATCTCTCCTGCCTCGAGCAGGGTCGCGCAGACCGACGGCACGTCGAACCGCAGCGAGACGAGGTCGGGGCGCCGATCGAGCCCGTCTACCAGGGGCCGGACGTTCAGGTAGCTGACCGCGCCGAGCCTGGCCGGCCGTCTCACGCGCGAACCTCGAATCGCCCGTTGCGTTCCGCGGGCTCGGCAAAGGCGGACCGGATCTGCCGCTCGAGATCCTCGCGCGGCGACCGCCGGTGGCCGAGCTGGACCGTGTCCACCGCCGGCACGTTGTCGAGGTCGTCGGCACCGTAGGCGATCGCGACCTGCGCGAGCTTCGGCCCGTAGATCTGCCAGTCCACCTGGATGGACGGGATCGTCATGCATCGAAGCCGCGCGGCCGCGATCGTCCTGACGTCGTCGTAGCCGGTGGCCGGCTCGTCGCGGGAGTCGGCGAGCGGGAGGGGCGCGAACGCGCGGAACGCACCGGTGGCGTCCTGGATGGCCGCCGCGCGCTCGATGACGTCGAGGCGCGCGGGCCCCTGCGCGTCCGTCACCGTCGCGCGCCAGACACCGAGCCCGCCCTGCTGGAGCGCGCGCACGATCTCGATCGGGTCCGCCGCGTCGCCCAGCCGATCGATCGGCGCGTCGGCGACCGACTCGAGCCCCGCGGCGGCCAGGTCGCTCGCCACGCCGGCCAGGGCGGCGCGGTCGCCGCCCGCGAGCGCGAGCAGTTCCGGCACCGTGAACCCCGTCAGGGCGCAGCGACCCGCCGCCGCGCGCGCCTCGCGGACGCGCGCGACGAGCGCCACACGGTCGGTACCGGCGTCGATGAGCCTGACCTCGCCGGCTTCACCCGGCTCGATCGCCGCGCCGGGACCGGCCGTGAGCACCCGGCCGAACGTGACACGGGCCCCCCGCGCGGCCCGGCGGGCCGCTTCCCCCAGCACGCCGACGCCGATGAGGTCGGCGCAGGTGCTGATCCGCTCCGCGTCGGCCCGGCCGAAGGCCTCGCCCGCGGCCAGCCGCCGCTCGAGATCCGCCAGCACCGACGTCGTCGTATCCGTCATGATGTCTTCCGTCCCGCGATCCGGGCCCAGATGTCCTCGGCACGCCGGGCCGCCGCGTCCGAGGTCCGCAGCTTCGTCGGGAACTCGCGGGTGACGCCCTCGGACGGCCACTTGCGCGTCGCGTCGATGCCCATCTTCCCACCGTAGGCCGGGAACAGCGCGGCATCGTCGAGGTCGTCCACCGGGCCCTTCGTGATCTCGACGTCACGCGCCGGATCCACGTGCGTCCCGACGACCCAGGCGACCTCGGCCTCGTCCTGCACGTTGACGTCCGAGTCGACGACGACGATGCACTTGGAGAACATGAGCTGGCCGAGCCCCCAGAACGCGCTCATGATCTTGCGGGCGTGGCCCGGGTAGCGCTTGTCGATCGAGACCAGGACGAGGTTGTGGAAGATCCCCGCCGCCGGGAAGTGCATGTCCACGATCTCGGGCAGCGTCTTCCGGATGAGCGGCAGGAAGATCCGTTCGCTGGCCAGGCCGATGTAGAGGTCCTCCATCGGCGGCCGGCCGACCACGGTGGTCAGGTAGGTGGGTTTCTTCCGCATGGTGAGGCAGGTCATGTGGAAGACCGGGAAGTCGTCGGCGAGCGAGTAGAGGCCCGTGTGGTCGCCGAACGGCCCCTCACGCCGGCGTTCGCCGGGCTCGACGTAGCCCTCGAGGACGATCTGCGCGTTGGCCGGCACCTCGAGGTCCACGGTGCGGCACTTGACCAGCTCGACCCGCTTCTTCGCGAGCACGCCGGCGAGCATCAGCTCGTCGAGGCCCTCCGGCATCGGCGCGGTGGCGGCGTAGTGCAGCACGGGATCGGCGCCGAGCGCGACGGCCACCTCGAGGCGCTTCCCCATCCGCTCGGCGACGCGGTGGTGCTGCGCGCCGCCCTTGTGGCGCTGCCAGTGCATCCCCGTCGTGCGCCGGTCGTAGACCTGCATGCGGTAGGTGCCGATGTTGCGCATCCCGGTCTCGGGATCGCGCGTGATGACGAGCGGCAGCGTGATGAACGGCCCGCCGTCCTCGGGCCACGTCGTCAGCACCGGCAGCTCGTCGAGACCGCCGTCGGGCCGGACGACCTCCTGGCACGGCGCGTCGCGGACCGTCTTCGGCATCAGGTCCGTGAGCCGGCTGACGAGCGGCATCATCCGGATGGCGTCCATGAAGCCGCGCGGCATCGGCGGCGTGGTCAGCTCCTCGATCTCCTTCGCGATCTCGTCGAGCGACGACACGCCGAGCGCCAGGCACATGCGCGAGAGCGACCCGAAGAGGTTCGCGGCCACCGGCATCGTCCCACCGGTCGGCTGCTCGAACAGGAGCGCCGGCCCGCCGCCGGGCGACTTGCAGGCCCGGTCCACGACGGCGGCGATCTCCAGGTGGGGACTCACCGGCTCGGTGATGCGGGCCAGCTCCTTCCGCCGGTCGAGTTCGGTGATGAACGCGTTGATGTCTGCAAACATGGTCCAGGATCCCGGCGTCGCGCGATCACTCGAGCGGCGGCGCCTCCCGCAGTCCGTCCTCGATGGCGAGGGCCACGCGCGTCGCGAGCGCCAGCGCGCGTCGCCCGGCCGCCCCGTCCACCCGCGGCGGCCGTCCGTCGCGGATCGCGGTCGTGAAGTCGAGCAGTTCCTGCCGCAGCGGCTCGTCCTTCGCCACCTCGACCGGCCCGCCTTCGATGGCCGGCCGCCCGCCGGGCCGCGGCGTGAGGCGCCAGACCTCCAGCTCCTGCGCGCCGTAGTCCACCGAGACGTACATGTCCGGCTGGAAGAAGCGCACCTTCCGCACCTTGTCGCGGCTGATCCGGCTGGCCGTGATGTTCGCCACGCAGCCCGAGGCGAACTTGAGCCGCGCGTTCGCGATGTCCACCCGCGGCGTCAGCACCGGCACGCCGATGGCCTCGACCGCGGTCACCTCCGTGCCGTCCACGGCCAGCATCAGGTCGAGGTCGTGGATCATCACGTCGAAGACGACGTCGATGTCGAGGCTGCGCTCCGGAAACCCGCTCAGCCGGTGCACCTCGACAAACCGCGGCGTCCGCAGGACCGGCAGCGCCGCCTGCACCGCCGGGTTGAACCGCTCGGTGTGCCCCACCGCGAGCACCGCGCCGGATCGGCCGGCCAGGCGGATCAGCTCGTCGGCCTCGTCGAGCGACGAGGCGATCGGCTTTTCCACCAGTACGTGGACGCCCGCCTCGAGGAACGGGCGCGCGACCGCGAGGTGCTGGTCGGTCGGCACCGCCACGACGACCGCGTCCACCTCGCCGGCGAGCGCCGCGGCGTCGGTGACGGCGCGGGCGCCGGTGCCCTGCACGGCCGCCTCGGCCCGCTCGCGCTGGAGGTCGGCGGCGGCCACGAAGGTCGTGCCGGGCACGGACGCCAGCAGCCGCGCGTGATGGCGGCCGAGGTGTCCGACACCGATCACCGCGGTCCGCAGCGGGCCCGGAGTCGCGCCGCGTGCGCCCGTCACGACGGCTCCCGCCCGACCATCACGATGCCCGCCTCGTCCGCCGCGCGGATCACGGCGTCGCCGTCGATCACCAGCGTGCGGCCGGCGTCCACCGACAGGCCGTCGGCGCCCGCGGCGCGCATGGCGTCGATCGTCGCCACGCCCACCACGGGCACGTCGAACCGCATGTCCTGGCCCGGCTTCGCCACCTTGACCACGCGCGTGCCCGTGCCGGCCAGCCGGCCCGCCCGCGCGATCGTCTCGTCGGTGCCTTCCATCGCCTCCACCGCGACCACCGCGCAGTCCTTGACGACGATGGTCTGGCCCACGTCCACGCCGGCGACCGCGTCGGCGACGCCGTAGCCGAACGTGAAGTCGGCCGCCATCGCCTCGGTCGGCTGCGCACGCGTCAGCACGCCGGGACGCGCGAGCAACTCCCCGAGCAGCGCGGTCGAGTCCATCAGGGTGATGCCGTGGTCGGCCAGCACGGCGGCGACGGCGGCGATCAGCGCGTCGGTGTTGCGCGCCTTGAGCTTCGTCAGGACCGTGAGCAGCGTGAGGTCCGGCAGGACGCCGCCGAACAGCTTGACGTGCTTCACCTGCCCGGCCATCACGGCACGGGTCGCGCCGGCGGCGGTGAGCGTCCTGATGCACCGGCCGAGCTGGCCGAGGGCGATCCAGGTGACCGTCGTGCCCCCGACCTCCGCGGCCAGCCGGTCGATCTCCGGCGACGCCTCCCCCTCGATGGCCACCACGGTGACGTCGTGGCCGAGGCGCCGGGCGGCGCGCAGCACGAGGAACGGGAACGTGCCGTTGCCGGCGATCAGTCCGAGAGCCACGGGCGTCGGTCAGTCCACATCGACCAGGTCGTCCAGGCGTCGCGACGGGCGGCGCAGGATCACGCCGCGCTGGCTGGACGTGATGAAGTCCACCAGATACCGCACCTCGGGGGCCGCCATCGTCGGATCCCGCTCGATCAGCTCGAGCGCGCGGCTCGTGTTGTGCTGGAGCAGGTGCCGGTAGGCCCGCCGGAGCTTGACGATGAGCTCGGGGCTGAAGCCCCGCCGCTCGAGGCCGATCGTGTTCACGCCGTAGATGCGCGCGCGGTTGCCGACGGTCTTCGCGTACGGCAGCGCGTCACGCGTGACCACGGTGTAGCCGCCGATGAACGCGTGCTGCCCCACCCGACAGAACTGGTGGACGCCCGAGTAGGCGCTGATCGTCGAGAAGTCCTCGACCGTGACGTGGCCGCCCAGCGTGGCGGCGTTGCCGAAGATCGTGTGCGACCCCACGTGGCAGTCGTGCGCGACGTGGGCGTAGGCCATGAACAGGTTGTGGTGCCCGATCGTCGTCACGCCGCCGCCGCCGGCGGTGCCGCGGTGGATCGTGACGAACTCGCGGAAGACGTTGTCGGTGCCGATGTCGAGCCGCGTGGGCTCGCCCCGGAACTTCAGGTCCTGCGGCGCGAGGCCAATCGAGGCGAACGCGAAGATCTCCGTGCGGTCGCCGACCGTCGTCAGGCCGTCGATGATCGCCGACGCGCCGATCCGGCAGTCCTCGCCGATGACCACGCCCGGGCCGATCGTCGCGAAGGGCCCAATCTCGCTGCCCCGCCCGAGGCGGGCCAGCGGATCGACCAGCGCGGTCTCGTGGACCCGCGCGCCGTGCACCTCGCGGTACCGGCCCGCCGGGGAGACCTCCGTCTCGTCGGCCTCCTCGCGCGCAATCACCAGCGTGGCCTCGGCCACGACCTGCCCGCCGACCGACGCCACGGCCGCCGCGTACGTGATGGGGCCGCGCCGACGGCCGAGCGTGACCTCGAGCTGGAGCCGGTCGCCGGGCACCACCTGCCGCCGGAACTTGGCGTTGTCCACGCCGCGCAGCCGCGCGCGGCTCCACTCGGCGCCGTCGGGCGCCGAGGCGAGCAGCAGGGTCGCCACCTGGGTCAGCGACTCGATCATCAGCACGCCGGGCATGAGCGGCGTGCCGGGAAAGTGTCCCTGGAAGAATTCCTCGGAAACGGTGACGTTCTTGACCGCGACGATGCGCCGGCCGGGCTCGTGCTCGATCACGGCGTCCACGAGCACCGACGGATACCGGTAGACCAGGCGCTCGAGGACGGGGGGGATGTTCATCGGCTCCACACAGTCAGACACCGGGCGCCTCCCCTTCCTGCCGGAAGCACACCCGGTGTCGATCGAGGCCGGGACGAGGCCGGCCCTCCGCTACTTGCTGATGGCGTCGAGCCGCTTGACCACTTCCATCGTCAGATCGAGGCCCTCGTGCGCGGCGGCGACGGCAAGCCCGCCCGGGGCATCGGCCTGATCCTGCACCGCGAAGATCACCCAGAGCCCCTTCTCCTTACGGAGTTCCTCAACAATGGGCAGCACCTTCACCTGGAAGTTGTCGAGCAGTTCCTGGTTCTTGGCCTGGATGTCGGCCTGCGCCTGCTGCTGCATGAACTGGAGTTCACGGTTCATGCGGTCCAGGTCGCGGTTCATGCTGTTGAGCGCGTCGGCGGACATGACCGTCGCCTGCGCCTGGGCCTTCGCCTGCAGCGCCTGGATTTCCTTCTGCTTGGCCTGGATCTGCTCGTTGCGGGCCGCCGTCAGCGTCTGCATCTCCTTCGACCCCGCCTTGCCGAGCGACGACTGGCTCACGACGGCCTGCAGGTTGATGAAGGCGATCTTGGCGTCCGCGGGGAACGGCACGGGGGCCGGCGCGGGCGCGGGCGTCTGCTGCGGCGGCGTGGCCGGCGGCGTCTGCTGGGTCGGCGGCGGCGTCTGCGCGGCGGCGGCACCACCCGTAAACAGGGCACAAACGGTCAAAGCGGTGATCATGCGTGTCATTGCGTCCACACCTTAGCGGCCAACGATAACGTAGAGCCAGCCAGCCCGGCAAACCGGCCGGGCACCTGCCCGGTCTCCTCGCACCAGCGGGCGGGCATCACGTCAGTTTAGCAGAACCCCCTGAGCCACCCGCCGGACCCGGGCGCGCCGCCGGCCGCCGGCGACCCTCCCGTCCTCCGGGGTGCCGCTCGACGTCCCGGCCGGAATGCCGCGGCCGGCGTCCGACCGGTAGAATAGAACCCAGGAGTGGAAATGCGCCGAACCGTTGGACGAAGCCTGCTCGCGTTGACCCTGGCCGCCGCGGCGGTCGCCTGCGAGGACACGCAGGTCCCCACGACCCCGACGCCCGACCCGGCGCCCACGGTCACCGACACGTTCAACGGGTCGCTCAGCGTGAATGCGGCGGCCACGTTCACCTTCGCGGTCGCCGCGGCCGGCAACGTCGTCGCCACGCTGACCGCCCTCACGCCCGACGCGGCCGCCACGGTCGGCGTCAGCATCGGCACCTGGAACGGCTCGACCTGCCAGGAAGTCCTCTCGAACGACAACGCCACCCAGGGCGCCTCGATCACCGGCGCCGTCTCGGTCGCGACCGACATCTGCGTGCGCGTCCGCGACGTCGGCAAGCTCAGCGATCCGCAGACCTTCACGCTGACCGTCGTCCATCCGTAGGATCGGGGGACGTCAGAACGTCGTCCCCACCGCGAACCGGAACGTGAACCGCGGCTGCGGCAGCAGGCTGTTGTTGAGCACGCCGCCCCGCTGCGGGTTGTAGGACGCGATCAGCCGGAACGGCACGTTCAGCACCGGCAGGAAGAACCGCAGCTCGAGCCCGGTGGACGTCTTGAAGGCGTTGCGCCGGCCGAGCACGACGGTGGTGGGCTGCGGCACGGGCACCCCCGGCGCGGTGATCACCGGCGCGTTCGGGTCGTACAGCACCGGCAGCGGCGGATCCACCTGCGTCGTCACGTCCTCCCACCAGCCGAACTTCTCGCCCTGGTCGCGCACCTGCCCGGCGTCGTAGAACGCGAGCAGCCGCACCGAGTTCACGATGTTGATGTAGAACTCGGCGTTGAACGTCAGCGTCTTGTTGCCGCCCAGCACCACGCGGCCCGACTCGTCGCGGGGGCCGATCGTCCGGATGTCGAAGCCGCGCACGCTGTACTCGCCGCCGAGGAACAGGCGCTCGAAGATGGGCAGCGTGTCGGTGTTGCCGTAGGGCCGGATGTACTGCCCCTCGCCGCGGAGGCCGAGCGAGAACCGGGGCGTGAACGGGAAGTAGAAAATCCCCTCGAGCCGCGTCTGCACGAACGACGTGTTGCCGCCGAGGCCCGCGACGTCGAAGCTGGCCGTCAGCCGTTTGCCCGACGTCGGGAAGATCGGGTGGTCGACGGTGTTGTGGACGAGGCTCGGCGAGATCTTGCTCACCGTGCGCTTCCCGCCCGTGTTGAGCAGGAGCGAGTCGGCCAGGAACGGACTCGCCGCGAGGAGCGCCGGGTCGAGGTAGGCCTGGTTGATGTCCTTGACCGTCACCTTCTCGTAGCTGTAGCCCATGAACAACCGGGTGTAGTTCGCGATCGGGTAGCCGACCACGAAGTTGGTGCCGGTCGAGTCCTGGGTGTACTGCAGCGGGAAGATGAACTGGCGCCGGTAGACGTCCGTGCCCACCGTGATCGGGCGCTCGAACAGGTACGGCTCGCTGAACGACAGCTGGTAGTTGCGCGCCTGCGAGCCGCGCTGCAGGTTGACGCCCAGCGTCTCGCCGCGGCCCATGAAATTCGAGGTCTGGTAGCCGAGCTGCCCGAAGAACCCGTCGAACTGCGAGACGCCGGCGCCGAAGGTGAGCTGGTTCCGGTTCTGCTCGGTGAACGTGAGGCCGACGTCCACCTGGTTGGTCGTGCCCGTCACCGGCTTGACGGAGATCGCGTTCGCGTCCTCGAGCGGCTGGAAGTAGCCCAGCTGGTTCAGGCGGCGGATGCTCTCGCGCAGGCCGATCGTGTTGAACACGCCGCCCTCGACGATCCGCAGCTCGCGCCGGATGACGCTGTCGTGGGTCGTGCTGTTGCCGAAGAAATTGATCCGGTGGACGAAGAACTGCTCGCCCGGCTCGAACTTCATGTGGATGTCGATCACCGGCTTGCCGTCCGGAATCGTGTTCCCCGTCTCCTCGTCCAGGTCGTGGAAGTCCAGCTCCGGGTTCGGCGTCATCTGGAAGTAGCCGAACGTGCCGAACGCCTCGGTCGCCTTCTCGATGCCCTTGTCGATGGGCTTGCGGCTGTAGGTGTCGCCGGTCTTGACCTTGAACAGCGCGCGCAGGCCGGCCGCGTCGAGCTTGTCCGACCCCTCCACGGTGAACTCGCCGATCGTGTACTTCGGCCCCTCGTCCACCGGCACCCGGAGCCGCACGTAGCGCTTGCTGCCGTCCGGGGTGTCCTCGATCGTCTCGACCTGCGGCTCGCCCACCAGCGCCCGGGCGTGCCCCTGGTTCTGGTAGTACTCCGTGATCGCCTGCGCGTCGTCGGCCCACTTCGACGGGTAGTAGGTGCCGGCGCTGGTGATGAACGACAGCCAGCTCTTCGGCCGGTTCTCCTTGAGCTTGCTCCGCAGCTTCCCGTCGCTCGCCGACTCGTTGCCGTCGAACACCACCTCGCGGATCTGGTACTTCGGACCGGCGTTGATCTGGAAGATCAGGTGCATCAGCTTCGGACCGCCCGCGAGCGGCGTCAGCGTCGGGTCGATCCTGACGTCCTGGTAGCCCTCCTCCGCGTGCAGTTCCCGGATGACGCCCGTGACCCGACGGATCGTCGCGTCGTCGACGAACGAGTCGAGCCGGACGATGATGTTGCGGTCGCGCAGCGTCTCCTCGATCTTGCTGACCTCGACCTTGAGCTTCTGGTCCGGGTTGGCCGACACGTAGTCGACCTGCTTGATCCGGTCGCGCTCCTCGATGTGGAAGACGACGTGCTTGCCCGGCACGCCGTTCTCATAGGGCTCGTCGAGCACCTCGATCCACAGGTCGTCGAGGAACGGCGTCTGCCAGAGCCGATCGAAGTCGGCGAGCAGCGATGCCTCGTCGTAGGGCGCGAACTTGTTCTCGCTGCGGATCGAGTACGGCGTCCGGATGTAGTACTGGTAGGTCGTCAGGTCCACCGTCGCCTGGTTGATCGGGTGGAAGACGAGCTGCAGGCACCGGAGGATCGGGCCGGAGCCGGCGGCCGGCAGGTTGGTCTTGTCGGGCTCGAAGTTCGCGCAGGGCTCGACCGGGTTGGCGGCGTCCTGGCCGCCGGGCGGCGTCGCCGGCGTGCCCTGGCCGGTGGCCTGCGCCGTCAGCGCGGTCATCGCCCCCGCCGGCCTCGCCACGGGCAGCCGGACGATCGCCGGCCGGGCCGGGATCCCCTGTGCGGCCGCCGGTGCCGGCACGGCCAGTGCGCCGAGGACCGCCAGCACAGCGGTACCCGGAAGTGACAGTCGAATCCCGTCTCTCGGTGAAATCATTGCCTGCCAGGATGATGCGGGCGGCCAGCCCGGGTGGGGGACCCTGGCTCCTGCTCCCGGGGTCTCGGCCCCGGCGCCCAGTCTACAGGCTTAGACGGTCACGGCCAACTTGCGGCCGGCCCGGTCGTCGCCCGCCGTCCGCCAGGCCAGCGCGCCCTGCTCGAGGTAGATCTCGATGACCCCGGTCTCCAGCTGGCCGCGGATGAGTTCCTCGGACAGCGGGTCCTCGATGTAGCGCTGGATCGCGCGGCGCAGGGGCCGCGCGCCGTAGGACCGGTCGCGGCAGGTGACGTCGATGATCCAGTCGACGACCTCGTCGGTGACCTGGAGCTGCAGCTGCCGGTCGGTCAGGTGCTCGTTGAGCGTGTCGATCAGCAGCCGCGTGATGCGGCGCAGGTCGTCGTCCGACAGCGGCTCGAAGACGATGATCTCGTCCACGCGGTTGATGAACTCGGGGTTGAAGGTCCGGCGGACCTCGCCGAGCACCATGTCGGACACCGACTTCTGGATGTCCTTCTCGTTGGGCGCCTGGAACCCGAGCGACGCGCGCTTCTGGATGAAGCGGGCGCCGATGTTCGACGTCATGATGAGGATCGTGTTCTTGAAGTTGACACGGTTCCCCAGGCCGTCGGTCAGGTGGCCGTCCTCGAAGACCTGCAGCAGGATGTTGAACAGGTCCGGGTGCGCCTTCTCGATCTCGTCGAGCAGGACCACCGAGTAGGGATTGCGCTTCACCTTCTCGGTGAGCTGCCCGCCCTCCTCGTGCCCGACGTAGCCGGGCGGCGAGCCGATGAGCTTCGACACGGCGTGCTTCTCCATGTACTCGGACATGTCGAAGCGGATGAGCGCGTGGTCGCTGCCGAAGAGGAAGTTCGCCAGGGCCCGGGCGAGCTCGGTCTTGCCGACCCCGGTGGGCCCGAGGAAGATGAAGCTGCCGACGGGGCGCGTCGGGTTCTTGAGCCCGGCGCGCGACCGGCGGATGGCGCGCGAGAGCGCCGAGATCGCCGGCTCCTGGCTGATGACGCGCCGGTGCAGTTCCTCCTCCATGCGGAGGAGCTTGCCGCTCTCGTCCTCGTTGACCGAGGTCAGCGGCACGCCGGTCCACTTCGACACGACCTCGTCGATGGCGTGCTTGCCGATCGAGATGCGGGGCGCGCCGCCCTGGAGGTCGAGCCGCTCGCGGACGACCTGCAGCGACTCGCGGCCGAGGTCGGCGTCGCGCGACCAGGCCTGCTCGGCCCCCGCGCCGCCCTCGAACTCCTTGACCGCCATCCGGACGCTGCGGTTGACGTCGTTCGGGTCGCCGACGACCTGCGCCTCGCGCAGCTTGGCACGCGCGCCGGCCTCGTCGATCAGGTCGATCGCCTTGTCGGGCAGGAACCGGTCGGTGATGTACCGGCTCGACTGGTAGACGGCGGCCTCGATGGCCTCGGGCGTGTACTCCACCTGGTGGAAGGACTCGTAGCGGTCCTTCACGCCCATGAGCACCTGGATCGTGTCCTTCTCGCTGGGCGGGTCGACCTTGACGGCCTGGAAGCGGCGCTCGAGCGAGCGGTCCTTCTCGATGTACTTGCGGTACTCGGCCGGCGTGGTCGCGCCGATGCAGCGGATCTCGCCGCGCGAGAGCGCGGGCTTGAGGATGTTGGCCGCGTCGAGCGACCCTTCCGCGGACCCGGCGCCGACCAGCGTGTGCAGCTCGTCGATGAACACGATGATGTTCGGGTTCTCGGTGAGCTCCTTCATGATCGCCTTGAGGCGCTCCTCGAACTGCCCGCGATACTTCGTGCCCGCCACGATCAGGGAGATGTCGAGCGCGAGGATGCGCTTGTCGGCGAGGAAGTGCGGCACGTCGCCGTTCACGATCTTCTGCGCCAGCCCCTCGACGATGGCCGTCTTGCCGACGCCGGGCTCGCCGATCAGCACGGCGTTGTTCTTCGTGCGGCGGCAGAGCACCTGCTGGACGCGCTCGAGCTCGGTCCCGCGGCCGACCAGCGGGTCCAGCTGGTTCTTCATCGCGGCCTCGGTCAGGTCGCGGCTGAACTCGGCCAGCAGCGGCGTCTCCTTCGGCCGCGCCGGCGCCGTCTTCTCGTTCAGGAGCTGGACGATGTCCTCGCGCACGCTCGCGAGCCGCATCCCCTTCTCGTACAGGATGGACGCGGCCACCGACCGCTCCTCGCGCAGGATGCCCAGCAGCAGGTGCTCGGTGCCGATGTAGGTGTGCAGCAGCCGGTCGGCCTCCTCGGCCGCGAACTGCAGCACCCGCTTGGTCTCGGCGCTGAACGGGATCTCGACCGACGTCGAGACCTTCTCCTGGAAGACCTGGCGGCCCTCGATCTCCTTGCGGATGCTCTCGAGCGACAGGTGCGAGCGCGCGAAGATGCGGCTCGTGAGCCCCTTGCCCTCGCGGATCAGTCCCAGCAGGAGGTGCTCGGTTTCGATCGACGTGCTGCCGAGCTGCGTCGCCTCGTACCGAGCGAAGAACAACACGCGCCGGGCTCGTTCCGTGTAGCGTTCAAACATCACGCATCCGGCGAGGAAAAGCCTCGCGCGATCCCTGATTCATTATACGGCATCGCCCGACGCCGCTGGAGGCGCCGGCCGTGCGACCGGACAGTTTTTCGCGCTTCTGCGCGGGTGGGGTCGGGCTGCCGCGGCTGGCGGTCAGACGCGCGCCGCGAGCAACTGCCGCACGCGGGCGAGCAGATCCGTGGCGGTGAACGGCTTCTGCAGCAGATGGCTGGCCTTCGGCACCGTCGCCGACCGGGCGAGCTCCGCGTCGGCGTACCCGGAAATGAAGAGCACCGGCACGCCCGGCCGGCGTTCCGCCAGCGCGCGGGCCAGATCCGGCCCCGACCCGCCCGGCATGATGACGTCGGTGACGACGAGGTGGATCGGCTCGACGTGCGCGTCGGCCAGCGCGAGCGCGGCCTGACCATCCCCGGCCACGATCGTGCGGTAGCCGAACCGTCGCAGCGTCTGCGCCACGAAGTCCCGCACGCCTTCGTCGTCCTCGGCCAGAAGCACGGTCTCCTGCCCGCGCAGCGACTCGAAGAGCTCCGCGCCGGATCGCGGCGGCGCCGCCTCGACCTCCGCCTGGGCCTCCGGCAGGCAGACCCGGAACGTCGCGCCCTGCCCCACCTCGCTCGTCACCGCGACGAACCCGCCCATCTGCCGCACGATCCCGTACACGGTCGCCAGGCCGAGGCCGGTGCCCTGGCCCACCGGCTTGGTCGTGAAGAACGGCTCGAAGATCCGGGCGCGCGTGGCCTCGTCCATGCCGACGCCGGTGTCGCGCACCTCGATCCACACGTACTGCGCCGCCGGCCCCTCGCCACGCGTCGCGACCTCGTCGAGCCAGCCGCGGCCGACCCGCAGCGTGACCCGGCCGCCCGGCGGCGTCGCGTCGCGCGCGTTGACGACCAGGTTGAGCACCACCTGCTCGACGCGCGACCGTTCGCCCAGCACGGGCGCCATCGACGCGTCCCAGACGGCGTCGATCGCGATCGCCTCGCCGATCGATCGCCGCAGCATCGGCACGAGCTCCTCCACCACGCGGCGCAGGTTCATCACCGCGGGCGCCACCATCTGTTCGCGGCTGACCGTGAGCAGGTGCTGGGTGAACCCGGCCGCGCGCTCGGCCGCCGTCCGGATGGCGTGCGCGAGCGGCTGGTGGGGATCCGAGGGCGCCAGCTCCTGCTCCAGCCGGTCGCTCTGGCCCAGGATCGTGGTCAGGAGGTTGTTGAAGTCGTGCGCCACGCCGCCGGCGAGCTGGCCGATCGCCTCCATCTTCTGGCTCCGGCGCAGGCGGGCCTCGACCTGTCGCTGCTCGGTGACGTCGCGGGTGACGACCGCGAAGCCCTCGGCATCGACCTCGCCGACGAGGGGCCGAATCGTGGTCTGGCCGATGAACCGCCCGCCGTCCTTCCGGCGGCACGCGCCCTCGAACCCCGCCTGCCCCAGCTGCCGGGCCTCGTCGAGCAGCGCGGCGAAGGCCGGCGGCTCGAGTTCGAAGAGCGGCGCCACCAGTTCCTCGGCCATCTCGTCCGGCGCGTACCCGAAGACGTGGCGCGCGCCGACGTGCCAGGCGGCGACCCGCCCCCGCGTATCGACGATCAGCATCGCATAGTCCTTGATGCTGTCGAGCATCAGCCCCATCCGCGCCTCGACCTCACGCAGGCGTCGGTCGGCCGCCCGGCGCTCGCGCGCGTGGGCCTCGGCCACGAGCGCGCCGTGGTCGAGCGCGATCGCCGCGTAGCGCGCGAACTGCGCGAGCAGCTTCAGGTCGTCGTCCGGAAACAGCGAGCCGCGCGACTGCACCACCACCGCGACGCCCCAGCACCGGTCGGACGCCGCCACCGGCGCGACGAGCACGCGCTGGCCGAACGGCGACAGCCGGGCTGCGACCGTGGGCCCGCAGTCCTGGATCGAGCCGCGGTCCGGGTCGCCCGTGCGCCACACCTGCGAGAGCAGGCCCTCGCCGGCGGGCACCTCGAGGCCGACCAGCTCCGGTCGTGTCGAGGCTCGGACCGCGAGCGCGCCCCCCGGCTCGGCGATCGCGACCAGCGTGAGGGCATGGCCGACCGAACGCGCCGCGGCCCGGTTCAGGTCCTCGGGAGCGCGGCGCGCGCGCTCCTCGACGTCCCGCTCCGTCGTCCCCGCCAGGTACCGCGACTGCTCCGCCTGCTGCCAGCGATCCAGCAGCCACTTCGGCGTGGCGAAGGCGAGGAAGTAGCAGCTGTACGCCAGGGGGTAGAACCACTGATACCGGTCGCCCAGGGCCATGTCGTCCGCCATGGACGGACTGATCTGGAAGAGGTGAAAGGCCAGGTAGTCGCCCTCGACGGCCAGGGCGAACGCGGTCCCGGCCGCCGCCCAGAGCAGCCGATGGCGCGAGACCCCTGCGACGCGCCGCCCCTCGGAGGCAAAGACCACGGCGGACCAGGCGAACAGCGCGAAGGTGAAGACACGGCCGGGCCAGTCGAGGTCCGGCACGACGATATGGCCGAACACGAGGCCGAGGTAGACAGTAGTGGCGAGCGCCAGCGTGCCACGGGGCAGGGCCCGGAAGTAGCTGACCAGACGCAGGGCCAGGAGCGCCCGGACATCGAACACCGACGGCCCGAGGAAGCCGAGCACGGCGGGCACCTGGTGCAGGTACCGCGGCAGCAGGATCGCCAGGGCGAAGAGGAAGATGTCGAGCCGATGCGCCTCCCGGTGCCGGAAGAGCGCAGCCGCTGACACCCCGGCCGTCACGAAGACGAGGGCGAACAGCAGCTCCTGGATGACGTATTCCACCGTCGGGACCTACTCGCGCTCCTTGATGGTGTCCTGCAGCGCCCGCCGCATCGCCGCCTCGGCCAGCCCGTCGGGCCGGCCCTCCCAGCTTCGCTCGACGCGGCCGTCCGCGCCGGTCAGCACGGCCGTCGGTACGATTCGAAGCCCCATCGCGCCCGGCGCGCCCCTCACGATCTCGTCGGCGCCGATGCCAAGGTCCCCCGCGAGCTGCCGGCCACGGTCGGCGTCGGCGATCTCCGTCACGATCCGGACCGACGTGTCCCCCGCCGACCGTGCGCCGGACACCAGACGGGCGTACGTGGCCACCGACTCCCGGCTGACCGCGCACGCCTCGTCGAGGAAGATCACGAGCGTTCGCGAAGCCGGGAGCGCCGCGGTGACCGCCGCCGGCAGCGCATCACCGGGCGCGAAGGCCGGTGGAACATCCCGGTTCGCGGCCCACGCCAGCACCGCCCCTGTCGCGGCGACGACGGTCAGGCTGACGGCCGCGGCGATCGACGCCAGCCGGCTGGCGCGAAGCCAGACGTGTGCGCTCGTCACGGTCGCGTCCCCGGCGCCGCGCACATGCCGTCACAATCGGCGGCCCAGAACCAGCCGCACGCCGGCCACTCCGTGTCGGGCACACATCCGAACCCGGCCTTGCAGGGCTGACCGTCGCACCCGAAGTCCGTGTTGCACTCGCAGTCGTCCGCGCGCCGCGCGGTCACCACGAACAGGCTGCGGACGCCCAGCGCCAGCCGGTCCATCCACGGTTCGGCCCTCGCGAACGTGCCGTCCTCGGGGCCGAGCCGGTAGAGCAGGTCCCGGGCAACGTCGGGACCGAGCTGCTGCGAGATCTGCTCGGCCACGAGCGTCACCTGCTCGCGCTCGGCGTCGGTCGGCGAGGTGAAGAACTCCGGGGTCGCGAGCGCCACGGCCGCCTCCACCGCACTCCGCGCCTCGGCGTCCACGTCGGGATGGGCGGCCAGGTAGTCGAGGAGGTAGCCCCGCCAGACGTCCGAGACCTGCTCCTTCGTGAGCACGCCCATGAGCGCGCGGCGGTAGGCAAAGGAATAGGTCCGGATGGCCGCCGCCGCGTCCGTCCGTTCGGTCGCGGTGAGGCTGGCCGCCCAGGCCCCGGCGGCCGCCTTCTGGTCCGGCGTGGACAGCGCCTTCAACAGCACCGTCTCGGCCGGGATCGCGAGAGCCACCATCATCAGAGACACCAATATCCGTCGTCGAATCCTGCTGGTCATGTAACGCACCTCAGGGCGGAGCTGGGAACGCGCGAGTGTGCGACGCCTGTCCGTATCCCGTTCGTAGCCTTCCGAGTAGGGAGCAATGTTGCGGAAACTGGCCGAATCTACGTCCGGGGCGTCGCGGGAGTCAACGATGGAACGCACCGGCATCGCCGCGGCGCGCGGAGACGACCGGTGAGGGGGCCCGGGCCTGTCCACCAAAGACGCTCGTGGACGCTAGAGTCCCTTCGCGTCGACCGTTTCCGACAGCGCCCTTCGGGGAAGGGCTCAGGGCCCGGGAGGGGCCGGGGGCGCGACCAGCCGTCCGCCCTCCAGGCGGAGGACGCGGTCGCACGCGGCCGCCAGGGCGGGATTGTGGGTCACGATGATCGACGTCAGGCCGTGCTCGTCGTGCATCTCGCGCAGCAGGCCGTGAAGCGTGGCCGCCGTGCCCTCGTCCAGGTTGCCGGTCGGCTCGTCGGCCAGCAGGAGGGCGGGCCGGCAGACCAGCGCGCGCGCCACGGCGACGCGCTGCTGTTCCCCACCCGAGAGGGCCCCCGGCCGGTGGTCCGCGCGGCCCGCGAGCCCGACCCGATCGAGCAGCGCCCGGGCCCGCGCCTCGCGCTCGGCCGCCGGCGTCCCGGCGATGCGCAGCGGCATCTCGACGTTCTCGAGCGCGCTGAACTCGGGCAGCAGGTGATGAAACTGGAAAACGAAGCCGACCTGGCGGTTGCGGAAGGCCACCCGCGCCTGGTCGTTCATCTCGTGAATCGACGCGCCGCCGATCCGGATCGCGCCGGCCTCGAACGCGTCGAGGCCGCCCAGCACGTGCAGCAGCGTGCTCTTCCCCACGCCGGACGCCCCGACGATCGCCAGCATCTCGCCCGCCTCGACCTGCAGGTCGAGCGCGTGCAGCACCTCGAGCCGGCCGGACGGGGCGGTGTACGACTTGCGCAAACCGGCGACCTCGACGAGCGCCATCTACTCGTGCCTCAGGGCTTCGGCCGGGTCGAGGCGTCCGGCCTGACGCGACGGGTAGACCGTCGCGGCGTAACACACGATCACCGCGGCGAGGACGACGATCGTCACGTCGAGCGGCTGCGTGCGGAAGGGCACGTGCGTGATCTGGTAGACGTCCGAGGGCAGGCGCAGGAGCTGGAAGCGGTCCATGACCCACGAGACGAGGAGTCCGAGCGCCGCGCCCGACCCGGTACCGACGAGGCCGATCGTCAGGCCCTGCAGCATGAAGATCCGCCGGATCGCCCGCGCGGGTGCGCCCATCGTCCGGAGGATCGCGATGTCGCGGCTCTTCTCCATGACCATGAGCACGAGCGACGCGACGATGTTGAGCGCCGCGACGAAGACGATGAGGCCGATCGTGAACGAGATGGCCACCTTCTCGAGCCACAGCGCCGAATACAGGCTGCGATTGAGCGTCGTCCAGTCCTGCACGAAGTAGGTCGGGCCGAGCTCGTCCTGGAGTGCCTCGCGCACCGCCGTCGCGCGGTCGCGATCGGCCAGCCTGATCTGGATCATGTCGGGGCTCGACGTGCCCTTCATCGCCTCGCCGCTCGCGAGCGTGATGAACACGCGGTTGGCGTCGGTCTCCTCGAACCCGAACTCGGTCAGACCGACCACGACGAACGCGCGGCGCTTCGGCGCCAGCGCCCCGGGCGTGAGCACCATGTTGAGCGTGCCGAGGATGACCGGATCGCCGACGCGGACGCTGAGCGCCTCGGCGACCTTGGTGCCGAGCAGGATGCCGTCGGGCTCGTCCGGCGAGCGGTTCGTGAGGGCCTCGAGCGACCCGGCCCGGATCGCGGTGTCGATGTCGGTGACGTGGCCCTCGAGCGCGGGATCGATGCCGCGGAACTGGACCGCGAGCACGACGCCGTGCGCCGCGATCAGCGCGTTGTCCAGCGTCGCCGGCGCCACCCCGACGACGCCCGGGCGGGCGGCCAGGTCGCGCATCATGCCGTCGAGGTCGGGAAACGGTTCGCCGCCGGTCCGGTAGACGTACACGTGCGCGTCGGACCCCAGGATCCGATCCCGCAACTCGCCCTGCACGCCGGTCATCAGCGCGAGCGCGATGATGACCGCCATGACGCCGACGCCCACGCCGACGATGGACACGCCGGTGATGAGCGAGACGAACGCCTGCCGCCGGCGGGCGGTCAGGTAGCGGCGGGCGACGAACCACTCAAAGGACATCTCGCATCGGCCGTCGGGACATCGGCTAGCCCTCCGGGTGATCCTGATTATCGCCCATCCCCTGCGTGGCCCTGGGCCGCATGAGCGGGAACAGGATCACGTCGCGGATCGACGGGCTGTCGGTCAGGAGCATCACGAGGCGGTCGATGCCGATGCCCTCGCCGCCGGTCGGCGGCAGGCCGTATTCGAGCGCGCGGATGTAGTCCTCGTCCATCTGGTGGGCTTCCGCGTCGCCGGCGGCGCGCTCGACGAGCTGCGCCTCGAAGCGGCGGCGCTGCTCGGCCGGGTCGTTCAGCTCGCTGAACCCGTTGGCGATCTCGAACCCGCCGGCGTAGAGCTCGAAGCGCTCCACCGTGTCGGGGTCGTCCGCGCGCTGCTTGGAAAGCGGCGAGACCTCGGTCGGGAAGTCGTGGACGAACGTCGGCTGCACGAGCCGCTCCTCCCAGAGCGCCTCGAAGATCCCGAGGGCGATCCGGCCGGCGCCGTGCGCGGGCTCGACGTGCACGCCGAGCGCGCCGGCGACGTCGGCGGCACGCGCCCGATCGCGCAGGTCGTCCGCCGTGACCGGGCGTCCCAGCCGCTCGGCGGCCGCCTCGGCCGCCGCCGGCCGGAGCGACAGGCGGCGGTACGGCGGCGCGAACGAGATCCGGTGCCCGCCGAACGGCGCCTCGAGCGTCCCGGCCGCCTCCTGCGCGATCGTGCTGAGCATCTCCTCGGTCAGCCGCATCAGGTGGTGGTAGTCCACGTACGCCTCGTAGAACTCGAGCATCGTGAACTCCGGATTGTGCTGCGTGGAGATCCCCTCGTTGCGGAAGTTGCGGTTGATCTCGTAGACCCGCTCCATCCCGCCCACGGTCAGCCGCTTGAGGTACAGCTCGGGCGCGATTCGCAGGTAGAGCGGCATGTCGAGCGCGTTGTGGTGCGTCGTGAACGGCCGGGCCAGCGCGCCGCCGGCGATCGGCTGCATCATCGGCGTCTCGACCTCGAGGAACCCCCGGCCGTTCAGGAACCGGCGGATCCCCGCGACGACCGCCGACCGCGTCTCGAACACCCGCCGGCTCTCGGGGTTGACGATGAGATCCAGGTAGCGCTGCCGGTAGCGGATCTCGACGTCGGTCAGGCCGTGGAACTTCTCGGGCAGCGGCACCAGGCACTTGGCCAGGAACTCGAGCTGGTCGGCCCAGATCGTCAGCTCGTTCGTCCGGGTCCGGAAGACCCGGCCCTCGACGCCGATCTGGTCGCCGAGGTCGAGCAGCTCGAAGATCGCGAACGCCCGCTCGGGGAGCGCGTCGCGACGGATGTAGACCTGGATCCGCCGGCGCCCGTCGGAGAGCACCACGAAGCTCGCCTTGCCGAAGCCGCGGATGCCGAGGATCCGCCCCGCCGTCCGCGCGCGCGGCTGCTCGGCCTCGAGCGTGGCGGCGTCCGTGTCGCCGTGCGTGGCGACGATCGTCGAGACGTCGGCGCTGCGGTCGAAGTGGTTCGGGTACGGCGCGACGCCCATCGCGACCAGCGCGTCGAGCTTGGCGCGCCGCTGCGCGATCTGTTCAGCTTCGTTCGACATGCCCTTCCTGCTCCAGCGTCCGGCGGATGGCGTCCAGCACCCCGTTGACGAACCGCGGCGAGTCGTCGCTCCCGAAGGTGCGCGCCAGCTCGAGCGCCTCGTCGATCACGACGGGCGGCGGCGTGTCGGCCTCGTGGCGCAGCTCCCAGGTCGCCAGCCGCAGGACGATCCGATCGACGACCGCCATCCGGTCGAGCCGCCAGTGCCGCGCGTGCGCCTCGATGGTCCGGTCGATCGCGAGCAGCTCGCCGATGGTCCCCTCGACCAGGCGCGTGACGAACGCGCGGCCGGCGTCGTCCAGCTCGTCGGCGTGCTCGCGGAGCACCGCGCCGAGCGCCTGCCCGGGCTCCACCCGGCCGACCTCCCAGAAGTAGAACGCCTGCAGCGCGGCTTCGCGCGCGCGGTGCCGGGCCGTGGTCACGCGCCTCCGCCGGGCCCGTCGTCGCGCGTCCGGCCGGACGCCGCGAGGCGGGCGTAGAGGGTCGCCATCTCGAAGACCGCGTCGGCGGCCTCGCGTCCCTTGTTGGCCGGGCCGTCCACCGCGCGGGCCATCGCCTCCTCGGCGGTGTTGGTCGTCAGCACGCCGAACGCCATCGGCACGCCGGTCGCCTGCGCCGCGCGGGTGATGCCGTGCGCGCAGGCCTGCGCGATGTAGTCGAAGTGCGGCGTCTCGCCCCGGATCAGGCAGCCGAGGCAGACGAGGCCTGCCCAGTCGCCCGCGCGCGCCACGCGGTCCGCGGCCTGGGCGATTTCCCAGGCGCCGGGCACGGCGAACGTCTCGACGTCGGCGGCCCGGACGCCGCGCGCCTCGAGCGCGGCGCGCGCCCCGGCCTCGAGGCGGTCGGTGACGAACGCGTGGTAGCGGGACACGACGATCGCGAAGCGCACGTGGCCCTCGCGACCCTACCGGCCCGTGAACGCGGGCTTGCGCTTCTCGAGAAACGCCCGCGTGCCCTCGCGCATGTCCTCGGTCGTCGAGACCAGGCCGAACAGCGTGGCCTCGTGGTCCTCGGCTTCCGGGAACGGCATGTCGAGCCCGCTCGCGACCGCGTCGCAGATGTAGCGCACCGCGACCGGCGCCTTGGCCGCCAGCGTCTTCGCCAGCGCGCGCGCCGCCTCCACCAGCCCGGCGGCCGGCACCACCCGGTTGACCAGGCCGATGCGCCACGCCTCCTCCGCGCCGATGGGGTCGCCCGTGAGCAGCAGTTCCAGGGCCCGCCCGCGCCCGACCAGCCGCGGCAGCCGCTGCGTTCCGGCATAGCCCGGGATGAGGCCCAGGTTGATCTCGGGTTGCCCGAACTTCGCGGTGTCGGCGGCGACCCGGATCGTGCACGCCATCGCCAGCTCGCAGCCGCCGCCCAGCGCGAACCCGTTGACCGCGGCGATCACGGGCTTGCCGAGCCGCTCGATCCGGTCGAAGAGCGCCTGGCCGCGGCGCGCGTGGTCGCGGCCCCCGACCGGCGTCTGGACGGCGAGCTCGTTGATGTCCGCCCCCGCGACGAACGCGCGGTCGCCCGACCCGGTGATCACGATCGCGCGCACCGAGGCGTCCAGCTTCGCCTCGGCGATGACCTGGTCCAGCTCGAGGAGCGTGGCGGTGTTGAGCGCGTTGAGCACCTTCGGCCGGTTGATGGTGACGACGAGCACGGCCTCGTCGCGTTCGACGAGCAGGTTTTCGTAGGCCATAACCGGGCGATTATACTGCGTCGCGCGCGGCGCGCCGCCGCGCGATCCCGCGGGCCGCGGCGCGCGAGACGATCACCGCGAGGGCCGCGCCGGTCGCGTCGGCGAGCCAGTCGTCGGGCCCCGCCGACCGACCCGGCACGAACATCTGGTGGATCTCGTCCGAGACGCCCCACGCCGCGGCCACCACCCAGGCCGCGGTCAGCGCCCGCGTCGTCACGCCCGCCCACCGGCCGCCGGCGCAGGCGCGGACGAGCAGCAGCGTCAGGCCGCCGTAGGCCGTCAGGTGCGCCAGCAGGTCCGTCCGGCCCGGCAGGGGGACGGGGACCTGGTGCTGCGACGAGACCAGGAACATCCCGATCATCGTCGCCACGGGCGGCGCCCAGAGGAAGATCAGGCGCGCCACCGGCCTAGAACGCCAGGTACATCAGCCAGCCCAGCGCCCAGGCGCCGAGCACGAGGCCGGTGAGGATGCGGCCGGCGAGCCGCAGCTGCGCCGCCGGATCGTCGCGCAGCAGCGCGCCGAAGACCGCCGCCAGGCACGCGGCGAAGAGAATCAGGTAGCCGAGATGGGTCGTCATCGCGCCTTCCGCCCGGCCGCGAGGTCGACCGCGTCGAGGATCACGAGCAGGTTCAGGAGCCCGCCGGCAATCAGGAACGCGTTGCCGTATTCGTAGGTGGCGGCGACGACGTCGCCACGACCCGCACCGGCCAGCGCGCCGATCAGTCGCGGCAGCCCCGCGAGCCACTCCGCCCCCGCGGCCAGGAACACGAGGACGTCCGCGATCTGGAACGGGAACAGCCGGCCGCCGCTGGCCAGGCCGATGCCGAACATGCCCACGAGCACGACGAAGAAGATCGCGCCCTTGCGCGCCTGGCCGTGCACGACGTGCCCCCCGCCCGGCACGATCCACGCGAGGATCGCCGTCGCGGCGGGGCCGAGACGGTCGGGCGCGGCGGCGGCGCGGGGCGGCGCGGTCATGACCCGGCAGTGTACCCGATCGGTCGCGACGGTCCGGCGGCCACCCGGACGATCACCCACGCGAGCGCCGCGCCGAGCGGCAGGGCCGCGGCCAGCCGCATCACGTTCGACACGGCCACGAGGCCGCCCCACTCCAGGCCCAGGGTCGCCGCGGTCGGCACCGCGGCCAGGGCGAGCCAGGCCACGTCGCGGTCGGTCCTCCGCCGCCGCCAGACGAGGGCGGCCAGCGCGCCGAGCGGCGCCGCCAGGTAGAGCCCGCTGCACCGGCCGCAGACCGGCCAGGTGACGCCCGCCGTCGAGAACGACCGCGCGGGCAGCTGATGGCACACCAGGCCGCCGGCGAAATACACCGTCGCCGCCCACCCGTCGCGCGCGCCGGTCGCGCGCTGCCACACGGCCAGCCCGAGCGTCAGCGGCCAGAGCACCGACAGCACGACGAGCACGCGCGCGAGCTTCACCATCCGGCGAGCCCCCGCAGCAGGAGGGCCCACGACGGCGCGAGCAGGACTTTGAGGATGACGTCGAGGACGAGCAGCGCGATCGCCAGCCAGAGCCACGGCCGGTAGGTCGCCAGGCGATAGGGCGTGCCGGTCCAGCGCGCGATCATCACGCCCGACAGCAGCGTGCCCAGGATGACGAAGGCGATCACCCGGATGACGGCCCACGGATGCCAGCCCAGCACGACCGAGGGGAACGGGTTGGCGCTCGCGCCCGCCATCGCGCCGACGTAGTTGCCCATCTGGTTGACGAGCACGGCGCCCATGGGCATCGCCGCAAGACCGCCCGTGCCGAGCGCGACGCCGGCGAAGACGATGGCGGTGCCGACCTGCCGCGGCACGAACACGGCCGGCTGGCTCTCGGCGCCGACGCCCGTCCGCACCCAGTGGATCATCTCCGCGCGGTAGTCGGGACGGAGGAACAGGTCCGTGTCGCCGGTGCGCGACCAGCCGAGCGCGGACATCGTGGTGGAGGCGGCCGCCATCGTCGCGGCCCAGACCAGCATGGCGGCCACGGCGTGCAGCACGCGGCCGCGCCGGAACTCGCGCGCCATCAGCCACCAGGCCGGCGCGGTGTTGAGGAGGGGCACGAGGACCGGCACGCCGAGCAGCCAGCCCAGCGCGTAGGAGGCGATCGTGGCGAGGACGACCGCGAGGATCAGCATCAGGGTCAGATCGGCAGCGCGCCGAAGTGCTGCTCGTACCGCGTCCGGAACTCGTCCCAGCCGTAGGCGTGGGACTGGCCGCCGAGGTGCTCGAGCGCGTAGGTCGCGGCGACGCTGCCGAGCCGGGCGCAGACCAGGTCGTCGGCGCCCGCCGCGAGCCCCTTCATGAACCCGCCCCGGTACGCGTCGCCGACGCCGGTCGGGTCGGCGATGCGGTGCGGCGTCACCGCCGGCACGTCGAGACGGTCGCGGTCGCGCCGGAGCACGGTCGCGCCGTGCTCGCCGCGGGTGACCACCAGCCGGTCGGCCTCGGCGAGGATCCCGTCCTCGCTCAGGCCGGTCTTCTGGCGCAGCAGCTCCAGCTCGTAGTCGTTGACGATCACCATGTGCGCGCCGCGCACGCCCTCGGACAGCTCGTCACCCGACATGCGCGCGCACTGCTGGCCGGGATCGAAGATGAACGGGATCTTCAGCGTGCGGCACTCTTCCGCGTACTGCACCATGGCCGCCGGGTCGTTCGGCGAGATGATGGCGAGGTCGACCTGCCCGATCGTGCGGAACGACAGCTCGCTCGCGTGCGCCATCGCGCCCGTGTAGAACGAGGCAATCTGGTTGTTGGCCGCGTCGGTGCTGCAGAAGAACGACGCGGTGAACTTGTCGGAGATCTCCCGCACGAGCGACGTGTCCACGCCCGCCGCGTCCAGCCACCGCCGGTACTCGCCGAAGTCCTGCCCCGCCGTGCCGAGCAGCCGCGGCCGCTCGCCGAGCAGCGCCAGGGTGTAGGCGATGTTGGGCGCGCAGCCGCCGCGCCGCTTGTCCATCGAGTCGACCAGGAAGCTCAGGCTCACCCGCTGGAAGTGCTCCGGCAGGAAGTGCTCGGTGAACTTCCCCGGAAAGGACATCAGGTAGTCGTAGGCAATGGAACCGGTGACGATCAGCTGCATGGATTCGGGGTCAGACCTCTCGTGAAACGGGGGTGATCAAGGGGTGGTCAGGTACCGGCCGACGAGGGGCGCGAGGCGCGCCTTCGTGGCCTCGGGCACGGCCTCGGGCCGCGTGATGATGGCCGTCGCCAGGGCGCGCGCGCACTCGCAGGTGCGGGCGATCGGCAGCTGCTCGACGGCGTTGGCGATGATCTGCTGGGCCGTCTTCGCGTTCTGCATCAGCGTGGCGACGACCATGTCCACGGTGACCGCGTCGTGGTCCGGATGCCAGCAGTCGTAGTCGGTGACGAGGGCGAGCGTGGTGTAGCAGATCTCGGCCTCCCGGGCGAGCTTGGCCTCCTGGAGGTTCGTCATGCCGATGATGTCGAACCCCGACGCGCGGTAGTGATTCGACTCGGCGATCGTGGAGAACTGCGGCCCTTCCATGCAGACGTAGGTGCCGCCGCGATGGACGGTCGCGCCGGCCTTGACCGCCGCGCCGTAGGCGAGGTCGCTCAGCGGTCCGCAGAACGGGTGCGCGAACGCCACGTGCGCGACCAGCCCGTCGCCGAAGAACGTGCTCGGCCGCTGCCGCGTGCGGTCGAAGAACTGCGCCGGTACGACGATGTCGGTCGGCTTGAAGTCCTCGCGGAGGCTGCCCACGGCCGAGGCCGACAGGATGTACTCGACGCCGAGGAGCTTCAGGCCGAAGATGTTCGCGCGGTAGTTGATCTCGGTCGGCAGCAGCCGGTGCCCCACGCCGTGGCGCGCGAGGAACGCGACCCTGCGGCCGCGCAGCGTGGCCGTGACGTACGGGCCCGAGGGCGCGCCGAACGGCGTGTCGATCACGCGCTCTTCGCGGTCCGTCAGCTCCGCCATGTCGTAGAGTCCGGAGCCGCCGATGATGCCGATGGAGAGGGGGGAGGGCGAGGAGGACATTGAAGATTTGGCGATCTGAGATTGATGATTGATTGGGAGAGTGGCGATTGGGGATTGATGATTGACTGGGAATTGGTGATTTGGGATTGGTGATTTGGGATTGGTGATTTTGGATTGGGGATTTGGGATTGGGGATTGGGGATTGGCTGATCGCTCGATTACCCGTCCCTCGATCCCCCGACCGTCTCCACCTTCTTCCGCCGGCCGTCCTGCCGGATGATGCCGGCCGGCACCGCCGGGTCGTGCTCGAAGAAGATAACGTACTCGCCGGCGATCGCCTCGGCCAGGAAGCGCTTCTTGAACATCAGCGTGTCCATCGGGTAGAGGTCGTAGCCCATGATCCACGGCTCGTCCACGTGTGCGGTGGTCGGGATCAGATCGGCGACGAAGACGCCGACGCGGCCGCCCGACTCGATGCGGACCAGCTCGTGGTGCATCGTGTGGCCGCCGGTCCGGACGGCCGAGATGCCGGGCAGCAGTTCGCCGTCCGCTTCGTGGAAGTCCACGACGCCGGCCTCGGCCAGCGGCAGGAAGTTCTCCTGCAGGTAGCTCGCGCGGTTGCGCTCGTGCGGGTGGGTCGCGTCCTCCCACTCCTGGCGGCGGACCAGGTAGCGCGCGTTCGGGAACCGTGGGACGAGCACGCCGTCCATGAGCGTGGTGAATCCGCCGCAGTGGTCGAAATGCAGATGCGTGGCGACGACGTGCGTGACGTCGCGGGCGGTGATGCCGGCGGCGGCCAGCGAGTGGTCGAGGTGCCGTTCCCGGTCGAGCGCGTAGATGTCCGCGTCCCGGTCGCTCATCTTGTCGCCGATGCCGGCGTCGATCAGCACGACCCGGCCGCCGCCCCGGACGAGCAGCGGGCGCAGGCCGAGGCGGATGCGGTTCCGCTCGTCGGCCGGTGCGCGACGCTCCCACAGCGGCTTCGGGACCACGCCGAACATCGCGCCGCCGTCCAGCCGGAATCCGCCGTCCGACAGGCTGTCCACGCGCAGGTCGCCGAACGTGAGCGTCACGCCGGCCCCTCTCCCGGGTCCGGCGTCACCGCCGCCAGCTGCTTGAGCTCGATCAGCAGGCCCTGCGCGCTGGACGGGTGGATGAACGCGATCCGTGATCCGTGCGCGCCAGCCCGCGCCACCGTGTCGATGAACCGGACGCCGCGCGCGGTCAGGTCCGCGATCGCGCGGTCGATGTCCGGCACGCGCACGCACAGGTGGTGCAGCCCGGCGCCGCGCGAGGCCAGGAACTTGGCCACCGGCGCCTCCGGCGTGAGCGGCTCGACCAGCTCCAGGGTCGCGCCGCCCGTCCCGACGAACCGCACGCGGTGCTGCCCCACGTCCTCGGGTGTGTCGGTCGCGAGACCGAACAGGTCGCGGAACCGCTCGACGAACGGCGCCGCGTCGGGGACCGCGATCCCGACGTGGTCGAGCGTGAGGCCAGGGCCGCCGGCCGCCACCGCCCGCGTGAGCAGCCCGTCGGCCGCGGTGTAGGGATCGGTCCGTCGGTCCGCGATCCGCTCGAGCGTCGCCTCGAACTCGCCGGGCGCCAGCACGTGCGCGTCCAGGTGCTGCATGAAGCCGCGCCCGAGGATCTCGCGCAGGCGCCACTCGGCCCGGGCGCGCCGGCGCTCGCCGAGCTGGTCCCGCGAGTCGCGGCGGAACCGCGCGATCGTCTCCACCAGGTCCGGGACGCCGGCGCCGGTCGTCGCGACCGTGCGCAGGACCGGCGGCCGCCACGTGCCCTCCGCCCACGACTCCAGCGAGAGCATCACCTCGATCGACGAGGCCGTGCGATCCGCGCCCTCGCGGTCCGCCTTGTTGACGACGAAGATGTCGGCGATCTCCATGATGCCGGCCTTGAGCGCCTGCACCTCGTCGCCCGTGCCCGGCACGACCGTGACGATCGAGATGTCCGCCGTGCGGACGATGTCCACCTCGTCCTGGCCGACGCCGACCGTCTCGATGATGACGATGTCGTAGCCGGCCGCGTCGAGGACGAGCGCGGCCTCGGCCGTCGTCCGGGCGAGCCCGCCCAGGTGGCCGCGCGTCGCCATGCTGCGGATGAACACGCCCGCGTCCTCCGCGTGCATCTGCATCCGCACGCGGTCGCCCAGGATCGCGCCGCCGCTGTAGGGACTGGTGGGATCGACCGCGAGGACGCCCACGCGCACGCCGGTCTTCCGCAGCTCGCGCGTGAGCTGCTCGACGAGCGTGCTCTTGCCCGCGCCCGGCGGCCCGGTCACGCCGATGAGGTAGGCGCGCCCGGTGTGCTCGTAGATGCGGCCGACCAGCGCCGCGCCGTCCGACGACTCGTCCTCGATGAGCGAGATCGCCCGCGCGATTGCGCGCGGATCGCCCGCGAGAAGCCGCTCGCTCAGGGTCGCCCCGGCCACCCGCCTACCGCCCCAGCAGCTGCCGCGCGATGACCAGGCGCTGGATCTCGCTCGTGCCCTCGCCGATCGTGCACAGCTTGACGTCGCGGAAGTACTTCTCCGCGGGATAGTCCTTCACGAATCCGTAGCCGCCGTGGATCTGGACGCCCTCCTCGGCGGCCCGGACCGCGATCTCGCTCGCATACAGCTTCGCCATCGACGACTCCATCGTCGTGCGGGCCTCCCGCCGGTCGCGCATCCAGGCCGCGCGCAGCGTGAGGAGACGGGCCGCCTGGATCCGCGTCGCCATGTCGGCCAGCTTCCAGCGGATGGCCTGGAAGTGCGAGATCGGCTGGTTGAACTGATGGCGGTCGTGCGCGTATGCGCGCGCCGCGTCGTAGGCCCCCTGCGCCAGCCCGACCGCGAGCGCCGCGATCCCGATGCGGCCCGCGTCGAGCACCTGCAGCGTGTTGATGAAGCCCTCGCCTTCCTCGCCCACCAGCGCGTCGGCGGGCACGCGGCAGTCCTCGAACAGCACCTCGCTGGTGTCGCTCGCCCGCATGCCGAGCTTGTTCTCCTTCTTGTCCGCGACGAACCCCGGTGTGCCGCGCGGGATCACGAACGCCGAGATCCCCTTGCGGCCCTTCGACCGGTCGGTCACGGCCATGGCCACGATCGTCTCGCCGATCCGGCCGTGGGTGATGAACTGCTTGGACCCGTTGAGCACCCAGCCGTCGCCGTCGCGCTGGGCGGTCGTCCGCATCGCGGCCGCGTCGCTGCCCGATCCCGATTCGGTCAGGCCCCAGGCGCCGAGCGCCTCGCCCCGCGCGAGCGGCGCCAGGTACCGCTGCTTCTGCGCCTCGCTCCCGAACATGTAGAGGTGCGCGACGCAGAGCCCGTTGTGCGCGGCGACCGACAGCGAGATCGACGGATCGACGCGCGCCAGCTCCTCGAGGCAGATGCAGTACTCGACCGCGGACATCCCGGCGCCGCCGTACGCCTCCGGCACCTGGATGCCGAGCAGGCCGAGCCCCGCGAGCTTGCTCCGCAGGTCCTCGGGAAACACCTGGGCCTCGTCCCACGTCATGACGTTGGGCCGGATCTCGGCTTCCGCGAATTCGCGCACCGTGCGGCGCAGCAGATCCTCTTCGGCGGTCGGACGAAGGTCCATCAGGGGGAAAATATCACGCAGCGGGCCCGGGCGCTGGTGCGCGGTCCCCATCCCTCCGATAGGAGGCACATGCGACGCTACCTGATCCCAGCGGTCCTCTCCGCCGCCCTGCTCCTGCTCACCCCGGCGCCGGCCGCGGCGGACCTGACCGGCTTCCTGGGCGCGACGACGACGCCGGCGACACGACCGGCGCGCGGCTTCGCGGTCGGCGTCAGCCTGCTCGTCGTCGGCTTCGAGTTCGAGTACTCGCGCACGAGCGAGCAGATCGACAACGACGCGCCCGGCCTGACGACCGGGATGTTCAACGCGCTGGTCCAGACGCCGACCTCCGGCGTGCAGCTCTACGCGACCATCGGCGGCGGGTTCTTCCGGGAGCGTCTCGACACGACGCAGGAGACGAGCTTCGGCACGAACATCGGCGGCGGCGCGAAGATCCGCCTGGCCGGGCCGGTGCGCCTGCGGCTGGACTTCCGGGTCTTCAACCTGCGCGGCTCGGCGCTCTACCCCACGCCGAAGCGGTTCTACGCGGGCCTGAACATCGCGTTCTGATCGGCACGGGCCGTCAGCGGATCCGCGAGAGCCCCATCCGCTCCACGCGGACGATCGCGGCCTTCAGCCGGGCGTAGAGGTCCTGCACCTCGTCGGGGAGCAGGTCGCCCAGCGCCTTCACCGGGTCGTAGCTCGCGTCCGGCACGGCCGGGTCGAAGAAGAACACGTAGATCCGCTCGTCGTGCGACTCGAGCGAGCGGAACATGCGCCAGCTCACCGCCTGCCGCGCCCGCGCCGGGTCGGTGGTCGCCGAGAGCGCCGCGTCGAGGCGCGCGAGCACCGCCTCGAAATCGGCCGCGTGGTCCGGCCGCACGTAGAAGAACAGCATGCCGGCGCCGCTCGGGAACTGGTAGGCGTCGGGCTGGGCCGGCGCGGGCGGGACCGGGTCCTGTCGCGCCGGGTCCTGTCGGACCGGGCGGCCGGCCGCGGGCGGGCCGGGCGCCAGGACGACGGGCTGCGGCGGCGGGCCGGCCGGGTGCGACGCCGGCACGGCGGGCGCCGCCGAAGCGACGCTGAGCAGGGCGAGGATCGGGATCGCGAGCGGCGGGCGCATGGGAGGGTCCCCCGAAAAAGCGAAACGGGACGCCCGCACGCGGGCGTCCCGTCGGAATGTCAGTCCATCAGCCGCCGGAGGCGGACCGGGGCAAGCTACATCCCCAGGCCCTTGAGCGGCCAGGGGTTGATCTGGTTGTAGCTGCCGTCGAACTTCTTGAAGACTTCCTGGGCCTCGTCGTACGTGAACGTCCCGGCGGGCTTCGGCGCGGGCGTGGTCGCGGCCGGATCCGCATCCGGAGCCTTGAGGGTCTCGAAGAGCAGCGTCACCGGGTTGTAGCTGTACTGCGTGGACGCCGGGCTCAACAGGAACACGTAGAGGACGCCGGGACCGCCGGCCGGCAGGTCGACCTTCGAGATCTTGATCGACTGGCCGAGCGCGCGGAGATTCGCATCGGCGTTCTGCGCCAGGGCGCCCTTGATCGTGGTCCACACCGACTCGAAGTCCGCGGTGCGCTCGGGCTTGATGGCCCAGAGGATCATGACCTCGCCGTTATGGCTGAACTTCAGCGGGTCCTGTTGCTGCGCCGGCGCCGGATCCTGACCGGCGGCCGCATCCTGCGCCTTCACACCCGACGCGGCACAGACCAGAGCCGCCAGACCAACTGCCAGGACCGCCTGCCGGCGCAGCGCCGACAGGGAACTCGACAACTTCATGCAATGCCTCCCTGCCCCCGGGGCAACGAATCCTCCCGAAAAAGACCCCATACTTTACCGTACCCGACGGCCAAGACAAGATGGCCGTTGTCCACCCGATTCGAGGGCCGGCGACCGCCGCGCTCGCGACCGACCGCGCCTCCCTCACACGAACGCCACGAGCACCTCGTTCGCCACGAGCATGCCGCGCCGGGTGAGGCCGAATCGGCCGTCCCGGCGCCAGACCAGACCGTCACCGACCAGCGGCTCGAGCGTGCTGGCGTGCAGGGCCCACGGATGGACCCCGAACCGTCGCGAAAAGTTCCCCTCGTCGATCCCCTCGGTCAGGCGCATCCCGGTGAAGAGCGCCTCGCCGAGCTGGTCCTGCCGCGAGAGCGCCCGCGGCGCAACCGCCACCGACGCGCCCGCCGCGAGCCGATCCACGTAGTCGGCCGTGCCGGCCACGTTGTGCCAGCGCACCGCGCCCATCGTCGAGTGGGCACCGCAGCCGAATCCTCTCCAGGAATCCCCTTGCCAGTACTTGACGTTGTGACGGCTCCGATAGCCGGGCCGGGCGGTGTTCGAAATCTCGTACTGCGCGTACCCCGCCTGGTCGAGACGCTCGAACGCCTCCAGGTACATGTCCGCGGCGTCGTCGTCGGCCGCCTGCGCCCAGTCAGGACCCCGGCCCGCCGCGGTCGCCCGGGCCATGGCCTCCTGGAGGGGCGCGTTCGGGTAGAGCTCGAGCAGGTAGAGGGACAGGTGGTCGGGCGCCAGCGCGACGGCCCGCTCGACCGTGCGGCGCCACGAGGCGCGGGTCTGCCCTGGCAGCCAGCACATGAGATCGAAGCTGAGGTTGTCGAAGCCCGCGTCGCGCGCGAGCGAGACGACCTCGGCGGCGCGGGCCGCGGAGTGGATCCGATCCAGGCGCCGCAGTTCCTCGTCGTCGAACGACTGGACGCCGAAGCTGATGCGATTGACGCCCGCGGCCCGGAAGGCCGCCAGCCGCTCTGGCGTCACCGTCTCGGGATTGGTCTCCAGCGTGATTTCCGCGTCCGGGGTCAGGGAGAACCGCGCGCGGCAGGCCGCGATGAGGCCGGCGATCTCGTCGGGGTCGAGGAGCGAGGGCGTGCCGCCCCCGAAGAAGATCGTGTCGGCCGCCGGCGTGTCGTCCTGGCGCGTCCCGGCGGCGACGGGCGCGCCCGCGACGGCAGGCACGCCTGGGACGTCGGGCACATCGGGCACGTCGGGCACGTCGGGCACGAGCGGGGCCTCGCGGATCTCGCGGGTGAGCGCCTCGACGTAGCGCGCCTTCAGGGCCTCGTCGAACAGGCCGCGGTTGAAGTTGCAGTAGCCGCAGATGGCCTGGCAGAACGGGACGTGGAGATAGAGACCGAGCATGCCATCCACCGCGGACCGCCCCCGCGGCGGGCTCGCGATCAGCCGCGTCCGGCCTTGCCGCCCGGCCAGCGCAGCTCGCGCGGGTCACGGGGCTCGCGTGAGGTCTGGGCGCGGGCCGGTCCCTGGGTCCGGGCCGGCAGGGTTCGACGGCCGCGGCCGCGCTTCCAGAGCGTCGTCAGGTCGTCCGGGCCGCCGTTGGCCGGCAGCATCCGGTAGTCGCCGCCGTCGTATTCGAGGAAGTCGCACATCTCGTGCAGGCGCGAGTGCATCCGGAAGCCGACACGGACCTTGAGCGAGTCCAGCTCGGTCTCGTCCGGCAGGTCCTCGTAGTTCGTGGTGAAAATCGTCGGCCGCCGCTCGTTGTATCGCGTGTTGACGATGAGGTTCATCGTCTCCTCGACCCACTCGGAGGGCTTCTCCGCGCCGAGATCGTCGAGCACGAGCAGGTCGGCCTGCATGACGGGCCGGAGGATGTCCATCTCGGCCGTGCGGACCACCGGGTTGTAGGTGGAGCGGATCAGCCGCAGCAAATCGCGGACGTCGTAGAACAGGCCGCGGGCGCCCTTTTCGACGATGACGCGCCGCAGGACGGCGACCGCGATGTGGGTCTTGCCGATGCCGGGCGGGCCGATCAGGCACAGCCCCTTGGTGACGGCGGGAAACAGGTCGGCGAACTGCTTCGCCTGCGTCACCGCGTTGACGAGCTTCTCGTTCGGGTAGAGGACGAAGCGGTCGAGGTCGCAGCGGACGTAGCGCGGCGGGATGCGCGCGCGATCCAGGCGGACGTCGGTGACGCCGTCGCGCCAGCAGTCACACCGCTCGACCCGCCGCACGCCGTCGCGTTCGACCGGCCGCCATCCCGTTCCCTCGCACTTCGCGCACGCCATGGAAAGACGACAGCATAGCGCAACTGCGCGCGTCGATCGATCAGGATCGCGGCGCCCGCGGCGCGGCGTCGTGCGACGCGACGCCGGCCTCGTCGCCGCCGGCGTCCGGCGAGGCGCCGGACGCGTCGTCCGGGCCGCCGGTCACGCTGCGTGCGGGCACGAGCGCGGTGCTGAGGCGCTGTTCCCAGTCGCCGAGCCCGCGCGCGAGTTCGCCCTTGACGTACTGCATGAACTCGTTGACCTCGCGCTGCTGGCGCTCCATCTTGCGCCGCATGTTGAGGATGATCTCGACGCCGGCCAGGTTCACGCCCAGGTCCCGCGTCAGCGCGAGAATCGTCTCGAGCTCCTGCAGATCCTCGTCGGAGTACAGGCGGGTGTTGCCCTCGGTCCGCGACGGCTTGAGCAGCCCCTCGCGCTCGTAGAGCCGCAGCGTCTGCGGGTGGATGTTGTAGCGCGACGCGACCGCGCTGATCATGTAGTAGCCCTTGCCGGTGACGGATCGCCTGGCAGCCATGGGTCCCTCACGCGTCGAACAGGTGTTTCCGGACGTCGTCTGGATGAAGGCGGCCGTACTCGCGGCAGAGCTCGCGGGATCGCTCGTCGAGCACGTCGGGCAGCACGATCTGGATCTCCACGATCAGGTCGCCGGCCTCGCCCCCCGCCGACGGCACGCCGCGTCCGCGGAGCCGCAGCCGCTGGCCCGAGGAGGTCCCCGGCGGAATGCGCAGCCGGACGGCCCCGTCGAGTGACGGCACCGCGACCTTGGCGCCGAGCGCCGCCTCGTGGAGTGCGACCGGCAGCCGCAGGTGCAGGTCGCGGCCGTCCCGCCGGAGGTGCGGATGCGCCGCCACGGTGACGGTGACGTAGAGGTCGCCGGCCGGCCCGCCCCGGGCGCCGGCGTGACCCCGCCCCGGCACGGCCACCCGCGCGCCGGATTCCAGGCCCGGCGGTACGACGACCGTGGCGACGCCGGCCCGCGGCTGCAGGCCGACCCCGGCGCACGGCCGGCACGACTGCCAGCCGAGCTGGCCCGAGCCCCCGCAGGCCTCGCAGGCCTTCGCGAACAGCATGTGGCCGCGGGCCCAGCGCCGCTCGCCCTCACCGGCACACGCGGGGCACGTGACCGGCGTGCGCGCGACCCGACCGGCGCCGCCGCAGGCCGGACACCGATCCTGCCGGACGATCGACACCGGCACCTCGCCGCCGCGCACGGCCCGCTCGAAGGGCAGCGTCACGCGGGCCTCCAGGTCGGCGCCACGCGTGGGCGTCGTCGCCTCGCGCGCGGCTTCCTGGAAGACGTCGGCGAACAGCTCGGTGAACGTCGCCGCCTGGGCACCGTCGGCCGGCGCGGAGAAGTCGAAGCCCTCGAACGACACGGTGGCTTCGACGCGGGTCAGGGGCGTCCGGTGGGCGCCGCGGTCGTACTCGCGGCGCCGGTCCGGATCCCCCAGGACCTCCCAGGCCCGCTGGACCTGGTCGTAGCGCGCCTCGGCGACGCGGTCACCCGGGTTGATCCCCGGGTGAAACCGCCGCGCCAGCCGCAGGTAGGCGCGCTCGACGTCGTCTGTCGAGGCGTCCCGCGGCACGCCGAGCACGCCATAGAGGTCCATGGCCTACTTCTTCTCCTCCACGACCTCGGCGTCGATCACGTCGTCGGCCTGGCCGTTGCCGCCGGCCGCGCCGGACGCCCCCGCCCCGGGCTGGCCGTCGCCGCCGCCGGGGGCACCGGCACCGGCCGCGTAGAGCTTCTCGGCCGCCTTCTGCTGCGCCTGCATCAGCGCATCCAGCGTGCGGTCGATGGCCTTCGCGTCGTTCGACTCGAGCGCCTTCTTCACGTCGTTGGTGGCCGACTCGATGGCCATGCGATCCGACGCGTCGATCTTGTCGCCCGACTCCTTGACGAACTTCTCGGCGGCGTACACCGCCTGGTCCGCCCGGTTGCGCGCCTCGACTTCCTCCTTGCGCGCCTTGTCCTCCGCCGCGTGCGACTCGGCGTCCTTCATCATCCGGTCGACCTCGTCCTTGCTGAGGCCGCTCGACGCGGTGATGGTGATCTTCTGCTCCTTGCCCGTGCCCTTGTCCTTCGCCTGGACGTTGACGATGCCGTTCGCGTCGATGTCGAACGTCACCTCGACCTGCGGCACGCCGCGCGGCGCCGCCGGAATGCCGTCCAGGTGGAACTTGCCGAGCGTGCGGTTGTCGCGCGCCATCGGCCGCTCGCCCTGCATGACGTGGACCTCGACGCTCGTCTGGCCGTCGGCCGCCGTCGAGAAGACCTCGCTCTTCTTCGTCGGGATCGTCGTGTTGCGCGGAATCAGCGTCGTCATGACGCCGCCCAGCGTCTCGATGCCCAGCGAGAGCGGCGTGACGTCGAGCAGCAGCAGGTCCTTCACCTCACCCGAGAGCACGCCGGCCTGGACCGCGGCGCCGATCGCCACGACCTCGTCCGGATTCACGCCCCGGTGCGGCTCCCGGCCGAACAGCTCCTTGACGAGCGCCTGCACGCGCGGGATGCGCGTCGAGCCGCCGACCAGCACCACCTCGTCGATGTCCTTCGCCTGGACGCCGGCGTCGGTCAGCGCCTGCCGGCACGGCGCCATCGTCTTCTGCAGCAGGTCCTCGACGAGCGACTCGAACTTCGCCCGCGTCAGCTTCATGGCGAGGTGCTTCGGACCGGTCTGGTCCGCCGAGATGAACGGCAGGTTGATCTCGGTCTCCATCACCGTGGAGAGCTCCATCTTGGCCTTCTCCGCCGCCTCCTTCAGGCGCTGGAGCGCCATCCGGTCCTTGGAGAGGTCGATGCCCTCCTGCTTCCGGAACTCGGCCACGATCCAGTCGATCACGCGCTGGTCGAGGTTGTCACCGCCCAGGTGCGTGTCGCCGTTCGTGCTCTTGACCTCGACCACGCCCTCGCCCACCTCGAGGATCGAGATGTCGAACGTGCCGCCGCCGAAGTCGTAGACCGCGATCGTCTCGTCCTTCTTCTTGTCGAGCCCGTAGGCCAGCGCGGCCGCCGTCGGCTCGTTGACGATCCGCAGCACCTCGAGGCCCGCGATCTTCCCCGCGTCCTTCGTCGCCTGCCGCTGCGCGTCGTTGAAGTACGCCGGCACCGTGATGACCGCCTTCGTGACCGACTGGCCCAGGTAGTCCTCCGCCGCCTGCTTCAGCTTCTGCAGCACCATCGCCGAGATCTCGGGCGGCGAGTACTTCTTGTCCTCGCCCGCGAGGCTCACGACCACGCGGTCGCCGTCCCGGACGACGTTGTACGGCACCATCTTCATTTCCTCGGACACCTCGTCGAACCGGCGTCCCATGAAACGCTTGATGGAGAAGACCGTGTTCTCCGGGTTCGTCACGGCCTGCCGCTTGGCCACCTGGCCCACCAGGCGCTCCCCGGACTTGGCAAACCCGACCACGGACGGCGTCAGCCGACCGCCCTCCGAATTGGTGATGACGACGGGTTCGCCGCCCTCCATGACGGCCACCACCGAGTTGGTGGTCCCCAGGTCGATCCCGATGATCTTGCTCATGGCGTACGCTCCTCTTGCCCCCTCTCGAAGGGCCTAAACTTTAGTCTCAACGATTATAGAAAGATGAGTGCTTTATTGTCAATATCGAAGCTCATGGAGCGAAACACTGTGCAACGAAGGCACTTCGGGGACCGTCGGCGGGCCGTTGCCTGGCGGATTTGGAGGCCATGAATTCGACTGTTATAGTGAGGACAGCCAGCCTGCCTGACTGAAGGTGCTTCTCATGACCTGGTTTTCCAAAGTCAGGCGTCCGTCTCTTCGCGCTTCCCTTTCAGCCTCGGTCGGCGCAGCCGCGGTCTGCCTGTTCCTCTGGCCGGCGCCGGTGGTACGTGCCGCGGTGCAGTATGGCCAGGCCCCGGCCGCTGGCTCGTATGGCCAGGTGCCGGATGACGGGTATGCGGACCCGCTGACGACGGACTGGACCGGCCAGGTGCCGGCGCACGTCTCGGCCGTTGACGGGGCGGTCCGTCTGGAGCGGGAAGGCCGCGTCGAGGCCGTCGACGAGAACGTCATCCTGCTGGCCGGCGATCGCCTGACGACGGATCGCGGGCGCGCCGAGGTGCTCTTCGGCGACGGCAGCGTGCTGGCCATCGACGAGTACGCGTCGGTCGATCTGCTCGACGACGCGCTGATGCGGCTGGCGGGCGGACGTGTGCGCCTGACGATCGCGCGCGCGACCGGCGGCGTGGACTACCGGGTGGACACGGTCGCCGGGTCGGCGTTCATCACGACGCCCGGCGAGTACCGGCTGGCGCTCTATGACGGCCGGCAGGCGCCGGAGTTCGACGTGGCGGTGCTGCGCGGCACGGCGGAGCTGGCCAACGAACGCGGCCGCACGCTCGTCCGCGCCGGCACGCACGCGGCGACCACGGCGGAGGCCGCGCCCTCCCTCCCCTACGCCTTCAACGTCGCGGCCATCGACGCCTTCGATCGCTGGGCCGAGGATCAGGCCGCGGCCCGACTGGGCTACGACTCGGCGCGCTACCTTCCCACGGAAATCGGCTACTACTCCGGTGCCTTCGACCGGTACGGCTCCTGGGCCTACGAACCGACGTACGGCTACGTCTGGTACCCGCGGGTGGCCACCGGGTGGCGTCCCTACACACAGGGGCGCTGGACCTTCGTCGCCCGGTTCGGGTGGACGTGGATCGGCGTCGGCGGCTGGTCGTGGCCCACGCACCACTACGGCCGCTGGGGCCTGGCCGGCGACCGCTGGTTCTGGATTCCGGAACGGCGCTGGGCGCCGGCGTGGGTCTCCTGGGCCTCCGCCCCCGGCTACGTCGGGTGGTGCCCGCTCGGCTTCGACAACCGGCCCGTGATTTCGATCACGCACGTCACCGTGCGGACGATCGATCCGTGGCGCGGCTGGACCGTGGCGCCGTCGCACGCGTTCCGTTCGTCGGTGGCCGTCAGTCGCTACGCGGTCCCCGGACGCTCGCTCTCGACGTCGGTGGCGACGCGCTTCGCCGATCACGTCGCGCCGGGCGCGCCGACCACCTACGCGCGCGCCGCGGCGATCCGGTCCCCCGGCGCGCGCGGCACGGCGGTGCCGCGCGGCAGCGCCGCGGGCGCGCGCGCCACCCTCGGCAGTCCCCGCGCCACGGCGGGCGCTGGCCGCGATCTGCGTGCCGGCGGGTCCGCCGCGCCGCAGGGCCTTCCCGCCGGTCGTGCGTCGCAGGGCCGCGGGCTGTCGTCACCCGGCGCGCAGCCAGATGCGACCGGGCGCGCGATCCCTCGCGGGTCGTCGTCCACGATCGCGCCTGACCGGACGCTGTCGTCGCCGGCACGCGGGGGCACCTACGGCGCGCGCAGCGCCGCGCCGACCGTGGCAGCCACCTACGGCGCGCGCCGCGCTGCGCCGACCGGCGGGGCCACCTACGGCGCGCGCGCGGCGGTGCCGTCGCGCAACGGCGCGTCGGCGCCGTCGCGCAGCAGCGCCGCGCCGACCCCGGTGCCGTCTCGCCCCGTCTTCGACGGCGGCCGGCAGGATTCGTCGGCGACCGCGCCGTCACGCGCGGTGCCGCGCAGCCGTGCCGTCCTGCCGTCCGACACGGGATCGCGCGCGAGCGCGCCGTCCACCTCGCGCGGCGCGCCGTCCACCTCGCGCACGTCGCCGTCCTCGCGCAGCATCAGCCCGACACGCGGCGTGACGCCCTCGCGCGCCCAGCCGTCGCGGGTCTCGCCGTCGAACCGCGGCGGCGCCACCGCGCCGGGTCGCGTCGCGCCGTCACGGTCGGGCGGAGGCGGCCCGGCCGCCGCGCCACGTGGCGGAGGGTCGGTCAGCCGGCCCCCCGCCTGGAGCATCGCGCCGTCGCGGAGCGCGACCCCGTCGCGGAGCATCGCGCCGTCGCGGAGCGCGACCCCGTCGCGGAGCATCGCGCCGTCGCGGAGCGTGGCTCCGTCGCGCGCGATCACGCCGTCGCGGGGGTCGGCCCCGTCGCGGAGCGTCGCGCCGGCGCGGAGCGTGCCGTCGCGCCAGGCCCCGGCGCGGGTCGCGCCGCGCGGTGGCGGTTCGTCGTCGGCGCCCTCGCGCGCGTCCGGCGGCGGACGCTCGTCCTCCTCGTCATCGCGGACGGGCGGGACGGCGGTCCGGCGGGGACGGAGCGGCGGCGGATCCGGCCGGTAGGCCCGCCGGATTAGCGGTTCCCGATCCGCCGGCTTTTCCCTACACTGGGAGGTGACATGTCCCTGGCCTCCCGGATGGCCCGCAGTTTCGGCATCGTCGCGCTGTTCCTGGCCGCGGCCTTCCTGGGCACGGCCAGCGGCGTGCTGTTCGCGTTCGTCGACGACCTGCCGCAGATCGAGGCGCTCGACGACTTCTCGCCCGGCACGATCACGCGCGTGTACGCGGGAGACGGCTCGGTCATCGGCGATTTCGCGAACGAGCGCCGGCTCCTCGTCTCGTACCAGGACATCCCCGAGGTCCTGCGGAACGCGATCGTCTCGGCCGAGGACGGCGACTTCTTCTCGCACCCGGGCATCAACCCGATGCGGATCGCGATCACCGCGGTCAAGCGGGTGCTCGGCCTGCAGCGCTACGGCGGCGCCAGCACGCTGACGCAGCAGCTCTCGCGCAAGCTGTTCCTCACCGACGAGCAGACGCTGGAGCGCAAGATCCGCGAGGCCATCCTCGCGATCCAGATCGAGAAGCGGTACACGAAGGCCCAGATCCTGACGATGTACTGCAACAAGATGTACTGGGGGCACGGCGCCTACGGCGTCGAGGCGGCCTCGCAGCTCTACTTCGGAAAGCACGTCCGGGACCTGAACCTGGACGAGGCCGCGATGATCGCGGGCATCATCCAGGGCAACGTCCGGCAGAGCCCGTACGTCAACATGGACGCGGCGCTCCGCCGGCGCAACTACACGCTCGGCCGGATGGCCGACGAGGGCTACATCACGCGCGAGGAGGCGGACGCCGCCATCAAGCGGCCGATCGTGACCGGCGGCGAACCGAACCGCGCCCCGTCGATCGCGCCGTACTTCCTGGAGAGCCTGCGGATCCACCTCGAGGAGCGGTACGGCTCGAAGGCGCTCTACGAGAGCGGCCTGATCGTGAAGACGGGCCTGGACCCGGCGCTGCAGGTGGCGGCCAACCGTGCGCTCGACGAAGGGCTGCGTCGGGTGGACAAGGTCCGCGGTTATCGCAAGCCGACGACCAACGTGCTGGACGGCACCGACGCGAAGGCGCTCGAGAGCTACAAGGACAAGCACTGGGGCCGCGAGCCGGTCGTGGGCGACTACGAGCCGGCGGTCGTGATGAAAATCGAGGGCGACGTCCTGCACGTGCGGGTGGACACGTGGTCGGGCACGATCGGGCGCGGGGGCTACCGGTGGACCCGGCGCCGCGCCGCCGACGTCGCGAAGCCCGGTGACCTCGTCGAGGTCAGGATCCTCACCCGCGATCCGGACGCCCACACGTTCACGGCCGACCTCGACCAGCGCCCGGCACTCCAGGGCGCGGTGCTGGCCCTGGACAACCGGACCGGCCAGGTGCTCGCCATGGTGGGCGGGGCCAGCTTCGAACGCAGCCAGTTCAACCGCGCGACGCAGGCTCTGCGCCAGGTGGGGTCGCTCTTCAAGCCGTTCGTCTACACCGCGGCCATCGACCGCGGCTACACGGCGCAGGCCCTGATCTCGGACGTCCCCACGGCGTTCGACGCCGGCCCGGACCAGCCGCCCTACGAGCCGCAGAACTACGACCACGAGTATCGCGGCGACATCACCCTGCGCGAGGCGCTCGAAGGCTCGCGCAACATCCCGGCCGTCCGGGTGATGGACGCGCTCGGGCCGCCGATGGTGATCGACTACGCGAAGAAGCTCGGGATCACGTCGCCGCTGCCGCCGTTCCTCTCGGTGGCGATCGGCTCCGCCGAGGCGTCACTCCTGGAGATGGTGTCCGCCTACGCCGCCTACCCGAATCAGGGCGTGCGGATGACGCCGCTCATCCTGAACGAGGTCACCGACCGCGACGGCAACATGCTCGAACAGCACCGGGCCGAGCCGCACGAGGCGATCCGCGCGGACACGGCCTACATCGTCACCAGCCTGCTCGAAGGCGTCATCCAGCACCCGGGCGGCACGGCCGCCTCGGCGAGCGACCTGCACTGGCCGCTCGGGGGGAAGACCGGCACGACCGACGACTACACGGACGCGTGGTTCATCGGCTTCGATCCGGAGATCACGGTCGGCGTCTGGGTCGGCTTCGATCAGAAGCGGCCCATCGGCGCCGGCCAGACCGGCACGGTGGCGGCGCTGCCCATCTGGCACGAGATCATGCAGAGCTGGATCGACCGCCGCCGCGCCGAGCTCCCCGAGCCACCGGACTTCGCGCGACCGGGCAACGTGGTCACGGTGATCACCCCGTTCGGCCCGGAGGTCTTCATCTCCGGCACCGAGCCGGGCACGGCCATCCCTCTCGGAGGAGGCGGACGCCATTGAAGGATTTGCGATCGGTGATTGGTGATTGATTGAGAATTGATCAATTGGTGACTGGTGATTGGAAGGGCATTGACGGATTGGGAGATCGACGGATTGACTGATTGACGGATTGGGAGATTGGGAGATTGGCGGGATTCGCGGGGAATTGACGAAGACCAACGCGACATCGACCGGATTCCGCCGGCGTTCTCCGCCACGCCAGAATCCGGCACGACTCCTGCAGACGTCGCCGGCATGACCCCCGACGAACTGCGCACTCGCCTCACCAACTTCGGCGCCGACGTCATCAAGTTCTGCAACAAGCTGCGGGACCGACCGGGCGCGCGGACCGTCGCCGACCAGCTCTCGGCATCCGGCACGTCCGTGAGCGCCAACTACCGCGGCGCCTGCCGCGCGCGATCGCGGCGCGAGTTCATCTCCAAGATCAGTGTGGCCCTCGAAGAGGCGGACGAGTCGGCCGGATGGTTCGAGATCATCGAGCGCGCGCACCTGGCCAGCCCGGATGACGTCGCGCCGCTCTTCCGCGAGGCGCACGAGATCATCGCGATTCTGTCGGCCTCGCGCCGGACGGCTGAACTCGGAGAGGCCTCGGCGCGGCGTCAGGGGCGGCGACGAGGTCCGAAGCGCTGAGAGCCTCAATCACCCAATCACCCAATCCCTCAATCCCTCAATCCCTCAATCACCAATCACCAATCACCATTTCCCTTTCAATCCCCAATCCCAAATCGCCAATTCCCAAAATCAATCATCAATCTCAGATTCCAAATCACCAATTTCCAGTTTCCCCACCGCCTTCTTCATCAGGTAGGCCTTGATGAACTCGTCGAGGTCCCCGTCGAGCACGCGATCGACGTCGCCCACCTGGTACTTCGTCCGGTGGTCCTTCACCATGCGGTACGGGTGCAGCACGTAGCTGCGAATCTGGCTGCCGAACGCGATCTCCTTCTTCTCGCCGCCCAGCTTCTCGAGCTTGGCCTGCTGCTCCTTGAGCTTCAGGTCGTAGAGCCGCGCCTTGAGGACCTTCATCGCCGACGCGCGGTTCTTGTGCTGCGACCGCTCGTTCTGGCACGACACCACGATGCCGGTCGGCAGATGCGTGATGCGCACAGCCGAGTCGGTGACGTTCACGTGCTGCCCGCCCGCCCCGCTGGACCGGTACGTATCCACGCGCAGGTCCTTGTCCTCGATGTCGATCTCGATGTCGTCGGGCAGCTCGGGCCAGACGTAGACCGAGGCGAACGACGTATGGCGCCGCGCCGCCTGGTCGTACGGCGAGATGCGCACCAGCCGGTGCACGCCCGCCTCGGCGAGCAACAGGCCGTAGGCGTAGTCCCCCGTCACCGTCATCGTCGCGCTCTTGATGCCGGCCTCGTCGCCAGGCTGCAGGTCGATCACCTCCCGCTTCATGCCGCGCCGTTCCGTCCAGCGCAGGTACATGCGAAAGAGCATCTCGGCCCAGTCCTGCGACTCGGTGCCGCCGGCGCCAGGATGGATGGTGACGATGGCGTTCTTCGCGTCGAGTTCGCCCGAGAGCATCGTGCGAATCTCGCCGGCCTGGACGTCGCGCCCGAGCGCGTCCACGGCCTTCTCGAGATCCGCCGTGACGTCCTCGCCCTGCCGGCTCCACTCGATCAGCACGCCCGCGTCGTCGAGCTGCCGGCGGAGTGAGGTGGCCAGCGCCAGGTCCTGCTCGACCCGCCGGCGCTTCTGCTGGATCTTCTGCGCGGCCGCCTGGTCCTTCCAGAAATCCGGCGCGGCCGTCCGGGCCTCGATCTCCCCGAGTTCCTTCGTCAGGCGGGCTTCGTCAAAGACCCCTCCCGAGGTCGATGGCGCGCGCCTTGAGGTCGGCGTAGGTCTTGCTCAGGTCGTCGAGGGACATCATCGGTATCTCTTCCTGGAGTGAAAGGGGCGGCCCCTGTGCCGGGGCGCCCGGTGGACTCACCGGCGGCGCCGGCGGAGGACGGCCACGCCGACCATGATCGCCGAGACCGCCAGCGACAGCCAGACGACCACGTCGCCCAGCCGATTGTAGAGCGTCCGGCCGTCGAGCAGCCGCACGTCGGCCGTGAGGGCGTCCGATTCGAACAGCCGGCTGCGGACCGTCACCCGTCCGTACGGGTCGACGACGCCGCTGAAGCCGGTGTTGGCCGCGCGCACGACGTAGCGGCCTTCCTCGATGGCGCGCAGCGCGCCCTGGTCCCAGTGCTGGTAGGCGGCCGAGGAGGTCCCGAACCACGCGTCGTTGGTGATCGTCATCAGCAGCTCGCTGCCGTGGTCCACGAACGCGCGCGCGATCCACGGGAAGATCGACTCGTAGCAGATGGCGGTGCTCACGCGCAGGTCGTCGGCCTCCAGCACCACCGGCGACGTGCCCGGCGAGAAGTCGCTCACCGCCTCGACCAGCGGCCCGACGAAGAACAGCAGGCGCTTGAGCGGCACGTACTCCCCGAACGGCACGAGCTGCATCTTGCGGTAGGTGGCCCGCGTCCGGCCGTCGCGCCCGACGAGCACCGCCGAGTTGTAGATGCGATCCGGCACGCCGTCGTGCCCCGGCTCGAACTCGTCCGTGCCGATGACGAACGGCGTCCCCGACTGCATCGCGAGGCGCCGCACCGGCTCGGCCATCGAGAGATCCAGGTCGAAGAAGAACGGCGTGGACGCCTCCGGCCACACCACGAGCCCCGCGCCGGCGCCGATGACCCGGCGGCTGAGGTCCATGTAGCGATCGAGAATCTGCTGCCGGTAGACCGGATCCCACTTCTGGTCCTGCGGGACGTTGCCCTGCACCAGGCCGACGCGGAGGACCCGCCCGGTGCGCGTCAGGTCGCTGCCGGCCAGGCGGAACGCGCCGAACGCGACGACCGCGACGAGCAGGAGCGCGACGGCGCCGGCACCCGCCAGGTGCACGCGCCGGCGGCTCAGCGCGACGGCGGCCGCGGCCGCGCCGACGAGCGCGACGAGCGCGGACAGGCCGTACACGCCGACGAGGCTCGCCAGCTGCGCCACGGGCAGCGACGTCGCTTGCGACGTGCCCAGATACACCCACGGAAACCCGCCACCGACGACACCGCGGAGCCACTCGGTGGCGACCCAGAAGAGCGGGGAGAGCCACACACCCGCCACGCCGAGCCGCCGGACCGCGACGGCGGTCAGCACGGCGAAGATCCCCGGATAGATCGCGAGGTAGGCGACGAGGAGGAGCCCGACCGGCAGGGCCACCGGCAGCGCCAGGCCGCCGTACGTGTGCATCGTCCCCACGACCCAGTAGATCGTGCCGAGGAAGCCGACGCCGCCGGTGAGCACGCCCGTGAAGAAGACACGGCGCAGCCCGACACCCGTGACGGCCTGCATCGCGACGGCGACGAGCAGCGGCGCGAGCGTGATCCAGGCGAAGGCCGGGTGGCCGAACTTGGGAAAGCTGACGGCGTACAGCACCCCTGAGAGGAGCGCTAGCGCGAGATGACTGACGGCTTGTTCCTTTCCTGCTGGCCGATGGTGGCCGCCGCCTTCTCGGCGTCGGCGCGAGTGCCGTAGGGGCCGACCCGCACGATGAAGGACGGCTGTCCGGGCTGGCCCGGCACCACGTAGGCCGCGAACCCCCGGTCCTTGAGTCGCTTCACGAGCGCATCCACGTTCGCCTTGCTGTTGTAGGCCCCGACCTGCACGTCGAAACCGCCGGTCGCGGGCCGCGGCGGGTCGGGCTGGCCGGCCGACGCGGCGGCCTTCGGGGCCGGTGTGTTGGGCGGCGTGATCGGCGGCACCTCGCCGGTCGACGGATTTCGTGCGCCTTCGGACGTGGCCGGCGGCGTGGGCGGCGGGGTGGATTCCGCCGGGGCCGGAGTCGCGGCAGGGGGCGTGCTCGTGGCACCGGACGCGGGCGGCGTCTGGCCCCCGGCGCCGCCGGCCCCACCAGTCTTGAGCGCGTCGTGGTAATCGGGCTCGAGATTGGCCGTGGACGGATCGGGTTCGGCGACCGGGACGACGGTGCTGCCCGTGGTCCCGGCACTGGCGCTGACGGCCATCGGATCCGCGACACCGCGGCCGACGTACACGCCGAGCAGGAAGACGACGACCGCCAGTCCCAGGGCGCAGCCGAAGACGAAGACCAGCTGCTTGCCGCTGAGCTGAATCTCGCGGTAGTCCTGATCGCTCATCGTGATCGCTCCGATGGTAGCACGGGGCCTGTACGCGATGGTACTCCGCCGTCGAGGCGCGCGATCACCGCGCGCGCGACGGCCGAGGCCGGGTCGAGCTGGAGCGCGCGGCCAGCCTCGGCCCTCGCCTCGTCGCGCTGGCCGGCGACGAGCAGCGCGTCGGCGAGGAACGCATGGCCCGCGGCCGAGTCACGGCACCAGAGCGCGACCTTGAACTCGTCGATGGCCTGCGCGGTGCGTCCGGCGCGCCGGTGCAGGCGGCCCATGAGCAGGTGGGGCTCGTCGGCGTACGGCGTGAGATAGGCCGCCCGGCGCAGCGCCTCCATTGCCTCCCGATCGCGGCGCGCCTCGAAGAGGCGCCGGCCCTGCTCGAGGTGGTAGTCGGCGGCCTCCTGCTGGTCACGCTGCCCGGCGAGCGCGAGCGGCGAAGGCGGGCCGTCTGGCGCCGTGGCGTTCGCGGTCCGCCCGGGGGCGGGCGGCGTGTCGGGCCCGAGCACGTCGAAGACATCGGCGCGTGACGCCAGGCGCTCCAGGCCGCGCGGCACCTCGGGCGTCAGCGTGAGCGCGGCGGGCTCGAGGCTGGTCCCGAGCAGCCGGGCCAGCTCGAACTCGCGCTGAGCCTCGGCCCGGCGCCCGTCGTGCAGCAGCACGGCGCTCATCACGAGGTGGGCGTCGCCGTCGGCGGCGTCCAGCCGGACCGCCTCGCGCAGCGCCTTCAGCGCTTCGCCTCCCGCGCCGGCCCGGGCGTGCGCGTAGCCGAGGTTGAAGAGGATGTCCGTGTCGGTGGGGCGGCCGCGAACCGCCTCGGTGAAGTAGGCCGACGCGGTGGGCTCGCCGTCGGGCAGCGACTCGCGCCGGATCTGCACGACGCCGAGCGCGTTGGCGATGGCGGCGTCCGAGCGTTCGCGCTCGAGGGCCTCCAGCGCGGCGTGGGCGCCGTCGTACCGCCGCAGTTCGAGCAGCGACTGCGCCGCGGCGAATCGCGCCCGGCGCGACCGCGGGGACTCGGCGGGCACGGCGCTCGCGACGGCGAGCGCGGTTTCGTGCTCGCCGGCCGCCGTGTAGACGGACCAGAGGGCCATGAGAATCCGCGCGTCGTGCGGTGCCTGCGACATCGCGGTCTCGAGGAACCGGCGCTTGACCGCCGGCGAGGCCGCCACGAGGCCCTTGACGTAGCTCTCGAAGACCTCGAGCGGCAGGTCCGGATCGCCGCGGGTCGCCTCGGTGGCGGCGCCCGGATCGCCGACGAGCCGGTGAGCGACCCGGTCGAACACGTTGAAGAGGTCCGGGAGCGCCGCCTCGTCGGTCACGTCGGGCGTCTGCCGGCCCGGCGCCATCTGGATGACGCGGGCGGCCACCGACAGCCGGCTCCCCAGCCGCAGGTCGCCGTAGACGATCTCGGTCGCGCCGATCAGCTCGCCGACGCGGATCATCGTCGCGCGCGTGAGCGAGGCCGACATCGGGAGCTGGAGCGTGTCGAAGGCGGCGACGCGGGCGTCGCGGGTCAGCGCGTTCACGCCGTGCGCGGACAGGTCCTCGGCCACGAGCAGCGCGGCGGCCTCGCCGAGCCAGAGGGCGGCGCCCGCGCCCCCCGGCGCCTCGGCATCGACCTCGACCCCGAACGGCATGACCAGCACGCGCCGGCCGTCCGCGACGGGCTGCGCGGCCGCCGACGGGGCCGCGCCAGCCACGGTCGCGGCGGCCACGGCGGCGATCGCACAGGCGCGGAGGAACCGGGCCGACCCGCTCATGCGGCCATCGCCGGGTCGGGCGCCACGGCGGCGGCCGTCAGCTGCAGGGTCAGCACGCACGCGCCGCGCTCGATCGCGTGGCAGCGTTCGACGCGGCCCTCGGCCGCGAATCCGAGGCGACGCAGCACCTCGACGGCCGCGGCCAGGTAGAACGCGCAGAGGGGGCTCGGCGGCCGTTCGCGCGAGGCACAGAACAGCGAGTCGGCGACTTCGATCCGGGCCTCCTGCCGGCGGATCCTCGCGGTGGCGCGACTCGCGCCGCTCGTCTCGCGGACCACGCCGCGGAGGAGGCGCATCGCCGCGCGCAGGCGGAGCGGACGCGGGAGCCAGCGCAGCAGCCGCAGGCGGCCGGCGGACTTCGAGTCGAGGCTCCAGCTGGCGGCCAGCGTACCGGCACGTGCCATCACGCGGCCGCAGCCCTCGCCCTCGGTCCGAAGGAACCCCAGGACGGCCGTGAGCGGCGCCTGGCCGATCGCGCCGTCGCGCAGGGTCTCGGAACGGAGCCAGTGTTCGTAGAAGTCGCGGCGGAGGGGCAACTCGTCCGCGATGGCCTGATCCAGACAGGCCGCCACGACGCGACCGATGCGGGCCTCTGTCATGATGTGTCCGTGTCGCTCCCCGAGACGTCCGCCGCCATCATCGCCGGCGGTCGCGCGCGGCGATTCGGCGGGCAGGACAAGAGTCGCCTCCTGGTGCGCGGCCGCCCCATCATCGTACGGCAGGTCACCGTTCTGCAACAGGTCGCGGCCGAGATCTTCGTCGTCGCCGGCGAGGCGGCGCGGTTCGCCGATCTCGGGCTCGTGGCGCACGCGGACCGGCGGCCCGGCTGCGGCGTGCTGGGCGGCCTCCACACGGCCGTGACCGTGGCGGCCCACGACCCGGTGATCGCGGTCGCCGGCGACCTCCCGTTCCTGAGCGAGGCGCTGCTCCGGCAGCTCGTAACGCTCGCCCTCGAGCCGGGGATGGACGCCGCCTGGGTACGGGGACCGCGCGGGCCGGAGCCGCTCCTGGCCTGCTATCGCCGGGCGGCGGAGCCGGCCCTGCGGGCCGCCATCGACGCGGGCCGGCTGCGGGCCGGCGATCTCGATCGCGTGCTGCGGATCGCCGAGATTCCGGACGTCGATCTGGCCCGGTTCGGCCCCCGGGACGAACTGCTCGCCAACGTGAACACGCCCGATGATCTGGCCCGAGTACAATGAGCGGTTGGCGACCCTATGATTCTGCCCGTTCATGACGTCATCCGTGCCCGCGTCCGCGCGGTGCTGACCGGCCCATTCGGCCTGGCCGAGGCCGACTGCCCTTCCGTGGTGCTGGAAGTGCCGCCGCGCCGCGCGCTCGGCGACCTGTCCACCCCGGTCGCCTTCGAACTCGCCCGGCGGCTCCGCAAGGCGCCCAAGGTCATCGCCCAGGACCTCGCGACGGCCCTCGGCGAGATCGCCGGCGTCGCGCGCGTCGAGCCGGCGGGCAACGGCTACCTCAACGTGTTCCTGGACCGCGCGGAGTTCCTGCGGACGCGGCTGGCCGCGATCGAGGCCCCGGCGCCGGCGGGCACGGGCGACAAGGTGATCGTCGAGCACACCGCGATCAACCCGAACAAGGCGGCGCACATCGGCCACCTGCGCAACTCCGCGCTCGGCGACACGCTCGTCCGCGCGCTCCGGTTCCTCGGCCGCCACGTCGAGGTGCAGAACTACATCGACGACACCGGCGTGCAGGTGGCCGACGTCGTCGTCGGCTTCACCGAGCTGGAGTCACGCGACCTGGCCGCGGTGCAGGCGCTCGCGGCGGATCCGGCCGTGAAGTTCGACTACTACTGCTGGGATCTCTATGCGCGCGTGACCGAATGGTACGAGGCCGACAAGGCCCGGCTCGAGGTGCGGGCGCGCGCGCTCCACGACATCGAGGAGGGCGGCACGCCGGCGGCCGAGATGGGCGCGTTCATCGCCGACCGCATCGTGCGCTGCCACCTGCGGACGATGGCGCGGATCAACGTGGACTACGACCTCCTCACCTGGGAGGGCGACATCCTCCGCCTGCACTTCTGGGCCACCGCCTTCGAGGAGCTGAAGCGCCGCAAGGCCGTGTTCCTGCAGACCGAGGGCCGGCTCGAGGGCTGCTGGGTGATGCCGATCGAGGAGCCCGGCGGCGGTGAAGCGGCCGAGCCGGGCGAGGACGACGCGGAACAGCGCGAGAAGGTCATCGTGCGGTCGAACGGCACGGTGACCTACGTCGGCAAGGACATCGCGAACCAGTTCTGGAAGTTCGGCCTGCTCGGCCGCGACTTCCACTACCGCGTGTTCGACGCGCGCGACGGCCATCCGCTCTGGGCGACCACGTCGTCGCCCGAGGTGGCCCAGTCGGCGCCGGCGTTCGGCCAGGCGACGGCGGTGTACAACGTGATCGACTCGCGGCAGGCCTACCTCCAGCAGCTGCTCAAGCAGGCGCTCGCCGCGATGGGCTTCACCGAGCAGGCCGAGCGGTCCACCCACTTCTCGTACGAGATGGTCGCGCTCACCCACGCCACGGCGCGCGCGCTCGGCTACGACACGACCGAGAGCGACGGCAAGCCGTTCGTCGAGGTGTCGGGCCGGAAGGGCCTCGGCGTCAAGGCCGACGACCTGCTCGATCGCCTGGTCGACACCGCCGAGCGCGAGGTCGCGGCCCGCAATCCCGACGCGGCCCCCGCCGACCGCCGCCGGACCGCGGAGATCATCGCCGTGGCGGCGGTGCGCTACTTCCTCGTGAAGTTCACGCGCGGCAAGGTGATCGCGTTCGACATCGACGAGGCCCTGAGCTTCGAGGGCGAGACCGGCCCGTACCTGCAGTACGCCGTGGTCCGGGCGCAGAACATCCTCGCGAAGCTGGCCGACCGCGACGGCGTGGACGAGGCGGCGCTCGTGGCGAAGGTGCCGGGGCTCGACCGGGCCGCGATCGACACCGGCGAGGAAGGCGACGAGTTGTGGAACCTGGTGCTCGAGGCGGGGCGGCTCGACGAGATCGTGGAAACCGCCGTGCGGTCGCTCGAGCTGTCCGTGCTCGCGAAGTACGCGTTCGCGCTGGCGCAGGCGTTCAACGCCTTCTACCACCGCCAGCAGATCCTGCGCGAGGAGCGCGAGGACGCGCGGCTGTGGCGCGCGGCGGCCGTCGCCTACGTGCGGCGCCAGCTCACGCGCGCGCTGGACCTCATGGGCTGCGCCGTGCCCGCGCGGATGTGACGTGACCGGACGCCGCCCCCGCATCGTCACCGCCTGGAGCAAGCCGGACTACGAGGCCGCCCTCGCCGCCGCGGGCGCGGACGTCCGCGTGCTGGACGCGACGCGCGACCCCCTGCCGGCCTCGCTCGACGACGCGGACGGCGTGATGCTGACCGGCGGTGTGGACGTCGATCCGGCCCGCTACGGCTCCGCGGATCGGCACCCGACCGTCGAAATCGACGCGGCGCGCGACGCCTACGAGCTCGCGCTGGCGCGCGAGACGCTTGCGCGCGGCCTGCCGCTGCTCGCGATCTGCCGCGGCGCGCAGGTGCTCAACGTCGCGGCGGGCGGCACGCTGATCCAGGACATCCCGAGCGCGCATCCCTCGCGGATCGACCATGCCGTGAACGAGCCGAAGGACGCCATCGCCCACGACGTCACCGTGACGCCGGGATCGGCGCTCGCCGGCGCGCTGGACGGCCGGCTCGACCCGGCGGGCCGCATCGCCGTCAACAGCCGGCATCACCAGGCCGTCGATCGGGTGGCCCCGGGCTTCGTCGCCTCGGCCGTGGCGCCGGACGGGATCATCGAGGCGATCGAGAAGCCGGACGGCACGCTGTGCCTCGGCGTGCAGTGGCACCCGGAGAACTTCTGGCGCACGGGACAGTTCACGAGCCTGTTCGCCGCGCTCGTCCACGCCGCCGCCAGGCACCGCGCCTGAGCGGGATCACCCCAGCCGGAACACCGCCAGCGTCTCGACGTGGGGCGTGTGCGGGAAGAAGTCGAACGCCTCCAGCATGTCGAGCTGGTAGCCCGCATCGACCAGCCGCAGCGCGTCGCGCGCGAGCGTCGGCGGATCGCAGGACACGTAGGCGACGAGCGGCGCGCGCCACGCGATCACGCCGCGGAGCGCCGCGGGCGTGGCGCCCGTGCGGGGCGGGTCCAGCACCACCGCGTCAGGACGCTCGTCGGGCGGCCGAGAAACGGCGCGCTCCACGCTCTCGGGCACGACGAGCACGCGCCCGCGCCAGGGACGGGTGTTGGCGCGCAGGTCGGCGCCCGCCGACCGGTCGCCCTCGACCGCGACGACGCTCGCGCCGCGCGCGGCGAGCGGCGCCGTGAACAGGCCGACGCCGGCGTAGAGATCCACGATCCGGTCGCCGGACACCGCCGCGAGCACGCGCTCCACCAGCACGCCCGCCAGCGATCGGTTGCCCTGGAAGAACGACGTCGCATGGCGCGTCCACACGATGCCGTCGCCGGGCGGAGGCGAGGCACACAGATCCTCCCAGCGATCGGTCACGGTCGGAATCCCCGCCAGCTCCACCAGCCGGCCGCGGTCCGCGGTCGTCAGGCCCGTCAGGTCGGCGCGCGTGGTGAGATCGAGCCGCGGCAGGCGCACGGCGTCAGGGCCCACGGGCTCCAGGTGGATCACGCGCGCCGATCCGGTGGCGTTCTCGGCCAGGACGATGGCCGAGAGGTGCTCCAGCGCCGGTCCCGCCAGATCGACGACGGCGCCGACGGCCGAGAGCGCGCCGAGTGACAACTGTCCCGTGGCCGCCGCGGGACAAATCTCGTGCGTGCCCTCGCGATAGAACCCGACCAGGCCGTCGCGGACGTGCAGCCGCGCGCGCAGCCGGTAGCCGGTCTCGTCGGACGCCCGCACCGCCGGCGGCCGCTCGAGCGGCAGTCGCGCGATGCGCCGGAAGGCGTCCGCCACCACCTCGCCCTTGAGCGTGAGCTGGCGCGGGTAGGCGATGTGCCGATAGAGCTGTCCTCCGCAGGCCGCATCGTCGCCGGCCGGCCGTCGGTCCGGGCTGGCCTCGAGCACCTCGACCGTGGACGCGAACGTCGCGCCGCCCGTTCGCCGCCCGATCCGCGCGCGCACCCGCTCGCCCGGGACCGCGCCGCTGACGAAGACGATGCGCCCGTCGGCGCGGCCGAGCATCCAGCCGCCGGCCACCGGCCGCTCCACCTCGACGTCGACGACCGCGCCGGGCGTCCCGCTGGTCATGCCGCCGGGGCCTCCTTCGTTCGGGCGCGTCACGGGTTCAGGAACGGCAGGCCGTACTGCTCCCGCAGCAGCCGGTCCGCGGTCACCTGCACGCCGCGCGTCCAGGCGGGCTCGTCGAGCCGGGTGCGATACGGCGCCAGCTCGGCCTCGGCCTCGCGGCGGAGCGCGGCACGCACGTCATCGGGCGCCGCGGCGCGCGCCGCTTCGAGCAGCGCCAGATCGAGCGGCGCGAGGCGATCCACGATCTGCTGGCGCGCCGGGCCCCGGGCACCCCGCGCCTGTTCGCGGAGCGCGGCCAGGTCCTCGAGCAGCCGCGCGATCGCCTCCCGCAGGGGCTCCGGAGACTCGAGCCGTCCGGCGGCGCGGCCGAGGCCGTCCATGGCACGCTCCAGGTGGCGGCTGAGTGACGGCCGCCGCCGGTCTCCCGTCTCCTGGCCGTCCGCCTCTCCGGCCGTCTCCGGCGCGACGGCCCCATGGGCGCCGGCTGCGGTCGCGAGACCGTGCAGGCCGATCGCGCGGCGCCAGCGATCGAAGATGTCGCGGACGTCGCGGTCGCAATGCTCGATGCGCAGCGGATACCGCGACGCGCCCGCCACGTGACGCTCGGCCTTGAGCGCGACGGCCTGGAACACGACGCTCAGCGGAATGCCGTCGGCCGCCCAGCCACGCACCAGGTCGAAGGCGGGCCCGACGATGCGCACGAGGTGGCCGCCGTTGACCCGCGTCAACTGGTGCTCGATGCGGCGGCAGTAGTCGCCGACGTCGATCGCCTCACCGGCCGCGGCCGTTCCCCACTCCTCTTCCATCACGACAGGCGCTCCCAGGTCACCTCGCCGGCGATCAGGCGCTCGGGACCACGGTCGGTCGCGACCTCGAGCGCGCCGTCCGGCCCGACGTCGCGCGCGACGCCGCGGCGCTCGCCGCCGGCATCCGTCCATCGTACCGCGCGCCCGAGCCCCGCGCGACCGAAGACGCGCCAGTCGGCCAGGATGCCGGGCCCCGGATCGGAGGCGAGCCGGGCGAACGACGCGCGCAACGCGGCCAGCAGTTCGGCCAGCACGCGATCGCGGTCAACCTCGCGGCCCAGTTCCACCTCGAGTGCCGTGGCGATGCCGGCGAGCGCCGGCGGATACGCCGCGGCCCGGACGTTGACCCCGATGCCGATCACGACCGCCTCGACGCGCCCGCCGACGGCGGAGGCCTCGGCGAGCACGCCGGCCAGCTTCCGCCACGGCCGGCCGATCACCAGGTCGTTCGGCCACTTGAGCTCGACGGGCAGCGCCGTCGCGGTCGTCACGGCGCGCGCGAGCGCGACGCCGGCCGCCAGCGTGACGAGCGGCAGTGCCCGGGCCCCCGGCCTGGCCACCACGCTGAGGTAGAGGCCGGCCCCGGGCGGCGAGAACCAGTCACGGCCGCGCCGGCCCCGGCCGGCAACCTGGGCCTCGGCGAGGACGGCCGTGCCCTCGGGCGCGCCCGCGGCGGCGAGGGCCAGCGCCCGGTCGTTGGTCGATCCGATCTCCGCGTGGTACTCGAGGTCCGGCCACCCGTCGAGGCGCGGGTCGCCGGCAAGCCGCGCCGCGAGCGACGCGGGCACCGGCTCGCGCGTCACGACGGCTCGAACTCGAGGCTGATGTCCATCGCCGGCGCCGAGTGCGTGATGGCGCCGACCGACACGCAGTCGGCCCCGAGGTCGGCCAGCGCGGGCAGGCGGTCCAGCGTCACGCTGCCGGAGATCTCGACGCGCGCGCGACCCGCAATCCGGCGGACGGCCTCGCGCATCTCGTCGTCGGTGAGGTTGTCGAGCATGATGACGTCGGCGCCGGCGGCGATCGCCGCGTCCACGTCGCCGAGCGACTGCGCCTCCACTTCGACCGACAGCGCGGGCGCGGCGGCCCTGGCGCGCGCGACGGCCGGGCCGATGCCGCCGGCGTGCCGGATGTGGTTGTCCTTGATCAGGATGGCGTCGTAGAGCCCCGCGCGATGGTTGGTCGCGCCGCCGCAGCGGACGGCGTACTTCGCGAGCGCGCGCAGCGTCGGCACCGTCTTGCGGGTGTCGAGCACGACCAGCCGCCCACCGGCCGCATCCACGAACCGGCGCGCCGCGGTGGCGATGCCGCTCAGGTGCTGCAGAAAGTTCAGCGCGGTGCGCTCAGCGGTGAGGAGCGCCGCGGCCGGCCCTTCGACGCGCGCGATGATCTCGCCGGTTTGGCACCGGCTGCCGTCGGCACGCCGTGCGGTGAACACCACGCGCGGGTCCACCTGCGCGAAGACCTCGCCGGCGACGTCGAGGCCGGCGATCACGCAGGCCTGCTTCGCGACGAGGACGGCCGTGGCCGCGCTGTCGGGCGCGACGGTGGCCCGGGTCGTCACGTCCCCCGGCCCGATGTCCTCGGCGAGTGCCCGGGCGACCAGGTCGCGGTAGGCGGCCGGGTCGAGCGCCTGCGGCGCGGGCGGGTCGGCCGAGGTCACTCAGTCACCCCCGGTGGGTGTCGGCCTCGAAGCCGTCTCGGCCTGCGCCGGCCCGGCAGGCGTCTCTTCAGAGGCCGGCCGGATCGCGGCCTCGACCGGCTCGGCGCCGCCCGCCGCATCGAACGTCACGCTCATGCGGGCGACGTTGTTGCCGAGCACGACGTCCCGCTCGACGAGCGGCCACGTCTCCCGCCACGCCGGATCCAGGCGCAGGTCGGCCTCGATGGGCTTCGAGAAGCCGAGCGACTGCTGCGACCGGCCCGCCCGGATGCCGGCGGTCGCGCGGCGGGCCGTCAGCCAGACGGCTTCGTCGACGGCCTCGACGTCGGGCACACCGGTGGGCACGCCGGCGGCCTCGAGCACCGCCTCGACCTCGGCCGGCGTGGGCCAGGCCGCGCGATGAATCGACCCGTCCCGCCACCAGGACCAGACTTCCTCGGTCACGAACGGCAGGAACGGCGCGAACAGGCGCAGCATGACGCCAAGCGCGGCCTGCGCGGCCTGCGCCGCCGAGGCGGCCGCCGCGTCGTCACCCGCGCGCCGGCGCTTGACCAGCTCGATGTAGTCGTCGCAGAAGGCCCAGAAGAACTCCTCGGTCCGCCGGAGCGCCGCCGCGTAGTCGAAGGCCTCGAGGTCGGCGGTCGTCTCCGCGACGAGCCGCGCGAGCTGCCGGAGCATGGCGCGGTCGAGCGGCTCGGTCACCGGCCCGGACGGCTCGGTCTTCGACAGCACGAACTTCGACGCGTTCAGCAGCTTGATGCCGAGCCGGCGGCCGATCTTCATCTGGCCCGGGTCGAACGCGGTGTCCACGCCGGGTCCGCCGCGCGCCGCCCAGTAGCGCACCGCGTCGGCGCCGTGCTCCTCGAGCAGGTGCATCGGCGTGACGACGTTGCCCTTCGACTTGGACATCTTCTTGCGGTCCGGGTCGAGCACCCAGCCGGAGATGGTCGCGGTCTTCCAGGGCAGCGCGTCCACCTCGAGGTGCGAGCGCAGCACGGTCGAGAACAGCCAGGTCCGGATGATGTCGTGCGCCTGCGGCCGCAGGTCCATCGGGAACGTGCGCGCCCACAGGTCGGCGTCGCGCTCCCAGCCGCAGACGAGGAACGGGGTGAGCGAGGACGTCGCCCAGGTGTCCATCACGTCGGGATCGCCCGCGAACCCGCCGGGCTGCCCGCGCTGCGCCTCGGTGAAGCCGTCCGGCACGTCGGTGGACGGGTCGACGGGCAGCCGGTCCAGGGCGGGCACGAGGCGGGCGTCGTGGTCGATCGTGCCGTCCTCGCGGACGCGGTACCAGACGGGGAACGGCACGCCGAAGAAGCGCTGGCGGCTGACGCACCAGTCGCCGTTCAGGCCGTTGACCCAGTTCTCGTAGCGCGCGCGCATGTGCGCCGGCACCCACTGCAGGTCGCGCCCGCGCGCCAGCAGCGCCTCGCGCTCGGCCATCGTCGTGACGAACCACTGGCGGCTCGTCACGATCTCGAGCGGACGATCGCCCTTCTCGAAGAACTTCACGTGGTGAGTGATCGGCCTGGGCTCGCCGAGCAGGTCGCCCGACTCGCGCAGGCGCAGGACGATCGCGGCGCGGGCCTTCGTGGCCGAGAGGCCGGCCAGCGCGTCGTAGTGGGCCTGCGCGGCCGCCGGGTCCTCGGACGGCCACCCCGCCTCGCCCCACGTCACGGGCCGCAGCGCGCCGTTGGCCTGGATGACCGCGCGCACGGGCAGCGACAGCTCGCGCCACCAGACGACGTCGGTCACGTCGCCGAAGGTGCAGATCATCGCGATGCCGGTGCCCTTTTCCGGGTCGGCCAGCGGATGCGCCTTCACCGGCACCGGCGCCTTGAACAGCGGCGTCAGCACCTCGGTCCCGAAGAGCGGCTGGTAGCGCGCGTCATCCGGATGGGCGACGAGGGCGACGCAGGCGGGCAGGAGTTCGGGACGCGTGGTGTCGATCTCGACCGCGCCGCCGCCGGGGCGGGCGAAGCGGATCTTGTGGTACGCGCCCGGCATCTCGCGGTCCTCGAGCTCCGCCTGCGCGACCGCCGTGCGGAAGTCCACGTCCCAGAGCGTCGGCGCCTCGAGCTGGTACGCCTGTCCGCGCGCCAGGAGCCGGAGGAACGCGAGCTGCGAGACGCGCCGCGCATCGCGCCCGATCGTCGCGTAGGTCAGCGACCAGTCCACCGACAGGCCGAGCCGGCGCCAGAGCGCCTCGAAGGCCTTCTCGTCCTCGGTGGTCAGCCGCGCGCAGAGCTCGACGAAGTTGGGCCGCGACACGGAGATCGCCTGCTTGCCCGGCTTGTCGGGCGGCGTGAACGACGCGTCGTATGGCAGCGACGGGTCGCAGCGGACGCCGTAGTAGTTCTGCACCCGGCGCTCGGTCGGCAGCCCGTTGTCGTCCCACCCCATCGGGTAGAACACGTCGCGCCCGCGCATGCGCTGGTAGCGCGCGATCACGTCCGTGTGCGTGTACGAGAACACGTGGCCGACGTGCAGCGAGCCGCTGACGGTCGGCGGCGGCGTGTCGATCGAGAAGACGCGATCGCGCGTCGCGGTGCGGTCGAACGCGTAGACCGCGCCGGCGTCCCAGCGGGCCTGCCAGCGGGCCTCGAGGCCTTCGAGCGCGGGTTTGTCGGGAATGCGTGGCGTGGATGACAGCGTACTACTCCGTATTCGCCGCCTTGATCTTCTCGATTTCCTCGCGGATCAGCCGCTCGGCCGTGTCGTGCACGATGCGCCGGACCATGTCGCCCGTCATCCGGGAGAGGACCCGGCGGACGGCTTCCTCGATCGCGGCGTCGGAGACCGGCGCGGCGGCGGGCGCGGCCGCCTGGGGGGCGGGCGCGACGGATTTCTCGGCGGCCAGCAGGGCCGAGAAGGCGTTGACCAGCGACACCTTCGGCGGCGCGTGCGGCGGCGCCTCGGCGGCGGCGCGGGCCGTTCCGCCGGACGGGTCGCCCCAGAGCGGCTTCGGGAGCTCGAGCGGCTGCGGCTCGTCGCCGGCGGGTGACGGCACCGTGCCCATGTTGCCGGCGAAGATCGGGTCGGTCGCCGGCCCGGAGCGCGGCCCCGGCGCGGCCGCCGCGGCCGGTTCGGCCTTCTGGCGGTCGCGCCCGCCGCCGCGGGCGGGCCGGGCGTCGGCCAGCAGCTCCTTCACGCGCTCGACGAGCTGCTTCGGCTCGAACGGCTTGACGATGACGCCGTCGCAGCCGATCGACCGCGAGCGCGCCTCGTCGACCGGCTCGAACGCGCCGGCCAGCAGCAGCACGGGCACGTGCTTCAGCCGCGACGACTTCTTGACGTGCGCCGCGACCTCGTAGCCGTCCACCTCGGGCACCGCGACGTCGACCAGGACGATGTCCGGCCGCTCGGCGTCGAGCCACGAGATCGCGCGCTGGCCGTCGCTCATCGACACGACGTGGATGTCCTCGTGGGCGAACGTCAGCTCGACGACCCGCTGGATCGTCACGCTGTCATCGGCGAGCAGGAGCGTCTTGGCCATGCGAACTCAGAGGGCCTCGGCCCGCGGCCTCACGTGGCCGTTGATGAAGTCGATGATGTCCTGCATGGGGCTGCCCGGCAGGAAGACGCCCTTCACGCCCATGGCCTTGAGCTTGGGAATGTCGACGTCGGGGATGATGCCCCCCACGAGCACGGTGACGTGGTCGAGGCCCTTCTCGCGGAGCAGTTCCATGAGGCGCGGGCAGATGTGCATGTGCGCGCCGCTCAGGATGGAGAGGCCGATGACGTCGGCGTCCTCCTGGAGGGCGGCGGCCGCGATCTGCTCGGGGGTCTGGCGGAGGCCGGTGTAGATGACCTCCATCCCCGCATCCCGCAGCGCCCGGGCGATCACCTTGGCCCCCCGGTCGTGGCCATCGAGGCCCGGCTTCGCGATGACGACTCGAATCTTCTGCATGCTCCCCGCGCCCCAGCCGGCGGCCTCACGGCCGCGTTACAAGTTCGTTCATTATTGCAAGGAGTGTGCCCAACTGGCCAGCCGGACATCCTTGTGCCTCCGGCCGGCGGGCCGGACGAAACGGCGGCGAAATCGAGGTCCGGTTACTAGATTGACGGCACCTCTTCGTATTCGCCCCACACCTGCCGGAGCGCGTCGCACATCTCCCCCACCGTCGCGTAGGCCCGCACGCAGTCGAGCAGGGGGTACATCGTGTTGGCCCCGGACCGGGCCGCGTCGGCCAGCGCCGCCAGGGTGGCGGTGACCTTCGCCTGGTCGCGCGTCCGGCGGGTGGCCTCGAGCCGGGCCATCTGCGCGTCGGCCGCCGCATCGTCGATGTAGAGAATCGGCATCGGCACCTCGTTCTCCTCGACGTAGGCGTTGACGCCGACGATCTGCTTCTCGCGGCGCTCGACGGCCTGCTGGAAGCGGTACGACGCCTCGGCGATCTCGCGCTGCGGATAGCCCTGCTCGATCGCCTCGACCATCCCGCCCATGCGATCGATCGTGTCGAAGTACTTGAGCGCGCCCTCCTCCATGTCGAGCGTCAGCTTCTCGACGAACCAGGACCCGCCGAGCGGATCGACGATGTTGGTCACGCCGCTCTCGTGCGCGATGACCTGCTGGGTCCGGAGCGCGAGCGTGGCGGCCTCGGCCGTCGGGAGCGCGAGCGCCTCGTCGAGCGAGTTGGTATGGAGCGAGTTCGTCCCACCGAGCACGGCCGAGAGCGCCTGGAGCGCCGTGCGCACGACGTTGTTGTAGGGCTGCTGGGCGGTGAGCGAGACGCCGGCGGTCTGCGTGTGGAAGCGCAGCTTCCACGACCGCTCGTCCTTCGCGCCGAAGCGCTCGCGCATCACCCGCGCCCAGATCTTCCGCGCCGCGCGGTACTTCGCGATCTCCTCGAAGAAGTCGCTGTGCGCGTTGAAGAAGAAGGAGATGCGCGGCACGAACGCGTCCACGTCGAGCCCGGCGTCCACGCCCCACTGCACGTACTCGATGCCGTCGCGCAGCGTGAAGGCGAGTTCCTGGAGCGCCGTCGCCCCGGCCTCGCGGATGTGGTATCCGCTGACCGAGATCGTGTTCCACTTCGGCACTTCCTTCGTGCAGAACTCGAAGACGTCCGTGATGAGCTTCATCGACGGGCGCGGCGGGAAGATGTACTCCTTCTGGGCGATGAACTCCTTCAGGATGTCGTTCTGGATCGTGCCCGAGAGCGTCTTCCAGTCCGCGCCCTGCTGCTCGGCCACGACGAGGTACATCGCGAAGATCATCGGCGCCGGCGAGTTGATCGTCATCGACGTCGTGATGTCGCCGAGCGCGATCCCGTCGAAGAGCACCTCCATGTCGGCCAGCGAGACCACCGACACGCCACACTTGCCCACCTCGCCGAGCGAGAGCGGGTGATCCGGATCCCGGCCCATCAGCGTCGGCAGGTCGAACGCCACGCTCAGGCCGGTGCCGCCGGCGGCGAGCAACTGCTTGTAGCGCTCGTTGGTCTCCTCGGGCGTGCCGAACCCGGCGAACTGCCGCATGGTCCAGAGCTTGCCGCGATAGCCGCTCGGGTGGATGCCGCGCGTGTACGGGAAGACGCCCGGGTCGCCCAGGTCGCGGGCGTAGTCGAGCGAGGCCGTGTCCTCGGCCGTGTAGAGGCGGTCGATAGGCCGTCCGGAAATCGTCGTGAAGCTGGCCTGGCGCTCCGGGGCCTTCGCCAGCGCGGGCTCGAGCACCTCGCGCTCCCAGCGGGCCTTGGCGGTGTCCGGAGCCGTCTCGGTCGGGGCGGATTTCATGATCGTCAATTATATCGGCCCCGCCGGCCGGACCCCGCAACGCCCCGGGACGGGGCCCGGCTCACTCGCCCTTCGCCGCCGACCGCAGCATCATCGCCGCCGCGATGAGCACCACGCCCACCACGAGCCAGCGGACCGTGGTGATGTCCATCTCCTTGACGAGGAACGCGGCGATCAGCACGCCCGGGATGCCGCCGAGCGCGAGGCCCAGGGCCGGGGTGAACGAATAGGCCTGCTTCTGCACGAATTTCGCGCTCGCCACCGGCATGAGGAAGGCGCAGGAGCCCATCATGATCGGGAACGCCGCCTTGGCGTTCATGCCGAGCAGGCCGACCAGGATCATGCAGGGCGCGTAGAGGCCGATCCCGAGCGTCATGAGCGAGCCGAGCGCGAAGTTGCCCGCCAGCCCGAGCGCCAGCTTCACGCCGGTGAGGTCCAGCGTGCCCACCGTCGTCGCCCCGCCACCGAGGTTGCTCCAGGCGAAGAGCGACGCGGCCACGATGAGCGCGCAGCCCATGCCGACCTGCACCCACCGCTTCGGCCAGCTCGCGACGATGCCGGCGCCGATCCAGGCGCCGGAGACCGCGGCGGCGATCATCAGGACGAGCGTGGTGACGTCCACGCCGATGGCCAGCGTGAAGATGAACGCCTGGGCGATGGCCGGCAGCGTGTGGCCGACGTTCAGGGTGCCGGGCACCAGGCGGTCGGGCACCATCTTCAGGAACTTGAAGACCGCGGTGGTCGGCGCGAACGAGCCGATGCCGAGCGTGTCGAAGAAGTTGGTGACGAAGCCCACCACGAGCTGGAGCGGCCCCGGGAAGCGGGACGGCCGGGCCTCGGGCGGCGTGTCGGATCGGCCGGCCGCCCGGCGGGCGCCGACGAACCAGGCGCCGATGTAGAAGGTGGTGAACCCGGCCAGGGAGCCGAGCAGGGCGGTCAGCGCCGGTGTCATGGCGGCGGATGCTAACACGGCCCGGGCGTGGCGTCTCTACTCCCCGACCTCACCGTGCCCGGATGCCGGGCCGGAGGCCGTGGGCCGGATGCGGGCAGGTCTCACGCGGCGGCGCTTCACTTGATCCGCTTGAGCGCCTCCTGCGCCATCCGAACCGTCCACGGGTTCGAGCTGCGAGCCAGGAGTTCCAGGGCGCGCCGAGCTTCCTCTCCGCCGATGCGCACCAGTGCCTCGATCTCGACGGTGGCCGCCACCTCGGGCGGGCCGACGGCCACCTCCGCGGCTTCCAGGAGATACGGCACGGCGACTGGATCCTGGACGTGCGCAAGCGCCGTCAAGGCCCGCCCGCTGGTGGTAACCATCGGACTCCGATTCGGCGACCAAGCTGGCGCAGTAGCGCCGCAAGGCATCTTCGTCCCTTGGGAGCACACGGATCTGGCGCACAGTGGTTCGGGTGAGCTGCATGGCAGGCGCCAATGCGGCGATCGGGGTCACCTCACCATTGAACCGAATCGTCAGCTCGTAGGTTCCGACACTGTCGAAGTCCAGGAACTGACTCAGAAGAATCCAGACCGAGTCAGACCTTCCCGGCGCCAGTTCATGATGCCCCGCTGATTCGAACCACTCAGAGTATCCGGGCCGCCTGGTCGTCGTCGGGCGCGAGACCACGAGAGACCCGCTCGGCGGCTGGAGCCTGAACTCGAACCGAGCAACCTCTCCGGCTCCAAGCTCGATCGTCAGGGGCCGATCGAGCTGATTTCGCAAAGCCAGATCCAACAGTACTGGTTGGTGCTGTGTGACCTCCGCGGGGAGGATGTAGGAGATCACTTCGTTCGTCTGGGCGTTGACACCGACGCGAGCCGTGCCCGCGACTAGCGTCAGCAACCAGGCGAGCACTTGGGGCTTCACCTCGCCAACCTCCCGAAACGGTGCTCACAGCCGAGCCTCCGGTTGAGCACCCTGGAGGCCTGCGGCGCCGCGAGGCCGCACATCAGCGGCAGAATGCCGCTGCGCAGAGCAGGTGGAGCCCTCGTGGCGTCCCACGCGGACGCGGTTCCGCTCGCTACCAACCTCGCACTGTGAATCGGTACAGGACGCCATTCGGGCACATGAAACCCAACTGAAGGCCGTCCTGACGCGCGTCGAGATCGTGAATCATCAGCCACACGAGGCCCTTGGCCTGTTCGACCATCGCATCGAGGATCTGTCTGGTCGTCGGAGCATCGATATGGACTGTAATCGGCGTATTCAGCGGGCAATTGCCCACAGGCGGACCGGTTCCGGCAATCCCGCCACCGGCGCTGCCAGGCACCTTTGCCAAGAGGTCTCCCACGGCTAGCAACAACTCAAGGGCCGGTACGGCTTGGTAGTGCACCGTATGCCGACGGCTCAGGAGTTCAGCTACGACGGGCGGCACCGGCAGTTGTTCAACTAGGACGACGCCCCCGGCGTGCACCGACCGATAGCCCGGGTGTGCCTCATCGAACCGCGACAGAGCCGCATCCAGCGTCCCCTCTTCGGACATCTGCGGAATCTCAGCAGCCGGCTGACGAAGCACGTCCGCTGAGATCACCACGCCGGCCGGGATTCCGCGCGCCGCGAGGGCGCCAGGAAGCCCGAGGACCGATGTTGCAGACGCCCCCTGCATCAGCGAAGGGACGCGCTGACGCCCTTGTGTAGACGTTTCGACGGCCACTCCGCCAAGTATCGCCAGCAGAAGCAGGGTTCTCACGATGGACATGGTTCGACGACGCCCCCGTCTACTGGATCGAAAAGCCTGTGAGTCTGTCAGTGCATGTTCCGACGGTGTTCGAGCTAGATACTTCTGTCCATGCCTGATTGCGGACAACCGTGCAACTTCCACCGCCAGCACAGACGCCATTTCCATAGAAGAAAACGAGTCCTGAAGATCCGGCGTTCGTCGTGGCGTTGCCTGTCAGGAAGGTGGCACCACACGTGTTAGTCGGCGTCGTGAAGCTCTCGTTCAGTTGCATCACTTTCTGGATCGGCTGGGGAGGCACAGTGCCATCCATGACCTGATAATCACGATACGTAGTAATAGGCCTGACAGCCGCCGGTGCATCCCGGTGGTTGACATGAGGGAGGATTCGAACGAGATCAGATAACCCTGTAACGATCGCTAATGACGTGGCTGCGTCTTGACCCGAGACGCGATCATTGAGGCCGACTCGCAGTCGGTGTTCTGCTCCCACCACCAGCTGGTCGAGTAGGTCCCGTAGATGTTCGCCGTCCCCTCCCCCACGCCGGTCACCTCGCCCCAGCTGACCGTCGCGACGTTCGTGTTCGAGCTGGACCACTGCAGCTGCCCCGGCCCGAGGTCGTATGCCTCCAGGATCGTGTCGTAGCAGTCGATGTCCCGCAGCCACGCCACGAGGACGTCCGTGATGCCAGTGCCGAGCGCGAGGCTTCCGGGCGCCGTCCATGAGTCGTACGGATTGTCCGGACAGCAGTTCACGCAGGCGTAGGTCGAGCTGACCGCATGCTCGGGATCCACCGTCTCGGCGCGGCCGATGATCGCGTGCCGCTCGCGGCTCTTCGCCGACCAGTGCACCTGCCCCCCGGCCACGTCGATGGGAATCGTCCGGCCGAGCCGGTCGGGCACCTGCGCGTCCCGGAGGTGCCGGAGATCGAGCGCGAGCGTCTCGCCCGGTGCGAGCGTCTTCAGGCCCGGAGCATACGCGCCGCCCGGCCAGGAGACCTGCAGCAGATACATCTGCTCCGCCATCGTCGTGTTCTTGAGGTAGACGATGGGATCACCCGCCGGCCCGACCTGCCGTAGCCGCCCGTGCTGGACGGCGTGTCCGGGTCGATCAGGGGCACCTGAAACACCTCGTTCCGACAGGCGAACGCGCCCGCGCTCATGATGACGCTGCCGGCCGCCGCGTGTAGCTGAACTCGAGGCCGGCCGCCGTCACGTCCGGCCGCGCCGCCGCGCGCCAGGGTTCCCTCGGATCACCATGCAGGACGGCGGAGCACATGCAGGCTGTCTGTGTCGCGCGGGTCGGTCTGGCGAACGGGGACGAAGCCACGCTGCCCTCCGGGCCGGTCGGCGGGCGTCGCCCGCCGCCAGGCCGACTCGATCAGCGTGACCCGGTCACTTCGTCCTGCATGACCTGCATGGTGATTCGTTCGGCATCGTCCGCGGCGGTCACTCCCGCCTCACACGTGCGTGCCGCGCCCTACCCGTCCCGGCCCGCCCGCTTCGCGCCGTACAACAGGCAGAAGACGAACCCGCCCCAGTTCAGACCCAGGACGATGAGCATCATCAGCATCGTGCGGCCGTTCATTCCTCCACCTCCACCGGCTGCCGGGTGCTGGCGGCGGCCATTCGACGGTTGAACGCGATGAGCAGCAGCAGCGCGATGCCCCACTGGGCGATGCACGTGCCCACGCTGTAGGTGTGCAGCGGGTTCCACCACGCCTCCGGGTCGTAGACCGCGGCGGCCTGGTACATCCACCAGCCGAACATGACGACGAACTGCGCCGGGATCAGGTACTTCAGCACGAACTCGAACATCCCGCCCACGCGGACGCCGCCGGGCGAGATGTTGATGAACTCCGCGGCGAACTTCTTCGAGCCGTACATCGAGACGAGCAGCGAGATGAACAACCCGCTGATCATCAGGCCCACGCCCCAGACCCAGTCCTGGTTCTGGAACACCGCCAGGTCGAGCGCCGACGGCAGGCCGACGATGATGACCGCCGCGGTGACCACGGCCACGGCCTTGCCGCGCAGCATGCCCGCGTCCATCAGGATGCGCGTGGCCAGCTCGATCATCGCGATGAGCGACGAGAGCGCCGCGAAGAAGAGCGCCAGGAAGAAGATGGGCAGCAGCAGCAGGCCGCCCGGCATGCGGTTGAAGACCTGCGGGATCCAGATGAACATGAGGCCCTCGTTGCCCGCCGAGAGCGCCGTGCGCGCGTCCTCGAGCGAGAGGATCGCGAAGACGGCCGGCAGCACCGCCAGCGCGGCGAGCAGCGACGCCGAGTTGTCGCCGAATCCGATCGTCGCCGAGTTGAGCGCGACGTCGTCCTTCTTCCGGAGGTAGATGCCGTAGGTGAGGATCAACCCCCAGCCGGCGCCGGTGGACCAGGCCGACTGCGTGAGCGCCTCGAGCCAGGTGCGGTAGTTGGTCAGCGTGGACAGGTCGGGGTTGAAGAGGAACTCGAGGCCGCGGTCGGCGCCCGGCAGGGACACCGCGCGGAAGGCCGCGATGATGAGCAGCGCGAAGAGCGCCGGCACGAGCAGCTTGTTGGCCGCCTCGATGCCCTTCACCACGCCGCGCTGGATGATCCACGCGCCGGCGAGCGCCGAGAGGATGTGGTACCCGGCCGCCATCCACCCCGAGTGCGCCAGCTCCCAGTACGCCCCCGGCTCGGCGCCGGTCATCTGCCCCGCCGCGGCCGCCAGGAAATACCGGAGCGTCCACCCGGTGACGACCGAGTAGTAGAACAGGATCATGATCGTGGTCACGGCCACGAAGCCGCCCATCCAGGCGAAGCGCCCGTTGGTCAGCGTGGCGAACGCGCCGATCACGCCGCGCCTGGTGCCGCGGCCGATGGCGAACTCGGCGACGAGCAGCGGGATCGACCAGACGAACAGGAAGATGATCCAGGGGATGAGGAACGCCGCGCCGCCGTTCTGCGCGGCAATGCGGGGAAACCGCCACATGTTCCCCGTGCCCACCGCCATCCCCAGCCCCGCGAGGATGAGCCCCCACCGCGACGAAAACGTCTCCAGCTTCGCCATGACCTGCCTTGTGTCGGTTGCGAAAACCCGGGAAGCGTATCACGCCAAGTCGGGATCATCGCCCGTCGGCGGACAGCGTCTGGCGGGCCCGACGCGGGGCTCCGGCGCAGCTCGGACATGAGGGTGCCGGCGCGGCGCGCACGTCCGGCCGCCGAGGCCGCGGGGCCGGCGGCGCGTCAGCCCGTGATGCGGAGGGCGAGCAGCGTACGGGTGCTCTGGCCGCCCGCGCTGGCCGCGAACTCGATGAGGTAGTCGCCGGGCGGGACGCTCGAGAGCACCACCTGCGCCTCGTAGCGCCCGTCTCCCAGCGCGGTGGGCGGGCGGAGGTCCACCATGCCGGTGCCCTGCCGGTTAAGCAGACGGAGGGTGACGTCGGGCGTGGCGCCACCGGGCGCGCCGGCGCCGAACCGGAGCAGCAACCGCTCGGTGCGCGAGAAGGCGCGCGTGACGGCGGGCACGGGCGCCTCGGCGGCCTTGATGTTGAGGATGTCGCGCGCCGTGCGGCCCTTGTAGACGACGGGCGGCGTCAGGAAGAGCGCGTCGCCGGCCACCGCGGGGACCTCGTAGGTCACGTCGTCGGCCTCGACGCGGCCGCCCGCGGCATCGCGAGCGGTGAGGCGCACGCGAATCTGGCCGGCGGGCGCGGCGAAGTCGATCCGGCCGGCCTGGCGGCCGAGCACGTCGGTCCGCGGCACCGCGCCGGTGTAGAGCGCGTCGCCCGCGGCCGACGTAGCGGCGACCTCGACGTGATCGATGACCTCGGCGTCGCGTCCCTCGGGCGCCATGCCCTCCCAGGCCAGCACGACCTTCGGGCCGTCGGCCGACGGCAGGGTGCCGAGCCAGACCTGCATGGCGCGGCGGCGCAGCGTGGACTCGTCGGCGGCGGCCAGCGACTCGAGCGCCTCGATCACGTCCCGCGGCGGCTCCGGCGTGGACGGCGCCAGCACGCGCTCGACTTCCTCGGCCGTGTAGGCCCAGTAGCCGCTCCGCGCGCGGACGTCGACGTCCTTGCGCTTCACCTTGACCTCGATCTTGTGGAACTTGCCGTCGCGCGGCGCCTCGCTCGAGGTGTAGCCCAGCAGGTAGTAGCTGCTCGAGTCGCGCACCATCTGCTCGAGCATCGGCGCGGGATCGTTGCGGCTGACGATGGCGCGGCCGTCGGTCTCGCCGGCGAGCGACCGCAGCGAGTCGAGCGTCTCGCCGAGCACGCGCCGATCGACCTCCGACGAGACGTTGTCGTTGATGTCGAACTCGGAGGCCGCCAGCCCGCGGGGGTCCAGCGTGTAGATCGACGTGTTCGCGCGGTTGGCCGCGGAGAAGACCAGGCGCATCGAGCTCAGCAGCTCCGTCGAGTTGAAGAAGGCCATCCGGTCGTCCATCAGCGTGTTCTGGACCTGGCCGCCGGTCTGACGGCCGGTGGGGACGCCCCACTCTCCCTGCGTCGTCACGCCCTCGGGCAGCGAGCCGGACAGGCCCTCGCTCACGTAGAGCACCGTCTTGCGTCCCTCGCGGAGCGTGCCGAGGTAGGCGCAGACCGATTCGAGCGACGAGATCACGATGTCGTTGCGCATCCGCTCCTGCTGGCGGGCCGGCAGGGTCTGGAAGCGCTCCTCGTAGCTGTTGCGGGGCGTGTAGTCGTACTTGCGTCCCTGGAACTTGAGGATGGCCCGGGCCAGGCCGTCGTGGTCGCGCGAGAACGTCATCGCGCTGGCCGGCGTGAGCGGGTACATGACGGCGACGAGGTCGTTGTCCTCGAGGCCGCTGACGAACCGCGCGACCTGCTCGCGGACGCGCATCCCGTTGCCGAGCCGCACGTGGTAGTCGTCGAGGAAGATGACGATGACGCGGGTGTCGTCGCGGGAGGCCTCGCGGATCTGGTCCTCCATCGAGGTGATCTCGCGATGGGTCGTCGGGCGCGAGCGCGCCGCGGTGTCGATGTCGATGAACCGCAGGGTGTCCACCGTCTGGAGCTTGCCGTCCTCGCGGACCTCGAAGTCGCCCGGCGTGAGGTCGGCGACGGGGTTGCCCTGCTTGTCGAGCACGGCGACGTCCACGCTGACCGAGTCGATGCGGGTGCGGAAGGTCGGCTGCTGCGGCGCCTGTGACGACGGCGCCGCGGCCTGCGGCGGCGGGGCGGCGGTCTGCGGAGGCGCACCGCCGGGCCGATCGGGGTCACCGGCGCCCTGCGCGGCGGGCGACGCCGCGATCAGAGCCGCGAGCAGGACGGAGACGGCCAGGCGGCGGTTCATGGAGCAGTTCCTGCTGGTTGAGGGCCGGAAACACGGGCCCGGCGACGACAAACGCTGGCAGTACCGATGATAACATTCCGCCCATGACGGCCCCGACAGTCGACACCCCCCTGCCCCCCCTGACGATCCTCTCCGAAGACGAACAGCTGCTCCGCCAGAGCGTCCGCGAGTTCGCCGAGGCGCAGATCCGCCCGCACGTGCGCGAGATGGACGAGCAGGCGAAGTTCCCGAAGGCGCTGCTCGATCAGCTGTTCTCGCTGGGCGTCATGGGCGTCGAGGTGCCGGAGGAATACGGCGGCGGCGGCGGCCGGTTCTTCCAGTCGGTGCTGGTCGTCGAGGAACTCTCGCGGGTGGACCCGTCGGTGGGCGTGCTCGTGGACGTCCAGAACACGCTGGTCATCAACGCGGTGCTGCGCTGGGGCAGCCCGGCACTCAAGTCCGCGATCCTGCCGCGCCTCGCGTCGAGCGAGGTCGGCGCGTACGCGCTGTCCGAGGCCGCCTCCGGCAGCGACGCGTTCGCGCTGCAGACGCGGGCGCGCGCCGACGGCGACGACTTCGTCCTGGACGGCCGCAAGCTGTGGATCACCAACGGCAACGAGGCGAACCTGTTCATCGTCTTCGCAACCGTGGACCCGGCCGCCGGCTACCGCGGCATCACCGCGTTCATCGTCGAGCGCGGCGACGCGGGGTTCACCGTCGGCAAGAAGGAGGACAAGCTCGGCATCCGCGCGTCGAGCACCTGCGAGCTGCTGCTCGAGGGGTGCCGCGTGCCGAAGTCGCGCGTGCTGGGCGAGGTCGGCAAGGGCTACAAGGTCGCCATCGAGACGCTCAACGAGGGCCGCATCGGCATCGGCGCGCAGATGGTGGGTCTCGCGGCCGGCGCGCTGGAGCACGCCGTGCGCTACACGAAGGAACGCCAGCAGTTCGGCAAAGCCATCGCCGACTTCCAGGGCGTCCAGTTCCAGCTGGCGCGCGCCGCGACCGACCTCGAGGCGGCACGGCTGCTCGTGTACAACGCCGCGCGGCTGCGCGACCAGGGACGCCCGTTCCTGACCGAGGCCGCGATGTGCAAGATCTTCTCGTCCGAGGTCGCCGAGCGCGTCGCGTCGCTCGCGATCAATCTCTACGGGGGGTACGGGTTCGTGAAGGACTACCCCGTCGAGAAGCTCTACCGCGACGCCAAGATCGGGCAGATCTACGAGGGCACGTCGAACCTGCAGCTCCAGACGATCGCCAAGCAGCTGCTGAGCTGAGACGCGGTACGGGCTCGCTCACGGCGCCGGCCTGGCCGGTGAGCCGGCGCGGGCATGCCGGCGAACGTGGTACCGCTGCCAGTGAACGTGGTCCCCTGTGCCAGCGATCGGGGTCCCACGGCTGGACATGAAGGTTCTGAAGTCTGGAAGGTCATGAAGGGCTGCCCGCGTGGCACCTGAGGGTCCCTGACGGCAGGCGAGCTCCGCTCGCCCGGCCGGCGGTCTTCGCCGGCCGCGTGGGGAAGGCCGAGGCGCCCGCGCGGCCAGCCTTCATGCGCTTCAGTGTCTTCAGCGCCTTCATGTCAATTCGTGGGCGCGCGCCGGCCTCGATACACTGCCGGCGTACCGGTACGTGTTCACGCCGCAGCGGAGTGCGCCAGCCCTGCCGGCGCCGGCGCTCTCCCTACGCGTCCACCGCGTGCTCCGCGATGATCATCCGCTGGACCTCCGAAGTCCCCTGGTAGATCTCCGCCGCGCGGACGTCGCGGAACAGGCGCTCGATGGTCGAGCCGCGCCGGTAGCCCTCCGAGGCGAGAATCTGCATGGCGCGATCGGCCGCGCGGTGCGCCGCTTCGGACGCCTGCAGCTTGGCCATCGCGGCCTCGACCGACGCCCGGGGCAGCCGGTCGCGGGCGTCGGCCGCCTGCCACGTCAGCATGCGCGCCGCCTCGAGGTCCGTCGCCAGGTCCGCGAGCTGGAACTGGATCGCCTGGAAGTTGCCGATCGGCTGGCCGAACGCCTCGCGTTCGCGCGCGTAGGCCAGCGCGAGGTCCAGCGCGGCCTGCCCCACCCCGAGCGCCTGCGCCGCGATGACGACGCGTCCGCCCTCGAGCGCGCGCATCGCCAGGCGGAAGCCGCGGCGCGGCTCGCCGATGAGCGCCTGCGCCTCCACGCGCACGCCCTCGAACGTGAGGTCCATGCAGCCGAGCCCGCGCACGCCGAGCGAATCGGACGGCGTGCGGCTGATGCCGGGCGTGTCGAGCGGGACGAGGAACGCCGTGATGCCGCGCCGGCGCGCGTCGGGGTCGGTCGCCGCGAAGACGATGGCCACGTCGGCCGCCTCCGCGTTGGCGACCCAGACCTTCGCGCCGTCGATGACGAACTGGCCGTCCTCGAAGCGCGCCACCGTCTTCTGGTTCGCCGCGTCCGACCCGGCATCGGCCTCCGACAGCGCGAAGGCCCCGATCGCCCGCCCCGACGCGAGCCGGGCGAGCCACAGGTCCTGCTGGCCGTCGGTGCCGAACTCACGGAGCGGCTCGACGACGAGCGAGTTGTTGACGGTGAGGATGACGGCCAGCGTGGCGCTGGCCTTGGCGACGGCCTCGACGGCGAGCGCGTACGTCACGTAGTCGCGCCCGGCGCCGCCCTGGGCCTCGGGGATCGTGACCCCCATCAGGCCCAGCGCGGCCGCTTCGTGCACCAGGTCGCGGGGGAAGACGCCGTCGGCGTCCACGGCCGCCGCGCGCGGCGCCACGCGGTCGCGCGCGAACGCCTCCACCCGATCGAGCCAGGCCCGCTGGCCCTCGTTCAACGAGAAGTCCATGTCAGTCTCCGCCGCCGCCGAGGATGATGGGCAGCCCGTTCGATCCGCTGCCGATGATCACGATCTTCGAGTTGGCGCTCTGGGCGAGGTTCTCGGTGGCCTCGATGCCCTTCCACTGGAGCAGCCGGTCGCTGATGCCCTGACTCACGATGTCCTGGAAGTCCTTGATGCCCTGCGCCTCGACGCGCTTGCGCTCGGCTTCCTGGCGTTCCTTGGCCAGCACGAACTGCATCCGCAGCGACTCCTGCTCCATCCCCTGCTTGGCCTCGATCGCGTCCTTGAGCGTCGTCGGCAACTGGATGTCGCGCAGCAGCACGCGCTCGATGAGAATACCGCGTCCCTCCATCGAGGCCTCCATCAGGTTGCGGATCTCGACCGCGATCTGCTCGCGTGCCTCGCTGTAGAGCGCCTCGGCCTTGTGCGCGGCCGTGGCGGCGCGCATCGCGCTCCGCAGGCTGGGCACGACGATGACGTCCGCGTAGTCGGCGCCGACCGTCTGGTACAGGGTGCGGGCCTCGCTCGCCGCGAGCCGGTACAGCAGCGAGACCTCGAGCTGGATCGTGAGGCCCTCGTTCGACGGCGTCGCGGCCGTCTCCTTGATCTCGCGCGTGCGGACCGAGAGCTCGTGCACGCCCTGCCACGGCGCCACGAAGTTGAGGCCCTCGCCGAGCTGGCGGCTGGTGACGGCGCCGAACGTGGTGACGACGCCGACGTGGCCGGTCTCGACGCAGCTCGCGGAGCACGCCGCGGTGGTCACGGCGAGCAGGATCAGAAGGCCGACGGAGATCTGCCTGACAGGGTTCATGGACTCACACCTCCGCCCGCGGCGACGGCGCCGAGGCCCGGCCGCCCCGGGGCGGTCGTGCCGGACTCGCGGACGTGGGCGGGCGGCTCATCGTACATCGGCGCGCCCCCGGCCGGCCTGGCGCGGACGGGCGTGGCGCCGGTCAGCCCGCCGATCCGGCGACGCGGGCGAAGGCGTCGCGGACGCGGGCGGCGGTCGCCGGCAGCTCCTCGGGGAGCACGCGCGTCTCGCCGACGACGGCCATGAAGTTCGTGTCGCCGTTCCAGCGCGGCACCAGGTGCATGTGCAGGTGGTCGAGCACGCCCGCACCGGCGGCCTTGCCGAGGTTGATGCCCATGTTGAAGCCGTGCGGGTGATACACCGCGTCCAGCACGCGCTCGGCATCGCGCGTGAGCGCCGCGAGCTCGGCCAGCTCGTCCGGATCGAGGTCGGCCAGGCGGCCGACGTGCCGCGCGGGCACCACCATCAGGTGGCCGTTGTTGTAGGGAAACTTGTTGAGGATGACGATGGTGCGCCGGCCGCGGTGCACGATGAGCGGCTCGTCGTCCCGCGCCAGGGCGTCACAGAAGATGCACCCGGACGACGGAGCGGCGGCTTCAGTCACGTAGGCGAGTCTCCAGGGCGTCCACAGGCGGTCCATCGCACGAGGTCGCGCGGCAGGCGGGGGCTACTCGTCCGACCGGTCGCCGGACACGGGCGTCGTCGCCGGGGCCGGCGCCGCGCCGGGCGCGAGCGTCGCCACGTCCTCGCCGCGGTTGATCAGGTCCTTCAGTTCCTTGCCCGGCTTGAAATACGGCACCTTCTTCGGCGGCACGTCCACCTTGTCGCCGGTCTTGGGGTTGCGGCCCTTGCGCGGCTCGCGCTGCCGCAGCCGGAAGCTGCCGAATCCCCGCAGCTCGATCTTCTCGCCGCGATGCAGCGCGTCGACGATGCTCTTGAACACGGTGTCCACGATGACCTCGGAATGCTTCTTCGTGAGGTCGGACACCCGAGAGACTTCTTCGACGAGTTCGGCTTTGGTCATGGGCTCGTGAGGGCGCGGCGGCTGCGAGGCGGCTGAAGCTCCCGTATCGGCGTGCGGGGCCGGGCCCCGGCGGCCCGGACGTGCCGGACCGACGGTCCCGACCCCGCCCCGGATCTACTTGAGGTGCTTGAAGTGATCCCCGAGCGTCACCTCCGGACGTCCGGTGGACTCGGAGTAGGCCTCCCAGTCGGCGCGGTACTGGTCGTCCTTGAGCGCGCGGATGCTCAGGCCGATCTTCCGCTCCTCGGGCACCAGCCGGATGATCTTCATCTGGTACGACTCGCCCGCCCGCAGCTCGAGCTTCTCGCCGCCCTGGGCCGAGTCGAACTCGGAGACGTGGATCAGGCCCTCGATGCCGTCGGCCAGCTCCACGAACGCGCCGAAGTTCGTCTGCCGCACCACCTTGCCGTCGACCAGGTCGCCGACCTTGTGCGCGTCGAAGAACTCCTTCCAGATGCCCGTCTGCAGCTGCTTGAGCCCGAGCGACAGGCGCTGGTTGTCGGCGTCGATGCTGAGCACCTGCGCCTCGACCGTGTCGCCCTTCTTGAGCACCTCGGACGGATGCTTGATCTTGCTCCACGACATGTCCGAGATGTGGATGAGGCCGTCGATGCCGTCCTCGACCTCGACGAACGCGCCGAACTCGGTGAGGTTGCGGACCTTGCCCGAGATCGTCGTGCCGACCGGGTACTTGTCGGCCAGCTCGTGCCAGGGGTTGCTCTCGACCTGCTTGAGCCCGAGCGAGATGCGCCGCGCGCCCGGGTCCACCCCGAGCACCATCGCCTCGACCGAGTCGCCGGCGTTGAGGATCTTCGACGGGTGCTTGACCCGCTTGCTCCACGACATCTCCGAGACGTGGATCAGGCCCTCGACGCCCGGCTCGAGCTCGATGAACGCGCCGTAGTCGGTCAGGCTGACGACCTTGCCCGTCACGCGGATGCCCACCGGGTAGCGCTCGATGACGTTCGTCCAGGGATCCGGCACGAGCTGCTTGTGGCCGAGCGACACGCGCTCGGTCGCCGGGTCGTACTTGAGGACGATGACGTCGATGTCGTCGCCGACGCGGACCACCTCGGAGGGGTGCGTGACGCGGCCCCACGACATGTCGGTGATGTGCAGCAGCCCGTCGATGCCGCCCAGGTCGATGAACGCGCCGTAGTCGGTGAGGTTCTTGACCGTGCCGCGGAGCACCTTGCCCTCGGCCAGCGTGTCGAGGGTCTCCTTCTTCTTCTCCGCGTTCTCCTCCTCGAGGAGCACCTTGCGCGAGAGCACGATGTTGCCGCGCTTCTTGTTGACCTTGATGACACGCATCCGGAGCTCCTGCCCCTTCAGCGCATCCAGGTTGCGCACCGGACGGACGTCGATCTGCGAGCCCGGCAGGAACGCGCGGACGCCGATGTCCACCGCGAGCCCGCCCTTGATCCGCTCGATGACGCGACCGATGACGACCTTCCGTTCCTGGAAGGCCTTCTCGACCTCGTCCCAGATCTTCATCTTCTCGGCCTTCTCGCGCGAGAGGACGACGTGCCCTTCGCGGTCCTCGGTCCGCTCCAGCAGCACGTCGACGATGTCGCCGGGCTGGGCCATGACCTGCCCGCTCTCGTCCACGAACTCCTCGATCGGGATCAGCCCCTCGGACTTGAAGCCGACGTCCACGATGACGTCGGTCGGCGTGACCTTGACCACCGTGCCCTTGACGACCTCGCCTTCCGCGATGTTGCGGAAGCTGTTATCGTAAAACTCCAGCAGGCGCGCATACTCCTGCGGGTCCATGTCTTCGTCCTGCATTGAGGAGAAGCCCGGGTGAGTCTTCACACCTCCTTGAAGGATTTGAATCTTCTTGTCGTCTCCGTTGCCCATTGCGTTCTGGGTCCTCCTCGATTCGGACTTTGCCGGGTTCGCAGCACCGGCGGGCTGTGATAGAAGAGCGTCGCGCAAATCGCGATAAGCATTGAATTATCCGCCACTTAGGGAACGCGGGTCAACCGTCGTCCGGAGAATGGCCATGGCAGCCAGGAAACGCACGCCCCGAAGTCGGACCTCACGAAAGGCCGGCAGCACCTCTCGCAAGTCCAGCAGCGCCGGAAGTCGCCGAACTTCGGCCAAATCCCAGAAAAAACGGCCTAAGAAGCCAGCCACGGGCCGGCGCAAGGCCACCAAGGCCACGGCCAGAACCGCCGTGAGGGCCAAGGCCCGGCCCAAGGCCCGCCCGAAGGCCCGCCCGAAGGCCCGGCCGAAGGCCCGGCCAAAGGCCGCCAGGCCAAAGCCCCGGTCCGGCAAACCCGGGAAGTTCGGGAAGTCCCGGTCGAAGCGGAAGCCGACGCCCATGCCGAAGACGGCAGCCCGGAAGACGCGGCCGGCGCCAAAGGTCCGCCCCACGGCCACGCCGAAGCCAGCCGCCACGGCGCGGTCGAAGGCGGCCAGGGTGTCCGCGAAGAAGCCCGCGGCGAAGGCCACGGCTCCTCGCCGGGCGGCGCCGCCCGCAACACTCCCGGCGGGGCCACCTCGCACCGAAGTCCCGGCCGGACTCGGACGCAGCCGCCGGACGCTGCCCGACGACGAACGGCTCGAGATCGAGGACGCCCCGGCCGAGGTGCCGAACCTCATCGACAACCGCATCATCAGCTCGGCCCGCGCCGGCCACGACGAACTGCGAGAACGGCTGCGCGAGCACACGGAGACGGGCCCGCGGCTGACGGGCGGCGACATCGACGCCGACTGGGAGGACGCCTACAGCGTCGGTGACGAGGCCCCCGGCGGCGACAACCCGACGCCGGATCAGGACCGGGTGGACGACATCGGCCGGGCGCTCGGCGTGACCTATCAGGACTCGCAGGAACTGGAGGGCGGCGAGGAGATCTCCGAGCGGGATCGCCATCGCTGGGAGTACGACCCGGCCTCGTCCGACGACTGGCCGCACGACAAGAAAGCACGCGCGCCAAGGACGCCCGTCGAGGACACCGATCAGCAGGACGGGGATCAGGACGAAGACTGAGCCGCGCCGCGGCCCGCCCGGCGCGGTGGAACGGCCCGGCCCGTCAGCGCCCGTTGCAGTTGGGCGCGACCTCGGCGATCGACTGCACCGCGATGCGTCGCAAGGCCTTCTCGGCGGTGTTCGCGCCCTCGGGCGGGGCGGGCCCCTGCCCCGGACCATGCGCGACGCCCGTGACCGCGATCGTGTGGTTCAGGTGCGGCCCGAGTTCCACGTTCTCCGGCACCGACACGAGCAGGTAGTCGCGCGGCATCTGCGCGCCGGCGTCCGGCGCCTCGGGCGCCGCCGCGGGTGCGGTGGCCCCGCGCAGGATGAAGACGGTCGCGGTGTTGCCCGACCGGAGGCATCCCGTCAGCGTCGCCGGCTCCTGCCCGGCCGCGGCGGCCTGGGCGGTCGGCGCCGAACTGACCTGCGCGAGCGCCAGGACGACGGCCAGCGTGAAGAAGGTTCCAACAGTTCTGCGCATCTGCCTCTCTCCCGCCGGTCCGCGCCGGGGCGGACCGGGTGCGGCGCTCCGGGGCGCCTGTCCATTGTGACTCACGGCCGGGTCCCGCGGCCGGGTCCCGGCCAGGCCGCGCCGGCGCGATACCCCGAGGGGGCATCTCACCGGATGACGTAGATGAGATCGATCCCCGCCGCCTCGGCACGCTGCGCGCCGAGCGTCGGATCGCCGCCCTGCGCGAACGACGTGACGATGCGCAGGAACTGGTTCAACCGGTACTCGAAGGACACGCGGCTCGCGTCGCCGTGGCCGACGTCCTGGGAGAACCCGATGAACAGCCGGTCGCTCACCTGCCGGCCGATCACGATCGACGCGCCCGTCGCGGTCTCCGACGGGCGGATCTCGAACATGTCCAGGTCGAGCGCGCGCGCCACCGAATCGGCCAGCGGCGTCGCGATCGCGCCCACGGCCAGCGCGCCGGCCCGTGCCGCGAGCGACACCCGCTCGTTCGTCGGCAGCTCGTTCATCGTCTGGTTGAAGACGATGAGCGAGAGGATGTCGCCCTGGTCGAGCGGCGGCGTGCTCGAGAGCAGGACCTGCGGCTCGGCCAGCGTGCCGCCCAGGTGCACGTTGGCGGTCACGCCCGAGATCACCCGCTGGGCGTCGACGTCGAGCGTGGGATTCGAGATCGGGCCCTGGAACCGCACCTCGCTGCCGCGCTGGATGTCGAAGCGGCGCCCCTGGAACTGGTACTGGCCGCGCACGACGTCCACGCGCCCGCGCAGCGTCGGCTCCTCGCCCGTCTCCTTCGCGATCGCGAGCGCGCCGCCCAGGGTGACGTTGATGTCGCCGAGGCCGATGGATCCGCTGCCGCTCGGCAGGTCGCGGCCGCGCACGACGACGTTGTCGGGCAGGTCGAGCGTGACCGAGAACGACGACTGCGCCCACGGCCCCGCGGGCGTACCGCCGCCGCTTCCGCCGATCGTGGGCACGGGCTGGTACCCGCGGGCCGAGAGCCGGTCGAGCAGGTCGCTCGCCTCGATGCGCCCGCGGTCGACGCGGATCGTGCCGTTCAGCAGCGGCGTGTCGAGCGTGCCCATCGCGAGCAGCCGCGCGCTGACCGCCACCTCGCCGTACTGGTTCTCCAGGACGCGCAGGCGGCTGGTGGTGATCGCCAGCTCGAAACCCGTCGGCGGGCCCACGGCCGGCACGTTCAGCTCGCCCTGGACCGTGGCGACGTTCCCGTCGCGATCCTCGAGCTGCAGGTGGTCCACGCGCACGGTCTTGTCCGCCAGCGTCAGGGCGGCGTCGAACCGGCGGTAGCTGATGCCGGTCGCGCGCACGGTGAAGCCCGCGTTGGTAAGGGTGGCCGTGCCGGTCAGATCGGGTGACGCCGCCGGTCCGCGGATGCCGAGATCGAACTGCCCCGTCCCGGTGAGGTCGGCGAGCGCGGTCACCGCCGGCTGGAAGAACCCCAGATCGATGGCGGTGCTGCGGACCGTCAGGTCATACGGCACGGCGGCGCGTCCGCCGTCGTCGGACGATCCCCACGGCAGGCCGCCAGAGACGACGAGCCGGCCGAGCGGCCCTGCCTCGAGCCGGACGTCGAGCCCGAGCCGGCCCGCCGCCAGGTCGGCGGTCCCGCGCAGTTCCTGGTAGGCGACGCCGCTCACTTCGCCATCAGCCAGCGAGAACTCCGCCCGCACGCGCGGGTCGTCGATCGGCCCGTCGGCACGGACCGTGCCGTTGAACAGGCCCGTGACCCGCCGTTCCGGCGGCACGAGGTCGCCGAGCGCGGCCATCGGCACCTGGTCGGCGGTGACCTGGAGCGGCGTTGCCGCGTTCGCCCCGAGCGTGCCGGCGACCCGCAGGCTGGCCGTGCCGCTGGTGAGCGTGATGCCACTGATGGTCAGTCGATCGCCGCCGTACCGCACGACGGCGTCGGTGCCGGGCTGGAGCTGCCAGGTGGGGCCGCCGAACGATGCCGAGAATCGCCGCAGGTGGACCTCGCGCTCGTCGGGATTCGGCACGAGTCGGCCCGCGACGTCGATCTCGCGCGCGCCCTGGGTCGCCGTCGCCTCGAGGTCGAGCGTCTCTTCCGCGTAGCGGACGGTCGCCTGGATCTTGTCGGCGTCGATCCCGGCGGCCTGGACGACCGAGGCCGTCGCGGTGGCCTGGACGTCGGCTCGGGCGGGATCGAGATCGGGCACGCGCACCGTGTAGTCGCCTTCCACGGACAACGCGGTCGCGTCGCCAGACTGAAGCTGCTGGGCGTTCATGGTCCCGCTCGCCGTCGGCGCGCGCGCCGGCCCGGTGAGGCGCCCCTCGGTCGTGAGCGTGCCCTCGACGCGTCGGCCCAGGAAGGGCTCGAGCGCCGCGAGCTGGACGCCGGTGAGCGAATAGCGCAGGTCGGACTGTCCGTCGCCGGCAAACGCCAGGGCGCCGGTGACGTCGGCCGTGAGCGCGTCCCCCCGCAGCTCACCGGTGGCCAGCGTGGCGACGCCGTCCCGCACGTCGGCCTGGACGCGCACCCGGTCCAGCGCCACGCCGCGCAGCACGGCCTGGTCGAGGTCGATGGTCGCCGTGCCCGACAGCGACTCGGGCGCCGTCGCCGCGGTGACGTCGGGCAGCCGCACCCGGGCGTCCAGGGTGCCATGCGCGCTGAAGGCCCCCGCGCCGCTGAAACCGGTCGTCGCGTCCGTCACGCCGCCGACCGTCGCCTGCACGGTGGCGGTGAGCGCGTGGTCCGCGAGATCCGCCTGGACGGTGGCCGTGGGAATGGTCATGCCGGAGAGCGTCGTGTCGCGCAGGCGGGCCTCGAGCCTGCCGGCCAGGTCGGCGAGCGACGTGCCGCGGGCGTCCACGTCGAAGTGGCCGGACACGGGGCCGCCGGCGCGCTCGAAGGCCTCGCGGGCGTCGGGGGCGACGACCGCGAAGCGCGGCACGGCCGCGTCCGCCACGTCGCCGGTGAACGCCCACGCAATCGGGTCCCCGCGCGTGTCCACCCGGGCCGTGGCGCCGGCGGCGATGCGCGCCTCCTCCACCGTGGACGCGTCGAGGGTCGTCGTCGCGAGCCAGCCGCCGGCCGCGCTGCCGGTGACGTCGTAGGCCCCGTCGAGATCGCTGGCGAGCGCGGGGACCGACAGGAAGGCCGGCAGCGCGCGCAGGTCGGCCTGCGCGAACCGGCCCGACGCGGTGAGCACGCCGGTGGGCCGCGTCCAGCTCACGTGCGCGGTCACCTGTGCACCGTAGGCCGTCGCGCTGGCGTCGGCCGAGAGCCGGTCGCCGGCCCACGAGCCGGTGGCCCGCACGCGGGCGGCGCGGTACCGGAGGACCTCGACCGACGGCGCGCTGGCCGTGAAGGCGACCGTCGCGGCCGACGGGTCATCGGTGGGGATCCGGGCGTCGATCGTCAGGTCGGCGTCGATGCGGCTGCGGAGATCGGGCGAGGCGAGCCAGGCCGCGAGGTTCACGGCGCCGGCGTGCAGGGGGCCCGTCACGTCCACCCGGCCGTCGCCGACGGTCGTCGTCAGCGTCCCCTTCGCGCCGCCCTCATCCGACGTGAGCGTGAGGTCACTCGTGATGGTCCGCCCGCGGCCCCGCGCCGTGACGTCCACGCTGGCGGATTCGGGCAGGCGGTCGAGGACCGGGAGGTACGACTGGAACGCGCGCGGCCGCAGATCGTCACCGGTCACGTCCAGGGTCAGCCCGTCCAGGCCGGTCCCGGCCTCGCCGGAAACGTCGCCGGTCATCCGGCCACCCGAGGTGGTCGCGGCGAGGTCCTCGACGTGCCAGCCGTCGGCACCGACCGTGACGTCCGCCGACACCTCGCGAAGGGCCAGCGCCGTGGCCGGGTCCGTGGCCGCGAGCCGCCTGACGTCGAGGCGCAGGGTGCCGCCGCGATACGCCAGGCTCGTGTCGAGCGCGAGGTCGTGCAGGGCGCGGGCCGTGCCCGCGGCCGGCCGGACGTCCACCGTGCCATCGGTCAGTCGCAGTCGGGCGATGTCGAAGCCGATGCGCGCGGGCGGCGCGTCCGGCGCGCGCGGCTTCGCCAGGCGCGCGACGTTCCACCCGTCGGCGCCCTCGACCAGGTTCACGCGCGGGCCGGTGATCTCGACCTCGTCGATCGACAGCGCGTCGCGCCACACGCGGACCGGCCGGTAGCGCACGCGCACCGCGTCGGCCGCGAACACCGGCTGGCCGTCGTGCGTGAGAACGACGTCGTGCAGCGTCACGTCGCCCAGCAGGGACCCGTCGATGCGCGCGATGCGCAGATCGCCGTCGATGGCCGCCGACACGCGGTTGACGATGAGCGTGCGCACGCGGTCCTCCGCCCACGGGGTCTGCACCACGAACAGCGCGACGATCGCCAGGATGGCGAGCGCCGCGAGCGCGAGTCCCGTCCAGTGGATCAGCCGGCCGCCACGCACCTGTTGCCTCCGCCTCCCCTCAGAACGCGTGCCCGATGCTGAAGTGGATCCGCCACCGGCGCGCCTGCGGCTCGCCGCCGATCCGGAGCCCGGCGATCGGGTTGAGCTGGTAGCCGACGTCCGCGCGGACAATGCCCACCGGCGACCTGTACCGGAGCCCGGTGCCGGCCGCCGCCCGCAGGTCGGTCAGGTCGAGGCCCGACGGCTGCTCCCACACGTTGCCGGCATCGACGAACACGACGCCGCCGAACCGGCCACCGAGCGGGAAACGCAGCTCGGCCGACACTTCGGCCATCGCCAGGCCGCCGATCGGCAGGCCGTCCTCCGTGAGCGGCGCCACCTGGAAGCGTCCCCAGCCGCGCAGGCTCGTGGACCCGCCGAGGAAGTAGCGCGACGAGAACGGCACGTCGGCCGGGTCGTCGGCGTAGATGCCGCCGACCCGCATCCGGCCCGCGAGCACCGTCCGCCCGATCGGCACGTAGCCGCGGGCCTCGGCGGTGACCTCGGTGAACGCGAACGTCCCGCCGAGCGCGGGCGCCGCCCGTTCGAGGTGGAAGTTGATGGTATGGCCGCGCGTCGGGTCGGCCGGCGCGTCCACCTCGATGCGATCGGCGTCCACGTCCACGGCCGCGAGGCGCCCCGACCCCTGGCCGGTGACCGGATCGAACCCGAGCGCGATGAGTTCCTCGAGCTGGGTCAGGTCCGCCAGCACGTCCTCCGGAATCGCGTAGCGCTCCGACTCGTTGACGTACCCGAACCGCAGCGTGTGGTCGATGGGCGTCCCGAACCGGCCGCGCGGGTTGGACCACTGCCACTGGAGCGTGCCCCGCCCGCCGAAGCTGCGCGACGTGTACGAGGGCTCGTCGCGCCACCAGTTGAACCCGTGCAGCGTGTAGGACAGGTGCGGCCGCAGGAAGTACGGCTCGGTGAAGTCGGCCTCGAGGCCCTTCAGGCGCGAGGAGTACTTCAGGTTGGCCGACATCTGACGTCCGGCGTGCATGACGTTCAGGTTGCGCCACTCGAGGGACCCGCGCGGACCGTCCTCGGTGCCGTAGCCGATGCCGATCTGGGTGCGTGTCGCCCGCGCCTCGGCGACCGTGACGCGCATCGGAATCAGCGTCTCGCCTTCGGGCCCCTCGACGGGTCCCTCGGTGACCGGGGCGACGTGGGCGAAATTGAACAGCCCCAGCGAGACGAGCCGGCGCTGGCTCTCGAGGACGAAGCTCTGCCGGAACAGATCGCCGGGCCGGAACGTCAGCGTGCGCCGGACGACGCGCTCCTCGACGTTGGTCAGGCCGACGATGTCCACGTCGCCGAAGGCCGCGGCGGGTCCGGGATCGACCACGACGGTCAGCACCACGCGGCGGTCCGCCTCGCCATCGGCCTGCTGGATTTCGACGTGTGCGTCGGGATAGCCCGAGTCGCGCAGCACGTAGAGGGCGCGTTCGCGCGAGGCCGCCTCGAGCGCGCGATCGAGCGGACGGCCCGCCTCGAGGGGCAGGTCCCGGAGGCGCTGGACGACCGAGTCCGGCACGGCCGGGGCCTGCACGTCGATGCGCTGCACGATGACGGGCTCGCCTTCGGTGACGTCGATCCGCAGGCGGACACCCGTGCCGTCGCCGGTGAAGTCGATCGCGCCGGCGGCGATCTGCGCGTCGGGGTACCCGCGATCGACGTAGAACGCGCGCAGCCGCTCGAGGTCGGCGGTGAACACGTCGCGATCGAACAGGCGCGCCCTGGACCACGGGAGCGGGCCGGTCGCGCGCGTCGCCATCACCTCGCGGAGCTGGCCATCGGTGAACGCGCGGTTGCCCTGGAACGAGATGCCCTCGACACGCACGCCGCCGTCGCGACAGGCCGCCCCGGTCAGACACACGACGATCGCCACGACGACCGCCCGCCACGGACGGCGTCGGACGACGGGAACCGGGCACAGCACAGTACGGGAATAGGGATTCAAGATGTGTTCCACCGGCGCGTCACGGCGGTCCGCCGCCGCGAACGCAGACGTCCTCCGGATGGGGCGGAAACCTGGAGAACACGCCCGACCCGCCGAGGCGAACGGGAGGGATCGCTAGCCCCGCTGTCTCCGGGCCAGCGCGTCCTCCACGGCCGCGAGCACGCGCGCGACGACGTCCGCGATCGGGACGCCCGTGGTGTCGACGTAGGTCGCGTCCGTCGCGACGGTCAACGGCGACACGGTCCGGGTCCGGTCCGAACGGTCGCGGGCCTCGAGCGCGGCGGCGACCGAATCGACGCCGCCACCCCGGCTCGCCGCGTGGGCCTGATCACCGGCGCGGCGCCGGGCCCGCTCCTCGGGCGTGGCGTCCAGGTAGATCTTCACGTCGGCCTCGGGAAAGACGACGGTGCCGATGTCGCGGCCTTCCATGACCACGCTGCCCTCGCGGCCGTAGGCACGCTGGCGCTCCACGAGCACCCGGCGCACCTCGGGATGACGCGCCACGATCGCCGCCGCGCCGTCGATCTCGCCCGTACGGATGACCGCCGTCACGTCGGCGTCGTCGATGACGATGCGCGAGTTCACCTCGAAGCGCGCCGCTGCGGCCACGGCCGCGATGGCGGCCGCGTTCGACAGGTCGAGGCCGTCGTGCAGCGCCTTCCAGGCGACGGCGCGGTACATCGCGCCGGTGTCGACGTGACGGAACGACAGGTGCGACGCGAGCGCCCGGGCGACGGTGCCCTTGCCGGCGCCCGACGGGCCGTCGATCGCGATGATGACGGGACGAGAGGACATGCCAGTCGTATTGTTGATCGGGCCGTGCCCCGGACCGCGGCCGGTCCGTCTCCGGTCCGTCTCCGGTCCGTCCTATGATCCGGCCGTGCCCCGACGCGCCGTGATCCTCGCCGCCCTGGCGGTCGCCGTCGCGGGCGTCCTGGCGTCGGCCCCCTTCCTCCGCGCCGCCCGCATGCTCGTCGTCCTGACCGGCCGTCCGGCCCGGGCCGCCGAGTGGCTCACACCGCGCGGCGGGGTCACGACCGAGGACGTGGACGTGCCGACGCGCGCCGGCACGATCCGCGCGCGCATCTACCGTCCCCCCGGGGTGCCGGCGCGCCACCTGCTGGTGGTGCCGGGCGTCCACGCCGGCGGGCTCGACGAGCCGCGCATGTCCGCGCTGCTGACCCGACTGGCGATGACCGGATCCCTGGTCGTGGGCCTGCCCGTGCCCGACCTGCGCGAGTACCGGATCACGCCGGCGGCCACCGACGACATCGAAGACGCGGCGCAATGGATGAGCGCGACGCCGGCCCTGGCGCCGGCGGGCCGCATCGGCCTGGTGGGCGTGTCGTTCGGTGGCGGCCTGGCGGTGGCCGCCGCGGGCCGGCCGTCGCTGGCGGGCCGTCTGTCGGCCGTCGTGTCGATCGGCGGCTACGGGGACCTGCCGCGCGTCCTGCGGTTCCTCTGCACCGGACGACTCCCGGACGGCACCGCGCGGGCGCCGCACGACTTCGGCCTCGCGGTGCTGGCCTACGGCGGGGCCCGGCACCTGGTGCCGGCCGATCAGGTCGAGGCCTTCACGCGCGCGCTCCGGACGTTCCTCGACGCCTCGAGCGCGCAGACGACCGACGAGGCGGAGGCCGCGCGGCTGCTCCAGGCCAGCCGGGAGATGACCGGGGCGCTGCCGTCGCCTGCCCGCGACCTGATGCAGCTCGTGCTGGCACGTGACGTTGCGACGCTCGGCGCGCGGCTGCTGCCGATCGTCCCGGCGCTCGGCGGCGATCCGGCGCTCTCGCCCGACCGATCGCCGGCGCCCGCCGCGCCGGTCTTCCTGCTGCACGGAACGGACGACCCGGTGATTCCGGAAGACGAGACCGTCGAGCTCGCGCGCGACCTCACGGCACGCGGCGCGACCGTGCACTGGCTGCTGACGCCGGCCCTGCACCATGCCGACATCGAGTCGGGGCTCGGGGCCGCCGACGCGTGGGCGCTCGTCAGGTTCTGGAGCGGCGTGGTCGCCGCCGTCCGGTAGGCGCGGATCGCGGCCGGGACGCACGCGGGCCGCGGCCGGCGGCCCCCGAGCCGGTGCCGGCGTCCTTGGCGGCCCTCGGGCTGGCGCCCGCGCCGATGGCGGCCCTCGGGCCGGCGCCCGCGCTGATGGCGGCGAGCTCGGCCGGCGTGAGGTCGCGGATCTGTCCCGGCTTCAGGCGGGCGGCCTCGATTGGGCCGATCCGCACGCGACGCAGCCGCGCGACCGGGTGGGCGATCGCGTCGCACATGTGCCGGACCTGGCGGTTGCGACCCTCGCGGAGGACGATCGACAGCACCGACTGGTCGCCGCGGCGCGTGTGATGGACGCGCAGCGGCCGGACCTCGGCCGGCCGGGTGCGCCGGCCGTCGATGACGATGCCGCGACGGAGGCGATCGAGATCGCGCTCGTCCGGCACGCCCTCGACCACGACCTCGTATTCGCGCTCGAGGTCGTGCCGCGGGTGCGACACGCGCTCGGCGAAGCCGCCGTCGTTGGTGAGGAGGATCAGCCCCTCGGAGTCGTAGTCGAGGCGGCCGACCGGATAGAAGTAGCCGCCGACGCCGGCCTGCGCGAGCAGGTCGATGACGGTCGTCCGCCGCTGCGGATCCGATCGCGTGCTGACGACGCCGCGCGGCTTGTACATCAGGAGGTAGCGCCGGTCCGGCGCCGCGCGCAGGCGGCGGCCGTCCACGCGGATGTCGTCGCGGTCGGGATCGGCCTGCGTGCCGAGCGTCGTGACCACGCGGCCGTTCACCTCGACGCGGCCCTGCGCGATGAGCTCGTCCGCCGCGCGCCTGGACGCGACGCCGGCCGTGGAGAGAATCCTGTTGAGGCGCATGCGGAACGCCGGCCGCGCGGGCCGGCCTCAGTGCACGGACGGATCCCGGTCGCCGCGATCCGCGCCGGCGGTCGCGGCCTCGTCGTCCCCGGCTTCGTCGTCGCCCGCCCCGGCGTCCGGCGGCGCGTGCCCGGCGCCGGCGTCCGGCCGATCGTCCCCGGCCTCGACGTCGGCCGCGTCACCCGACGCGGCCTCGCCGCCCGCGCCACCCGACGCGGCCTCGCCGCCCGTACCCGGGCCGAACGGCAGCGCGTGCTGCGGATCCGGCTCGCCGACCGACGCGGGCAGGTCGAAGCCGAGCAGTTCCGACATGTCCTCGACCTTCGGCAGGTCGGACAGGTCGTTCAGGCCGAAGCGCTCGAGGAACTCGCGCGTCGTGCCGTAGAGGAACGGGCGGCCGACGACCTGCTTGCGGCCGACGATCTTGATGAGCTTGCGCTCGACGAGCGTGCCCACGACGCCGGCCGTGTTCACGCCACGGATCTCGGCGATCTCGGGCGCGGTCACCGGCTGCCGGTAGGCGATCACGGCCAGCGTCTCGAGCGCGGCCACCGACAGCTTCTGCGTCGTGCGCTCGTGAAACAGGCGGCGAACCCACTCGTGCAGCTCCGGCCGGGTGACGATCTGGAAGCCGCCGGCCACCTCGACCATCTGCAGGCCGCCCGGGCGCTCGTAGTCCTCGCGCAGCGCGTCCACGGCCGCCACCACGTCCTCCCTGGGCTCGCTGTCGAGCAGCTTGACGAGCGCCTTGACGGTCAGCGGCTCCGGGGACGCGAAGATGAGGGCTTCGACGACGGCTTTCAGCTCAGACATGGTCGGCGGATCCAAAGGGGGCGCCCTCCGCGCGGGCGCGCCGGTACACGCGAATCGGCCCGAAGTTGCCCTGCTGGAACACGCGGACGACCTTGAGCCGGATCATCTCGAGCAGCGCGAGGAACGTGACGACCATGCCGCCGCGCCCCTGCACGTCCTCGAAGAGGTCCTCGAACCCGCAGGCCTCGGTCTCCGACAGGCGGGCCATCAGCTGCTCGATGCGCGACTCGATCGAGATCTGCTCGGGCGGCAGGAGCACCACGGGGCGATGGCGCGCACGCTCCAGCACCTGGCGGAACGCCGCCATCAGGCTGAACAGGTCCACCTCGATCTCCGGCTCCGGCGGCTCGCCGACGACGTCGGCGACGCGGCCGTCGGGCCGGCCCCACTGCGCGCTGCGCTGGATCTCCTTCTCGTGGAGCAGTTCGGCGGCGGCCTTGAACTTCTGGTGCTCGAGCAGGCGGCGCACGAGGGCCTCGCGCGGGTCCTCCTCGGGGTCGTCCTGCGTCGGGTCGGGCCGCGGCAGGAGCGTCCGCGACTTGATGTGGATGAGCGTCGCGGCCATCACGAGGAACTCGCCCATCACGTCCAGGTCGAGCTCGTGCATCAGGTCGAGGTACTCGAGGTACTGCTGCGTGATGAGCGCGATGGGGATGTCGTAGATGTCCACCTCGTTCTTCTTGATGAGGTGGAGCAGCAGGTCGAGCGGCCCCTGGAAGTTCTGGAGCCGGACGGGATAGTCCTCGAGGATGGACTCGAACTCGAGCTGGCGGGGTTCTTCCATGCGCGTCTGCGGGATCCGGCCCTGACCAGCCTAATATCGTAGTCCGACCGCGGCCCGGACGCGCGCCATCGTGTCCTCGGCCACGGCCCGGGCGCGCCGGGACCCCTCGATGACCACGTCGCGCAGGTAGTCGGGCCGGGCCAGGGCCGCCGCCCGGCGCTCGCGGATGGGATCCAGCCGGGCGTTGATGGCGGCGGCCAGCTTGGTCTTGACCTCGACGTCGCCGACCTTCCCGGCGCGATACCGGGCCTTGAGGTCCTCGACCTCCTCGCGGTTCGGGTTGAACGCGTCGTGGTAGATGAAGACCGGGTTGCCCTCGACGGTGCCCGGGATGTCGGCCCGCACGCGCTTCGGGTCCGTGTACATCGACCGGACCTTCTTCACCACGTCCTCGGCGGTATCCGACAGGTCGATCGTGTTGCCGTAGCTCTTGCTCATCTTGCGGTTGTCGAGCCCGGGCAGGCGCGGCGTCGGCGTGAGCAGCGGCTGGGGCTCCACGAACAGCTCGCCGTAGAAGTTGTGGAAGCGGCGCACCACCTCGCGCGCGAGTTCGAGGTGCGGCACCTGGTCCTCGCCCACCGGCACGAAATGCGCGTCGTAGATGATGACGTCGGCCGCCTGCAGCAGCGGGTAGCCAAGGAAGCCGATGCTCGACAGGTCCTTCTCGGAGAGCTGTTCCATCTGCTCCTTGTAGGTGGGCACGCGCTCGAGCCAGGGAATCGGCGTGACCATCTGGAGCAGCAGGTACAGCTCGGCGTGCTCGGGCACGAGCGACTGCGCGAAGACGACGCTCCGCTCGGGATCGACGCCGGCGCCGATCCAGTCGGCGACGTTGTCCATCGCGTACTCGACCAGGTGCGACGTCTGCGCGTAGTCGCTGGTCAGCGCGTGCCAGTCGGCGATGAAGAAGAAGCAGTCGTACCGCGCCTGCAGCGCGACCCAGTTCTCGAGCGCCCCGACCAGGTGGCCGAGGTGCAGCCGGCCGGTGGGACGCATGCCGGACACGACACGTTGACGGGACGTCACCGGAACCACGAGAGCACCCAGTTCTGCACCGGACCGAACACGACGTCGAGCATGCCGGTCAGCAACAGCACGTAGAGCAGGATGAAGCCGTACGGACGAATCGCGTCGATCAGCCGCGCGACCGGCTCCGGCGCGATGCCCGCGAGCACGTTGCCGCCGTCGAGCGGTGGCACCGGGATCATGTTGAACACCGCGAGCAGCACGTTGAGGACCAGCATCCAGTTCAGGAGGGATCCGGGCAGCCAGGACCCGCCGGGCAGCGGCGTGACGTCCGACGCCGCCAGGGCCAGACCCGCCGCCGCGGCCAGCACGAGGTTGCTCACCGGCCCGGCGAGCGCCACCAGCGCGTAGTCGCGGCGCGGCGCCTTCAGGTTGCGCAGGTTGACCGGCACGGGCCGGGCCCAGCCGATCACCGGGAACCCGGTCGTGATGGCGATGAGCGGGAACAGCACCGTCCCGATCGGGTCGATGTGCTTGATCGGGTTCATCGTGAGCCGGCCGAGCTGGCGCGCCGTCGGGTCGCCGAGACGGTCCGCGGCCCACGCGTGCGCCGCCTCGTGGAAGGACAGCGACAGGATCAGGACCGCGAAGACTGGAAGGATGAACTCGAGCGACAAGCGGTCACCGACTGTACCACACGGTCACCGCCCCCCGGGTCACCCGGCAAAGTGCCGGATCACGGCGTCGGCGGCCCGGGTGCCCACCGTCTTCACGAGGTCCTCGCGGCTGGCCCGTCGGACCCCGGCGACCGAGCCGAACGCGGCCAGCAGCTGACGCCGGCGCCGCGGGCCGATGCCGGCGATGTCGTCCAGTTCGGACCGCAGGTCCCGGCGCTGCCGGCGCTGGCGGTGGAACGTGATCGCGAAGCGGTGGGCCTCGTCGCGGATCCGCTGCACGAGCCGCAGGGCCGCCGACTCGGGCGGCAGCTTGAGGCCCTCGGCGCGGTCGCGCGTGAAGAGCAGCTCCTCCTGCTTGGCGAGGCCGACGGCCACCAGGCGGTCGAGCCCGACGTCCCGCAGCGCCGCATAGGCCGCGCCGAGCTGCCCCTTTCCGCCGTCGATCAGGATCAGGTCCGGGAACGGCCCGCCCTGATCGAGGACCCGCCGGTAGCGCCGCAGCACGACCTCGTGCATGGACGCGAAGTCGTCGAGCACGATCCCGGGCCGGCCCCCGGCGTCGGCCGCCGGTCCCCGGATGCGGAACTTGCGGTACTCGCCCTTCCGCATCCGGCCCTCGACGCAGACGACCATCGACGCGACGGTCTCGCGGCCCTGGAGCGTGGAGATGTCGAAGCACTCGATCCGGCGCGGCAAGGCCGGCAGGTCCAGCGCGGCGCGCAACGTCTCGAGCGCGTCGAACGCGGCGCCGGCGCCCTCGCCGAAGCGGGTCTGGTAGGCCATCGCCGCGTTGCGCGAGGCCAGGTCGAGCAGGCCGCGCTTGTCGCCTCGCTGCGGCGTGACGACCCGCACGCGGCGGTCGGCGAGGCCCGAGAGCCAGGTCTCGTGCGCCTCGCGGTCGTCGGGCTCGATCGCGACCGGCACGTGGACCTCGGGGGGCGGGACGCGGTCGGCGTAGAACTGCTGCAGCGCGGCCTCGAGCACCTCGGCCTCCGGCGCCTCGCCGCCGCGCGCGTCGGTGACCAGCTCCAGGCGATCCACCACGCGCCCCTGGCGCATCTGGAACACCTCGACCACGGCGCCCGCCGGCCCGACCTTCAGCCCGAAGGCGTCACGATCGCCCATCGAGGGCGACTCGAACTTCTGCTGGCGGTCGCGCAGGGTCTCGATGGTGCGGATCGCGTCGCGCAGGTGGGCGGCACGCTCGAAGCGCTCGTCGGCGGCCGCGGTCGTCATCTCGTCGCGCAGGTCGCCGATGAGCTCCTCCTGGCGGCCCTCGATCAGCAGCCGGGCCTGCTCGACCGCGCGGCCGTAGGTCTCGAGCGAGCAGATCTCCGCCACGCAGGGCGCCAGGCAGCGCTTGATGTCGTACTCGAGGCAGGGCCGGCCGCGACGCCCGTCGATCACCTCGTTGCACGATCGGATGCCGAACAGCCGGTGCGACAGGCTCATCGTCCGGCGCGCGACCGAGGCCGGCATGAAGGGACCGGCGTAGACGTTGCCGTCGCGCTCGACGCGGCGGGCGACCAGGAGCCGCGGCGCCGGCTCGGTGGTGGTGAGCTGGAGGTACGGATAGGTCTTGTCGTCGCGCAGCAGGACGTTGTAGCGCGGGTTGCGCTGCTTGATCAGGCGGTTCTCGAGCGCCAGCGCCTCGACGACCGAGTCGGTGACGATGACCTCGAGGGCGGACGCGTCGCGGAGCAGCGCGTCGATGCGCGGGCTGGTGCCGCCGGCGCCCAGGTAGGACCGGACCCGGTCGCGGAGGACCCGCGCCTTGCCGACGTACAGGGTCTCGCCGCCCGCGCCGAGGTAGAGGTACACCCCCGGCTGCTCGGGCAGCCGCGCGATCTGGCTCTTGAGATCCTGAATGGGCATGGGCTACTATCCGGCCTGTTCTGCAGCCCGCATTCGCGTCCGGACTTCGAAGACTGTGACTTTCACTGGCGCCATCGGCGCGGTGGTGAACCTTCCGCTCAGGCTGATCATCGCCGCCTGTGTTCGTCTGCGGATTCACCCCAATCTTCTCACGTTCACCGGCGTCCTCATCAGCATCGCCGCGGGCTGGGCGCTCGCCGTGGGCGACTTCCTGACCGCGTTCGTCATCATGATCGCGGCCAGCGTCTTCGACTTCATCGACGGCAAGGTCGCGACCGAGCTCGGCGCGGTCAGCAAGTTCGGCGGCTTCTGGGACTCGGTGATCGACCGGTTCTCGGACCTCGCGCTGTCGGTCGGCCTCATCGTGCTCTACGCGTCGCGCCAGCGCGTGGACTACGTGCTCATCACCTCGATCGCGATGGTCTTCGCGACGATGACCAGCTACACGCGCGCGCGCGCCGAGTCGCTCATCCCCCGCTGCAAGGTGGGCTTCATGGAGCGGCCCGAACGCATCGTGCTGTTCATGATCGGCGCCGTGACCAACCGGATGGCCGCCGTGATGTGGGTCATCGGTGTCCTCTCCATCGTCACCGTCGTCAACCGCATCCAGTACACCTACCTGGAGACGTCGGGCCGGCCGCAGCCGTCGCGAAACGGCG
>JAWKHR010000021.1:0-113475 GCA_041394725.1 Vicinamibacterales bacterium | reverse complement strand
GATCGGCGTCGGCCAGGTGCCGGAACGCGGTCCACGGCATCACCGGGTTCAGCGTGCGGCCCTTGACCCGCCCCGTGCGCATGACCTCGCGGAACATCGCGGCGTCGTAGTACGGGATGCCGGACGGCGCCGACGTCAGGTTGGCGCTGAACGCACGGCCGCCCGCGCGCTCGATGAGGTTCCCGCCGCCGAACAGGCCCGGGTTCCGCGGCGTGTGCCACGACGAGTGACAGCCGGCGCAGTCCGCGAGTGCGACGAGGTGGCCGCCGCGCTCGAGACCGCTGACGAACGCCATCGGCGTGCCGGACCGCGGCGCCGGCGGGTCCGGCGGATCGGCGCCTGCCGGCGGCGTCGTCACGGGCAGCGCGTTACGGACCGGTGGTCTCGACCGGAGGTAGACGACGACCGAGGCGAGTTCCTCGTCGGTGAGATTGCGGAACGACGCCGACCACATCTGCGGGTCGAGAATGCGGCCGTCGTGCGAGACGCCCTCGCGGATCGCCCGCGCGAGCATGTCGTCCGTCCACCGCGCGATGCCCGTCTCCGGATCCGGCGTGAGGTTCGGCGCGACGAGCCACGGCTTGTCCCACCAGACCGCCCCGGCGCCGGCGCGTCCCTCGACCGGCGGCGCCCCGGGCTTCGACCAGTCTCGCTCCGAGTGGCACACGAAGCACTGCAGCACGCCCTCGACGAGGTACTCGCCCGCGTCGCGGCGTGCCGGCGTCGCCTCGAAGACGACGTCGGTCAGCGCGCGCGGCCGCCACGGCTCGCGGGCCGGCGTGGCGCTCCCGGTCGTCGTCTGCCGGCCACAGCCGACCGTCAGGGTCGTCAGCACGCACACGCCGATCGCCGCGATCGGCGGCAGGCATCGCATCCACGCATTCTGGCACGCGGGCGCACCGGCCGGCGGCGCGGCGTGCCGCCACTCGCGCCGGGGTGTTGGCTCGCGGCGCGACGGTGGGCGATTCACGCGAGCGTGACCGATCCCGCCGGTCCGACGAGCGTCGCCACCAGGCGCGCGCGCGGCCCGGCGTCCACCTGCAGGTCGAGGCCGAGCGCGTCGAGCGCGACGCGGATCGGCGCCGGGGCGGGATGCTCGGCACGGAGGGACGTGAGGCGGACCACGGCCGGCGCGGCCGCGGAGGGATGCGGCGTGTCGAGCCAGTCGATGAAGATCGGCATCGCGCTGCCGGGCGGGACCCGGAACGGATCCGTCAGCCGCCACCGCAGCAGGACGTCGTCGGGCCGACGGCGCTCGCCGGCCTGCACCGCGCCGACATCGAGGCCCGCGCCGGCCGCGCGCGCCACGATCGCCGGCAGATCCGACGACCTCGCGGCCCACGCGGCAAGGCGCGGGGCCGTGAGCCGGTCGAGGCCGAACAGCGTCGGCGGCGCCGGGTCGATCCGTTCAGGGTCGGGACCGATGACCTCGAGATAGGCGCCGCGGTCGAGCGGCACGATCGCGTTGCGCGTGCCCCATGCCGGATGCCGGCCGCCGGGCAGCACGCCGACGCCCAGGCGCGACTCGACGTCGGCGATCCCGCGCGCGAGGTCCGGCACGGCGAGCACCAGGTGATCGAGCGCCGCCGGCACGCGCCGCGTCATACCAGGCCCGCCACCAGGAAGCCGATGAACGTGCCGATGGCGTTGCCGAGCGATCCCAGCAGGATGCCCGGGACCAGCAGATCCTCGCGGCCGAGGCTCTTCGCCAGCGCGAGCGCCGACGTCCCGCCACCGACGTTGGCCTGTGAGGCGACCGCGGCGCCCGCCAGGTCCATCCGGAAGAGCCACGCGACGCCGAAGATCAGCGTCCCGTGAATCGCGACCGCGATCGACGCGAACCCGAGCAACACCGCGCCCAGCGTGCCGAGGCGCCCGAAGGCATGCAGGTCGCAGAAGACGCCGACGACGGTGAGGAAGAGGTAGACGCCGTACATGCCGAGCACGCGCGCGCCGACGAGCGTGCGAGCGACGGGCAGCTGCGCGATGACGAGCGCGAGCGTCGTCAGAATCAGGATCGACGGCACGGTGACCCCGAGCACCGCGGCCCGCGCCGCCAGCCATTCCGACACCACGAACGCGGCGCCGCCGAGCGCGAGGATGACCGCGAGCCGGCGTGGGTCCACGGCCTCGGTCTCGGCGGCCAGGTCCACGATCGGCGCGGCCGTGGCGTCCGGACCGTCGCCGGGCACCGCGGCGCGCGCCCGCCGCGCCCAGACCGCCGCCATCGTCCGCGGAATCGCGAGCGTCGCGGCGATCCACACCGTGGTGACGATGTTGTCCACGACGACTGCGCCGCCGTACAGCACGCCGTCCTGCATCACGCCGTAGTGGAGGGCGACCGCGTTGAAGTTCACGCTCCCGCCCGTGTAGGTCCCGGCGTACATGCCCGCCACCGCGCCGGCCAGCGGCCCGACGTGCGCCGCGCCGATCAGGCGCATCGCGACGACGGTGCCGACGAGCGTGCCGATCGATCCGACGAGGAACAGCAGGACCAGCGGCACGCCCGCGCGCAGCACGTCGCGCAGGTTGACCGAGAGCAGGAGGAAGAAGAGCGAGATGGGCGCCACCCAGGCGAAGATCGCGTCGTAGACGGGCACCGGCGCGTCCGCGGTGGACCCGGCCGGCACCACGCCGAGGTTGGCGGCCAGCGCGCCGATGAGGATCACGAGCAGCGCCGAGCCCAGGTGCCGGAACGGCCCCCGCCGCGCCAGCCACTCGGATCCGCCGACGATCAGGGACAGCACGACCAGGATGGTCACGGGACGTGGCGGGCATCTTAGCCCAGGTGGATGCACCAGCGGCCCCGGCCGATCCACACTGGGCCGATGGCCCGCGCGCCGCACGATACCCAGGCCCGGACGATCGCCGCGATGATCCTCGTCGCCGGACTCCTGGGGTGCACGGTCGCCGCGCGCGTGGCGCAGGACCCACCGGCCCCGCCTGCCTCCGGCCCCCTGCCACGGGCCGTGGCGTTCCTGTCCACCGAGGTGCCACGCTGGCGTCGCGAGGAGGGCTGCTATTCCTGTCACAACAACGGGGACGCGGCACGGGCGCTGATGCGCGCGGCGCGCGCCGGGTTCGACGTCGCCGCACCGCTGGCCGACACGCTCGCCTTTCTCGGAAATCCGTCGCGGTGGGAAGGCGGACGGAAGGGCCCCTTCGAGGACCGTGTCCTGGCCCGGATCCAGTTCGCCGGCGCGCTCGTCACCGCCGTCGAGACGGGCCTGGCGCCGCCCGACGCGCTGCCCGCGGCGGCGCGGCTGGTCGCCGCCGACCAGCGGCCCGACGGGTCGTGGCGCCTCGACGCTTCCGACAGCCTGGGCACCCCGGCGACCTACGGCACCGCGCTCGTCACGTGGGCGGCACGGCGCGTCCTCGTGGCGGCCGCGATCGACGACGACGGCGCGCGCGACGCGATCGCGCGCGCGACCGCGTTCCTGGTCGCGCGCGATCCGGCGACCACCCCGGACGCCGCCGCCGTGGTGCTGGCGCTGGCCGACGACGCCGGAGCACCGGCCGTCGCGGCCCACCGCACCGCGCGCGATCGCCTCCTCGCGTGGCAGACCCCCGGCGGCGGCTGGGGACCGTATCCCACGGTGCGCCCCGAGCCGTTCGATACGGCCATCGCCGTGCTCGCGCTCCTCGACGTCCGTCCGGACGCGACGGCGCGCGCGGCGGCGCGGCGCGGCCAGGCCTTCCTCCGCTCGACGATCCAGGCCGACGGCGCGTGGCTCGAGACCACGCGGCCGGCCGGACAGCTGAGCTACGCGCAGCGGCTGTCCACCGCCGGCTGGGCCACGCTGGCGCTGCTGGCGGACGACGCCGACGTCACCGGAACGGGACCGCTACGCGGGCGGTGAGACGCGGAACGCGAGGGTCGTCCGCTCCGGCGTCGGCGCCCGATCGACCTCGTCGAAGCGATCCACCTCGAACTTCCGGCCGACACGGTTGCCTGACGGGTCCTCCAGGATGGCGTAGACGACGAGGTCGTACGCGCTCGCGGTCCACGGCGCGTCGGGGATGAAGCGCCAGACGGCCTCGCCCGGATCGATCGCGATGGTGCCGGGCAGGCGATCGGCCGCGCCGGCGCGCTCGACGGCCACCGCGCGCTGGAGCAGTCCGTGGTCGAGCGCGGCGGGAAATCGCACCACGAGCGCGTCGCGCGTACCGGCGGCCGGCGGCTCGATCCGCCAGTCGGCCGGCGTCACCGGCTGGTCGTCCGCGGCGACGACGCGGACCGTCCGGCGGTACGGCGCGGCGAGCGGCCGGCCCAGGGCGTCGGGCCAGCTCGTCGCGACTTCAATCGTGTAGGTCCGGCCGGCCTGGAGCGGGCGGCCCATCTGCTCGTTCGGCAGGATGCCGGTCTTCACGCGGCCCGGGTCGAGGAAGAGCGTGAACCGCGTGTAATCGCTGTTCCAGAGATCGACGTCGAGCGGCAGGAAGGGATCGACGACCGCGCGGCCGTCCTCATCGAGGAGCCGCACGTGATCGAAGCCGCCCGCGCGCGACATCGGCCCGGAGAACTCGACGTAGAGCCGCAGCAGGTTCTCCGGCCACTCGTCGCCGGACGGATAGACCCTGGTCACCGTGGTGGCGGGCGTCGCCGCGGGCGCCGGCAGCGACAGCGCGGCACGGACGATCGCGCCGCCAGCCGACGCGCCGGCCGACGCGCCGGGCAGCGCGGCCGGATCGACCCGCGCGTCGTAGGCGCGGCCGGGATCGAAGGGAAACGCCGGACGGAACTCGAGCGCCGCGCCGTCCACGGCGTAGCGACCGGCGACGGCCGGCTGACCGTCGGGCGTACCCGCCACGGTCACCCGGAGCACGGCCTCCCAGGCCGCCGGATCCGCCGCCTGATCGGGCAGCGCGCGGAGACCGTCAGGGGAAAGGCCGGTCACGCGGACGCGGGCCGGCGCGTCGGCGTCGGCCGGCACCAGCGTCACGGCGACGCCGGTCGCGGCGCGCGCGCAGCCCATCGCCAGGATCGGGACGATCAGGGCGACGAGGGCCGCGCGCGGGCCGGCCGGGACGGCGATCGAGCGGAACGGCAGCGCCATCGCGTCAGGGCACGGGTCCGGTGCCGTCAGGGCAGGATGACCGCCTGCAGGTTCAGCGCCGCGCCCGTGCGCGAGAGCACGACCGTGTGGGTCGCGTCCAGGAGATCGAGCTGCTCGACGCCGGTCATCGACGGGACCGGCTCGAACGGCACGCCGCCCGTCTCGGCCGTCACCGGCGCCGTGATGGCGCCGGCGCCGTCGAACGTCGACGTATCCAGCTTCATCACGCCGCGCGTCGTGTTGGCGATGAGCAGGAACTCCCGGCCATCCTTGCGGTACAGGATCATGTCGATCGGGCGGCTGCGGTTGCCGAGCTCGGCAATCGTCTTGCCCATGACCTTGGCGCCGGGCCGCAGGTCATCGACCGGGAAGCGCACGAGCGGCGTGCACGTGTAGCCGGCGATGAGGCTGGGCTTGCCGTCCACGGTGGTCGGCACGAAGGAGTACACGGGCGAGTTCGTCTCGAGCCGGCCGTGGTTGCCGTGGAAGATCTCCACGCTCGTGCCGGTGTCCATCTGCCGAAACGGGTACGGCACGGACCAGAGCTTCGAGGAGAACTCCTCGTTCGACAGGCCCGCGACGAACAGGCGGCCGTTCATGTAGGCCATGTCGGTGATGGCGCTGGTGCGGTTGCGGCCGTCGACCGCGGGCGGGTTCGGCAGCGACACGCTCGTGAACGTCACCGCGTCGAGCGCGACGAGGCTGAGCGTGCCCGCGCCGTCGACCCGGAGCAGGGCCGACTGCGCCGACGGCCCCTGTCCGCGCATGACCGAGAGGTAGGTGTTGCGGGTCTTCGGGTGCACGGCGAGGTCGGTAATCGCCAGGTCGCTGGCCGCCGTGCCGAGCATCGCCGCGATCTGCTGGTCGATGCCGTCGATGCCCTTCGTGCCCGGCGCGGGCGAGGCCGCGGCGGTCAGGTCGAGCGCGTGGATCGCGGCGGCCTGCTTGTCGGCGGCGTAGAGCACGCCCTCGGGCGAGAAGGCCAGCGGGCCGATCGACTGGAACGTCGGACCGACGTGGGACGGCACCGCCAGCGGATCCAGCCCGCGTGGGGCGGGCTCGGTGCGGGCCGAGACGATCGCGGTGGCGGTCGCCGCGGCGGCGACCAGGCCGAGGACGGCGGCAAGCGCGGGGGCAGTTCGCATTCGGACACCTCTCCCGCGAGTCGCCGGCCCGCGGATCTTGCGCGGGTACGGCACTCGCGTCACTCGCGACGCCGCCGGACTCGTGTCGTCACGGGTCCGGGGCCTCGCGCCGGTCCCGCGGCCCTTCCGGGCGGCGGGACACGCCAGAACGACGGATACGTCGGGGACCGACGGCCATTAGACCAGCCGGCCCGGAACGGGTCAACCCTCGCGCTCCTGTTGACAACCAACATGGCGTGCCCTAGCCTTTGTGTTGGTATCCAACATGTCACCCAGAGACGACCGCACCGACGTCCTGCAGGGCACGCTGGCCCTGATGGTCCTCAAGACGCTCGACACGCTCGGCCCGCTGCACGGCTACGGCATCGCGCGCCGGCTCGAGCAGGTCAGCGGCGACGCGATCCGGCTCAACCAGGGCACGATCTACCCCGCGCTCGTCCGGCTCGAGCAGCAGGGCTGGATCCGCGCGAAGTGGGGCGCGTCGGAGCACAACCGCCGCGCGAAGTTCTACGCGCTCACCGCGGCCGGCCGCCGCCAGCTCGACGCGGAGACCGAACGCTGGTCGCGCGTGTCGGACGTGGTCGGGCGGATCCTCGACCCGGGGGACGCGTCGTGACGGCGCTGCGCCGGCTGGCCGCCCGCCTCCGCGAGCTCGTCACGCGCGGGCGGGTGGAGCGCGAGCTGCACGACGAGATCCGCCATCACCTGGACCTGCTGGCCGAGGACTACGTCCGCCGCGGCTGGTCGCCGGAGGACGCCCGCCGCGAGGCCCGCCGCGCGTTCGGCGGCGTGGACCAGGCCGTGGAGGCCGTGCGCGACCGGCGCGGCTTCCGCCTGGTGGACACCGTGCGCCGTGACGTGCGCGAGGCCGTCCGGTCGCTCGTCCGCACGCCGGCGTTCACGCTGGCCGCCGTGCTGACGCTCGCGATGGGCGTCGGGGTCAACACCGCGATCTTCACTCTCGTCGACGCGGTGCTCGTGCGTCCCCTGCCCTATCCCGCGCCCGATCGGCTCGTGGCGCTCTGGGAGACGCTGCCCGCGCGCGAGGCCGTGCAGCCCGGCGCGCCGGAGAGCGGGGGACCGCCCGCGCGCGTGGCCGTGGCGCCGGCCAACCTCGCGGACTACCAGGCCCGCGTCGGCGACCTCGCGACGTTCGCGGCGTGGTCACAGGTCGGCCGCAACGTCATCGGCCCGGGCGGGCCGGAGCGGCTGACGGGCGAGGAGGTCACCGCGGCGTACTTCGACGTGCTCGGCATCCCGCCCGCGACGGGCCGGACGTTCCGCGCCGACGAGTTCGTGCCGGGCCGCGACGCGGTGATCGTGCTGGGCTACGGCCTCTGGCAGCGGCAGTTCGGCGGCGACGCCGGCGTGCTCGGCCGGTCGATCGAGCTCGACGGTGGCCCGCGCGAGATCGTCGGCATCATGCCGCGCGGGTTCGTCGCCGCCTCGGCCCTCGACGGCGACGTGGACTTCTGGATCCCGGCGGCGTATCCGCCCGACATCCTGGCCGGGCGCGGCGAGCACATCGTGGAGGTCGCCGGCCGGCTCGCACCTGGCGTGACGCTGGACGCCGTGCGCCAGCGCCTCGCGACCGTGCCGGGCGACATCGCGCGCGAGGACCCGCGGTCGGCAGGCCTCGGCGTCGCCGTCGACGTGCTGCAGGCGGACCAGGTCCGCGCCACGGCGCCGCTCCTGGTCGCGCTGCTCTGGGCCGTGGGCCTGATCCTCGTCACCGCGTGCGCCAACGTCGCGGGCCTGCTCGTCGTGCGCGCCGGCACGCGGACGCGCGAGGTCGCGGTGCGCGTGGCGCTCGGCGCGTCCCGCGGGCGGGTACTGCTCGCGCTGGCGACCGAGAGCGCCGTGCTCGCGACGCTCGGCACCGCGGCGGGCCTCGCGCTCGGCTCCTGGACCACGGCCGCGCTGGTGGCCGCGGCGCCGCCAGGCCTGCCGCGGCTCGACTCGGTGACGTTCGGCGGCCGGACGCTGGCGTTCGCCGCCGTGCTCGCCGCGGTCACGACGATCCTGGTGGGGCTGCTGCCGGCCTGGCGGTCGAGCGGCACGCATCCGTCGTCGGTCCTCCGGAGTTCGGGACGCGGCGTGACGGGCGCGTGGCTCCGGCGGACGCGGAGCGTGTTGCTCGCCGGCGAGATCGCGCTGTCGCTGGTGCTCCTCGTCGGCGCCGTGCTGATGGCGCGCAGCCTGGCCACGCTGAACGCGGTCGACCTCGGCTTCGATCCGCATCAGGTGCTCGCGGCGCGCGTGTCGCTCGATCGCGCGCGCTACGAGGACGCCGACCGGCGCCTCGCGTTCTTCGAGGCAGCCGAGGCGGCGGTCCGGCGGATCCCCGGCGTCCGCGACGTGGCGTTCGGCAACCGACTGCCGCTGCGCGGCAACTGGACGAGCGGGATGGAACTGCGCGGGGCGGACGGCGCAGGGGTCCAGGCGATCGCGGGCTTCCAGGCGGTCAGCCCGGGCTATCTCGCGACGTTCCGGCTGCCGTTGCGACGCGGTCGCTGGATCGCGGACGGCGATCGCGCGCGGGCCGCGCAGGTCGCCGTCGTCAACGAGGCGTTCGCGCGCGAGCTGCTCGACGGAGCCGATCCCGTCGGGCGGCAGTTCCGCCGCACCGACGCCTCGCCCTGGGCGACCATCGTCGGCGTCGTGGGCGACGTGCGACGGGGCGGCCGGACGACGGGCATCGAGCCGCAGGTCTACGTGCCGGCGGCGCAGACGGCGCAGTACCCGCTGTGGCTGTCGGACGTCGGCATCCGGACCGATGGCGATCCGCGCGCGGTGTCGGCGCAGGTCCGAGACGCGATCTGGAGCGTGGACCCGCGGCTGCCGGTGACGCTGGTGCGGACGCTCGACGAGACCCTCGCGCTCGGCCAGGCCGAGCGCGAGTTCCAGACCTGGCTGTTCCTGGTCTTCGCCGGCCTGGCGCTGGCGCTCGCCGTCGTCGGGACGTATGGCGTGGTCGCCTACGCGGTGTCGCAGAAGACGGCGGAGATCGGGCTGCGGATGGCGCTCGGCGCCGGCGCGGCGCGGGTCCTGGGGTGGGTGCTGCGGCAGGCGGCCGCGCCGGTGGCGACCGGCGCGGCCGCGGGCCTCGTGGCGGCGTGGTTCCTCTCGCGCTTCGTCGCCAGCCTGCTGTTCGGGATCGAGGCCACCGACGCGCCGAGCTACGGCGCGGCGGTGGCCGTGGTCACGGGCGTGGCCGCGGCGGCCGGCCTCCTGGCCGGCCGCCGGGCGACGCGTGTCGACCCGGCGTCCGTGCTCAAGTAGGACGCCGGGAACGACTACCGACACCACGGATCGAAAACGACACCGGGAGTCTTTTCTGCCATCACGTGAAAAGACTCGGTGTCGTTTTCGTCCGTGGTGTCGTGTCGTATCTGGAGACCTGTCCCCGAAAAGAGCCATTTCTGTGGAAAACAGACCCGTCCCCCTGCTGTTGATGTTCCTCGCGCTGGGTTCCGCTGCACAGGCTCAGGCTCCTCGCGCGGGCGCGCCAGCGCCGCTGGTGATCGGCGAGACGTTCACCCTCCGCTCCGCGTGCTCGGTGAGGACGCGGCGACTGAACAGTATCCACCTGCCCACCGCCCTCACGGCCTCGCGGGCGCGAGACTCCCGTGCTCATGCCCGACGGCGGAATCGCGGAGGACTTCCTGCAGTGGCCGGCCTGAGTACAGAGTGTCAGTTGGCAACGGCACGATGCGGCCGTTCATCCTGGTCAGGATCGAGAACACGGAACGACGGCGAGATATGACAAGCCCGACCGAGAACGCCAATGACCGCACGATCGCGCCAAAGTCGGCGGATCTGCTGCGTTCAGGCAGTTCATCCGCGACGAATTGATGCCGGCCATCCAAGATCAGTGCGCACCGTTGAGACCGCTATCGTCGGCGAGTCGCTGGCCGGTCTGTTCGTGGTGGAGACGTTCCTGCTGGAGCCAGACCTGTTCGACACCTACCTGGCATTCGATCCCAGCCTCTGGTGGAACGATGCGCGCCTGGTGGAAGGTGCCGCGAGCACGGCTGCAGGCCCGGCCGGACCTGAAAGACCCTGTACTGGCCTTGTGACGAGCAGGGCATCGCCACCGCCACGGCACGGCTGGCGGACCTCGGGAAGAACGCGCCCTCGGGGGTGCACTGTTCGACCCGATGCCCGAGGAGCACCATTCGACGATCTATCACCCGCGGCTCTCCGAGCGTTCCGGCGCGCACTCAAATAGCGCGCCAGAAAAGACACCGGGAGTCTTTTTTGGCTACTTGACCTGTTTCGCGACTTCCCGCAGGTCGTCGGCGGAGACGATCGCGCCGGTCGGGCTCGACGACGACCCGCCCACCCGGACGTAGAGCCCCACGAACCCGCCCGCCGGCGTGAAGAACGCCGCGCCGAGCCCATTGCCCACCAGCGTCGACACCGGCACGCTCAGGAACGTCCGCGGGCGTTCGACGGCCATCTGCACGAACGTGAACGTCGAATACGTCCGCCAGCCGTCCCGCTCCGGCCCGCGCTGCAGCGCCACCAGCAGGTCGAACGGCTGCGCCGTCGCCGACGGCGCGTCGACGAACACCACCGGCGCCGTCAGCGCCTCGGTCGGCTTCAGGAAGACCAGGTCCAGATCGCTGTCCCGCAGGACCACCGACGACGCCTGCTCGGTGCCATCCGAATAGCGCACCCGCAGCTCGGTCGTCTCCGACGACACCTCGATCTTCTGCCCGGGCGGGGCGTTCGCCGAGAGGCTCCGCGTCAGGAGATCACCCGGCTCGAGGGCCGACAGCGGCATGACCGTGAGCCCGGCGGCGTCGATCACGAGGCCGTTCGACTGCAGCGGCACGTCGCGATTCTGCTCGCGGCCGTTCACCACGATGTGCGTCTTCATCGTCGCGAGCACCATCACCGCCGCGTCCCCCTGTTTCGTCAGGACGGCTCGAGCCGCGACCCGTTCCTCCGGCGTCTGCGCGCGCGCCGGCGCGGCGGTCGCGACGACGACGGCACAGGCGGACGCGCAGGCGGACACCAGGCGCACGATCGACACTCGAGTCATGAATGGATGCTCCGATCCGCGGCGGCCGGCAGCACCGGACCGCCAGGTCAGCGCCACGATGGGCGCACCTGCAGGAAAACGGTGCGAATGCCGCGGCGCACCAGGAAGACGACCGACGCGGGGCGCGCCCGGTCGATCTCGGCCATCCGCGCCTCGAGCCCCGCCACGTCGGCAATCGCGGTCCCCGAGACCGCCAGCACGACGTCGCCCACCTCGAGCCGCGCCAGCGCCGCCCAGCCACCGGGCGTCACCGAGTCGATCATCGCGCCGCGCACGACGTCCGCCAGCCGCGGATCCTCCGTGTCGGTCGGCGCGATGTCGCGTGCCCGGAAGTCGAACATGTCGTCGTCGTAGCGCGCCATCTCGCGCGAGAGCCGCGGGCTCTCGGCGAGGAGGACTGGCACCTCGGTCTCGGCCGCGCCGCGATGCACCGTCAGGCTCACGGTGTTCCCGATGCGATACCGCCGGATCGCCGCCGCGAACACGTCCTCGTCGGCCGGCGCGCTCGCGCGAACCGGCTCGCCGTCGATCGCGAGGACGATGTCGCCCACCTGCAGCGGCACGTCGGGCCGCAGGATCCGCGTCACCCGCACGCCGGTCTTGCCCTTCAGGCCGAGACGCTCGGCGAGCGGCGGCGTCAACACCTGCACCGCCACGGGCACCCAGGCCTTGCGCGCCTCAGGCGCCGCGTCGCTCGTCGTCGGCAGCCCGACGTCGACGACGGTCAGGCGGTGCTCGGGACCGCGGTCGAACCCGACGAGCAGACTCGCGCGCGCCTTGTCGGCGAGCGCGGCGCCGGTGATCCGCCGCAGGTCCTCCACCGATCGCACCGGCTGGTCGTCCACCGCGACGATCACGTCGTCGCGCCCGAGCGACGGCCGCGCCTGGTCGGACGGCCCGCCCGGTCGCAGGTTGACGACGCGGACGCCGTCGGCCGACTCGCGCGCCATCTCGCGCGCCTCGAACGCCGAGAGATTCGCGCCGACGATGCCCCAGTTGCGCAACTCGACCGGCCGGGTGGCGGCATCGGGCCGCTCGACGGGCGTCACGTCGCCGGCCACCTCGCGGCCGTCGCGCCGCACGACCACCCGCACGGGCGCGCCGATGCGCAGGCCGAACAGCGTCTGGTTGATGGCCGGCAGCTGCTCGACGAAGCGGGCGTCCACGGCGGCGTCGCCGACCCGCACGAGCACGTCGCCGGCGACGAAGCCGGCGGCGGCCGCGGGCGATCCGTCCTCCACCCAGGCGACCAGCGCGCCCGGTCCCGCCATCCCCTCGAGCCGCGGCTGCACGGTCAGGCCCGTCCAGCTGCGGCGAACCCGGCCGTCGCGGCGGATGGCCTCGTACACCTCGCGCGCCAGGTCGGCCGGGATCGCACCCGACAGGCCGAAGCTGATCTCGTTGACCCCGACGATCTCGCCGGCCAGGCTGACGAGCGGCCCGCCGGAGTTGCCGGGGTAGATGGCCGCGTCGTGGCCGATCCACTTGACGATGGTGCCGACGTCCTCGCCGTCGAGCGCGCCGAGCGCGTCGCCGAACATCTGCGGCATCACCATGTCGGTGTTGCTCACGATGCCCTGCGTCACCGACTGCGACAGCGACAGCGGGCTGCCCATCGCGAGGACCGGCTCGCCGCGCCGCAGCGTCGCCGACGTGCCCCAGCGCGCCGCGGGAAACGTCCGCGGCGTGTCGGGCGTCAGCTGCAGCACCGCGATGTCCGAGAGCGGATCGGTGCCGACGAGCCGCGCCGGCACTTCCTCGTTGGACGGGAGCGTGCAGACGATTCGATCCACGCGGCCCGCCACGTGGTGGTTGGTCACGATGTAGCCGTCGGGCGAGACGATCGTCCCGCTGCCGGACGCTTCCCGCCGCACCTCGCGCCCGCCCGCCCACTGGAGCGACACGACCGAGATGCGCACCAGGCTGGGATAGACCGCCGCAATCGCGCGATCCACCGGCGCCGGCACGACCACCCCGGAACGCCCGTCGCGCCCCACCGACGATTGCCCCGCCGACGACGGCCCCGCCGACGACGGCCCCATCGACTGCCCCGCCACGGGCATGGCCACGAGCAACAGCACCGCGCCGAGGAACCACCGCGCTGGAGTCACGCGGTCACGGTAGCCGACGCAGGCGAAGGGAAGCAAGAAGCCGCCAGGCCCGAGGGCTCCCTCGCACCCTGAGACCTTGAGCCCCTGGGACCCTGGGAAACCTGGGCCCCTGGGACCCTGGAACCCTCAGGTCCCTTGATCACTCCACACACCGCACCCCCGTCCCCCCGAGGCCGCAGTAGCCCATCGGGTTCTTGGCCAGGTACTGCTGATGGTAGGTCTCGGCGTAGTAGAACGGCGGTGCCGCCGCGATCTCGGTCGTGATCCCCGGGAAGCCGTGGCGCGCGAGTTCGGCCGCGTACGCGTCGCGCGACTGCTCGGCCGCCTCGCGCTGTGCCTCCGACGTCGTGTAGATCGCCGATCGGTACTGCGTGCCGACGTCGTTGCCTTGTCGCATGCCCTGCGTCGGGTCGTGGCTCTCCCAGAACACCTTCAGCAGGTCGCGATAACTGGTCACCGCCGGGTCGAACACCACCAGCACCGCCTCGGTGTGGCCGGTCCGCCCCGAACAGACCTCTTCATACGTCGGGTTCGGCGTCGATCCGCCGGCGTAGCCGACCGCGGTGGTGTAGACACCGGGATGCTGCCAGAACTTGCGCTCGGCGCCCCAGAAGCAGCCCAGCCCGAAGACGGCCTGCTCGAGCCCGTCCGGGAACGGTCCGTGCAGCGGGTGGCCGTTGACCGCGTGGTGCGCGGGCACCGGCATCGGCGTGTCGCGTCCGGGCAGCGCCCGGTCGGGCGACGGCACTTCCAGCTTCGATGCGCTGAACCAGGCCATGACCTACTCGTCCTCCGCGGGCGTGAACGCCATCGCCACGCCGTTCATGCAGTACCGCTGGCCCGTCGGGTTCGGGCCGTCGTCGAACACGTGGCCGAGGTGCCCGCCGCAGCGGGCGCAGTGGACCTCCGTCCGGACCATCATGTGGCTCCGGTCGACGGTCGTCCCGACGGCGCCCTCGATCGGCTCGTAGAAGCTCGGCCAGCCCGACCCGCTCTCGTACTTGGTACCCGAGGCGAAGAGCGGCTGCCCGCAGCCGGCACAGGTGAAGGTGCCGTCCCGCTTCTCGCGGTTGAGCGGGCTCGTGCCGCGCAGCTCGGTCCCGTGCCTCCGCAGCACCTCGTACTGGTCGTCGGTCAGCTTCTCGCGCCACTCGGCGTCGCTCATCGTCACGTCGAACCTGGCGTCTCGTGTCATCGTCGTCTCCACGCCTTTCAGATGCCGGCCACGCCTCCGGGGTGTCGCGACCGGCGACGGCTGGCGTCGTCGATCCGGTCCCGATGCTCGGGGCGTCGCCGGGATCAGCGGTTGCCGCCGGCGGCCTGGCGCGCCACGTCGCGAATCTCGGCGATGGGCACGACGACCGGGATCAGGCCGAGCGCGTCCAGGCTGTTCAGCCCGCCGGTGATCATGGACATCGGACTGGCCGCGGACGGCGCGGCGCCCGGCTTCGACAGGAGCGCCGTCAGGCCGACGAAGCCGCCCGCGACGTCGAAGGCGGCGCCCCCGCCACCCGCCCCGGCGGCGAAGTAGAGCCGGCGCGGCGAGTCGATCACGACCATGACCGGGACGAACTGCCCGGCGACCTGCCGGCCCGCCAGTTCGCCGAGCCGCGACACCACCACGAGCAGGTCCATCGGTCGCACGTCGGCCGCCGGCGCGTCCACGAACGTCCACGGCGTCGCCGGCGTGTCCTGCGGCCGCAGGAACGCCAGGTCGAGATCCTCGTCGCGGAGGACGACCTTTGCCGGCACGTCGGTCCCGTCCGCGCGCTTGACGCGCAGATCCGACAGATCCACCGCGACGTTCATCTCCGGCGTCCCGGCGCCCATGCGCCCGACCATCGAGTTCATGAGCCGCGCCGGTTCGAGCGCGGACAGCGCGGCGACGACCAGCCCGTCGCCGTCGAGCACGACGCCGCTCGCCACCACGTTCTCCTCGGTGGCCGGCGCCTCGCGGCCGCCCATCGTCACGTGGACGCGTGCCGTGCCGAGGATGGTGACGATCGCATCGGCATGACGCTGCACGGTGGCTCGCGCCGCGTCGCGTTCGGCCGGCGTCTGGGCACGGCCGGCGGCGGGCAACAGGAGCACGGCCGCGACGATCACGACAAGGCGGCCGAGCCGGCGCGGGACGGGGGACGGGACCGGGGCCGGCACCGGCGGCGGGACCGCCGGCGGGATCGCCGGGGGGAACAAGGCGCGGAGTCTCATGGGGTGTCCTCGGAGGTCTGGAGCAGGCAGCAAACGGCGCATGACCTGATGTTATTGTCGCCCGACCCGGACCGCGACACCGTGAGGCCGGTTCCAAGTACGAAATCCGTAAGGGTCCCCGGCGGCCAGGCCAGGGGCCTTCCGTCCCCTGCACAGCCAGAATCGTATGGCACCGGTCTTGCTGGAAGGTGACGACATGGGTCGTGTGATCGGACTCCTGCTCGCGGGATGCGCCGTCTACGTGTTGTTCTTCAACACGCCCCCGGGAGACGTCCGCCAGACCAACTTCGACCCGGTCCAGATGGCCCGGCTCGAGCGGGAGGTCTGGGAGGCGAACAACCGGAAGGAAACGATCAACCTCTTCTTCAAGGTCGTCCAGCAGCTCCGGGCGCAGCATCACTACACGTGGGCGAAGGCGATCGACGCGGGGTTCCACCGGGCGCGGGTCATCGCGGCGTTCCGGCAGACGCGCACGCACCTCGAGCAGCTGCTGCCCGACCTCGAGCGGGTCTACCGGATCGAGCGCGACTGGTACGAGGCGGATTTCGATCCGAAAGCGGTGGCGACCGCCGAACTTTCGGCATGGATCTCGATGCGGCGGCCCGAACTGTCGAACGAGCAGTACGTCGGCAGCCTGTTCGCGGAGCGCGACGGCCTGCGGTACGAGCTGCCGCCGACGGTCGTGTCGGGCCCCGCGCAGCTGGCCGCGAGGGCGGCGCTGATGACCGAGCGGACGCCCCCCGACTGGGCGGCGATCGGGGTCACGCTGCGCGAGTCGTACGGCACGCTGCACAGCATCGTCACGCAGCAGGTCATGCACGCGTCGAAATGACCGACGCGTCCTGACGGGCGTCCGTCCCGTCCGCCCCTCCCGGCGGACGCCCGCCTGCACCACGGCCCGGCTGCGCCACGGCGATAGAATGGCGCGCATGCGCCGCGCCGCCCCACTCCTCTCGCTCACCGTCCTGTCGGCCGCGGCGTTCGCCACGTTCCTGCACGCCACGACGACGACGCAGGTTCCGCGCACGCACCGCCTGGAGGCCACGCCGGAGACGGTGGCCTACGGCTACTACTGGGCCGAGGCCCGCCCGGTGCTGCGCGTCGCGTCCGGCGACATCGTCGACGTGGACACGCTGCTGACGAACTCGCCCGCCGGCCTGCGCCGCGCGGGCGTCCCCGAGGACGAGATCCAGGCGTCCCTGAAGGCCGTCGTCGAGGCCTTTCCGTCGGGCGATCCGCGCCGCGGCCCCGGCGGACACATCCTGACGGGCCCGGTCTACGTCGAGGGCGCCGCGCCGGGCGACGTGCTCGAAGTGCGGATCCTCTCGATCGACCTGCCGATCGCGTACGGCTACAACGGCTGCTCCGGGTTCCTGCCGGACAACTGTTCGGAGGATCGAAGCACGCGGACGCGGATTCTGAGGCTCGATCGCGCGGCGATGACCAGCACGTTCGCGCCGGGCATCGTGATTCCGCTCCGCCCGTTCTTCGGCAGCATGGGCGTGGCGCCGGCGCCGGAGCTGGGACGCGTCAGCAGCAACCCCCCGGGCCGCCACGCCGGCAACCTCGACAACCGCGAGCTGGTGGCGGGATCGACGCTGTTCATCCCGGTGTTCGTCCCGGGCGCGCTGTTCGAGGTGGGCGACGGCCACGCCGCGCAGGGCGACGGCGAGGTGGACCAGACGGCGATCGAGACGTCGTTGCGGGGCCGGCTGCAGCTGGTCGTCCGCAAGGACCTGACGCTGACGTGGCCGCGCGCGGAGACGCCGACCGACTACGTCACGATGGCCACCGACCCCGACCTCACGGTCGCGACCCGCGGCGCGATCCAGGAGATGGTGGACTTCCTCGTCGAGACGCGCGGCCTCACGCGGCAGGAGGCGTACCAGTTGACGAGCATCGCCGGGAACGTGGCGGTCACGCAGCTCGTCGATCGGCCGAACGTCGGCGTGCACGTGAAGCTGGCGCGATCGATCTTCCGGTAGCCGTCGTCCCGAGGGCCCGCCGCACGTGTCTGAGACCCTGTCCGAGATCCGCGATCTGCTCGCGGCCCGCGTGGCGCGCGGCAGCCGCGCGCCGCACGGCGACGGCGCGCGGATCGCGCTGTGCGTCGAGGGCGGCGCGATGCGGGGCGTGATCTCGGCCGGCATGGTGTCGGCGCTCGAGGCGCTCGGCCTGACGCACGTGTTCGACGCGGTCTACGGGTCGTCGGCCGGCGCGATCAACGCGGCCTACTTCCTCGCCGGGCAGGCGCGGCTCGGCACGACCATCTACGCGGAGGACATCAACAACGCGCGGTTCATCGATCTCCGCCGCGCGCTGGCCGGCCGGCCGATCGTCGATCTCTCGTTCCTGATGGACGAGGTGGTCGCCGCGCGCAAGCCGCTCGACGTCGACGCCGTCGTCCGGTCGGCGAGCCCGCTCACCGTGATGGCGACCGACACCGCGTCGGGCGCGGCGTTCGCGTTCCGGCACGTGCGATCGGCGACGGAGCTGCGCGCGGCGCTCCGCGCCGGCGCGACGATGCCCGTGGTCGCGGGACCGCCGTTCCGATACAACGGCGCGGCGTTCCTCGACGCGTCGCTCTCCGAGCCCATCCCGGTCACGACGGCGGAAGCCGACGGCTGCACGCACATCCTGGCGCTGCTCACGCGTCCCGGCACGATGCGCGCGCGACCGAGCGCGTTCGACCGCTGGTTCGTCGCCCCGCGGTTGCGCCGGACGTCCCCCGCGCTCGCCGACCGCTACCTGCGCCGCGCGACGCCCTACACCGAGCTCATGGCCGCGATCGACCGCGGCACCGGCCCCGCCGGCCACGCCCGCGTCCACGCGATTCGCGCCGACATCGTCATCCGCAAGCTGGAACGATCGGCCGAGTTGCTCCGCGAAGGCGCGAAACGCGGGTACGAGGCGGTGATGGGCACGCTGGCGGAGGAACGGTAGGGCCCCTGGGACCCTGGGCCCCCGGGACCCTTCGGACCCTCTAGAATTGTCCCGTGTCCCGACTCCTCGCCCTCCTGCTCGCGATCCTGCTGGCCGTGGGAATCGCCTGGTACGTGATGTCCTCGCGACCCGGCGGCGTGCCCGCCGGGCCCGGCGTGCCGCTGGCCCTCGCGCAGGATCGGGCCGCGCGCGTGAGCGACCTGCACTACGACCTGAGCCTGGAGGTCCCCGCCGAGCGGACCGAGCCGATCCAGGGCACGATGACCGCGACGTTCGCGCTGTCGTCGGCGCGCACGCCGCTGCGGTTCGACTTCGCGCAGCCGCCGGCGCACCTGCTCGAAGTCACGGCGAACGGCCGGCCCGTCGAGACCGCCATCGTCGAGCAGCACGTCGCGATCCCGGCCGCCTCGCTCGTCGAGGGCGAGAACACGATCGAGATCCGGTTCGTCGCGGGCGACGAGTCGCTCAATCGGCGTGACGACTTCCTGTACGCGCTGTTCGTCCCGGCGCGGGCCTCGGTGGCGCTGCCGGTGTTCGACCAGCCGGATCTGAAGGCGCGGTGGCGCCTGCGCCTGACCATTCCGCCGGGCTGGACCGCGGTGTCGAACGGCCGGCAGGCCGGCACACTGAACGCGCCCGGGAAGACGGGCCTGATCTTCGACGAGACCGAGCCCATCTCCACCTACCTGTTCACCTTCGCGGCGGGCACGTTCTCGATCGAGACCGCCGAGCGCGACGGCCGGACGTTCCGGATGTTCCACCGGGAAACGGACGCCGCCAAGGTGGCGCGCAACCGCGACGCGATCTTCGACCTGCACGCCCGCGCCCTCGCGTGGCTCGAGGCGTACACGGGCATCCCCTATCCCTTCGGCAAGTTCGACTTCGTCGCGATCCCGTCGTTCCAGTTCGGGGGCATGGAACACCCGGGCGCCGTGTACTACAACGCCAGCAGCCTCTTCCTCGACGAGGCCGCGACGAAGAACCAGATGCTCGGTCGCGCCAGCCTGATCTCGCACGAGACGTCGCACATGTGGTTCGGCGACCTCGTGACGATGCGCTGGTTCAACGACGTGTGGATGAAGGAAGTCTTCGCCAACTTCATGGCGGCGAAGATCGTGAACCCGTCGTTCCCGGACGTGAACCACGACCTGCGCTTCCTGCTGAGCAACTACCCGACGGCCTACGGCGTGGACCGCACCGAGGGCGCGAACCCCATCCGCCAGGATCTCGCGAACCTCAACGAGGCCGGCTCGCTCTACGGCGCGATCATCTACCAGAAGGCGCCAATCATGATGCGGCAGCTCGAGCTCCTCGTCGGCGAGGCCGGCATGCGTGACGGTCTGCGCGAGTACCTGAAGGCGCATGCCTTCGGCAACGCGACGTGGCCCGACCTGATCGGCGTGCTCGACACGAAGACACCGGTCGACCTCGCCGCCTGGAGTCACGCCTGGGTCGAGGAACCGGGCCGGCCGACGATCACCACGGTGCTCGAGACCGACGGCGGGCGGGTCACCCGCCTCGCGTTCCGCGAGAGCGACCCGCGCGGCCGCGGCCTGGTCTGGCCCGAACGCCTGCGCGTGGACCTCGGGCTGCCGGACGGCGTCCGCAGCCTCGACGTGTCGATCACCGGCGCCGAGACCGAGGTCCCGGAAGCCGTGGGCCTGCCCGCGCCGCGGTGGGTCCTGCCGACGGGCGGCGGGCTGGGCTACGGCGCGTTCGTCCTCGACCCGGCGACGCTCGAGTTCCTGACCTCGTCGCTGCACACGCTGCCGGACGCGCTGACGAGAGGCGCCGCGCACGTGACGCTCTGGGAGGCGATGCTCGACGGCCAGGTGCCGCCCGCGCGCGTGATCGATGCGCTCATCGCCGCGCTGCCACGCGAGTCCGACGAGCTGAACGTGCAGGACATGCTGGGCAGCCTCCGCACGGCGTTCTGGCGGTTCACGGCGGCCGACGACCGGCTGGCGCTCGCCCGGCGGCTGGAGCCGATCCTGCTGGCCGGCCTCGACCGCGCGAAGACGACGAGCGTCAAGGCCGCGTGGTTCGGCGCGATCCACGACATCGCGCTGACGCCGGACACGCTCGGCTGGCTCGCGCACGTGTGGCGCCGCGACGCGACGATCCCGGGGCTGCCGCTTGCCGAGAACGACGAGATCGCCATCGCGCTCGACCTCGCCGTCCGCGACGTGCCCGGCGCGGGCGACATCCTGACGACCCAGCTCGACCGGATCACCAACCCGGATCGCCGCGCGCGCTTCGCCTTCATCATGCCGGCCGTCTCGAGCGACGAGGCCACCCGCGACGCGTTCTTCGAGAGCCTGAAGGACGTCCGCAACCGCGGCCGCGAGGCCTGGGTCCTCGAGGGCGCGGGCCTGCTCCACCACCCGCTCCGGGCGTCGGCCTCGCGCAGGTACATCCGGCCCGCGCTCGACCTCGTCCTCGAGATCCAGCGCACGGGCGACATCTTCTTCCCGAAGCGCTGGGCCGACGCGACGCTCGGCGGCTACCAGTCGGTGCAGACGGCGGCCGACGTACGGGCCTACATCGAGGCCCTGCCGGCCGACTATCCGCCCCGCCTGCGGTGGGTGCTCCTCTCGGCGGCCGACCCGTTGTTCCGCGCCGCGAAGGTGCTCAACCCCTGAGGCCGGCTCGCGAGGGATCCGGCGCGCCGGGCGCGTCCAACGATCACCCATGCGGCTCCCGCCGACTGCCCCGGCCGACGACGCGGCGCTGGTCCGCCGGCTGATCCGCGGCGAGGACGCCGCGTTCGACGCGTTCTTCGAGACCCACTTCCCGCGCCTGTTCCGCTTCGCCGCGCGGCGGCTGGACGATGCCGACGCGATCGAGGAGGTCGTGCAGGCCACCCTCGCGAAGGCCCTGCGCCGCATCCACACCTGGCGCGGCGAGGCCGCGCTGTTCACCTGGCTCTGCACGATCTGCCGCCACGAGCTGGCCGACCGTGCCCGCCGCGCGTCGAGCGGGCCGCGACTCGTCGCCCTCGACGACGCCCCCGCGGTCCGCGCGGCCGTCGAAGCCCTGGCCGTCGCCACCGACACCCCGGAGGACCAGCTCGCCCGCCGCGAGCTGGCCACGCTCGTGCACCTGACGCTCGACGCCCTGCCCGGCCGCTACGGCGACGTCCTCGAATGGAAGTACGTCCACGGCCTGACGATGGCGGAGATCGCCGAGCGACTGGGCGCGACACCCAAGGCGGTGGAGTCGCAGCTCTCGCGCGCCCGCGCGGCGTTCCGCGAGGGATTCGCCACGCTCCGCGCGTCCTACGGGCACGAATGACGACGGTCTCACGTCCCGACGTGCCGCGCGCCGCGGATGGTTCCGCCGCGGGCGACTCCGGTGACCCGGCGCTGGTCGAGGCGCTGCTGCGCGACGCCGGCGGTCGCACGGCGGTGGATCCGGACCGCCAGGCCCGGGTCCGCGAGGCCGCCCGCCAGGCGTGGCGCGACGGCCTGCGCGCCAGGCGTCGCCGCCGATGGCTCGGGGCCGCTGCCCTGGCGGCGGCGGTCCTCGTCGCCGCCGTCGTCTGGACGCGGCGGCCGGCGACGCCGGCGGGGGCGGACGCCGACGATCGCGTGGTGCGCACGGCGGCGGACGAGCGCGCGGTGCGGCCGCTCGGCGACGGCCGCGGCGAGTGGCGGCTCGACGAGCGCACGACGATGCGCGTGGACGGGCCGCGCGCGGTCGCGCTCGTGCGCGGCGCCATCTACTTCGACGACCAGGGCGACGCAGGCGCGCCGCCCGTGACGGTGACGACGCCGATCGCGACGATCACCGACCTCGGCACGCGCTTCGAGGTGCGGATCGACGACGAGCGCGTGACGATCGCGGTCCGCGAGGGACGCGTGCACGTCACGGGGCCAGCGCTGGACCGCATGGTCGCCGCCGGCGCCAGGGTCGTCGTGGCCGCCGGCGGCGCGGTGACCGAATCGGCGCTCGCCCCGGACGATCCCTCGTGGAGCTGGACGCGGCAGGCGGCGGGCCCGCCGCCCGTGGACGGACTCCCGCTCGGCCGGTTCCTCGACTGGGCGTGCCGCGAGGGCGGCTGGACGCTCGAGTTCTCCCGCGACGTCTCGCCCGAACGCGTGCGCGCGATCGTCCTGCACGGTTCGATCGACGGCCTGTCGCTCGAGGACGCGGTCACGACGATGCTGCTGGCCGCGGGCCTCGAGGCCTCGACGTCGCAGGGTCGGCTCGTCGTGCGACCGGGGGCGCGGCGATGATCGGCCGCCCGACGGCAGGCCTGCGGCGCGCGGTCGTCGGGGCCGCGGCGCTGTGCGCGGTTCTCGTGGCCGTGCCCGCCCTCGCCCAGTCGCACTTCGCGGGGCGGCCGCTCATGAACGTGCTCGCCGAGCTGCAGCGCGCGGGCCTGAAGATCGTCTACAGCTCCGAGCTGGTCGACGAACGGATGACCGTCGCACGCGAGCCGGAGGGCCGGACGCCTCGCGAACAGCTGGACGAAGTGCTGCGGCCTCACGGGCTGGCGGTGCGATCGGGACCGGGGGAAACGCTCGTCGTCGTCAGGACGAATCCCGAGGGTCCCAGGGCCCCAGCGTCCCAGGGCTCCGAGGGTCCCGGGGGGCGGCGCCCGGGCTCGGGCGTCGTGCGCGGGCGTGTCGTCGAGGCGCGCACCGGGACGCCGCTGCCGGGTGTCACGGTGGGCGTCGGCGACGCGTCGGCGCGCCTCGTCACCGACGCGGACGGGCGCTTCGAGCTGCGCGACCTGCCGCCGGGACGCGTCTCGCTGTTCGTCTCGCTCGTGGGCTACGCGCTGGCGCGTCCCGAGGTCGAGGTGACGGCCGGCGCGGTCACCGAGGTCATGGTCCCCCTCGCCGACGGCACCGGGGCGTACACGGAGACGGTGCAGGTCGCGGGCGACGCCTTCGGGCGGCGCGATCCGGCGACGCCGGCGCAGCTCTCGCTCACCAGCGCGGAGCTGCAGGACCTGCGCGGCGTCATCGCCGACGACCCGCTCCGCGCCGTGCAGGCGTTGCCGGCCGTCGCGACGGGCGACGACTTCCGCAGCGAGTTCTCGGTCCGCGGCAGCGACTACCGGCACATGGGCCTCTCGGTGGACGGCATCGCCAGCCCGTGGCTCGTGCACGGCGTGCGCGGGCGCGAGGACACGGGCTCGGTGTCGATCGTCAACGGCGACGTGCTCGGCCGCGTGACGCTGGAGCCCGGGGTGGCGCCGCAGGTCCACCCCGGACGCACCGGCGGGTGGCTGGCGCTCGACCTGCGCGACGGATCGCGCGCGCGCGCCGGCCTGCGCGCCTCGGTCAGCGGATCGAGCGCCTCGGCCGTGGCCGAGGGCCCGCTCGGCGACGCGGGCCGGGGATCCTGGATCGTGTCCGGCCGGCAGAGCTACCTGCAGTGGCTGTTCCGGCAGCTCGATCTGGAGGACACGCCGGCGTTCGGGTTCACCGACGCCCAGGCGCGGTTCACGTACGACACGTCGCCCACCCAGCAACTGCACGTCACGGTCGTGGCCGGCACGTCCAGGCTCGAGGAAGACGACCCGGATCCGGGACCGAACGGGCTGGCCGAGGCTCGGTCCGACGCCTCACTGGTCACCGCCGGCTGGGACTGGCAGCACGGGACCACCGCGGTCGCGCAGCGCGTCGCGGCCTCGCACGACGGGTTTCGCAACACCGGCTTCTTCGATCAGGAACTCGGACGCGGGTCCGGGGGATCGCTGGTCTACGCCGCCGACGCGCGGCGGCCGCTGGGCGGCGCGGTGCTCCTCCAGGCCGGGACCTACGTCGAGCGGCGGCACGACGACCAGGTGCTGCGGCAGTTCCGGCGCGCCGGCTCGACCGCGGTGCGGACGCTGGAGCTACCGGCCGCGGGGCGGACGTGGACGGCGGCGGGGTTCGCCGGCGCGACCTGGGCGCCGGGCCCGGACGTGACGATCGACGCGGGCCTGCGCACGACGCGCGACTCGCGCCTCGAGGCCGTCACGCACGCGCCGTGGCTGATCGCGGCGTGGCGCGTGTCGGACGCGGTCACGCTGCGCGGCGGCATCGACGGCGCGCGGCAGCTGCCCGACTTCGATCGCATCACGTCGGGGGCCACCGGCGAGCTGCCGCGTCCCGAGCGCGCGCGGCTGGTCGACGTCGGCATGGAGCAGCGGCTCGGTTCGTCGTGGCGCTGGCAGGTCACGGCGTGGATGCGCGAGGAGCGCGACATGTTGCGGCAGCAGGACGCGGAGACGCGGCTCGTCGCCGGCGCGCTCGTCGAGCGCGACCCGCGGCCGGCCTGGCGCAACACGCTCGACGTCTCGGCGCGCGGCGTGGAGGTCCTGGTGCAGCGCCGCGCCGCGACCGGAGTGAGCGGGTGGATCGGCTACGCCTACGGTCGATCCCGCGCGCACGATCGCGTGACGGGCGAGTCGTACTGGGCCGACTTCGACCAGCGCCACGCGCTCAACGCCTACGCGACCGCGCGGCTCTCGACGCGCACCGCGCTCGGCGTGCGCCTGCGGATCGGCAGCAATTTCCCGGTGCCGGGCTACTTCCGCCGCGAGGGGCTCCAGATCTTCCTCGCCGAATCCCGCAACGAGGTCCGGCTGCCCGTCTACGCGCGCCTGGACCTGCGCGCCAGCCGGGCGTTCAACTACCGCACGCGCCGACTGACGCTGTTCGTCGAGCTGCTCAACGTCCTGAATCGCACCAACTACGGCCCGACCGACGGCACGATCCGGCAGTCGACGCGTGAAGCCGCGGGCTATGTCGAGAAACTCCTGCCCTTCGTGCCGTCGGCCGGCTTCACGATCGAGTTCTGACGCGCATTTGCGCCGCCCGAGTGCGTGGGCTACACTGGCCCGCGAAAAATCCCGATAAATCCATCGTCCCGACGGCCGCGCGGCGGCGGCTTTGTACTGCGACACCTCGGGGGGTGACTGAGATGACGGTTCGACTGCTCGTGAGCGTGCTGGCCGGATGCCTCGTCGTGGGCGCCGATCTGACGGCCCGGCAGGATCCGGTCTTCGAGACGACGCTCGTCGGCGTCGTCGTGCCTGACGACATCCAGAAGGGCGATCAGGCCGTCGGCACCGTCACGCTCGAACCGGAGCGCTACATGGACACGCCGGGCCTGCGCGTGATCACCGCCGAGATTCCCGCCGCGCCGCGCAGCAACACGCTGAGCGGCACGATCATCGAGGTGGCGACGCCGTCCGGCGACCCGGCCGGCCGCAGCAACGAGCTGACCGGCGTCATCGTGGACGTGGCCCGGAACGACGCACAGGGCAACCCGCGCACGAACATCGGCAAGATCTTCCTCACCGCGGCACAGCTCGGCGCCGACACGCTGCCGCTGCTCTTCCGCCGCCCGGGATCGTCGGCACCGATCCACAGCGACTCGATCCCGGTGCAGCCCGCCGACCCGGGCCTGATCCCGGACGGCTACGAAATGCCGCCGGTGATCAGCCAGAACGACGTGCAGCGCATCGAGGGCCGGATCGGGACGAACCCCGCGGTGCTCGTGGACGACACGCCGACCGACGTCATCGCCTCGACGCCGCGCGATACGTACTTCAGCGTGCCGGAGACGATCGAGCCCGGACCGCACACGGTCACCTGCTTCGAGCAGCCCGTGCCGCCGCCGATGACCCAGGTGCCATCGCCCGCGACGGCGATGCCCGGCACGCCGGCGACCGCGAAGCCGCCGGTCACGACGCCACCGGAGACGAAGCCGCCGGTGACGACGCCGCCCGGGACGAAGCCGCCGGTGATGACGACGCCGCCCGAGACGCCGGCCGTGGCGAAGCCGGCCGAACCCACGCGCGAGCGGCCCGCGCGCACGATCACGTTCGACGGCATCACGCTCGTGGGACTCTCGCTGCGCGCCGACGGCCCGACGCGCGTCGTCCCGCGCGGCAACGAGACGCCGATCACCGCCAGCGTGGTCGGGAGAATCCCGAACGAGGTGATGGACCTGCGGCTGCCGCGCACCCGCACGCGCGAGCTGTTCCGCGTGCCGCTCGCGGCGCGGAAGGGGGCGCCCTCGCCCGGGGATCGCGGCAAGATCGCGCTCGTCATCCGCAATTACTCGCCGAACGTCATCAGCCTGGACGACGAGCAGAACGGCGCCGTCGTGAAGTGGTTCGACCGCGGTGACGTCCGCGGCGGCAACCTCGACCTGAAGACCAAGATCCTGGCGCGACGAGCCGGCAACTACCACGTGTTCGCGCAGGTGGTCACGCTGCTGCCTCCCATACAGGGACGGGTGGAAGAAGGCGGACGCTAGCGACGCGGACCACGTGATGACCTGGCGTGGCACCGGCCTGTCGTTCCTGCTGATCGGACTGGTGGCCCTGCCCGCGCCGGCGCGGGCGCAGACGCCCACGGTCACCAGCCAGAGCACCGCCGGCCTGCGCGTCGTCACGATGACGCAGCCCGCGGGCCGCGTCACCGTCTTCCTCCCGGACGATCTCGCGCCCGGCGAGCGCGTGTCGGGCACGATCCGGCTGGCGCCAGCCGGCACCGACGCCGCGGCCCGCGAGGCCAACCTCGCGACCCTGCGCGCGCAAACCGTCCGGATCGGCAACGGCACCGTCGCCGCGGCCGACGGCCGCTTCAGCACCACGCTGCCCGCCGCCGGCGGCCTCGACGTCGGCGTCGAGGGCGCCGGCCTCTCGCCCGCGGCCACACGCCTCCAGACGGCCGCCGCGCCGCCATCGCCGGCCGGCTACCGCCTGCCCGACGTCGCCGAGTCGCGCGTGCCGCTGCGCGTCGAGGGCCGCTTCGACGGCGACCTCGACAGCACCCGCGTCACCGTCGGCGGCCGGCCCGCGTCGGTGCTGGCCGAGTCGCCGCGCGGCGTGATCGCCCAGGTCCCCGCGGGTGTCACCGGGCCGACCACGCTCTCGGTCACCGACCCGGGTGTGGCGTTGGCCGGCCCGATGCGCGCGATCTCGCTCACGCTCTCGGCCCCGACGACCACGCTCCGTCGCGGAGAGCAGACCGTCGTCACCGCGACGGTCGCGGGCCTCCAGGGCCTCGACCAGCCGCTGCAGCTCTCGCTCACGGTGGGCACGACGAACGTGTCGATGCAGGGCGGCAACCGGCAGCAGATCGCGATTGCGCCGTCGGCGGTGGATGGCGGCCAGTTCCGGGTGTCGCGCGCGCTGACCGCGTCGGTCGAGGGCGGCTTCAACGTCACGGCCACGTTGCCGGTGGCCGGCCAGCCGTCCAGGCCGGCCGACAACACGGCGGCCACCGAGTCCGCGCCGCCGGCCGCGCCGCCAGCGACGCCGGCCACCACGCCGCCAGCCGCACCGCCCGCGACGCCGCCATCGTCGCCGGCGACGCCTCCCGCGAGCGCGAATCCGTCGACGCCGGCGAGCACCAATCCGCCGGCACCGGCAAACCCCGGGCCGCCGACGGAGCCGCCGGGCGGCACGCCGGCCACGACGTCGCCCGGCGCGACGTCGCCAGCGAACGCGCCGGCAGCCGCCGACAGCGAGACGCCCACGGCGCCGTCGGCCTCACCGGACGTCGTGACCAGCCCCGACCCGATCTCGCCCGGCGGCGCATCACTCGACACCGCACGCATGACGCCGGTCGAGGCCCTCACCGCGCCGTCCGGCATCCCGCCCGCCGCGGGCGCCCTGGCCCTCGCCGCCGCCATCATCGGCCTGCTCGCGGCGGGCACGCAGCTCGTCGGGCAAACGCCGCAACAGCCCTCGGTCGGGCAGGAACCGCAACAGCAGCTCCAGGACGAACCACAGGAGACACAGCAACAGCAGCAGGAGGACACGAGCGGCGACGACGAAGGCGACGAGATCGACTTCCAGGCCATCGACGACATCGTCAACGCGCCCGATGAGGACGAGGGCTACGGACCGATTCCCGAGCAGCCGGGCTGGGCCAGCGGCGGGGATCGGGCCCACACGACCACGCCCGACGACACGGCGTCGGGCACCGGCGCGCCTGAACGCACCGGCCAGTCGGACCAGACGAGCGAGACCGGTCGGACCGGGCCGGCCAGCCAGGCGAAGGACACGACGCCGGCCGGGCAAACGTCACGGGCCGACGAGGCGGGCGAGGAGGAACCGGACGAGGAGATCAAGGAGATCTTCGCGGGTCTCGACGAGATCGAGAAGGCCTACGACGAGGAGGAAGAGGACGACGGCTACGGTCCGCCCCCCGACGCGAAGGACTGGCTGAAAGAGTGGCAGGACGGAACCTCGGAGGACGCCGACGACGAGGAACCCGACGAGGATCTCCGGGACGTCTTCGCCGACCTCGACGAGATCGAGAAGAAGTACGACGAGCAGTACGAGGACGACGAGGATGACGGCTACGGTCCCCTGCCCGACCAGCCGAAGCTCACACCGGAACCCGGGAACGACGGAACCGGCGGCGGCGCGTCCGACGGAGGCACGTCCGACGACGAGCGCGACGACGGCGCGGACCTGCCGGTCGTGGCCGGCGGGGAGCCCGAGGACCCCGCTCAACCCGCCGCGAAGCCGCAGGAACAGCCATCGGCACCGCCCAACGAGAAGCCGCTCGACCAGCCGCTGTCGCACGACGAACTCCAGGAAAAGGTCGATGGCCTCGACCAGGCCTCGAAGGACTTCAAGGACGCGATCGACGCCTATAACGCCGTGAACGAGGAGCTCAATCGCGCGCGGCCGCCGCTCGACTGGGCCAACGCACGTCTCGGCGACCTCCGCGAACTGCTCAACTACTGGGATCCGAAGAAGGCGCCGCCGAAGCGCGAGCACGGACACAGCCGCGTGATCATCCGGACCGGCGAACCCGGCCACCTGGACCGACCGATCGCCGACGACGTCACCGACGTCGAGACCTACTCTCGGCGGATGACGCGTCGCGAGGTCGAGGAGGAATTCCGGCGGCTGTCCGAGGAAGTGGCGCGCATCCAGCGCGACTTCGACAGGATCCAGGCGCGCTGGGACAAGGCGTGGGAGACCCTGAAACAGAAGGGCCTGATCGTGGCCTCGCGGTGGGCCGAGGTGCAGGCGGCCCTGCGCGGCAACGAGCTGCTCACGACGCCGGTGCGCGAGTGGTCGACGCCCGGCGTCGGCGGTTTCACCGTGGACGGGAACCGCCGCGTATCCACCTGCTGGCTGCCCCCGACGATCACGTTGCCCGACCCGCCGAAGCCCGAACCGCCCGCCGGCCAGGGCCCCGGCGACGGGCCCGGTCAGGCTGGCAGCGGATGGGACCAGTTCTTCGGCCCGATGCCGCACACCTGCGGCGGCAGCGCGATGCCGCCGTGGACGCTGTTCAAACCCGAGGACGCGCGCCCGGCCCGCGGCGGCGTGCTCGTGCGCGACGGCAGCCGCCCGGCCGGCACGGTCGCGGACGGCGACGACACTCCCGCCGGCACGACGACGGACACCGCCGGCGCGGCGGACGGGGCGGATTCGACGGACACGACGGGTTCGACGGAAGCCGGCCCCGACATCTCTGGCTACAACGACGTGGACTGGGCCTCGCTCGACGAGTACGAGGCCGAATGGGACGCGCGCTACGCGCAGGAGGACGCCGAGACCGACGACGAGGGATACGGGGCACTCCCGTCCGCCGACGACATGAACGTGAAGGACCCGTTTGCGGGTCTCGACCTGTCGGACGACGAGGACGACGAGCGCGAGGTGTTCGGGCCGCCGCCGCCACCGGCGGCCGGGGCACCGTCGGCCGCGACCGATGGCGGGGCGACGACGCCCGCGGCGCCCCCAGCGGCAACGCCCGCGGCGGCGTCCGGCGCGCCCTCGCAGACCCTGTCGGCGGAAGACCGCGAGGCCGTCGAGCGCATCGTCTCGTGGGCGATGGGCGTCCCGGGCGTCGAGAGTCGCGAGCACCCGCTGGTGCTCACGCTCCTCGGCCTGGCCGGACAGATCGGCCTCTCGCGCGTCCTGCCGCTCATCGCGAACATGAGCGTCGGCGGGCCGCAGTACGCCATCGAGGCGGTACTCGATCGGCTGGCGGACGGCACCAAGGACCCACAGGAAGCGATCGCGGCGCGACAGATCCTGGTCCAGCTCTTCGACGCGCTCATCGCGAGCGCGGACCGCCGGCGGCTCTGGAACGTCGACGCCGGTGACCTGGTGCGGCTGCGCGACCGCGCGCTCTCCGATCTCGTGGACGAGGCGTTGAGGGCCGGCACGCCCGATGCGCTCGTCACCGGCCTCGCGGCGCTCGCCCGCCCGGCGGACCAGGGCGGCCGGCCGGACGACCCGCGCGCCGCGCGCCTCCGCGAGCTGCTCGAGACCCAGTTGCGCGCGTACCCGGCGCAGTCGATGGTGGAGCTGGCCGAGGTCGCGACCGGCCAGGCCAGTCTCGATCGGCTGCGGACGATCGCGAAGGGCGCACTTGAGACCGGCCGCCTGGACGTGTTCGTCGCCGCGTCGCTGAACGCGATCCGCCGCGGCAACGATCCGTTCGCCAGGCAGGTGGCGCAGGTGCTCGGCATCGCCGACCTCCTGCGGGCGATTGCGGACGGCCGTATCGGCGCGCCGAAGGCCCCGGCGGGGACGACGACGACGCCCGAGGCGACGGTGCTGGCCGACGCCGCGCTCGCCAACGTGCGGCGCCAGGCGCGGGAGCTGCTGGGCACGATCGGCGGCGACGTCGAGCGGATGTTCGGGCAGCACGCGCAGGACGCCCTCGACCTCGCCATGGAGGAGGCCGGCGCCGCTGGCCTCGCCCTCGAGACCGCCATCGTCGCCGAGGCGGACGAGGCCGACATCAAGCGACTCCGCGACGCCCTCGACGCGAAGGTCGGCGAGGTCCGCGACGCGGCCAGGCTCCGGCTCATGCTGCAGACCGTCGCGGTGGATCCGGCCGGGCGGCTCCAGGCCCTGCGGGGGCTGCGCGACCAGGCGCAGCAGGCGCTCGACGACTACGAGTCGAGGCTCTCCCGGTTCGCGGAGGACACGCGGTCGCGCGGTCGCGCGAGCGGACGCCGGCAGGCGCTTCGCGCGGCGCGCGACGCCGCCGAGGACCTGATGCTGCCGCTCGACCCCGAGCTCGGCCAGAAGATCCTGGACCGGATCTACGAGGAGCTCAACGGCACCTGGCACCAGTCGCCGTACGGCGCCCGCGCGACGTTCCGCGAGAACGGCGTGCGGCAGCGGCTCGACGCGGCGTACCAGGCCGACGACGACAGTTCCGAGACGCGCGGGCTGATCGACGACGTCAGCTACCTGGAGCAGCGCCGGCTGCGGGTGATCTTCCAGACGAAGCCGTCGTGGGAAGCCGCCGACGAGTACCGGCGCATCAAGCACGGCGAGGAGCAGTACTGGAAGTCGCAGCAGCGCTGGGAGGAACTGCGCTGGCTCGGCCAGACGACGGCCGACCGCGTCATCGCGGACGTCGGACAGTACCGGTCGCGCGAGCTGCCCTACGTCCTGAGCGAGCTCGGCCGGATGCTCGACGATCCGCAGGGCTTCATCCGGTACATCGCGAAGCTCCGGGTGGAGGACGTCGAGCAGGGCGCGGAGGCGTGGGCCGCCTACTATGCGACGTCCTGGCACAAGCGCGGCCTGGTCGTCCAGAGCTGGCGCTTCCTCCGGGTCCGGCAGATCCAGGACGAGATGCTGGCGGACCGGACGTTCGCCGAGGCGCTGCGCGCCGCCGGCGACATTCCGGCGGCGCGGCTGAAGCAGATCCAGCGCTGGGCCTACGACCTGCTGGAGCAGAAGGGCTTCATCCGGAACGGCGCCTACGTCGTGCCGGAGGACTTCACCTACTCGCCCGAGACCACCGGCTCGCAGATGAGCCAGCGGCACTGGTCCGACGACCTGCTCAACGTCGAGAGCATCATCAACATCGTCGCGACCGTGCTGGTGCCGGGCGGCGCGGCGGCGCGGTTGACGACCGGGCTGGCCGAGGCCTACCAGGTGTCGCAGGGCCTGCGGTCCGTGGTGCCGCTCGCGCGGCTCGCGCTGGCGCAGGGCGCGCTGTTCACCGCGTTCAGCACGGCGGCGCACGGCGCGCTGCACGGCCTCAACTTCGGCACCATCACGCAGGGGGACGCGAGCGGCATCGCGAAGGAGTTCGCGATCAACACGCTCGCGATCGGCGGCGCGTCACTGCTCAACCGGGTCGCGCAGCCGCTCGAGGAGAAGCTCATCGGCGAAATCGCCATGCGGCAGGCGCTGTCGGCCCCGGTCGGATCGCTCTCGCGGGCGCAGCTGCGCACGCTGCTGGCGAAGACGATCTTCGAGAGCGGCAAGATCGGCGTCGAGGCCGGCGGTTTCACGTTCCTCGGCGCCGCGCCGGGGCTCGGCCACGGACCGCTCAGCGCGCAGTCGTTCTGGCACAACGTGCTGTTCATGCTGGAAATCCGCCTGGCCGGCCTCGGCGGCAGCATCGGGGGCCCGAGGCTGGATCGGCCGGGCGGCGCGCGACCCGGGCGGCCGGCCGAGCCGAAGGTGGAGCGGTCGGCCGAGCCGAAGGTCGAGCGCCCGGCCGCGCGTCCTGAGACCGGCGACATCCTCGAGCCCGGGCGCGACGGCCGGCCGGTCGCCGGGCCGGAATTCAGCCGTCGCTTCCTCGAGTGGTACGGCTCGGCCCTGCGGCAGCTCGGCATCAAGGGATCGGGATCGCTGCGCGGCCGCCTGGTCGACGAGCTCGGCCGGATCATCCGCGACCCGGATACGCCCGGACCGAAGCGCGAGTCGGCGCGCACGCTGCGACTGCTGCTGAAGGGCAAGCTCGTCGACATCACCTTCGAGAACGAGGGACCATCGATCGGCGGGTACAACCCGAAGACCGGCCGCGCGACGATCTACGTCGCCGAGATCGCCAAGAGCCTCTTCGTCCGCATGGCCCGGCGCGGCCGGACGCCGACGGCGCAGGAGTGGCTCGACGGCGTGCTCGGCACGACGGTCCACGAGGCGATGGTGCACGGGCTGCAGGGCTTCGACCTCCCGAGAGGAACGGATCGGCCGGCCGAACCGGGCGAGACCCGCCCGTACTCGCCGCTGCACGAGGTCGAGGCGTACGCGGAGCAGCGCCAGTTCGATCCGACGCTGAACGGCCGAGATCCGAAGGGGGCCGCGCGCACGGACGCCGAGGCCCTCGAGGTGATCTTCAGGCTCGTCGCCGACAACGCGCATTACCAGCGCGGCAAGGTGGACCGGCGCAACCTCGCGACGCTCCGCGACCTGAACCCGGAGGCGTACCGCGCGTGGAAGGCGGCCACCGCCGGCGGCCGAGGCCGCGGACGACTCACGCTCGAGGATCTGTTCGCGCGCCAGGTGTACGAGGCCGGAGACGCGGTGGCGCGCGCCGTCCGGCGCGCGGTCGAGCGGCTGCGCCGGAGCCGGGAGGCCGCCGACGACGCGCGCGGCCTGGCCGAACAGGGCGACGGCCCGATGACGACGCCGGCGGACCAGGCCGCGGCGGTGAAGTTCCTGCGCGCCCTGGGCATCGACGCGCCGGACCGGGGCGCGCTGACTCCGCCGCAGCAGAAGGCCCTCATCGAGAAGATGATCGCCGGGTTCCGGACGATCGAGTCGAGGCTCGAGGGCGTGATCGACCGGCTCGGCAGGCGTGGCCGGTCCACGGAGAAGCCCGAGGCCGCGCGCGCCGCGGCCGAAGCGACGCGCGAACTCCTCGAGGCGAACCTCGCCCGGATCCGCGAGTACGAACAGGACCGGACACGATCACACGATCCGGCACGGGATCCGGTGCTGTTCCGCTTCCAGCTCGCGCTGTCGGACGTCAACGGCCGCTACCGGATGAACGAGCACACGGCCTACGTGTTCCTCGCGGCCGCCGCGCGGAGCGCGGAGGCCGTCGCCCGGCGGCTCTACGGCCGACCCGCGACGGCACGCGAGTTCCTGCTCGCGGCGATGGGCACGTCGGTCCACGAGGGTCTCGCACACGGGGTGCACCAGCATGCCGGCGGCGCCAATGCCGACCTGGGTCTGCGTCCGTACCGGCTGGCACAGGAACTCGAGGCGTTCCTCATCCAGTCGCTCATCCACCCCGAGGGACGCCGGGGGCTGGCCGACCTCAAGACCGAGCAGGAACGGCGGGCATTCGTGGAAGACCTGGTGACCCGCCTCTATTCACCGGAGAAGGTGCTCGCCGTCAACGCCGAGGTGCTGGGTCAGATCGACGCGCCGCTGGCCGAGACGTGGCGGGAGGCACGGACGGCGCTGGAGGAGTTCGCCGGAGACCGTGACTCGGCAGCGCGCCGCCGGCTGACCGAGATACTCGGGCGGCTTCCCCTCGGCGAGGGCACGCGCGCCGACATCGCCCGCTTCCTCGATCCACCGGCGCGCTCCGCGCCCGACGCCACGCCGGCCGACCCGACGGTCCCGAGGCTGCCCGTGCCGAGCCTGCGCGTGCTGCAGGCCCTCATCGTCGAGGACCTGCTGCTGACCCGCGTCGAGCGCGGCGCCGGCGATCGCCTGCGGCAGTCGGCGGAGCACCTGCGCCGGATCCGGAACGGCGAGGCGCCGCCCCGGCTGCCGCGGCGGGCGCGGCGCGCGCCGCGGCGGCTCAGCGGCGGGATCGACATCGACGCGCGGATGGACCGGCTCACCGACTGGGTCGGCCGCCTGTTCGGCCGCACCCCGGCGGACCCGCCGGCCGACGCCGCGGCGCCGGCGAACCCGCTCGAGGGCATCCCGCCGGAGGTGGTCCGGCAGTGGCGGAGCACCCTGCAGTCGTTCGAGAATCGAGACACCTTCGAGCAGGCCCTGACCAGGCTCGCCTCTCTCGCGCGGCAGGCGCGTGACCTGGGTCTGGCCGGGGCGTCGATCGACCGCATCTTCCGCCACCTGGCGACCCAACACCCGCGCCTCGTCCCGGCCGCCGAGGAGGCACTGCCGAGATTGCTGCTGCTCGCCGATGCGATGGCGTCGGGGCTGACGGTCGTCGTGGATCCGCGGGACGGAGACGAGTTCGACCGGTTCCGGTACGGCATGCACGTGCGAACGATCGACCTGCCCCTGTCGCGCTTCTCGGAGATCGTCAGTCGCGTGTACGTGCAGCTCAGGGAAGGCCGGCCGCAGTTGACCGCCAACGACCTCGCGTTCCTCGAAACGTCGATCTTCCCGCTCGGCCGCGATCGGGCGCGGCGTCTGTACTCGTTCGAGCGGGCCGCCAGCGACGAAGACCGCACGCAACTGCGTCGCCTGCTCCCGGACGAACTGCTGGAGGCGTTGACGCAGCTCTACGCGAACGGCCGACCGCCCGTGGTCGATCCCCCCCCGCCGCCGGTCTCGCCCGCCATGGCCGCGATCGGTGCCGACCTCCACGCGTGGCGCCACGCGGTGCGCGGGCACGACGCCGGCGAACGGCAGTTGCTGCGCGTCCTGCGCCGGGCGCACGTCGGCCGCGCGGACGTGGGGCTGACCGTGGCCGGCGAGATCGACGCGCGGCTCGGCGCGGTGCCGCGGGGCGGCGCGGCCGGACCGTTCACCGGCGAGATCCGCCAGCCCGTCGAGGCCATCCGCCGGCTGCTCGCCGACGCGATCGCGATCGCGCGCCGGCGTCCGGACGCCGCACTCACCTCGCACCAGGTGGCACTACTGCACCAGGCGGCGGAGCTCCTCGCCGCGCGCGGCGGGCCGGATCACCGCGCGGCCGTCCGGTCGCTGGTCGAGCTGATGCAGCGCGGTGCGTGGCCGGACTTCTGGCCGGCGTTCGTGCGCGTGCGGCGCGAGCTGCTGGCCGCGCTCCTCGAAGGAGGCGTCTCGTGACGGGTTCGGCCATCGGACGCACGATCGGGACCATGACCGGCGTCGCGGCGTTCGCGCTGCTGCTGGCGCTCCTGCCGCGGCACCTGCCGGGCGAGCTGCGCGACGCGGCGCTCGCGCGCCCGGACACGTCGCTCTGCGCCGGTTGCCCGCAGGCCCGGCGGATCGAGGCGGCCGGCGGCCTCGACGAGGGCACGACGCGCACGGTGACGATCCGCTTCGCGGCGCCACCGTCGGCCGCGGCGTTCGACCTGCTCCTCGAGGGCCGCGACGGCGTCCTGACCTTCTCGCAGCGGATCGAAGACGACCAGTGGCTGGTCGCCTCCGCCGGATCGACGGGCGCACCCGGTGACCTCCGGCTGGGCGCGGCCGGCACCCGGCTGGTGCTCGAGCTGCCCGCCGGACTGGCCGGGAGCGGACTCGCCATCCGCGCCCCGGACGGCACGCGCCTGCCCGCCGACGGCTGGCTGCCCTTCCAGGCCCCGCCGGCGCGTCACGCCAACCTGTTCGACGTGGTGCTGCTGCTCGTCGTCCTCGGGAGCCTGTGGTGGGGGTGGCGGCTCGGCGCGGCCGTGGGCCTGCTCCAGCTCGCGTCGATCGTCGTGGTACTGGCCGCCGGACGGCTGCTCACGCCGGCCGTGGCGTCTGCCATCGGCCTGTCCGGCACGCCGGCGGGACGGGCGGTCGCGTTCGGTGCGACGGTCGGGGTGATCGGTCTCGCGGTGCGCTTCGCGCTCGGCCGCGCCGGGGCCGACTGGCTGCGCGGGCTGCGCCGCCTCACCGGCGGCGCCGGTGTCGATCGCGCGCTCGGCGGCCCCTGTCAGGCCGTCCGCGCGCTGCTCCTGGCGGCGATGATCCTCACCATGGGCGCGGACCTGGCGGTCGTCGACGCCGTGAACCCGATGCTCACCACGTCACTCAGCGCACCCGCGCTCACCGCGGCCTGGCACGCGGTGGTGGGACCGTAGAGCGGGCACTGGGCACTGGGCACTGGGCGGGCGGCGTTCGGGACTCGGCGCTCGGCGCTCGGCGCTCGGCGCTACGGCTTCCCGCGCATCGTCGACAGCGCGGCGGTCCACTTCGCCAGCTCGCCGAGCATCGTCTTCACCGACGCGTCGATCTTCTCGTTGCTGTGGAACTCGCCGTCCTGGATCATCGTCGCGACGAACGGGATGGTGACGCCCTCGGGCAGCGGCATCATGCGCAGCGTCGTGATGACCGGCTTGGCCGACTGCGCGGACCGCAGGCCACCGGAGACGCCGCCGTAGCTCACGAGGCCGACCGGTTTGTAGTGCCACTCGTGGTAGAGGTGGTCGAGCGCGTTCAGCAGCGCCGGCGGCATCGTGTAGTTGTACTCGGGCATGACGAAGACGAACGCGTCGGCCGCGTCCACCATCGCGCTCCAGGCCTTCGTCGCGTCCTGGGTGTACTGGCGCTTGCGGGGATGGTTGGGCTCCTCGAGCAGCGAAAGCCCGACGGCCCTGAGGTCGACGAGCGACACGTCGAAGCCGCCGTGCGCGATCGCCTGCCCCTCGAACCAGCGCGCGACGGCCTCGCCGACGCGCTGCTGCCGGACGCTGGCGATCAGTACCATCAGTCTCGGCACGGACACTTAACCCTCCTTCGATCCGCTGAACTGATCGTCCGGATCCGCGAACAGCACATTGAAGCTCGTCAGCGACCCGTAGCAGCCCGTGATGTAGGACTGCAGCTTCACCTTCGTGTCCTCGGGCAGGTCGGACGCGTTGAGCTGCTGCTCCAGCGTCCGCAGGCGGTTCCGGAGCATCACGACCTTGTGAAAGAACGTCTCGATCGGCCAGGTCTTCTCCTGCAGACCCGGCGTACCGGGGCGCAGCACCAGGTCGCCACCGCGCCACTTCTCCGCGGGGACGACGGCGGAGACGCCGGCCTCCTCGCGGATGACACGCCGGATCAGGGTCTCGAGGTCGGTCGATGCATCGGGAACGGTCACTGGGGCGGCACTCCTCTCGCGGTCGGTGACGATGGGAAAGACCTCGCCGGTGCGCCGGGCGGGTGCCGGTCGCGCGGGCGCAGGGTCGCGCGGCGCCGCGGCCGACGCGCCGCCGGTCGCCGCCGCGGCCGACGACCGCGCGAGGGTGCCGCCGCCGGTCGCCATCCGTGGTCCGCCGCGATAGTTGTGCTCGCTGCGGCAGTACGAGCAGACGACCCGGATCGGCCGGCCCGTGGCGTCCGCGGCCATCACGGCGTGGATGCGGTCGATGTGGCACGCGCGGCAGTAGTCCTCGATGGACTCGCCGGCGCGGTAGCGGCGCGGATCGGACATCGAGCCATCATATCTGGCACTGGGCACTGGGCACTGGGCACTGGGCATCGGCGCGGGCCCTGCGGCGGAACGGCAGCGGCCGATGCCGGATGTCCAGTGCCTAGTGCCCAGTGCCCAGTGCCAGCCCCGAGTGCCCCGCCGTGCGGCCCGGAGGGCCTGCCGGCGCTACTCCCGGTGCAGCGCCTCGACGGGCTCGATGCGCGTGGCCGAACGCGCGGGCCAGGCGCTCGCGGCGAAGACCACGAGGGTGAGGGCGAGCGCGGCCGTGAGGTAGATGGCCGGGTCGAGCCGGCTGACGCCGAAGAGCTGCGACTCGACGAATCGGGATCCCAGCGCGGCCAGGCCGAGGCCGGCCACGCCGCCGAGGACCGCGATCCAGCCGGCCTGCCGGAGCACGAGGCCGAAGACGTGGCCGCGGCGCGCGCCAATCGCGAGCCGGATCCCGAACTCGCGCGTGCGTTCGACGACGAGCTGCGAGAGCAGGCCGTACAAGCCGACCGCCGCGAGCACGAACCCGAGCGCGCCGAGCAGCGTGAGCACCGTCGCGAACGCGCGACGGTCGGCCGTGACGCGCTCGACGGCCGCGGAGAGCGGGCGCGGCGGCCCGAACGGGAGCGACGGATCGATGGCACTGCCCTGCGCCTGCACCAGCTCGCCGGCGGCGCGCGCCGACAGCCCGGAGCGGACCAGCACCACCGGACGCACGGCGGCGTACCCGCCGCGATCGGTGAACGGCAGGTAGAGGACGGGATCGGGCTCGTCGGTCAGGTCGCCCCAGCGGGCGTTGCGGGCCACCCCGATGACGGTCAGGCTGCGATCCGGCCGGCCCGCCACCTGGATGCTGCGGCCGATGGCCGGCGCCTCGCCGAACAGCCGCCGGGCCAGCCGTTCATCCACGATGGCCGGGCCGTCCTCGTCCCCGGCGGGCGAGAGCGCCTCCGCCGCGGTGAACGTCCGGCCCTGGAGCAGCGGGATCCGCAGCACGTCGAAGTAGGCCGGCGTCACGAAGTTCGTGTCGACGCTGAACGTGGCATCGGCTTCGCCGGGCCGTTCGCGGACCTCATTGATCCACCCGATGGAGAACGGATAGCTGTAGCTGAGGCTCGCGGCCTGGAATCCCGGCGCCGCGGCCAGCCGGGCCAGGAGCTCGCGGTCGTAGGTCAGCGCGCGCTCGGCGTCGTACCCCTGGCTTCCGAGGTCGAGCGCATGCGTCGTCACGCCGCGCGCATCGAATCCCACGTCCACCCCGGCGAGTTGACGGAGCGTGCCGACGAGCAGCAGCGCGTTCGTGACGAGCGCGAGCGACAGCGCGAACTGCAGGACGGCAAATCCGGCGCGAAGCCTGACCCCGGCGCGCGACGTTCGCACGCTGCCCGCGCCCAGGGCCGCGGACGGGCGCGTGTCGGAGCCGGTCCAGGCCGGGGCGAGGCCGGCGACCAGGCCGGTGCACACCGACAGGCCGAGCGTCGTCGCGAGCACGGCGCCGTCGATCGGCGCGGCCGGCACGGTGCCCAGCGTGTACACCCCGGGCAGGAGCAGCGCCTGAATCAGGTCCCGCAGCCAGACGGCGGCGACCACGCCCAGCGCCGCGCCCGCGAGCGCGAGCAGGCAGCTCTCGATGAGCAGCAGCTGCACGAGGCGCGCGCGGCTGGCGCCGAGGGCGGCGCGGACCGCGCGGTCGTGCTGGCGACGGCCGCTCCGCGACATCAGGAGGTTCGCGACGTTGGCGCATCCGAGCAGCAGCAGGACGAGGCCCACCAGCAGCAGCCGGTCCACGAGGCTCCGGTATCGATCGCGCTGCAGTTCCGCCGTCCCGAGCCCCGGGAACACCCGCGCGCGCGTCGTCCGGAAAGCCTCGTTGTCGTCCGGGTAGCGTGCCGCCAGCGCCGGCACGAGCGCATCGAGTTCACCCTGCAGCCGCTCGAAGGTCGAGCCCGGCGCCAGCCGGACCACGAACGTGTAGAAGACGCCACCACGGGCGCGGCCCGCCCGTTCGCGCATCGTCGTCTCGCTGAAGTGATTGACGTGGTAGTACGTGCTGCTCGGAAACCAGATCCCCACCTGGCTGAAGGGACTGAGGCCGACGAAGCCCGGCGGCAGGACGCCGATGACGGACAGTCGCTGCCCGTTCACGTCGAGGGTGCGGCCGATGGCGGCCTCGGCGCCGCCGAACAGCCCACGCGCCAGCGCGTCGCCGAGGATCGCCACCGGCGATCCCATCGGCGGCTGGTCGTCGTCCGGCGTGAAGCCCCGGCCCACCGCCGGATGGACGCCGAGCAGGTCGAAGAGATCCACCGTGGCGTGCGCCGACCCGACGAGGCGCGGCACCACGCCGTCGGCGGCGACGCTGACCCTCGACTCCTGCCATCCCCCGATGGCGGCGACGGCGGTCGAGCCCGCCTCCAGGTCGACGATGTTCGGCTCCGACACCCGCCGCGGCCGCACGCTCCCGTCGTCGCCCCACTCGCCGAACCAGACGACGGCGAGCCGGTCCGGCTGCACGACGCCCGGCGGCGGCCGCCAGATGAGCCAGTTGGCGACGCTGAGGATGCCGGTCGTCGGCCCGATCGTCAGGGCGAGGGCGGTGACGACGGTGAACGCGAACCCGGGCGTGCGTCGCAGGCCGGCGACGGCGTGACGGAGATCCTGGGCGAGCGCCGCCAGCCAGCGGCCGCGCGCGGGCGTGCCGGGCGGGGGCAGGTCGAGCGGCGATCGGGCCTCGATGGCGGCCAGTTGCCGCGCGAGCGCGCCCGGCGCGTCGAGGTCGGCGAGGGCCTCGCGCCGCGCGGCCTCCGGCGACGCGCCGCCGGCCTCCAGTTCGCGCACCCGGTCGTCGAGGTGCTGCGACAGTTCCTCGACGATCTCGGCCTCGCGCTCCGGCCGCAATCGCAGGTCGCGCAGCCGGGTGATGAGCTCGTCCCGCCAGGTGGACATCAGGTGCTCCGTCGCGTTCAGGACTCGACGCGGGCGATGCGGTTGATCGCCCGCACGAACGTCTTCCAGCCCGTCCGCTGCGCGGCGAGCACCTTGCGTCCTTCGGCGGTCAGCCGGTAGAGCCGGCGACGCCGCTGCCCGGCCTTCTCGGTCCAGCGCCCCTCGATCCAGCCGCGTCGCTCCAGCCGGTAGAGCAGCGGATAGAGCGACGCCACGTTGAAGCGCAGCGACCCCTTCGATCGCAGCGCGATCAGCTTGCCGATGTCGTACCCATGTCGCGGCTGGTCCTCGACCAGCGCCAGGATCAGCAGTTCGGCACTGCCCTTCTTCAGCTCACGGGCCGGCAGCCAGGGCTTCATATATTGCTATGTCATATATCACATAGACAGCCGTCGGAACAGAGGGCGAGGTCGGGCACTCGGCATTCGTCACTGGGCACTGGGGCTTCGCGAGTCGGCGCTCGGCTCTCGGCGCCCGGCGTTGGACTCTCGGCGTGCCCGCGCGCGCCAGTGCCCCGTGCCCAGTGCCCGACGCCCGATGTCCGATGTCCGATGCCCCGATGCCCGACCGCACGCCGCCTGGCGCGTCAGCTGGCGTCGATCGCCGCGCGGATGTCGCGGATCGCCGCCGAGAACATCTGCCGGCCGAGGCGCGGGTCGTAGACGATCGCGGGCATGGGCCGGCCGCGGACGATGTCCGGGTGGCGGAGGGCGTGGTCCATCAGCCGGGTCGCGAGCGCGCGTTTGGCGGGCAGGCGCGGATCGCCCGGCGGAAGCGCGGTGAACAGGTCGTTCAGCGAGACCGTCGCCGCCTCGCCCCAGATCAGCGCGTCCACCGTCGCGCCCTTCACCACGTTGTTCGAGAAGTTGTAGAAGAGCGAGAACGGCGAGTACGACTCGGCGCGCGGCCGGAACGGCTCGGCGGCCTCCGCGAGCGCGTGGCCATGGGCGCGGAACCCGTCGAGGAACGCGCGCCGATCGACGTCCAGCGCGCTCGTCGCGCCCGGCGCGTCGCGGACGAACGCACCCGCGTCGGGCGACAGCGCCTGGAGCAGCGCCTCGGCGATCCGGTCGCGCACCGGTCCCGTCTCCCCCGCCTCGGTCAGCCGCGCGAACTCCGCCATCACGGTCGCCACCGCCCACGCGACCCAGGGGTAGTCGGCGACGTTGTCCTGGCGCATCGCCGCCAGGCTCCGGCCGTACGTCGCCTCCCAGCCGTAGCGCAGATGGCAGCCCATGCCGGCCGCGTGGCCCACCGCCGCGGAGACCCGGTGCGTGTGGTCGAGCGCGCGCACGCGGTCGAGCAGCAGGACGTAGCCGTGTTCCTCCGGCTCGTAGTGCGCCGTCGCGAGGATCAGCAGCGTCTCGCCGTCGTCGAGAAACCGCTGGCCGCTGCCGCCAGGCCCCTGCAGCCGCGTGACCAGCCCGGTGAGGACATCGAGGTTCGCGTTCGCGTCACCCTCGTCCCAGGCCCGCAGCGAGAGCAGCGCGAGCAGGTGCAGGAAGTAGTAGTCGACGAGGATCGCGAGCGCCACCTCGTCGATCGGATCGCCGCCCCGCCGCGACGCCAGCAGGTCGAGCACGTCCACCGGGATCGTCTCCGCGCTGAACCGCCCGGTCCGGCCGTCCCAGTCGCGGATCGCGTTGAAGCCCTCGGCGCGGGTCCGGGCGTCGAACGACGCGACCATCGGCCCGAGGTCCACGCGGTCCCGGCCGGCGCGCCAGTCGTGGGCCCGCATCGCGGTGCGCAGCCGCGCGAGCGCGCGGCGAAGCGACCCGGCCGCGGCGCACTCGGCGACGATCCGCGCCCGGAAGTCGCCGTCGAGTGCCGTCCCGACCGCCGCGCACGCCTCGGCCAGCGTCATCACGCCATCCCGAGCTGCCACCGGACGAAGATCTGCTGGTCCACGACGTCGCGCAGCCGCAGGCTGAGCGGCTTGCCCTGCCCGTGGCCGGCCTCGCGATCCACCCACAGGAGCACCGGCCGCGTCGCCGGATCGGACGACGTCGCCGCCTGCAGCGCCGCGGCCATCTTGCGCGCGTGCAGCGCGTGGACGCGCGTGTCGTGCTCGCCCGCCGTGAGGAGCACCGCCGGATACGCCGTGCCCGGCACGACGCGGTGATACGGCGAGTACGCGTGCAGGTAGCCGAACTGCGACGGATCCTCGGCGGTGCCGTACTCCGGCACCCAGTAGCGCGCCATCAGGAACCGCTCGTAGCGCAGCATGTCGAGCAGCGGCACGGCGACGATGGCGACGCGGCAGAGATCCGGCCGCTGCGTGATCGCCGCGCCGGTGAGCAGCCCGCCGTTGGATCCGCCGCTGATCGCCAGGCGCGCCGGCGTGGTCCAGCCCTCGGAGACGAGCCAGTCGGCCGCGGCGAGGAAGTCGTCGAACACGCGCTGCTTGCGGTCGAGCATCCCCGCCTCGTGCCATGCGTCGCCATACTCGCCGCCGCCCCGCAGGTTCGGCACGGCGAGCAGGCCGCCGTCCTCGAACCACGGGAACATCGTCGCGCCGAACGCCGGCGTGAGACTGATGTTGAACCCGCCGTAGCCCGTCAGCCAGGTGGGCACGCGGCCGTCGGGCACGAGATCGCGACGGTGGACGAGGAACATGCTCACGCGCGTGCCGTCGGCCGACGGATACCAGACCTGCCGCACCACGACCGCGGAGGGATCCACCGGCACGTCCGGTTGCGCCCAGACCTCGCCCGCGGCATGGGGCGCCGCGAGATCGACGCGGAGGATCGTCGTCGGGTGATTGAAGCTGGTGAACTGGAGGAAGGCGTCCGCGCGATCGGGCTCGGCCGCGATCGCGACCGAGCCGATCCCCGGCTGCCGCACGACGCCCCGCGGGCGTCCGGCACGATCGAAGACCTCGACGTGGCTCGACGCGTCATGCATCCAGGTCACCGCCAGCGCGTCGCGGCCGAAGGCCATCGCCTCGAGCACGGCGTCCCCGCGCTCCGGCACCAGGTCGCGCCACCGCGACGCCTCCGGCGCCTCCGGATCGACGACGACGATGCGCCCGCGGGGCGCGCCCTTGGTCGTCCGCACGTAGAGGCGACCGTCCTCGACCGTGCCCACCGCGATGCCGGGCACGCCGACGGTCACCGGTCGCCAGTCGAGCGGCCCGCCCGCGAGGTACGCCGCGAAGTCCGCGATCCACAGGTCGTTCGATCGCGTGTCCACCCAGTAGCCCTTGAGCAGCCACCGCCCGTCGCGCGTGAGCGAGACGAACGGGCCCCAGGTGGTCGCGAGCGTGGCGTCCTCGTCGACCGTGAGCTGCCGGAACAGCAGCGCGTCGGATGCCGGCGGGGTGCCGAGACGATGGAGCTTCACCTGGCCGCTGTACGGATCGCGCGCATCGCGCAGGTTGCGGTACACGAAGCCCGACCCGTCCGGCAGCCACTCCGGCGCCTCGACCTTGTCGGGGATTTCGAGATCGCGCGGCGCGCCCGTGTCCACGTCGAGCAGGCGCAGCGTGGTGTTCTCGTCCCCGGCGCGATACGTGCCGTACGCCGCGAGCCGGCCGTCCGGGGACGGCGACACCCACTCGACCGTCGTCAGGCCCGACGGATCGAGGGCGTGCGGATCGACCAGCACGTGATCCGCGCCGTCGTGGCCGTCGCGCCAGTAGAGGACCGGCTGATCCTGACGCCCCTCGCGGCGTGAATAGAAGAGGCGGCCCTCGCGGACGCCCGGCAGCGACACCGCGCCAATCTCCATCAGCGGCCGCAGGCGGGCCTCGAGGGAGGCGCGGCCGGGCAGCGTATCGAGCATCCGGCGCGTGTGGCCGTTCTGCGCGTCGGTCCAGGCCGCCACGTCGGGCGTCACCTGACCCTGGCGATCGGGATCCGAGTTGTCGCCCTCGAGCCAGCGGTACGGATCCGCCACCGCCACGCCGTGACGGGTCTCGACGATGGGCTCCGTGCGCGTCGGTGGCGGGGCCACCGACGGCGAATTCCGGGGATCTACGGACGACACGGCACGGGCACCCGGGAGAGCGACGTCATGGGGCAGGACTGTACCATCGGGCCCCTGGCGAACTGGCGATTCCACCGGAGATCACCTTTCTGTAATCTAGGGAAAGATCTGTCGGGGCCCCGTCCCCTGTCGGCGGGCCGACACCGGGGTCGACGTGCAATTCTGTCGATTCCCGCCAACTTCGGCATCGGGAAGGGCCTTCAGAGCTGGTACCCGGCTTGCTCCCATTGCCCCCGGTTCCCTGTGTGCCGGCGCCCGTGCCGGGGGGTGCCGGAGATTGCCGCACGATGTCCGAGAACCCCAACGCCCAGGCTGCCGCCGCCGACGCGATCGCCGAGGACGACCGCCGCGAACACCAGCGCGTGCCCGCCTCGCAGCTGTCGGGGATCCGCGCGCAGCTGCCGACCGGGCCGGAAGTCATCCTCAAGGACCTGTCCCGATCCGGCGCGCGGTTCCAGAGCGAGTCGCGGCTGCTGCCCGGGCTCTCGGTGGCCCTGAAGGTCGTGACGCCCGATGGCGACGTGGCCATTCGCGGCAAGGTCGTGCGTTCGCGGCTCGTGCGCCTCGACAAGGGCGGCATGGGCTACGAGGCCGCCGTCGCGTTCACCGAGCTGCTGCCGGACTTCGAATCAGAGGCGCCGGCGAAGCCCGCCGTCCCCCCACAGGAGCGCGCGGTCTCCGGGAAGGACGCCGCCCCGCCGGCCCGTCCCGCGGAGGGAACCGGCGCCACGGCCGGGGCCGCGCCCGCCAGCGGGACCACCGGGGCCGCGGAGGCCACGCCGGCGTCGGCCGCCCAGCGGTCCGCTGGACACACCGCAACCGATTCGAGCCCCAGGACTTCCACGGCTGGAGACCCGTCCCCCTCCGAGGAGGACGAGGTCCCGATGATGCTCCTCGTCACGGCGTGCGTGCCGCAGACCGTGGCGGAAATCCGTGAGCTCTTCAACGGCAACGACTGGTAGGCGGCGCATGAAGGTCCTCTACGTCACCGGGACGAGCACGGAAGGACCCGACGCGACGACCGAGCAGTTGACCCGGCTCTCGCCGGATCTGCAGATCAAGACGGTCACCAGCGCGGCGCAGGCGCTCGAGGAAACGCGGACGTCGGCCGGGTTCCGGGCGCTGCTGACGTCACCCTGGCTCGCCCAGAACGAGACGCTCTCGCTCATCGTCAGCCTGCGGCGCGATCGGGTGCCGATCGCGATCGTGCCGGTGCTGACCGAGACGCAGCGCGACTTCTTCGCGTCCGCCGTGGCTGCCGGCGCCGACGACGTGCTGCTGCTCCGGGGCGAGACGCTGCTCCGCGCCAACGAGACGTTGACGCGGATCAAGCAGAGCCCGCATCTTTCCGCCATGTCCGGCGAGCGGCGGCGGCTCCGCGTGCTCTACGCGGGCGTGGACGATCGCGTCTGGCATCTGCTGGAGCAGGTGCCCTTCGTCACGCCGGAACGCGGCAGCGTCGGCGCCGAGGGCAGCTGCCCCGTGCGCGTGGCCGGCTCGGCGACGAACGAGCTCCGGTGCGACCTCGTCATCATCGACCAGCAGCCGGGGGACGTACACCCGCTGCAGGTGCTCAAGTCGGTGAAGGCACAGGCGTCGGACCTGCCGGTCGTCATCCTCGCCCCGCCCGGCGCGGGTGACGTGGAGACCGCGGCGCTGGACCTGGGCGCCGACGACACCGTCATCAAGAGCGGCATCTACCGGCGGCGCCTCATCGCGACGCTGCGCCGGTTCCACCAGCGCGCGGAAATCGTCGCACAGCACACGCTGCTGCGCGCGCGCGAGCACCGGCTGCGGCAGATCGTCGAGACGCTGCCGCAGGGCGTCGGCATCATCGGCGCGGACCTGTCGGTGCTCGCGATGAACGGCGTCGCGCTCAGCCTGTTCGGCGCGACCAAGCCGACCGACGTCGTGGGCCGGGATTTCCGGACCATGGTCGCCGCCGAGCAGCGCGACGCGGTGCTGGCCGGCCTCAAGCGCGTCGCCGGTGGCGACACGTCACCCGTGGCGTTCGAAGCCGTCGGCCTCGACGGGTCGCGTCACCCCGTCGAGCTGCGAGGCGTGGTGCTCGAGCGCGACGCGCGCGGCGGCCGTGGCATCGCCGCCGTCTTCTCGACGCCGTCGGCCGGGCAGGATCCCGCCGCGGCGGGGAAGCTCGAAGCCGCCGTCGCGCGGGTGGAAGCCGCCGCGGTCGAGGTCAGGACGCTGGAGCAGCAGCTGGCCGAGACGACCGCCGCGCTCACCGCCGAGCGTCAGGCGCGCGAAACGGCCGAACAGCGTCTGGCGGAGGCCGAGGCCGACGTCACGCGGCGCAGCGAGGCGGAAGCCAGCCTCGCCGATGTGCTGACGCAGGAGCGCAGCGCCTGGGACGAGGCGCGCCGCGCGCTCGAGGCGAAGGTCACCGAGACCGAGGCCAGGCGCGCCGAAGACGCGCGTGCGCTGGCCACGGTCCGGGAGACCGAGGACGAGCTGCGCCGAACCGCCGATCGGAGCACCGAGGAGGCCGACCGGCATCGGCGCGACGCGGAAGCCCGGCTGTCCGAGATCGAGGATCTCCGCCGTTCGCTCGACAGCCTGCGCGCCGAGGCCGACGACCTGCGCCGCGCGGCCTCGGAAGCCGCGGTCGATCTGGAGCGCGCCAACGACGCGCGCGGATTCGCCACCGCCGAACTGGACACGTTGCAGCAGGCGCACGACGCGCTCGCGGCCGAACACGCGCAGCTCCGCGACGCGCAGGCCGCGACCGGCGCCGACCACCAGGCGCTCGCCGAGGCGCGCGCCAGCGCCGAGGCCGCGCGCGACGCACTCCAGGCCGAATTCGATCGCGAGCGCCAGGCCTGGACGACGACGCGCGAGTCGCTGGAGCGCGAGCTGGCCGAGCGGGCGAGCGCCCTCGAAACCGCCCGGGGCCAATCGGAAGAGCTCGATCAGGTCCGCCGCGAGCTCGACCAGGCGCGCGGCGAACTCGATCACGTCCGCGGCGAGCGCGACCAGACCCGTGGCGAGCTCGATCACCTCCGCGGCGAGCGCGACCAGGCCCGCGGCGAGCTCGATCACCTCCGCGGCGAGCGCGACCAGGCGCGTGGCGAGCTCGATCACCTCCGCGGCGAGCGCGACCAGGCGCGCGGCGAGCTCGATCACCTCCGCGGCGAGCGCGACCAGGCGCGCGGCGAGCTCGATCACGTCCGCGCGGAATACGAGCGCGCCCGGGGAGACGCCGAGCGCCTCCAGGGCGAGCTCGACGCGGCCCGACGCGACGCGGCGGGCGCGCGGGAAGAACTGGAAGCCCGCCTCCGGGAGGCCGAGGCCGCGCGCGATCAGGCGGCCTCGCGGCTGCAGGAGCTGCAGTCGGCGCACGCGGACCATGCCGCGCTCGCGAGCGAACTGGAACGTCTCCGGGGCGACCTGCAGCAGGCGGCCGCCGCGCGTGACGACATCGACGCGCGGCTGCGTGCCGCCGACGGCGCACGGCAGGAACTCGAGACCGCCCGGCAGGCACTGGAGGCGCGGGCGCTGACGGCCGAGCACGCGCAACGCGACGTCGAGAGCCGGCTGCAGGCCGCCGAGGCGGCCCGTGCCGAGCTCGAAACCCGCGCGCACGCCGCCGAGGCCGCCCGTGCCGAGCTCGAAACCCGCGCGCACAGCGCCGAGGCCGCCCGTGCCGAGCTCGAGGCTCGCGCGCACGCCGCCGAGGCCGCCCGTGCCGAGCTCGAGGCTCGCGCGCACAGCGTCAATGGTCAACAGGCCGAGATCGCCCAGGCGCTCGAGGCGTCGCGCGCCGAACTGCGCCAGGCGGACGAGGGGCACGCGGTCGAGCGCGAGGCCTGGGAGCGCCGCCGGCAGGAACTGGAAGCATCGCTCGGCGACGCGGCGGCGCGCGCCGGACAGTTCGAGGACCGGGTCCGCGACCTCGAGGCGGCCCGCGCCGATCTCGAACGCCGGCTCGGCGACGCGGACGTCGAGCGCGGCCGCCTGCAGGCCGAACGTGACGAGCTCGCGGCCGATCGCGCGCGGCTCGAAGGCGAACGCGTGCACCTCGAATCGGAGCGCGGGCGGCTCGAGGCCGACCGGCACCGGCTCGAGGACGCCATCCGCGACGCGGAGGCGCGCGCCAACGGCCACGCCACCACGATCGACGACCTGCGGCGGGAACTCGACGCACTGGCCACGTCCAGGCACGACCTGGAAACGCGGCTGCACGACGCCGAGAAGGCCCGCACCACGCTCGGCCAGCGCGTCGAGCGCCTGGCGGCCGACGCCGGCCAGACCTCGGAGCTGCAGTCGTCCATCGAGGCACTGCAGGCCGAGCTGCGCCAGCTCGCCGCCGACCACGCCGCCGAACGCACCACGTGGGAGGCGTTGCGCCAGGACTACGAGCGCCGGCTCCGCGAGGACGAGGCGCGACGTCAGGCGCTCGAGCAGGACCGCCGGCACGACCGCGCCGCGCTCGAACAGGCGGCCGCCGCCGACCGCGCGGCCATCGAGCAGAAGGCGGCAGCCGACCGCGCGGCCATCGAGCAGGCGGCGGCAGCCGACCGCGCGGCCATCGAGCAGGCGGCGGCAGCCGATCGTGAGGCCCGCGAGGCCGCCGAGGCGCGGCTCGCCGGCGTCACCGCGTCACTGCGCGCCGCGGAGGACGCGGTGACGCGCCTCGAGGAGGCCCGCGCCCTCGAAGCCGGCCGGCGCGAGGCCGCCGAACGCGCGCGTGCGGCCCTGGACGCCCGGCTGGCCGAGACCGCTGACGCGGTCGAGGCTCGCGCGCGGCTGGAAGCAACGATTCAGGCCCTGCGCGCCGAGCACGCCGCGCGCGAGGCCGAGCTCGACGCGGCCCGCCGCAGCCGCCTGCAGGATCGCGAGGAGATCGAGGTCGTCCGCCAGGCCTTCGATCACGAGCGCGGGCGCCGGGCGGCGCTGCGCGAGCAGGTCGCCGAACTCGAGTCGGCCGTCGATCAGCATCGCGCCTCGCTCCAGGCCGAGATCCAGACGCGCCAGGCGATCGAGCACGAGCTGTCGGTCGCCACGCGCGAACTGCGCGCGCTCGGCGCGACCTCCGAGGCCCGCCTGGAGACGCTCAGCGGGGAACTGACGCAGCTGCGGGCGGCCTTCACGCGGCTCAGCGGGTCGTCGCTCTTCGGCCGCGCGGTGATGACCCTCGACGGCCACCTCGAGACCTGCAACGACACGTTCGCGCGCCTGTTCGGGTACCGCGACGCGGCCGCCGCGCTCGAGCAGCAGTCGACGGGCCCGTTCGCCGCGCTGGCCGGCCGCACCGCCCTCGACGAGCGGCTGCGCGCCGACCGCCGGTACGACGGCATCGAGGTGACGTGGACGCGGCCCGACGGCCGGACGATCTGCCTGCGCGAGTCGGCGGCCATCGTGCGCCAGGCGGACGGGCGCGAGGTCGTCGAACGGATTTGCGTCGACGCGAGCGCCGCGACCCGCCTCGAGGAGGACCTGCGACTGGCGCGGCGGCTCCAGGAAGTGGGCACGCTGGCGGCGTCGATGGCGCCCGACCTCGAGGCCCGGCTCCGGTCCGTGCGCCAGGCCGCGCGCGAGCTGGCCGACACCCCCGGTCCGCACGGCGCCCACCGGATCGCGGCCGAGACCGCGCTCGCCGGCGCCGAAGAGGCCGCCACGCTCGTCCGGCAGCTCGTCGCGTTCAGCCGGCGCCAGGTCGCGCCGCCGGACCGCGTCGATCTCAACGAGTCGGTCCGGAAGCTCGAACCCACGCTCCGCCGGCTCATCGGCAGCCACATCGTCTACGAGACGGACCTGCGACCGTCGGGCACGGTGATCCAGAGCGGCGACGACCTGGATCAGCTGCTGACCGCGCTGGTCGTGGCCGCGCGCGACCTGCTGCCGGTGGGGGGCATCCTGCGCATCGAGACCGACCGCGTCGAGCTGGACGCGGAGGACGTGCACGGGTTCCTGCACGGCCGCGCCGGCCTGAACACGGTCGTCGCGGTCAGCGCGTCGGGCTACGGCCTGCAGCGCGCCCAGGCCTCGCACGCGATCGAAGTGCTGGCGCAGCGCTGCGGCGGCTGGCTCCGCGCCGCGAACGAGTCCGATCACGAGGCGTCGCTCGAGGTCTATTTCCCGGCGACGTCGGCGCGTCCGGCGGAATAGCCCGAGAAGTCGCCGACATCGCCGAAACCGCGAAGCCGCCCGCGGGCCCCGATCCGAGGGAAGAGTTGGCGAGCCGGCCCCGATCCGAGCCGGCGAACGTTCCCCGGTTCGAAGTTCGAAGTTCCAACTTCGAAGTCACTCGCGCGCCTTTCTCTCAGTACACGCCTTCCGTCACCGACGCCTGGAACCGCGAGAACGGGCGGACGTTGCGCACGCCGTCCCACGGATACGCGTCGCACGGCGGCTCGCGTTCGGCTTCGTCGCGCTCGAGGAAGCGCGGCATGAAGAACTCCCGCGTCAGCGTCGTCAGGCGCACCCGACCCGTCTCGCCGTAGCCGACCAGCCGCGTGGGCTCGTCCGGATCGACGACCTCGAGCACGGCACGGGGCCGCGGCGGGTAGTAGATGATCGCGTAGTCGTCGGCCGGGTCGAACGGCTTGCCGACGGCGAGGCCCATCAGCGTGTTGCCGTACGTCGGCGCGAAGAAGACGTCGCCCAGCACCTCTTCCTTCACCCAGCGATGGAACTGCGGCGTCATCTCGGTGCCGCCGCAGAAGATGCCGCGGATGCCCGCCTTCTCGAGCGAGATCTTCTCCGCCAGCGCCTCGAGCAGCTTCGGCGTGATGAACAGGCACCGGATGCCGTCGTGCGCCTTGAGCAGGGTCAGCGCCTGGTCGACGACGTGGCGCTTGTAGGCCTCGACCTGGTCCATCTGGCGCGCCTTGATCAGCTTGATGACCCAGCGCGGATCGAGGTCCACGCAGAAGCAGATGCCCCCGCGATGCTGCGCGAGGTGCTCGACCGCGAGCCGCAGCCGCCGCGGCCCGGACGGCCCCACCATGAGCCAGTCGCTGCCCTTCGGAAAGTACGCGTCGGGCAGCGTCTCGCTGAACAGCTCGTAGTCGATCCGGAAGTCCTCGATGCTGATGCGCGATTTCGGCACGCCGGTCGAGCCGCCCGTCTCGAAGACGTACACCGGCCGATCGGCGAGTCCCTTCGGCACCCACCGCCGCACGGGCCCGCCGCGCAGCCATTCGTCCTGGAAGCACCCGAAGCGGTCGAGATCCTGGTACGTCCGGATCTCCCGGCGCGGGTCCCAGTCGAGCTGCTTCGCGTACTCCAGCCAGAACGGGGTCCCGGTCTCCGGATCGAAGTGCCACTGCACGATGTCGCGCACATGCGCATCGAGGTCGTGAGTCATTGGCGCCAGAGCTTATCAGGGTCCCAGAGTCCCAGGCAGGGCCCCTGGGACCCTCCGGACCCTATAAGATTCCCCCATGCTCCACATCCCGCTCCTCCGCCGGGGACGGCCGTACCGCAGTCTCGACGTGGTCCACGCCCCGCATCACGCGACGGGCCGGCCGTTCGTCGAGGTCAGCCAGGCCAACGTCGGGCTGATCCGGCGCGACCTGCTCGCACAGGATGCGATGCGCGCGACGCTCGTCGCGATTCCGACCGAACGGCTGATGGCGATGGTCCACGACGCGGCGGACGTGTTCCTGCACGACGCGCTGCCCGTGGGCCCGGCGAACGACGACGTGCAGCGGCCGGACGACTACGTCGAGCAGCTGTCGGCGACCACCGGGATGCCGTACGCGATGGTGCGGCGCAACATGGCGCGCGTGGCGTCGGTGATGCGCAACCTGCCGGCGATCCTGCGCGGGCTCACGCGTGGCGTCGATCCGGCGATCCTCGACCGCGGGTTCGGCGAGATGCAGGGCCAGGCGGTGAGCTTCTTCCCGCGGACGCGCGCGCTCGGTGTCGTGCTGCCGAGCAACTCGCCAGGCGTGCACGGCCTGTGGGTGCCGTCGATCGCGCTGAAGATGCCGTTGGTGCTCCGGCCGGGCGGCGCGGAGCCGTGGACGCCGTTCCGGCTGATCCAGTCGATGATGAAGGCCGGTGTGCCGGGCGAGGCCTTCGACTACTTCCCGAGCGACCACGCCGGGGCCGGCGAGATCGTGCGGCGCTGCGGCCGCAGCATGTTCTTCGGCGACGTCGGCGCCGTCGGCGCGTTCGCCGGCGACCCGCGCCTCGAGCTGCACGGACCGGGCTACAGCAAGATCCTGCTCGGCCCCGACGAGGCGGGTCGCTGGGCCGACCACCTGGACCTCATCGCCACGTCGGTCGCCGAGAACGGCGGCCGCTCGTGCGTGAACGCGTCCGGCGTGTGGACGCCGGCGCACGGGCGCGACCTGGCACGCGCGCTCGCCGAGCGCCTCGCGCGGATCCGCCCCCGCCGGGCCGACGACCCCGAGGCCGAGATCGCGCCCTTCGTCGATCCCCGCGTCGCGACGCGCGTGTCGGATCAGATCGACGCCGGCCTGCACGAGCCCGGCGCCGAGGACGTCTCGGCCGCCGTCCGCGGCGGCCCGCGCGTGGTCGAGTTCGAGGGCAGCACCTACCTGCTCCCCACCGTCGTCCACTGCACGTCGTCGGCGCACCCGCTCGCCAACCGCGAGTTCCTGTTCCCGTACGTCGCGGTCGTGGACGTCACGCCGGACGAGATGGCCGCCATGCCCGACGCCCTCGGCCCGACGCTCGTCGTCAGCGCCCTGACGAGAGACCAGGCGCTCATCGACCGCCTCCTCGCGTCGAACCTGGTCGGCCGGCTCAACCTCGGCCCGATCAAGACGAACCAGATCGTCTGGGATCAGCCCCACGAGGGCAACCTGTTCGAGCACCTCTACGGCCGCCGGGCGTTCCAGCGGGCGGGGTAGATGCGCCTCCTGTACCTCACCGCCGGCGCCGCCGAGATGTACTGCGGCACCTGCCTGCGCGACAACGCGATGGCCGCCGCCCTCATGGCTCGCGGCCACGACGTCGTGCTGACCCCGGTCTACACGCCGACGACGACGGACGAACGGAACGTCAGCGGGCAGAAGGTCTTCTTCGGCGGCATCAGCGTGTACCTCCAGCAGCACGTCCCGCTCTTCCGGCACACGCCGGCCTGGATGGACGCGGTGTGGGACTCGACCGCGGCGCTGAAACTCGCCTCGAAGCGGCAGATCGCGGTGGACCCGACGTTCCTGGGCGAGATGACCGTGTCGATGCTCCGCGGCGTGGACGGCCACCAGCGGAAGGAGATCGACAAGATGATCCGCTGGCTCCGCCGCGAGCCCCGCTTCGACGTGATCACCATCCCGTTCACGCTGCTCATCAGCCTCGCGAAGCCGCTGCGGGACGCGCTCGGCGTGCCGATCGCGTGCACGCTGCAGGGCGAGGACCTGTTCCTCGAGAACCTGAAGGAGCCGTGGAAGTCCGAGGCGCTCGACCTGATCCGGCGGCAGCTCGACCACGTGGACCTGTTCGTCGCGGTGAGCGACTACTACCGCGAGTTCATGGCCGGGTATCTCGGCATTCCAGCGGCGAGGATCCGCACCGTCCGGCTCGGCATCGGGTTCGACGGACACGAGGCGCCGCCGCTCCGGACCGCGCCGCCCTACACGGTCGGCTTCTTCGCGCGAATCGCACCCGAGAAGGGCCTGCACGTGCTGGCCGAGGCCTATCGCCGCCTGCGCGCGATGCGGGACGTGCCGCAGACGACGCTGGTCGCCGGCGGGTACCTGCTGAACGAGCATCGGGACTACCTGGCGGGCGTCGAACGGCAGTTTCGCGAGTGGGGCCTGGCCGATCACTTCCGCTACGCGGGCGCCCCCGATCGCGCGGGCAAGCTCGCGCTCCTGCAATCGTTCGACGTCGTGTCGGTCCCGGCGATCTACCATGAGCCGAAAGGCCTGTTCCTGCTCGAGGCGATGGCCAGCGGCCGGCCGGTCGTACAGCCGCACCACGGCGCGTTTCCCGAGGTGCTGGCGCGGACCGGCGGCGGCGTCACCGTCCCACCCGGCGACCCGGACGCGCTCGCCGCCGCGCTGCACGACCTGCTGGTCGATCGCGCGAAGGCCCAGGCCCTGGCCGCCGCCGGCGCCACCGGCGTCCGCGCGCACTACGGCGTGGACCACATGGCCGCCGCGGCGGAAGAGACATACCGGGAGCTGGCACTGGGCACTGGGCACTAGGCACTGGGCATGCTGACCGCCACTCACCTCACCAAGCGTTACGACACCCGCGGCGGGGTCTCGATCCTCGAGGACGTGTCCTTCTCCTGGGACCGCGGCCAGTCGGTCGCGGTGATGGGGCCGTCGGGCAGCGGCAAGAGCACGCTGCTCTACCTCCTCGGCGCCCTGGAGCCACCCTCGTCGGGCACGGTGACGCTGGACGACGTGGATCCGTACACGCTGGGTGAGCGGGAGCAGGCGCGATTCCGCAGCGAGCGCGTCGGCTTCATCTTCCAGGACCACCTGCTGCTGCCGCAGCTCTCGGCCCTCGACAACGTGCTGGTGCCGACCGTCGTCGCGGCGGGCGAGACGACGGCGGCGGAGCTGCGCGCCCGCGCGCGGGAGCTGCTGGTCGAGGTCGGGCTCGGCGAGCGGCTGGATCACCGCCCGGCCGAGCTGTCGGGCGGCGAGCGGCAGCGGGTCGCGATCGCGCGGGCGCTCATCGGCCGGCCGACGCTCCTGCTGTGCGACGAGCCGACTGGCAACCTCGACCGCGCGACTTCCGACGCCGTCGCCGACCTGCTCCTGGCCCTGCACGAACAGCGCCGGACCATCCTCGTCGTGGTGACCCACAGCCGCGATCTCGCGTCGAGGTTCGGCCATCGCTACGACCTCGCGGATCACCGGCTCCAGGACGCGCCGTGACGCTGTGGCACCTGGCGTGGCGCAGCCTGGTGCACCATCGCCGCGGCCATGCGGCGGTCGCGCTCGGCGTGGCGGCCGCGGTCGCGGTGCTCGCCGGGTCGTTGCTCGTGGGGCGGTCGGTGCGCGAGAGCCTGGCGGCGATGACCGCCTGGCGCCTCGGCCGCGCCGCCGTCGTCATCGGGTCCGAGACGCCGTTTCCCGAGTCGCTCGCCACGCGGCTCGGATCCGTCGTGAGCGATCCGTCGGCGCTCGCCCCGATCTTCACGCTGCGCGGCACGGTTCGCGATCCCCGGTCCGGCGCGGCCGCCAACGTGCAGGTGTACGGCGTCGATCGCCGGTTCTTCGCGCTGCATGGCCTCCAGGCCATCCCGCCCAGCCCGGGCGACGTCATGTTCAGCGGCGACCTGGCCGACGAGCTGCCCATCGGCGGCGACGACGAGGTGGTGCTGCGCGTCACGCGGCCGACGGACATCCCGCTGGACTCGCTGCACGGCCGCAAGGACGAGCCCGGGCGCGCGATGCGCCTGCGCTACGTCGGCGCGCTCGACCGCGAGGGGATGGGCGAGTTCTCGCTGACGCCGGACCAGGGCCCGGTGCGCGCCGTGTTCGTCGCGCTGGCGCAGGTCCAGGACGACCTCGAGCAGGCCGGCCGCGTGAATACGATCCTCGTGGCCGGGGAGGCCCACGGCGGCGCGAGTGCGGCGGCCGTCCGCACCGCGCTTGCCTCGACGCTCACCGCGACCGACATGGGCCTCACGTTCGACGCGGGCTCGACGCCCGGCACGGTCATCGTGGAAGCGCGGGCCGGCCTCGTCCCCGACCGGCTCGCCCGCGCGGTCACGACGGCCGCCGGCGAGGCGGACCTTGCGACCACGCCCGTGCTCAGCTGGCTCGCGACGCGACTCACCGTTGGCGCCCGGATGGCGCCCTACTCGCTGGTCACCGCCATCGGCCCGGACGCGGGCGGCGACGCGACGCTGGCCGCGCTGCTCGCCGGCGCGCCCGCCGACCCGCCGCCCATCGTGCTCAACGACTGGACGGCGCGCGATCTCGGCGCGACGGCCGGCGACGCGCTGGATCTCGAGTACTACCGGTGGGCAGACGAGGGCCGCCTCGTCACGGACCGCGCGCGGTTCCGGGTGGCCGGCGTCGTGCCGATCACGGGCGTCGCGGCCGATCGCCGCCTCGCGCCGGACTACCCCGGCATCAGCGACGCGAACAGCCTCGCGGACTGGACGCCGCCGTTTCCAATCGACCTGCGCCTCGTGCGTCCGCTCGACGAGGACTACTGGAACCGCCATCGCGCGACCCCGAAGGCCTTCATCCCGATCACCACGGGCCAGGCGCTCTGGCGCACCCGCTACGGCCAGCTGACGTCGCTGCGGCTGCGGCCGGCGCAGGCCGCCGCCCGTCCGGACGCCGGCACGGGTGCGGACGTCGCGGCGCGAGTGGCGGAGCGCACGGCCCGCGCGATCGATCCGATCGGCGCCGGGTTCGGCATCGCCGACGTGCGGACGCGCAACCTCGCGGCGTCGGTCGGCGCGACCGACTTCGGCCAGTACTTCTCCTACTTCAGTTTCTTCCTCGTCGTCTCGGCCGTCCTGCTGGCGGCGCTGTTCTTCCGCCTCGGCATCGAACAGCGGATGGGTGAGATCGGCCTGCTCCGCGCCGAGGGGTTCCCGCTCCGGGCCGTGCGGCGGTTGTTCCTCCTCGAGGGCAGCCTCGTCGCCGTGGCGGGCGCGGCGCTGGGCGCCGCGCTGGCGGTGGGCTGGGCGGGGCTGATGATGTTCGGACTGCGCACGTGGTGGGTGGGGGCCGTGGGCACGACGGACCTGGCGCTCCACGTGGATGCGGCGTCACTCGCGATCGGGGCGGCCATGGGCGTCGTGGCGGCCGTGGCGTCGATTGCGCTCTCGGTGCGAGGGCTCAGCCGGCACTCGCCGCGCGCCCTGCTGACCGGCTCGGCGCTCGGCGCGGCCTCGGCTCCCGCGCGGCGATCCGGTCCGATCGCCATCGTCTGCCTCGGCCTGGCGATCGCGCTCTCGGCGACGAGCTGGATCGGGATGATGCCCGCCGCCGGCGGGTTCTTCGGCGCCGGGGCGCTCGCGCTCATCGGCGGTCTCGCGGCGTTCCGGCGCTGGCTCGGCCGGCGGCGGCCGGGCGTGCTCGGCGCGCGCGGGACCGCGGGCCTGGTGCGGCTCGGCCTCGAGAATGCGTCGTGGCGGCCAGGTCGCAGCGTCACGTCGGCCGCGCTCGTGGCCTCGGCGGTCTTCCTGCTCGTCTCCGTGGACGCCTTCCGCAAGGGTCCGGACGCGGCGTCCGGGCCGGCGTCCGGCACGGGTGGCTTCGCGCTCATCGGCGAGACGGCGCTGCCCTTCGTCCACGATCCGTCCACGCCGGAGGGCCGCGAGGCGCTGGGGCTGAGCGTCGGCGCGTCGGATCCGGACCTGGCCGGCGTCACGTTCGTCGCCGCGCGCCTGCGCCCCGGCGAGGACGCGAGCTGCCTGAACCTCTACCAGCCGAAGCAGCCGCGCGTCGTCGGGCTGCCCGAGGCGTTCCTCGCGATGGACCGGTTCCGCTTCGGGGCGACGCTGGCCGACACCGACGACACGCGCGCGCACCCGTGGCGGCTGCTCGGCCCGGCCGACGCGGACGGGGTCGTGCCGGCCGTCGTGGACGCGACCTCGCTCGAGTACGTGCTCCATGCCGGTGTCGGCGACGTGATCACGATTGACGAGGAGTCCTCGCGCCCGGTCCGCCTGCGCATCGTGGGCGCCTTGGCCGACTCGATGCTGCAGGGCGAAATCCTCGTCCACGAGTCGGCGTTCCTGGCGCTCTACCCCGACGTGCCCGGCTACTCGCTCCTGTTCGTGGATGCGGGTGACGCGTCGCCGGAGCGAGTCGCCGCGCTCGCGCCGCTCGTCGAGGACCGGATGGACGTCTACGGCCTCGACGTGCAGGACAGCGCGCGGCGCCTCGAGGCGTTCCATCGCGTGGAGAACACGTACCTCTCCACTTTCCAGACGCTCGGCGGCCTCGGCCTGGTGCTCGGCAGCCTGGGACTGGTGGCCGTCGTGCTGCGGAACGTGCTGGAGCGCCGGCGCGAGCTCGCGCTGCTCGGCGCGGCCGGCTACACGGGCGGTGACCTGCAGGTGCTGGTGCTCAGCGAGCACCTGGCGCTCGTCGGGGCGGGGCTCGTCGTCGGCATCGGCGCCGCCGTGATGGCCATCGTGCCGGTGCTCGCCTCGCACGGCGCCCTCCCGGCCCTGCCGCTCGTGTGGATCGCGATCGTGGCGGCGACGGGCCTCGTCGCGTCGCTCGCGGCGACGCGCGGCGTGCGGCGCCTGCCGCTGGTCCCGGCGCTCCGCAGCGAGTGATTCGTCCCGAAACCCGACCCCGCGCGCCCGCCCTGTGATAAGAATTCCCCGGGGCACCCGAAACTCGCGCGACCGTACCGTCGGACCCGCTTTCCGAGAGGCTCGAACCATGCGCACGCTCATCCTGACCGGCCTGGCGACACTGACCGTGAGCGCGACCCTGCTGGCCGCCGACAACTGGCCCAACTGGCGGGGCCCGACCTTCGACGGCGTGAGCCGCGAGACGAACCTGCCGGCCTCGTGGAGCGCGAAGTGCATCCCGCCGTCGGCGTCGGACGTCGTCGCGGAGACGATCGGCAACGACCTCGGGGCCGACATGCCCGATGGCGGACAACGCGGGCAGCGCGGCCGCGGCTTCGGCGGCGACCGCGCGCAGGCCGCGGCGCCGCGGATCGAATGCCGGGACTTCGACACCGAGAACGTCGCCTGGCGCCTGGCCCTGCCCGCCTACAGCGGATCGACGCCGATCATCTGGGAGGACCGGATCTTCCTCAACGTCGCGACGGCGGACGGCACCGGAGACCTGGAACTCTGGGCCATCGATCGCAACGGCCCGACGGTGCTCTGGAAGCAGCCGATCGCCGGGGGCAACCACATCGAGCGCAAGCAGAACATGTCGTCGCCGTCGCCGGTGACCGACGGCCGGCACGTCTGGGTCATGACGGGCGTCGGCGTCCTCAAGGCGTTCGACTTCGACGGCCGCGAAGTCTGGTCGCGCGACATCCAGGCCGACTACGGGCGCTTCGGCCTCAACTGGGGCTACGCCTCGTCGCCACTGCTCAAGGACGGCGCGCTGTTCGTGCAGGTGCTGCACGGCATGAAGACGGACGACCCGTCCTACGTGCTGCGGATCGACGCGGCCACGGGCGAGACCGTCTGGCGCGTCGAACGGCCGACGATCGCGCGCCAGGAGTCACCCGATTCGTACACCACGCCCGCCTGGCATCCGAACGGCGGCCAGCCGGAAGTCGTCATCACCGGCGGCGACGCGGTGACGGGGCACGACCCGGCGACCGGCCGGGAACTCTGGCGCGCGGACATCCTGAATCCCGAGGATCAGGGCAACTACCGCATCGTCGCGTCGCCGACGGTGATGGGCGACCTGGTGCTGGCGCCGAGCCGCATCAACCCGCTGGTCGCGATGCGCCCGGGCGGCCGCGGCAACGTGGCCGACTCGCACGTGGCCTGGACGTTCACCCGCGGCCCGGACGTGCCGACGCCGGTCAGTGACGGGACGTACGTGTACGTGGTCGGCGACAACGGCGTGGTGCACTGCCTGGAACTGGCGACGGGCAAGGTCGTCTACGGTCCGGTGCGGCTCCCGCCCGGCACCTACAGCGCGTCGCCGCTCCTGGCGGACGGCAAGATCTACGTCACGACCGAGGGCGACGGCCTCACGTCGGTGTTCCGCGCGGGCCCGACGTTCGAGCTGCTCTCGTCGAACTCGCTCGGCGACGGCTGCAGCCCCTACTGCCTCAGCTCGATCGCCGTCTCCCAGGGCCAGCTCTTCATTCGATCCAGCTCCCACCTGTGGGCGATCGGAGAAAGACAGGGGTCATAGATCCGGAGAGAGAGCGCGCGCGGGACTTCGAAGTTCGAACTGGGAACTTCGAACCCAGGACGCTACGCGGGCTTGTAGTACAGCACCAGCGACGCGCCGATCGCGACGAAGACGATGCCGAGCCAGAGCATCGGGTTGATGGCGGTCTTCGGCGGGTGCAGGGCGACTGAGACGATGACGTTGATCACCGGGGCGAGGCCGAAGACGATCGGCATCACGTAGGTCGGCACGCCGCCGGCCCGGAAGGCGTAGATCACGAAGATCGCGCCGAATGCGCCGAACGCCCCCGCCAGCGTCGCGGCGCCGAACCCGGGCATCGTCCATCCACGCCCGAGTTCGCCCTGCGAGACGAGCGCGACGGCCGGCACGAGCACGCCGATCGCGAAGTACGCCAGCCCCACGCACAGCAGCGCGCGGAACGGACTCCCCAGCCGGACCTGCCCTTCATGAATGGCCGGTCCGTACATCCCCCACGACAACGCCGCGCCAAGCGCGAATACGACCCAGGGCATGCGGCAGAGAATATGGGGTCAGGTCTTGGATCGCAACCTTCCGGGCTGCCGGCTGACGGATTCGTAATCGACAGAATTGTCAGCCGGCAACCCGGAAGGCTGCGATCCAAGACCTGACCCCACGATCAGAACTGGTACCTCACGCCCAGCTGGAACCGCCGCGGCGCGCCGGCCGAGAGGATCTGGCCGAACGTCGGCGAGCCGAGGAAGTTGTCGGGCAGGTCGAGGTTCGTCCAGTTCATCACGTTGAAGAACTCGAGCCGCACCTGCAGCTCGCCGCGCTGCATCGCGACCTTGCGGGTGAACGCCAGGTTCACGTTCTTGTCGCCCGGTCCCTGGAGGGAGTTGCGGCCCACGTCGCCGAAGGTGCCGAAGGCCGGGAAGGCGAACGCCGACGTGTTGAACCACTGCGACGCCGAGCCCCCGCCGGCGCCCGGGTCGCCCACCTGGTCGGGCCGGTCGTTCGACCCGAACCCGAGGTTGGCCCGGCCGGTGTTGCTGTTGTCGATGTCCGGGTGGATGTAGACGGTGAAGGGCCGGCCGGAGGCGAGCGTCATCACCGCGTAGAGGTCCCAGTCGCCGAGACAGGTCGCGAGCACGCCCTCCCGGAACCAGCGGCGATCGGGGCCGAACGGCAGTTCGAACAGGCCGCTCAGCGTGAAGCGATGCCGCACGTCGAAGTTCGAGCGGGCCCACTCGGCGGCGGGGTCGTTGCTGTCCATCGGGAAGTTCGCGTCACCCGCGCTCGCGAAGAACCCGGACGCGTCGTCCTTCGACGATCCGAGCGTGTAGGCCGCCGTGTAGGCCATGCCCCGGTTCAGGCGGCGGTCCCAGGTCAGCTGGAGCGCGTCGTAGCTCGACCGGCCGCGCGACTCGATCAGGGTGATGTCCGCGAACCGCGGGTTCGGCCGCAGGTTCGGCATCTCCGGGCTCGGCGCGGGCTGGTTGAGGTCACGCGCGGCGATCAGGTTGCGGCCGCGCGATCCGACCCAGGCCACGCCGAAGGACTGGGACTCGTCGAGCTGGTGCTGCACGTTCACGTTCCACTCGTGCAGGTACGCCGTACGCAGGTCACGCTGCACGGCGGTGGCCGACTTCGGCAGCGGTACTGGAAAGTTCGCCGGGAACGGATCGTCGAGCGTCAGCGTGTACCCGGCGTCGGGCACGGTGAAGTAGGTGTTGAGGTCGAAGTACGGCGGATTGAAGTAGAGGAACTCGTTGGGCGCCAGGGCGGCCTGGTCGTACGAGATGCCGTAGCCGCCACGTACCACCGTCGCCGGCCGTACCGCCCACGCCGCGCCGAGCCGCGGCGCGAAGTTGTTGCGGTCTGACGTGACGCCCGAGCGTGGCACGCCGTCCTGTCTCACGGGCACGATCGTCCCGGTGGCCGGGTCGTAGAGGGAGACGCGATCGTCCGCGTCGACGGGCGGCGCGTTGTACTCGTAGCGCAGGCCGCCACTGAGCGTCAGCGTCGGCGAGTAGCGCCACGTGTCCTGCACGAAGAACGCGACGCTGCTCGTCCGCAGCCGCTGCGGGTTGTCCACCATGGCGCCGACGGTCACGGTCGGGAGCCCGAGCAGCAGGTCCGCGAGCGCATTCCCGGTGAACGCCTGGTTGGTGAACTGCAGCAGCCCGCGCGACTGGACGTCGCGGTAGGCGTCCTGGCCCAGCCCGCGGATCTCGGCACCGCCCTTCAGGTCGTGCCGGCCGCGGGTCCACGAGACGGTGTCGCCGAGCTGCCAGAAGTTCGTCGTGCCGTGCTGCGGGTTGTTGTACTCGTCGCCGAGCGACGCGTACCCCGCCACCGTGACGAACGACAGGCCGGCGTCGCGCGGATCGGCGGAAAGGTCGGGCAGCCCGACCTGCCGGTTCAGGCTGGTCGCCGCGTCCTGGCCCTCCTGGAACGCGCCGGCCGAGACGCGCGACCAGGTGAACCGCGCCTCGTTGACGTAGCGCCCCCAGAGCGTGCCGGTCGAGGCGATCGTGAAGTTCTGCGCGCGCCGCGGCACGTTCGTGCCGAAGCCGGGCACGGCCGAGAACGTGGGACCGGCGAACGGCTCGAACAGCCGGCGATCCGACAGGCTGTAGCGCGTGGTGATCCGGACCGGCTCGCTCGCGTAGTCGAGGCGCAGGTCGAACTGGTCCACCCGGTCGCGCTGGTCGGGCGACGAGACGTAGTTGGCGAACGGATCGTCGCGGTTCGGCCGGGGATAGAGACCCGCGATCGCGAGGCCGATCGGGTTGAGGTACTGGGACGGGATCTGGCCTCCGGGAAAGGGCTGCCCGGTGAACGGGTCCACGGGCACCGGCCCGGCGCTGCCGGCGAAGTTGCCGACACGCTCGGCCAGCGTCGGGACGTTGGTCACCCGCGTGAGGCCCTCGGTCAGCCGCGTGCCCTCGTAGTCGGCGAAGAAGAACAGGCGATCCCGCAGGACCGGTCCGCCGATCGACCCGCCGTACTGGTGCCGCTCGTAGTCGGGCTTCGGCTCGTCCTTCGGCGCGAAGGCATTGCGGCCGCTGAGCGCGCCGGTGCGGAGGAACTCGTAGCCGGTGGCCGAGAACCGGTTGGTGCCCGAACGGGTCACCACGCTCACGTGCGCGCCCGCGCCCTTGCCGAACGCGGCGTCGGGCGTGCTCGTCACCACCTCGAACTCGCGGATGGCGTCGATGGGCGGCCGCACGCCGACCGTGTTGAGCTTCGGGTCGAAGTTGTAGGCGCCGTCGAGCAGGTAGGTGTTCGCGTCCTCGCGCGCGCCGTTGACGTTGAACGCGAAGTCGCCGCGCACGGATCCCGCCGACCCGAACGCCGGGGCGAACGCGCCCGGGGCGAGCAGGGCGAGTTCCAGGAAGTTGCGCCCGTCGAGCGGCAGGTTCGCCACGCGATCGGGATCGATGCGCGTCGTGAGCGACGGATCGACCCGCTCGAGCGGCGATGCCGGGACGCGCACGACGACCGTCTCGCTGACGGCGCCGGGCTGCAGCCGCGCGTCGAGGCGCAGCGTCTCGCCGACCCGCAGCGAGAACGGCTGCGCGAGGTGGCGGAACCCGGCGTGCGTGACGTCCAGCTGGTAGTCGCCCGGATCCAGGGGGCCGACGAGGAACCAGCCGAGGTCGTCGGTGCGGACCGACGTGCGGAAGCCCGTCGCCTCCTGGCTCACGTCGACCTGCGCACCCGCGACCACCGCGCCCACGGCGTCCACCACGCGGCCCTGCACCGCGCCGCGGGCGCCCTGCCCGGTGGCCGGCCTCACCCCCGCGACGACGGCGGCCAGTACCAGCGCACCGGCCATCCATCCCGGTCTCGAAAACGTCCGTCCCTGTCTCATCCCTGCAGTCCTGCCCTCAGCCCGGCCGCTGCCATCGCGTGCGGCGTCGGGCTCGTCGCGAATCCGGGCATCCAGCCAATCGTGAATGCCCGAGCCGTAATGCACGAGGAACTCCAGCAGTATAGGATCATATTCACCGGCGCCAAGCTGTCGTGGGACGAATGGACGACCCTGGGGACCAATGACTGATACACGTGCGACCGGCCTCGCCGAACCGGAGGTCGGCAGCTACTTCGTCGCCAACTATCCGCCGTTCTCGGTGTGGACCGCCGACGCCGTCGCCGCCGAGGCGCGTCCGGCGCTCGACCGCGCGCCGGGCGACGCGCCGCTCGGGCTGTACCTGCACATCCCGTTCTGCCGCAGGCGCTGCCATTTCTGCTATTTCCGCGTCTACACCGACAAGAACGCGCGGCAGGTCGAGCAGTACCTCGATCTGCTGGCGCGCGAGTGGGACCTGCTGCGGCAGCGGCCCGCGCTGGCCGACCGGCCGATCGACTTCGTCTACGTCGGCGGCGGCACACCGTCGTTCCTGTCGACGAGCCAGCTGACCTCGCTCGTCGAGCGGCTCACGGCGCACACGCCCTGGACCTCGGCCGAGGAGATCACGTTCGAGTGCGAGCCGGGCACGCTGACCGAGCCGAAGCTGCAGGTGATTCGCGACCTCGGCGTCACGCGCCTCAGCCTCGGCGTCGAGAACTTCGACGACGAGGTCCTCGAGATCAACGGCCGCGCGCACCGGTCGCCGGAGATCGGCCGCGCGTACGAGTTCGCGCGCGGGCTCGGGTTCCCGCAGATCAACATCGACCTGATCGCGGGCATGCTCGGCGAGACCGACGCAAACTGGCAGCGCAACATCGAGCGCACCATCGCGCTCGAACCCGACAGCGTGACCATCTACCAGATGGAGCTGCCCTTCAACACGACGATCAGCGCCGACCTGCTCCACGGCGAGGGCCAGTTCGCGCAGCGCGTCGCGTCGTGGGACACGCGGCGCCGCTGGGTGCGCGAGGCCTTCGAGGCGCTCGAGGCGGCCGGCTACACGACGGGCAGCGCGTACACGGCCGTCCGCAACCCGGCCGAAACGCAGTTCGTCTACCGCGACCGGCTCTGGCAGGGCGCCAACCTCGCCGCGCTCGGCGTGGCGTCGTTCGGCCACGTCAACGGCGTCCACGTCCAGAACCTCGACCGGTGGGAGACGTACGGCGCGGCCATCGACGCCGGGGAACTCCCGCTCGGCCGGGCCTACCGGCCGTCGGCCACCGAACGGCTCATCCGCGAGATGGTGCTGCAGCTCAAGAAAGGCGCGATCGACCCGCGCTACTTCGACGACAAGTTCGGCGTGGACGTCCGCGACCGGTTCGCCGGCACCTGGGCGTCCCTCCGCGCCGAAGGCTACCTGGACGCGTTCGGTCCGGGCCGAATCGCCCTCACGCGCGAGGGCCTGCTCCGCGTGGACATGCTGCTCCACCGGTTCTTCCTGCCGGAGCACCAGGGCGTCAGATACACATAGGGACCTGTCGTCCTGAAGGTCCCAGGGTCCTGAAGGTCCCGGGGTCCCAGGGTCTTGGAACCCCGGACCCTCTCGGACCGCGGACCCTCCGGACGGGCCCCTGACGGACCGGGTCCGGCGGTGCGGACCTGCAGGACCTGGGCGGATCCTGGACCCTGGGACCCCGGACCCTGGGCCCCTGGGACCCTCAGGACCCCTCAAGAGGTTGTGGATGCGACAGACGGAACTGGACGCGATCGTGATTGGAGCGGGGCCCGCCGGATCCACGGCGGCGGCGCTGCTGGCGCAGCACGGCCACTCGGTCGTGGTGCTCGAGCGCGAGCCGATGCCGCGCTATCACATCGGCGAGTCACTCATCCCGTACACGTGGTTCACGCTCGACCGGCTCGGCGTGATCGACCGGTTGCAGCAGTCGGCGTGCCCGCGCAAGTACAGCGTGCAGTTCGTCTCGGTCACGGGCCGGGTGTCGCAGCCGTTCTACTTCTTCCAGACGATCAAGCACGAGTGCGCGCAGACGTGGCAGGTGCTGCGCAGCGAGTTCGACCAGATGCTGATCGACAACGCCCGCGCGAAGGGCGCCGTCGTCCGCCAGCAGGTCGCCGTGCGCGACGTGCTGCTCGACGGCACGCGCGTGGCGGGCGTCATCGCCGACGTGAGGGACGAGGCGGGCGGGCGCCGGACCGAGGCGCTGCGCGCGAAGGTCGTCGTGGACGCCACGGGACGCGACGCGCTGCTCTCGCGCAAGTTCGGCTGGCGCGACCGCGACCCCGACCTGAACAAGGTCGCCGTCTGGACCTACTATCGGGGCGCGCGACGCGACCCCGGCCTCGACGAGGGCGCCACCACCGTCGCCTACGTCCCGCAGAAGGGCTGGTTCTGGTACATCCCGCTGCAGGACGACGTGGTGAGCGTCGGCGTGGTCGGGGAACCCGGCTATCTCTACCGCGACACGCGTGACCCGGCGGAGATCTTCGCGCGCGAGGCGCGTGACTGCGCGTGGATCCGCGATCACCTGTCCACCGGCACGCAGGTGGAGCCGGTGCGCGTGACGGGTGAGTACTCGTACCACTCGCGGCAGATCGCCGGCGACGGCTTCTGCCTGGCCGGCGACGCCTTCGCGTTCCTCGACCCGCTCTTCTCCACCGGCGTGTTCCTGGCGCTCAAGGGCGGCGAGATGGCCGCCGACGCCGTCCACGCCGCGCTCGCGACCGGCGAGCCGGTCTCGGCCGCCCATTTCGACGACTACCTCGCGCGCCAGCGCCAGGCCGTGAACGCGTTCCGGCACCTGGTCCGCGCCTTCTACGACCTGTCGTTCAGCTTCCGCGAGTTCCTGCTCGCCTACCCCCACCTGCACCCGCTCGTCGTGGACACGCTGGTCGGCAACGTCTTCACCGACCTCACGCCGCTCTACGCGGCGCTCGAGCAGCACAAGACCGCGCGCGGCTCCCGGGACGAGATGGACGTGACGACGGCGTGAGGGACGGCTCCTTCCCTTCGCGTCGCTTCGCTGCCAGAATCCTGCCGTGCCCGTGAGTGAGCATCGCTACCGTCGCCGCGCGGAATTCGCCGAGACCGACATGGCCGGCATGGTCCACTTCAGCGTGTACCTGCGCTACGTGGAGGAGGCCGAGCACGCGATGTGGCGCGCGGCGGGCCTGAACATCGCCGATCCAGCCTCGCCGTACGGGTTCCCGCGCATCGCCTTCTCGATCGAGTACCACGCGCCGCTGCGGTTCCAGGACGAGTTCGAGGTGCACATCCAGGTCACTGAGGTGCGCGAACGGAGCCTCCGCTACCGGGCCACGATCACGCGTGGACGCGAGGCCATCGCGACCTCCACCCACGCGGCGGTGTGCGTCAGGAAGGGACCGGACGGCCTCGAGGCGGCGGTGATGCCGCCGGAGGTGGCGGGCGCCTTCACGGCGGCCGCGCCGGCGACGCCGCCGCCGGCTCCGCCTCAGTAGACGAACGGCACCAGGCGGCGCGTGCGCCGCATGTAGGCCGCGTAGGGCGCGCCGAGGGTCGCGAGCAGCGCGCGCTCCTCCACGCGGATGCGGTACGCGTAGATCGCCAGCGCGCCGGCCAGCGCCGCGACGACCGTCGCCCAGTTCTCCAGCGCCAGCCCCACGCCGGCGAAGATCAGCAGCCCCGCCAGATACGACGGATGCCGGATCCAGCGATAGGCGCCCCGGTCGATGACGGGCTGGCCCGGTCGCACGTCCACCGCGCCCGTGAAGTGCTCCCCGAGCATCCGGAAGCAGTGACGCCGGAGCAGGCCGCCCGCGAGCAGGCTCGCCATGCCGGTGGCGTAGGCCGCCAGGCGATGGACGATGGCCGCGGCCGGCACGAGCGCCGCGAGGGCCACCGCCACGACCATCACGACGGTGTTGCCCCAGACGATCAGCCGGAACGACCCGGCGTCCTGCGTGCCCCGGGCGGCCGCCGATCGCCCCGCGCGACCCACGAGCCGGAACTCGGCCAGGAACACCCACACGTACAACACGAGGAACACGAGGTTCGTCGGCCAGGTGAGGGCGAGCGGTCGCATGGCAGTGTGGCTCGCCGCACCCTCGCGGTTCAGGTCCTGACGCCGGCGGCCCGACCCGCGCGGCGCCAGTTGCCCGCCGCGGCCACCGCCGCCACCAGGGCGCCGCTCACGTCGAGCACCGGCACCGCGAGCCCGAACACGGCCACCGACGGCCCCGGCGCCAGGAGCAGCGCCGCGGCCGCGAAGAGCAGCGCGCGCTCGGCCCTCGTCGCGCGCGTGAACAGGCAACCCGCCATCCCCGCCGCGAACGCCGTGATGCCCAGCACCGCCACGACGACGGCCTGCACGACGGAGGCGACCGGCGGCGCGCCGTCGGGCGAGAGCAGCAGCAGCTCCGGCCGGAAGACGAAGATGTACGGCAGCGTGAAGCCCACGAGCGCGAACCGGAACGCTGTGAAGCCGGTCTTGACGATGTCGGACCCGGCAATCGACGCCGCCGCGTACGCCGCCAGCGCCACGGGCGGCGTGACCATCGCCATCATCCCGAAATAGAAGATGAACAGGTGCGCCGCGAGCGGGACGGCGCCCAGCGCGCCGAGCGCCGGCCCCACCAGCGTGGCCAGCAACAGATAGACCACCGCGGACGGCAGCCCCATCCCGAGCACGATCGACGAGATCATCACGAGCACCAGCGCGACGAACAGGTTGTCCTGCGCGATCGGCAGGATCGCGGCCGGCAGCCGCGTGCCGACGCCCGTGAGCGTGACGACGCCGATGACGATGCCGACGCAGGCCGCCGCCGCGACGAGCGGCACCGCGTCGCGCGCCGCCTGCGTCACCGCCGCGCCCAGCCGCGCGCCCGTCAGGCGCGTCCGCGGGTCGATCAGGCTGACCGCGCCCGCCGCCGCGAGCGCCAGCGTGACGGCGCGGAACGCGGTGAATCCCGCCACCAGGAACGCCAGCAGCCCGACGAGCGCCGTGAAGAACACGACGCCCTCGCTCCAGGAGACGGGCGCGCTCCCCCCGTCCCCCGCGGCGCCCGATCCCGCGGCGGCCGACGCGGCCGATCGGTCCGGCGCCGCCTCACCCCCGGCGGGTCGCGACCCGAGTGGCTGGCGCTTCGCGGTGAAGTGCACGATCAGGTACAGCGAAAGGTAGTACAGCAGCGCCGGGATGATCGCGGCGCGGATGATCTGGAGATAGGTCACGGGCGGCTGCACGATCTCCAGCATCATGTAGGCGCCCGCGCCCATGACCGGCGGCACGAGCGCGCCGCCCGAGCTGGCCGCCGCCTCGATGCCGGCCGCGACCTGCGGCGAGAAGCCGACGCTGCGCATCAGCGGAATCGTGAACGTGCCGATCGTCGCCGTGTTCGCCACCGCGCTGCCCGAGAGCGACCCCATGAGCCCGCTGCTGATCACCGCCACCTTCGCCGGCCCGGCCTCGCCGCGCCCGAACAGCCGCGACGTGGACGTGACGATGAAGCGCGTGGCGCCGGTGACGCCGAGCACCGCGCCGAACAGCACGAACAGGAACACGTAGGTGAACATCACCGACAGCGCCACGCCGAACACGCCCTGCGTGTGCAGGAACGCCTGCGAGACGATGCGCGAGACGCCGTAGCCGCGGTGCGGGAACAGCCAGTCCGGCAGCCACGCGCCGAACGCCGCGTAGCCGACGAAGACGATCGCGAGCGCCGGCAGCGCCCACCCGAGCGTCCGGCGGGTCGCCTCGATCACGAGCAGCAGGCCCGTGACGCCCACCGCCACGTCGGCCGCCGACTCGAACCCGGCGCGGTTCCCGAGCGACTGCCCGCCCGTCCACATCGACGCGAACGCCGGCTCGGTCTGCCAGACGAGATAGCCGCAGCAGAGCGCGGCCAGCCCCGCAAGCCCCGCGTCGATCGTCCGCGCCACCCGGTGCCCCGCCAGCCCCGGCGCGGCCGGCACCGTGAGGAAACAGAGCACCAGCCCGAACAGGGCGAAGAGCGCGAGCTGCGAGTGCGGCCCGAGGTGCGGATAGTTGACCTCGAGGATCGTGAACACGCACAGCGCGACGCTCAGGCCGACGACCACCGGCGACGACGCACCCGCCCGGGGCCCGCGGCCGGCCGCCGACCGCGCGGCTACTGCGGCCAGATGCCGATCTCCCGGTAGTACCGGATCGCGCCCGGATGGAACGGCGTGCCGGTGTCGCGGACCACGTTCCGCGGGTTGATCGCGCGCCCGGCCGGGTGCTTCGCGGTGACCTGGTCCCGGTGCTCGTAGAGCTGCTTCGTGACCTCGTAGACCAGCGCCTCGTCGGTGGCGTCCGCCGTGATGAGGTGCATCGACCCCACGTCGAGCCCGTCGAACGGCTCCGCCTGGTTGCGATACGTCCCGGCCGGGATCGTCGCCGGCGAGAAGAAGAGGTAGTCGCGCGCGAGCGCCGCCTTCGCGTCCGGGTCGAACGGGATGAAGACGAGGTCGAGCGTGGCGGCGGCCTGGGTGATCGACGCGGTCGGAATCGCGCCGCCGAGGAAGACCGCGTCGGCCGACCCGTCCGTGAGCAGGTCGACCGCGGCCTGCTGCGTGGCGTTGAGCGCGGTCAGCTCGTCGTAACCGACGCCGTGCGCCTGGAGGATCGGCCGGACGAAATACTCGAACCCGGCGCCGGCCGGGCCGATCACGACGCGCTTGCCCTTGAGATCAACGATGCGCGTGATGCCCGACCCGGACTTCGTGAGGAAGAGCGCCACGTTCGGCGCGAGCGTCATCACCGAGCGCATCGGATACGCCTTGTCCCAGCCCTCGGTGCCGCGGACGGCGAAGTACGTGATCGCGGCGTTCGACAGCGCGAACTGGAGCTCACCCTGATCGAGGCGGCGGATGTTCTCCTGCGACCCGCTGGTGTTCTCCGCGTTGACCTGCCAGCCACGGTCGGCCGTCGCCGCGCCGAGCACTTCGGCCAGCGCGGATCCGACGACGAAGAACGCGCCGCCGATCGGCGCGGTGCCGATGCTGATGAACGCGCGCCCGGCCGATCCTCCGCCGCACGCCGCCAGCACCACCGCCAGCGCCAGTCCCGTGATTGCCGCACCCGCTCGACGCATGAGTCTCCCTGCCCCGGCACCGCGCTCGGCGCGGCGGGGCCACACGACGGTCCACTCGGAGAACCCCGCCATTCTAAGCGAACAGCCGCGTGAAGCCGGTCGTATATGCTGCTTGGCGTCCGCCGCTCCCCATGCTGGCCATCGTCATCGGCATTCTCGTCGTCGCCGCCGTGTCCACCACCGGCGACTGGATCTGGTACGACCTGGGTGTCACGCACCGGATGGCCGCCGGCGTGATCCACGGCGCGGTGCTGCTCGGCGCGGTCGGCGGCGTGCTCGGCGCGGCAGCCGGCCGGCTGATCGCCGGCCTGCCGATCGGGGCCGTGGCCGGTGTCGGCGGCGCGATGGTCTACTACCTGCTGGTGCCCGCGATCGGGCAGGTCGCCATCGTCGCGGCCTGGGCCGCGGTCTGGATCCTGCTGGCGTGGCTGGACGGCACCTGGCTCCGGCGGCGATCGCGCTCCACCGTCGAGATCCTCTCGCGTGGCGTGCTGGCCGCGTTCCTGGGCGGCCTCGCGTTCTCGCTCGTGCTCGGAACCCTCTGGGGTCGCGCGCCCGCGGGTGGCCGCAACTACCTCCTCCAGTTCGCCGCCTGGACGTTCGCCTGGACGCCCGGCATCCTCGCGCTGACGCTCGGACGCCGCGACGACCGGCCCTGACGCCGGCGACCGTTCATCGGCCTGCCGTTCACCGACGGGCCGTTCGGCGACGGGCCGTTCGGCGACCGGCCGTCACCGGCCCGCCGGACCGAACGCCCGGATCCGGCCGTCGAGATCGCCGACGACCACGAGGCCGTCTGCCACCGCGGGCGAGGCCGTGAACCCCGCGCCGGTCTCGTACTCCCACGTCTTCCGGCCGGTCGCGAGGTCGAGCATGTAGACCTTGCCGTCGCCGCCGCCCACGATCACCCGGTCCCCGGCCACGGCGGGCGACGAGTCGACGCGCGCGCGCGTCATGAACGCCCAGACCTGCCGGCCCGACCGCCGGTCGATCGCACGGACCGCCTTGTCGCGCCCGCCGAGCACCACCAGGTCGCCGGCGATCGCGGCCGACGAGTAGAAGGGAAACTGCCGGTCGGGATCCTCGAAGCTCCAGCGCAGCGCCTTCGTCGTCAGATCCAGCGCGACGACCTGGTTGGAGAACGTCCCGAAGTAGGCCACGCCGTCGTGGAGCGCGGAGGACGCGGCGGTGTAGGCGCCCGTCGGCAGATCGAAGACGCGGGTGCCGTCCGACACGCGCACGCCGTGGTAGACCTCGTCGCACCCGCCGAACCAGGCGATGCCGTTCCAGATCGCGGGCGTCGCGTGGACGTAGTTGCCGGTCTCGAAGGCCCAGCGCGGCGTTCCCGTCGCGGTGTCGAGCGCGTAGAGCCGGCCGTCGTAGGACCCGATGAGCACGGTGTTCCCGACGACCACCGGCGACGACTTGATCTCGGCCTTCGTCGCGAAGGTCCAGCGGGCCCGGCCCGTCGCCGCGTCCACGGCGTGGAAGGTGCCGTTCAGGTCGCCGATGTAGACGACGCCGTCGGCGACGGCCGGCGAGGACTCGCCGATGCCGACGTCCGGGTGGGTCATGTAGGACCAGCGCCGCGCGCCGGTGCGCAGGTCGAGCGCGAGCAGCGCGCCGCCCGAGGTGCCGACGTAGACCGTGCCATTGGCGATCGCGGCGGACGACTCGACGGGCGATCCCGCGTCGTGCGTCCAGCGCACGTCGAGGGTCGCCGGCAGGGCGACGTCGGTGCGCCCGTCGAGCGTCGGCGTGCGGCGGAACTGCGTCCAGTCGGCCGCGCGCGCCCCGGCCTGCCCGTCGGCGGGTCCGGCCCCCGGCAGGGCGCGCGTGGCGAGCCCCGGCAGGGGTGCCAGGGCGATCGCGACGAGCGCCGCCGCGACGGCCGCGCGGCGGCGCGGGCGGGCCGGGCGGATCACCGGAATCGGCCTAGCGCGCGAGCTGCGCGCCCTCCTGGATGGCGAAGAGCTGGTTGCGCGTCATCACGTACATCACGCCGTTGGCCGTGACGATGCTCGAGTAGACCGAGGTGCCCATGTTCACCTCGTTGAGGATCTTCTTCTCGCGTCCCTGCTGCAGGATGATGATGTCGCCGTCCTCGTCGCCGACGTACACCTTGCCGTCCACCGCGACGGCCGAGCTCCACATCGCGGCGAACATGTCGTGCTGCCAGAGCTCCTCGCCGGTCTTCGCGTCGATCGCGTGGATGAACCCGCTGAAGTCCGGCTCGTAGATGATGCCGTCCTTGATCGACGCGGTGGAGATGGAACGGCGGATCTTGTCGAAGTGCCAGATCCGGCCGGACTCGGTGATGTCACCGCGCCTGGTCCCGTCGATCGCGTACATGTGCCCGACGCCCTCGCCGTGCTCGGGGTCCTGGCCGTTCGCGATGTAGACGACGTTCTCGTGGATGACCGGAGTAGCGATGAGCTCGTTGCGCGTACGCGGCCACACCGAGTCCTTGGGGTTCGCGTCGAACTCCCAGAGCTTCTGGCCGGTCTTCGCGTCGAAGCCGCGGATCCAGCCGTCACCCTGGCCGTGCACGACCTGCAGCACGCCGCCAATCATGCCGACGGCGGGCGTGGACCACTGGCCGTGCAGGATCCGGTCCCCGGGCGAGGCGTCCTCCCAGAGCAGTTCGCCCGTCACCCGATCGAGGGCGATCAACGCGGGCGCGCGCGGCGACGGGATGTGGACGTGGCTCTCGTCCTGGCCGTTGCCGGTCGAGAGGAACAGCATGTTCTCGTGGAAGTTCGGCGACGAGTTCGCGAGGTTGTGCGGGAAGTTGCCGACCTCCTCCATCGTGTCGAACTTCCAGAGGATGTCCACGTCGTGCGGGCCGGTGGCCGTCTCCTGCGTGTAGGGGCCGTCGTTCTCGCCGTCCTGAAAGCCGCGGATGTCCACCGCGAGGACCTCCGCGCGGTTCGACATGAAGTAGGCCACCTCGCCCAGGATGAGCGGCGACGACGCGATGCCCTGGAACGGCCAGTCGTTGGCGCGGCCCGAGGAGAGCTTCTCGAACGAGGCCTGCCAGAGGAACTCGCCGTTCGACTCGCGGAAGGCCATCAGCACGCCGCGGTCACCGCCCTGATTCGGGCCGCGCGCGGCCTCGTTGTTCGTCCCGACGAGCACGACGCCGTTGGCGACCGTCGGGTTGTTGCAGTTTGGGATCCGAGCGCGGCGACCCACTTGATGTTCCTGCCGGTCTTGACGTCCCAGTCGGTGGGCAAGGCAGTCCGGTGGCATCCGACACCATGTTCCGGTCGGGCGACCCGCCCCACATGTGCCACTCGGTCACGCCCTTGGTCAGGTCGAGGCCGTCGCGGCGCCCGCGAAGGCGACGGCTGCAATGATCGGAATGAGCTTCATCACTGGTTCCTACGCGCGGATGTTGTCCACGAACATGTCCGAGTAGCTGTCGGCGTAGACGCCGGGCGCGTTGTGGCGGTGGCCGATCGACGATCTTCCTCGATCGTCCAGCCGGCCGGTTTCGATCGCTGGTCTTCCAGACCTTGCCGCGCGCGATCGTCGTGCCGTCGGCCCGAGGCGCGACCTCGAACTTCATGTGTGCTACCAGGTGTCGAGCGCCCACTCGAACGGCACGCGCACGGTCATCTCGTCGGCCGCCTGCCACTGGTGCAGCTCGAGCTGCTGGTTGTTGCCGAAGAGCACGAGCATGTAGCGCTGGTTGATCAGGCCGATGTCGGCTGCGCTGCTGGGCGCGACTCGGTGCTGCGCACGTCGGCCTCGACCGTGTAGCCCGACCAGTCGGCCGGCCATGATGACGCTCGCGCGCCGCCCGACCGTGTCGTCGCGTGCGGCTGCTTCATCGCCACGTTGCCGTCCACCTCGGCCGCCTGCAGCTTGAGGTTCGCCGTCCACCACGGCATCGGCCCGGTGGCGCCGGCGAAGCCGTGTAGCGCCATGGCATCGGCGGAATCACCCGCACGCGGGCCTGGCCGGTCGCGCTTCGACCGTCGCCTTGACGAAACCAGCCGTGCCGGCCGACGCCGGCGCCGCATGTGCCGTCGTCGGCGCCCACCGCGCCCTGCAGCCTGTCCACCGCCCACCGCACCGAGGCCGCGCGCCTCGCGGATGAACGCGTCCTTCACGTCGAACAGCCGAACTTTCGTGAACCGGCTGCGTCCCGCCCGTGTCGAGCAGCGCCTCGCCACGGAAGACCTGCACCTGGGCGACCGGCCCTGGTGGCGGCGCTGGCCGCGTGGCGCGCTCGATCCGCCGGCGCCACCTGCCCGCCGCGTGCCGATCGCGTAGAGGTGTACCGGCGCGCCGTCGATCGTCGGCGAACCCATCGTCGTCACGGTAGATCCGCCCGTTTAAGATCGCCGCACCGGGCCGAGGCGATCATGGCCCGGGTTGTCCACCGGCGTCGAGCCTGGTCCTTCGCCGATGACGTCCACGCCGGTCGCCGTCGGCCGGAGGATGTAGAACTTGCCGTTCTCCGCGCCGACGTAGATCCGCCTCCGCCCACCAGCACCTCGGCGATCCCTTCATCAGCGTGCCGAGCTGGCGCGACCAGAGCCGGGTGCCGTTCGCCAGGTCGAACGCGGCGAGCACCGCGCCGTTGTCCACTGAGTAGAGCCGCTGCCCGTCGACGACCGGCGAGGCGAACGTCGGCAGGAACCCGAGCGTCTTCCACTTCAGCGCGGCGCCGCCGAGCGCGCCCGTGCCGCGCGGATCGACCGCCGCGACCATCCCCATCTCGGTCGTGTCGATGTTCTCCTCGCCGTGGCTGATGAACAGCGTGCCGTCGTGGAACACCGCGCCGTTGAGGATGGCGCGCTTGCTGACCTCGAGGCTCCAGACCGGCTTGCCGGTGGAGACCTGCATCGCGTGGAACGTGCCGTCCGTGCCGCCGACGATGAGCAGCCGCTGGCCGTCGATGGTCTGGACGATGGGCGACGCGTAGTTCGTGTCGTAGTGCTTGCTCTGCGGCGAGCTGATCCAGACCGTCTGCCCGGTCCGCTTGTCGAAGGCGAAGTACCGGTTGCCGGGCCGCGCGAGATCGCCCCAGCCCATCAGCAGCGTGTTGAGGATGACGAGGTCGCCCTCGATGATCGGCGACGTCGTGCGCCCGCCGTGCGTCGTGATCGCGCCGTACTCCTCGGGCAGCGACCGCGTCCAGAGCACGCGGCCGTCGGGCGCGAGCGCCGCCAGCTCGGCGCCGACGGTGAAGACGATCACGTTGCCCGTGTCGGGATCGATGGCCGGCGACGCCCAGCCGGTGCGATGCTGCGGCACGTCGCTCAGGTAGATGTTGAACGCGTGCTCCCAGACCACGCGGCCCGTGTCCACGTCCACCGCGACCAGTCGTTCCTGCGTGCGCGACACGTCGCCGGTCGTGCTCGTCTGCAGGTAGAGGCGATTGCCGAAGACCACCGGCGTCGACCGGCCGCCGAACGGCAGCGTCCACGCGACGTTCTCCCCGGACGGCGACCACGACGAGGGCAGGTTCGTCTCCGCCGACGTGCCGTCGCGCGACGCCCCACGCCATTCGCGCCAGTCGCTGGCGTGCAGGACCGCGAGCCCCGCGAGGATCGAGAACGCCACGAGGACCGGCCGCAGGCCGGACCGGTGGAACCGCGCGCTGAACAGCAGGCGTGTCATCATCGTCAAATCTTGGGAAATATTGAACTTACGGCGACCATACACTGACGCTTCGTACCGGTCAACCGGCCGGTGACGAACCGCGGGCGCCGTCACGTCGCGATGACCGATCCTACGGTGCCCCGAGCCCGCGCGTTGCAGCTGGCCGGCACCTGGGGCGTGACGGGTCGCCTGCCCGGCGCCGGCCGGCTGTGCGGTGCCTGACCACCGCCGGGCGGCCGGCGGTGCGGTACCTGACCGCCGGCCGCCGGCCGGCGCGGTCTTCGCGGCGTCGGAAGCCGGCAGAAGCGAAGGAGTCGACAGCATGTGGGATGACATCCGCGTGGGACTGCGTACCAACCTGAGGAGCCCGGGATTCGCGGCACTCGCGGTCATCACGCTCGCGCTCGGCATCGGCGCGAACACGGCGATCTTCAGCGTGGTGAGCGGCGTCCTCCTTCGACCGTTGCCGTATCCGGATCCGGACAGGGTCGTCGCGGTCTGGACGTCCACTTCGTCCGACAGCCACGACAACCACAGCGCCGGCGACTTCATCGACATCGAGCGCGACAATCAGTCGTTCAGCGCGATCGCCGGGTACCGGCAGGACCTGTTCGCGCTCATCGGACCCGACGGCCCCGCGCTGCAGTTCCAGGGCGCGCACGTCACGGTGGGGTTCTTCGACGTGTTCCAGGTGCCGCCGGCGCTCGGGCGGACGTTCACCGCGACGTCCGATCGCGGGCGCACCGACCAGGCGGTCGTCCTGAGCGATGCCGCCTGGCGGCAGGCGTTCGGCGGCAGCCCCGACGCGGCGGGCCGCACCATCCGCGTGAACGGCCAGCCGCACGTGGTCCTCGGCGTGATGCCGCCGTCGTTCGCGTGGCCCGAGGACGCGGACCTCTGGATGCTCTCGCCCGGGCCCGCGCCGCCGCCGCCGATCGAGGGCGGCCTGAGCGACCGGGACGTCCGCTACTTCGACGCCGTGGCGCGCGTGAAGCCGGGCGTGACGACCGCCGAACTCGACGGCAACCTGGCCCGGCTCGGCGCGGCCATGGATGCGCGCCGGTCCGCCACCGCCCAGCCGCGGCGCATCGTCGCGGGACCGCTCTACGACCAGATCGTCGGCCCGGTGCGGCCCGCGATCCTGATCCTGCAGGCCGGGGTCGGTCTCGTGCTGCTCATCGCGTGCGCGAACATCTCGAGCCTGCTCATCGCGCGGACGACGGGCCGGCAGCGCGAGCTCGCGGTGCGGGCGGCGCTCGGCGCGCCGGCGGGCCGCCTGGTCCGCCAGTTGCTCACCGAGAGCCTGGTGCTCGGGGTGGTCGGCGGCCTGCTGGGCCTGCTCGCCGGCCGCTGGCTGATCACGCTCCTGCTGCGGTTGCTGCCCTCCACCGTGCCGCGCACCGACGCGATCGCGCTCGACGTGCGCGTGGCTCTGGTGACGCTCGCGGTGGCGGGGCTCGCGAGCCTGCTCTTCGGCGCCCTCCCGGCGCTGCAGGGCGCGCGCGCCGAGGCGGCGTCGGCCCTGCGCGCCGCGCGCGGCAGTTCGCGCGGCCGGTCGACCAGCCGCACCGCGCTGGTGGTGCTGGAAGTGGCGCTGACGCTGGTGCTGCTGACGTCGGCGGGCCTGCTCGGCAACAGCCTGCTGCGGCTGCAGGCGGTGGACTCGGGCTACCGGCCGGATCACGTCACGCTCGGCTCGATCGCGATCCCGCAGAGCCGGTATCCGACCGGCGAGAGCCAGGTGCGCTTCTACCAGCGGCTGCTCGACGCGCTCGACGCGCGCGGCGAGGTCGAGGAGGCCGGGCTGGGGTTCCCCGGTCCGTTCCGCGGCCAGAACGCGTCCGGGACCTTCTATCTGGAGAACCGGCCGACGACGGCCGGCGGCGAACGGCCGCACGCGAACCTGGCGACGATCTCGCCGGGCTACCTCGAGGCGATGGGCGTGGATCTCGTGGAGGGGCGCGGCTTCGCGATCGGCGACACGGCGGACGCGCCGGGGGTCGCCATCGTCAGCCGCACGCTGGCCGAGCGCTACTGGCCCGGCGAGTCCGCGGTCGGCCGCCGGATCAGTTTCGACAGCGACCCGAGCCAGCCGTGGATCACGATCGTGGGCGTGGCGTCCGACGTGCGGCAACTCGGCCTCCGCGAGCCGCCGCCGGCGCTGGTCTACATGCCCTTCACGCAGTTCACGCTGCCGTTCACGAACGTCGCGGTGCGGAGCACGGCGCCGGACGCGGCGGTGACCGAGGCGATCCGGACCGTGCTGAGCCAGGTCGATCCCGAGCTGCCGCTGGCCGACATCATCACGCTGCCGGCGCTCATCACGCGGTCGATGGCCGACGCGCGGTTCCGCACGTTCGTCTTCGGCGTGCTGGCGCTGGTGGCGCTGGTGCTGGCGGCGGTGGGGCTCTACGGGCTGATCAGCTTCTCGGTGGCGCAGCGGCGCCGCGAGATCGGCATCCGGGTGGCGCTCGGCGCGACGCCGGGCCAGGTGATGTGGCCGATTGTGCGCTGGGGCGCGGGGCTCGCGCTGGCGGGCGCGGCGGTCGGGCTCGTCGGCGCGTGGGCCTCGGCGCGGGCGATCGGATCGTTCCTCTACGGTGTCAGCGCGGGTGATCCGGCGACGATCGCCGGCGTGGCCGCGCTGCTGCTGGCGGTCGCGGTGCTGGCGAGCTGGGTGCCGTCGCGACGCGCGACACGCGTGGACCCGGTCACGGCGCTCCGCGAGTAGGGTCAGGTCTTGGATCGCAGCCTCTGAGCCGGAGGACGTTCAAAATTGTCAGTGTGGCCTTCTGCGGATCCCAAGGGCCACACTGACAATTTTGAACGTCCTCCGGCTCAGAGGCTGCGATCCAAGACCTGACCCTATCTCACGTACAGGTCCAACCGCGGGAAGGCGAAGGCGCCACCCACCTCGTCGATGATGTTCACCTGGCAGGTGTAGAGGCCGGGCTCGAAGCGGCTCGCCGGCACCTCGAACTGGAACAACGCCGCCTTGCGGTCGGCCGCGTCCACGGCCGCGCGCACGACCACGGGCGTCTCGAGCACCTTGACCTTGCCGCGATAGAACGCCAGGCTCGTCCGGATCTCCGGCGCGCCGCCTGGCGCCGCCGGCGGATCGTAGACCTCGTAATAGAAGAACAGCTTCTGGTCGCGGCCCACCACGTGCGTGAGGTTGGGCAGCAGCTGCACGCCGTCGCGGATGAGCGGGTTGTCCCGGTTCGCCTTCGCGCCGGCCTGAAGCTGCGTGCTCATGACCACCGAGCTGACCTTGAGCGGCGCGGCGGTGAGCTGCGGGATCGTGATCGGCGCCTCGAACGTGCCCATCGTCCCGCCGGCGTTCTCGCGCACGACGACCTTCACCGAGAAGCGGCCGGGCGGCAGCGTCATGCCCGACTGGTAGAGGACCTGCCTGGCGGCGAGCGTGGACGACTCGCCCTTCGGCAGCTCCATCGTCTGCCGGATGCGCCCGACCGGGAAGCCGCGCTCGTCGCGGACCTCCCCGAGGAAGTCGACCTGGGCCTTGTCCTTGCCCTCGGGCACGGGGACGGACGCCCCGGGCACGACGATCGACACCGGCACGTAGTACTTCTCGTCGGTCAGGCGGAAGTAGCTGGAGCTGACGATCACCGGCAGGTCGGTGGCCGACACCGCCGCGTAGAGCTGCTCCTCCATCTGCGACTCGCGGTCGCCCTTCGACGTGTGGGCGAAGTCGCGGTCGGCGTAGTAGCCGGCGCGCGCCTCGATCCGGTAGTTGTCCGGGTTGTTCCTGAGCCGCACCTGGATCCGGCGGAAACGGCCGTCCTTCCCGTCGTTGCGGCTGCTGTAGCCGAGCAGGTAGTAGGCCGACATGTCGCGGCGCAGGCGCGTGAACGCCTCGCCGAAGTCGTTGGTGTCGGTGAACGCGCGGCCGCCGGTGTCGGCCGACAGGGACACGAGCGAGTCCTGCGACGAGGCGAGCGACGCGAACTGCTGCGCGACGCCGCGGCCGGAGAACAGCCCGCCGCCCCGGCCGCCTCGCCCGCCGCCCCGCCCGCCGGCGCCGCCGCCGCCGCGCGCATCGCCGCCGGGGACCACGGCCTGCAGACCGCGGGTGTCGATCGAGTAGATCGACACGTTGCTGCGCACGGCGGCGTTGATCGCGGCACGCAGCTCCACCTGGTTGTCCGACCCGCCGCGCTGCATGCCGGCGCTGAAGTAGACGATCGCCTTCTTCTGCTCGATCGGGGCGAGCGCCTCGGACAGGGTCTTCAGCACGCGCAGGCGGACGTCGTTGTTGAACAGGTCGAGCTCCGACGTCTCGTCGGTGGTCTCGTCCGTCGTCTCCTCGTCGGTCGCCATCGTGCTGGCGTCGGGCGGCGGCGTCGCGGTGCCGTCGGTCCACGACAAGGTGTTCAGCGCGGCTTCGACCTTGTCGCGCTCGCCGGTGAAGTCGGTCAGCACGTTGAGCGTGGAGCTCACCGTCGCGACCGCGATCAGGTCGGCCGTGGACATCTGCTCCTTCACGTACTTCTGGGCCGACTCGACCGATCGCTGCACGTCCTCCGGCTGCATCGAGCTCGTGTCGAAGAGCAGCACCACGAGCCGGCGCCCCGCCACGTCCTCGGATCGCAGCGGCGGCGCCTCGAGCGTCACCGCGCCGGCGCCGGTCGACGGAATCGTGCCGCCCGCGGCGATCGCATCCTGGACGCCCTTCAGCAGGTCCACGGAGGTGGGCGCCGGCGTCGCATCCAGGATCTCCTGGAAGCTGAACGTCCGGATGTCCTGCGACTCGCCGTCCTCGCGTACCTCGAAGTCCTTCTCGGTGAGCCCCTTGACGATGTTGCCGTCCCGGTCGCGGACGATGACGTCCACCGAGACCATCACGATGTTGGCGCGGAACAGCGCCGGCGGACGCTGCGCCGGGGCCTGCGGCGCCGGCTGCTGCGCACGGGCGGCCGGCGCCGGCTGCTGCGCACGGGCGGCCGGCGCCGGCTGCTGCGCGCGGGTGACCGGCGCGGCGGCGACGAGCGACAGCAGCGCGGCCAGCACGGCGACCCGGCGGGGCGACGGCGCCGGCGCCGGCCGGCGCGTGGCGAGACGACGATGGGTGGGCATGGGCGGCCTCAGAAGCGGAAGCGCAGGCTGACCTGCATGGACCGGAGACCACCCACCGACGTGATCTGGCCGAACGTCGGCGAGTTCACGCGGGTGTCGAGGCCGGTGTAGTTGACGAGGTTCAGCAGGTTGTTGGCGCGGACGTCCAGCGTGACCGTCCGGCTGCCCGGCAACCGGACGTCGCGCGAGAACGTCGCGTTCAGCATGCGGCTGCCCGGCCCGATGATCAGGTTCCGGCTCGCGTCGCCGAACGTCCCCGCCGCGGGCGCCGAGAACGCCCCGGTGTTGAAGAACTCGTCGATCGTCGGGTCGTTGAGCCGGATCGCCGATCCGTCGTAGTCGGCCCGCCGCGCGCCGTTCGTACCACCGGCAACGTCGCCCGCCGCACCGGTGACGGTCGGCGTGTAGGGCGTGCCGGACTGCCACGTGAACGTCGCGTTCACGCGCCAGCCGTCCGCGAGCGACGACCAGAAGCCGCCGCCGTTGAGCCACCGGCGGTTCGGCCCGAACGGCAGCTCCACCGACACATCGGCCGAGACCTGGTGCCGCCGGTCGAACGTGGACAGCGCCCACTCGGCGCCGAGGTTCGTGTCGTCCTGGGCGACCGTCGCCTGGCCACCCGTCGCCGTCGTGTCGTCCATCGACTTGGCGAGCGTGTAGGTCGCGCCGAACCCGATGCCCGCCACCGGCCGGCGCCGGATCCGGAAGCTGCCCGCCTTCAGGATCGAACGGCCCTGCGCCGACTGCCACGTGAACGCCTGCACGTCGGGCAGGATCAGGCCGTTCGGGCCGCGGTTCGGCGCGCGGAGCATGTCGAGGTTGCTGCCCTTCGTGCCGATGAAGCCCGCGCCGACGTTCCAGTAGCCGAAATCGCGGCTGACGTCCACGTTGTAGGTCTGGATGAGCCCCAGCACGTAATCCTGATCGATCCCGTAGTTGTTCGTGACGGTCGTCGGCGTCGCCAGGACGAACGGATCGTCGAACTCGAGCGGGTCCCCCGCCACGCCGCTCGAGGTGTTCGTCGTGGCGAACGGCGGCTGGCCGGTGAGCTGGCGCGCGATCGTCGCGTAGGACCCGGCGTTGTAGGTCACGCCGTAGCCGGCGCGGACGATCAGGCTGCGCGCCGCCCGCCAGGCCACCGCCACGCGGGGCGCGACGTTGTTGCCGTCGGCGTTGACGAGGGCCGCCGGGAACACGCCCGAGTACGGACCGGTGCCACCCGACAGGACCGGCGAGACCGCGGTGAACCCGCTGGCCGCGTCGAGGTTGACCATCTGGCCGTGCGCCTCGGTGTAGGGCCAGACGTAGTCGTAGCGGACCCCGAGGTTGAACGTCAGGTTGGCGCTCCGGCGCCAGTCGTCCTGGAAATAGCCGCTCATCGACCGGCCGTGCAGCTCCACGGTGCCGGGCCCGTAGGCAATCGACGCCTGTTGCGGCAGGCCCAGCAGGAAGTCGGCGAAGTCGGCGCCGCTGCCGCGCGCGGCCGTCCCGCCCGAGGTGTAGAGCCCGGTGAAGACGAACGACCCGCGCGCATTCGAGTTGGTCAGCGCCGTGGATCGGTCGCGGGCGTAGTCGGCGCCGAACCGCAGCGTGTGCGCGCGCAGGGGGCGCGTGAGCGAATAGCTCAGCGTCATGCGCGAGTCGGACCGATCGCTGGGCGACGTGTCTCGCACCCCGGAGAAGGTCGAGAACGACAGGTTCGGCACGCCCCAGTCGAACGGATCGGTGGACACGCCCTGGATGCCGGCCAGGCCGGCGACGTCCACGAGGTACGCGTACTGGTTCGTGGTCGACGACTTCGACCGCGCGAAGTTCAGGTTCACCGCGTGGCTCGTCCGGCCGCGCTGGAGGTTGACGCCAATCGGCATCGAGAGGCTCGACCCGGAAGAGGTCCCGCCGAGCGTCGGGAAGACGTTGATCGACTCGTTCGAGTTGCGCCGGTACTGCACCTGCGCGTTGACGCTCAGGCTGGTGCCGGCTCGGCCGCCACCGCGACCGCCGCCCCCGCCACGGCCGCCGCCACCGCCGCCGCGCCCGCCGCCGCCACGCCCGCCGCGGCCGAGAATCGTCTGCGTCACGCGCAGGCTGATCGAATCCGACGACGAGTCGCGCGTGGTCGTGTAGTGGAAGTTCCGGGTGTCACCCGTCAGGTTCGGCAACGGGATGTACGGCAGCAGTGCCAGGGCCGTCGGGCTGAGGCGCGACGCCGGGATCTGGTTGTCCGGGAACGGCTGGCCCGTCTCGGGATCGATGAGCGCGACCGTCTGGCCGGAGAAGTCGCCCGCCCGCAGCGCGGCGCTCGGCACCGTCGCGTACTGATCAAAGAGGTTGCCCGAACGGTTGCCCGAGTAGCTCAGCTGGAAGTTCGTCTTCGACCCGGAGTAGACGCCGGGGATCCTGAGCGGGCCGCCCACCGTGCCGCCGAACGTCTGGCGGTTGTACGGCCGCTTCTCGGTCGAGGTGTCGGGACGCAGCTGGTAGGGCGCGCTGTCGAGGACCGATCCGCCGAACGTGTAGTTGGTGGTGAAGCTGTAGGCGCGCTGCTGGAATCCCCGGCCGCCGAGCCGGCCACCGCGGCCGGCCGCGCCGCCACGCCCGCCGGGACCACCGAAGCCGCCCCGCCCGCCGCGGCCGCCGGGACCACCCGCGCCACGACCGCCGGGGCCCTGGCCGGGCGCGCCGAACTCACCGCCGAACCCCCCGGCCTGGTCGCCGGCCGAGACCTGGGTGAGCTGGCCCGTCAGCGGATCGATCTCGCCGCGCCCGAGCGCGCCGAGCCGGTCATTGAGCATGCCGCGGTCGATGCTCGCCGTATTGCCGTTGACCGCCACGGCCTCGGTCGGGCCGTCGGTCGAGAAGCCGGGCGGCAGCAGGAGCCGCGTCGCCGCTTCCATCGCCGCCGCGTTCGGCGGATTCACCTCGAGGCCGGCCGCCGCGGTCACCTCCGTCTGCACGTCGAGCGTCTCGAAGCGCTGGCCGGCCGGTCCGGCTCCCGCGGCACGACCCGCCGCGGCGCCGGTCATGCCGGCCGCGGAACCGCCCGCCGCCGCACTCGCGGCGGCGCCGGTCGCCGCGCCACCGGCGGCCCCCGTCGTCGCGCCGGCAGCCGCGCCCGGCGCGGGCGTCGTGCCCGGCGATCCGGCGGGCGCGCGCGAGGCCAGCACCAGCTCGGCCTCGATCGTCTGATCGCAGGGCGGCACGCCGACCGTGACGTCGCGCTCGAGCCGCGCGAACGCGGTCAGCTCGCCCGAAAGCCGGTAGGGACCTCCCGGCGGCAGGTTGAGGCGGAAGCTGCCGTCCACCTCGGTCGAGGTCGCCGCCAGCACCTTCTCGCCGTCCCGCACGAAGATCGAGACGCCCGGAATCGGCCGCGTCGCGCTCGTGATCTTGCCCGAGACCCGGCACGGCGCCGCGCCGCCCTGTTGGGCGGCCGCGGGCAGCATCAGCCCTGCCACCAGGGCGAGGCCCCCGGCCAGGCCGGCCCCGCGGCGGAGTCCCTCCGCCGTGCGCCGCCTGGTCTGACTGATCGCCTTCGACATGTGCTGCATCCCCCGGACACCTGCACGCGGTTCCACTCTCGGCCTCGCGTGCGAGTGATTACGACACCGGATCGAGGCGTGTTCTTCCCGCGCCCATGGGCGCAGTGGTTTTTCACGGGGCTGTCACGGATTTGCCACACACGCCGGGGGGACCGCCCGGCCGACGCCGCGGCCCGCGGCGGGAGGTCAGGCGGCGGGCAGGGTGATTTCGAATCGCGCGCCACCGTCCGGCGCATTCGACGCCTCGATCGTGCCGCCGTGGCGTTCGATGATGGCGCGCACGATCGACAGGCCGAGGCCGCTGCCCGACGGCACCCGGGTGCCCGTGCGCGACTCGTCCACCTTGTAGAAGCGATCGAACACGCGCGACAGGTGTTCAGGGGGGATGCCGGGGCCGCTGTCCTCGACGGTGATACGGACGATGTCGCCGTCGCGGGCCGCGTGCAGCCGGATGTCGCCGCCGTCCGGCGTGTGACGCGCGGCATTGGCCGCCAGGTTCTGCAGCGCCTGTTCCAGCCGGCCGGCGTCGGCCATGACGGTCAGGTCCGGCGGCTCGACGCGGGCGTCGAGCGTGATGCGCTTCTCGCGGAGGACCGGATCGTGGCGGCTCGCGACGCGCTCGACGATCGACCGCAGCGGCACCACCGCCGGGCGGAACGACGCGCCGCCGCCCTCGAACCGCGCCAGGTCGAGCAGGTCGCCGACGATGGCGCTGAGACGCTCGGTTTCGTCGTGGATCACCCCGGCGTACCGACTGCGCGTCGCATCGTCGAGCGCAAGGTCCGGCATCGCGAGGGTCTCCGCATAGCCCCGGATGGCGGCGAGCGGGGTGGCCAGCTCGTGCGAGATGTCGGCCAGCAGCTGCCGGCGCGCGCGATCGGCCTCGATGAGCGCCGACGAACGCGCGCTGAGGCCGTCGGCCATCTCGTTGAACGTCCGGGCAAGCGCCGCCACCTCGTCGCCGCCGGCTTCGGTGGCGCGCGCGGTGGCATCGCCGGCGCCGAACGCGCGGGCGGCCCGTTCCAGCGCGCGCAGGCGACGGTGGGCCGGCCGGAAGACGAGGAGCGCGGCGAGCGTGGTGCCGAGCAGGAGCAGCACGACGCCGACGGTGGCCAGCGTCGGCGCGAACCCGCGCAGCGCGACCGACAGCGGCGGCCGCTCGGACGGCACGGCAATCACGCCGAAGGGCCGTCCGTCCAGGGTGACCGTGGCGAAGTCGAGCAGCGGACCGCCGCGTCCGCTGCCGCGCCCGGACCGCCCCCGTCCCTCGCCACGCCCGAAGCCGCCCGGACCGTCGCCGCGCCCGCGTCGTGGCGATCCCGACGACGAGGGGGGACGCGTCGGCGGCGCCGCGGACTCCGTGCGTGGCGTCGCCGGTGGCGACGACTCGGTGTCGGACGTCACCGGCTCGGCGCCGGATCCGGCGGCGCCGCGTCCTCCGCCGCCCTCCGGCGACGGGATGGGCTGTCCGGTCAGGCCGAAGAGTCGGATGCGGGCCGCGCGCAGCGCGCTGGCGGGCGGCGGCACACGCTGGCTGGTGGCGCTGCGCCCGTCGCGCAGGAACGCGACCCAGGCCTGGTTCGCCGTCGCATATCGGTCGCGCAGGTGCGACTCGAGGTCGAGGTCTGGCGCATCGGCCAGCGCCACGGACAGCTCCGAGGCGATCGTCTCGGCGAACTGCGCCGGCGACCGTCCGGGAATCAGCTCGGCCACCCGGCCCGTCAGCCAGAGCGAGACGAATCCCTGCGCGGCGAGCAGGGCGGCGAGCAGGACCACGAACCCCAGCGCGATGCGCCAGTAGAGGCTCCGGTACCAGACGTGGTCAGCCATCGGCCAGCTTGTAGCCCGTGCCCCAGACGGTGAGGACGAGCCGCGGATCCCGGGTGTCCGGTTCGATCTTCTGGCGCAGCCGCTTGATCAGCGTGTCCACGCTCCGCGAGGTGACGTGCACGTCGTTCGACCAGATGCGCTCGAGCAGGGTCTCGCGGCTGAAGACGACGCCCGGCTCCGAGGCGAGCAGCGAGAGCACCTCGAACTCGTGCGGCGTCAGGTCGACGGGGCGGCCGTCCACGTGCACCTCCCGGCGCGCCCGGTCGATGGCGATGGGTCCGGCGGCGATGACGTCGGGAGTCGGCGCGGCCGCCTTCGACGCCCGCGGCCGGCGCAGCAGCGCGCGCGCGCGCGCGACCAGCTCGCGGATCCCGAACGGCTTGGTGAGGTAGTCGTCGGCGCCGCTCTCGAGGCCCACGACCTTGTCGGACTCCTCGCGCCGCGCGGTGAGCATGAGGATCGGCACGTCCGTGTTGCGCGCCCCGCCGCGCGTCGCGCGGCACAGCGCCAGCCCGTCGAGCCCGGGCAGCATCAGGTCGAGGATGAGCAGGTCGAAGTCCTGCTCCCGAATCAGCCGCAGCCCGGCGTCGCCGTCTGCCGCCTCGGTGACCTCCAGCCCCTCGAGACCGAGGTGCAGGCGAACGAGCTCGCGGATGTGCGGCTCGTCCTCGACGACGAGCACGCGACGGGCATCGGAAGCCGGACCGGGCATGCACCAGCATCTTACGCGGCGGTGGACGAGGGCGTTTCCTGAGGGTCCTGAGGGTCCCAGGGTCCCAGGGTTCCGAGGGGCCTCGGGTTCCGCGGACCCCTGGGACCCTCAGGACCCTCAGGAACTCCCGTCTTCCCCGCCCCGTAGGATCACCGCATGGGCCTCGCCTCACAGCTCCGGCACGGTTTCCGCACCATGACCCGGCAACCCGGGCTGTCCCTGATGGCGGTCCTTGCCCTGACGCTCGGCATCGGGTTGACCACGACGATGTTCAGCATCATCCAGGGCGCGTTCCTGCGGGGCCTGCCGGTGCCCGACGCGGACCGGATCATGGCGGTCGCCGCGCTCGAGACCACCCAGCAGGACGACCAGGATCAGGGCGTCTTCCAGCACGACTTCGCCGAGTGGCGCGACGCGCAGCAGTCGTTCGAGGTGTTCGCGGCCTTCTACGGCGGCACGATCAACATCAGTAATCCCGATGGCGAGGGGCGCGCCGAGCGGTACGACGGCGCGTTCATGACGGCGAACGCGTTCGAGGTCATCCGCGCCACCGCCGCGCTCGGCCGGACGTTCGCACCCGGCGACGACGCGCCCGGGGCGCCCGGCGTCGTGGTCCTCGGCCACGACGCCTGGCAGAACCGCTTCGGCGGTGACCCGGACATCGTCGGGCGGACGACGCGCGTGAATGGTCGCGCGGCCACCGTGATCGGCGTGATGCCCGAGGGGTTCAAGTTCCCGAACGCCGTGCAGGTGTGGGTACCGCTGCCGCTCGACGTGCTGCGCACCGCGCGCGGCCAGGGCACGTCGGTCGTCGTCTTCGGCCGGCTGGCGCCGGGCGTGACGATCGACCGCGCGCAGGCGGAGTTCCAGGGCCTCGCGCGCCGGCAGGCGGAGGCGTACCCGGAGACGAACGAGCACCGCACCGCGGACGTGCGGCCGTTCATCCGCAACTTCCTCGGCCGCCAGATCTTCGCCACGATGCTGACGATGCTCGCGGCCGTGTTCGGGGTGATGCTGATCGCGTGCGCGAACGTCGCGAACCTGCTCATCGCCCGGACCGCGGTGCGCAGCCGGGAGATCGCGATCCGGACCGCGCTCGGCGCGAGCCGCCGGCGGGTGATCGGGCAGCTGCTGGCCGAGTCGTTCGTGCTCGCCGCGGCAGGCACGGCGGGCGGCCTGATCCTGGCGCAGGCGGGCCTCGTGCTGTTCAACCGATCGATCGTCGACACGAACCCGCCGTTCTGGATCGACATCCGCCTCGACCCGACCGTGCTGCTGTTCACGGCCGCGCTGACCGCAATCGCCACGATGGCCGCCGGCCTGCTGCCGGCCGTCCAGGCGTCCCGGTCCGACGTCAACGCGGTCCTGAAGGACGAGTCGCGCGGGTCGTCCGGCCTCCGCGTCGGGATCCTGAGCCGCGTCCTGGTCGTCGCCGAGATCGCGATCTCGTGCGGGCTCCTCGTGGCCTCGGGGCTGGCGATCAAGAGCGTCGTGACGCTCAGGACGGCGGACTTCGGCTTCGCCACCGACGACGTGTTCACCGCGCGGATGGGCCTGTTCGAGGCGGACTACCCCGACGACGCGTCGCGCGCGCGGTTCTACGCCGACCTGCGCGAGCGCGCCGCGGCGCTGCCCGGCGCCCTGGCGGCGACCGTCGCGACCAACCTGCCGTCGACCGGCGCCGGCCGCCAGACGATCGCCGTCGAGGGCCGGACCTACGCGACCGAGCGTGACTACCCGTCCGTGCGGTACACGGCCGTCTCGCCCGGCTTCTTCGACACGTTCGACCGGGCCCTCCTCCGCGGCCGCGATTTCTCCGTCGCCGATGATGGCGCGGCGCCGCGCGTGGCGATCGTCAACGCGAGCTTCGCCGCGAAGTACTTCCCGGCGGAGGACCCCGTGGGCCGGCACTTCCGCGCCGGCCGCCCCGGCGACGACGCGCCGTGGATCACGGTGATCGGCGTCGTGCCCGACATGTATCTCGGCAGCCTGACCGACGAACGGCCGGACGGCTACTACGTGCCGCTCGCGCAGGAGCCACCGAAGTTCGCGAGCCTCGCGATTCGCACGGCCGGCGCTCCCATGACCCTCGCGGCCGCGGTCCGCCGGGAGGTCGAGGGCCTCGACAGCGACCTGCCGCTGTACTGGGTCAGGACCATGACGGCGTACATCGAGTCGAACAACTGGTTCTACTCGGTGTTCGGATCGCTCTTCATGGCGTTCGGCGCCGCGGCGCTGTTCCTCGCCACGGTCGGGCTCTACGCGGTGATGGCCTTCTCGGTGAGCCGGCGGACGCAGGAGTTCGGCGTCCGGATGGCGCTCGGGTCGAGCGGCGGCGGCGTGGTGCGACTGGTGCTGCGGCAGGGGCTCGTGCAGATCGGCCTGGGCCTCGTGCTGGGTGTCCTGCTCGCGGCGGCGCTCTCGCTCGGCATCACGACCGTGATCTTCGGCGTGGAGCCGTGGGACCCGGCCGTGTTCGCCGCGGTCGTCGGCTCGCTCGCCGCGGCGGCGCTCGCCGCCTGCCTGGTGCCGGCCGTTCGCGCGATGCGCGTCCCGCCGCACATCGCCCTGCGCGGCCAGTAGCCCTCGGCGGAACGCGGCGTCGCGATCCTTCACGACGTCGCGTCCGGGGCCGCGCGGGACTAAGATGCCGGCGGGAGATCCGCCATGACCCTGTCGTCCGGCCTTCGTGCGGCGCTGGCCTCGGCCGTCGCCGCCTGCACCCTGGCCTGCGGGCAGCCCGCGCCGCCGGCGGCCGCGGACCCGTCGCCCGCCAGCCCGGTCCCGCCGGCTGCGGCCGTCGCGCCCGACCGTCTCGCGCGGGTCGCGCGCGCCTTCCCCGCCGTGGACGCCGCCTTCCGCGAGTTCGCCGAGCGCGCGCACGCCCCGGGCATCGCCTGGGGCATCGTCGTCGACGGCGCCCTGGCGCACGCGGGCAGCTGGGGCGTCCGGGACGTGCCCTCGAAGGCCGCCATCGATCCGGACACGGTGTTCCGCATCGCGTCGATGACCAAGAGCTTCACCGCGGTGTCGATCCTCAGGCTGCGCGACGAAGGCCGGCTGTCTCTGGAGGACCCGGCGGAGCGCTGGGTGCCGGAACTCGCGGGACTGCGCTACCCGACCGCGGACTCCCCCAGGATCACGATCCGGCACCTGCTGTCGCACGCCACGGGCTTTCCCGAAGACAACCCCTGGGGTGACCGCCAGCTCGCGAGAACCGACGCGGAGATGGCGGAGATGCTGGAGCGCGGCATCCCGTTCTCCCGTCCGCCGGGGCTCGCCTACGAGTACTCGAACTACGGCTTCGCCATCCTCGGGCGGGTGGTCGCGAACGTCTCGGGCCGGCCCTACGCGGAGTACGTACGGACGAACCTGCTCGAGCCGCTCGGCATGACGTCGACGACGCTGCAGGCCGGCGACGTGCCGGCAGACCGGATGGCCCGTGGCTATCGCTGGGAGGACGAGCGGTGGAAGGACGAGCCGGCGCTGCCCGACGGCGCGTTCGGATCGATGGGCGGCATGCTGACGTCGACGCGCGACCTGGCGCGGTGGGTCGGCTTCCTCGCCGGGGCCTGGCCTCCGCGCGACGACCCGGACGCCGGCCCGGTCCGTCGCGCGTCGCTGCGCGAGATGCAGGAGGTCGCGCGGCCGCGTCCCGCCACGGTGCGCGTGGACGGGGAGGCGATCGCGCTCAACGCGGGCGGCTACGGGTACGGCCTGCGGATCCAGCAGACCTGCGAGTTCGACCACGTGGTCGCGCACACGGGCGGCCTGCCGGGCTACGGATCGGTGATGACGTGGCTGCCCGACTACGGCGTCGCGGTGATCGCGATGTCCAACCTGACCTACACGAGCGCGAGCGGCGTCGCGGCGGGCGCGCTGACGACCATCGTCCGGGAGTCCGGCCTCGAGCCCTACGTGCCGGCGCCGGCGCCGGCGCTGCTGGAGGCACAGCAGGCCGTCACGGCGCTCGTCAACGCCTGGGACGATCAGGTGGCGGACCGGATCGCCGCCGAGAACCTGTTCCTGGACCAGGATCGGGCGCGGCGGCGCGCGGCCATCGAGGCGCTGCACGCGCAGGTCGGCCAGTGCCGGGCCGAGGCCCCGCTCGAGCCGGAGAACGCCCTGCGCGGCCAGTGGACGCTCGACTGCGAGCGCGGCCGGTTGCGCGTGGCCGTCACGCTCGCGCCGTCGATGCCGCCGACGGTGCAGTTCCTGTCGGTCCAGCCGGCCACCGAAGCCAACACGACGCCGGCGCCGGCCTGCTCGGCACGTTGAGCTTTCTGCCACGCGGCGCCCGCGCCGCGTGGCCGTTTCTCCAACACGACCGCCGTTCGCGCCCGAATCGCGCGGCGTCCGCCGGGCCCGCGTCTTGCACCGTCAGGCGGCATGACCGACCGGGAGTTCGAGGAGATCATCACGCGCGCCGGCGCGCCGGGACTGATCCCGGGCATCTACAACTACTGCGACCGCTGGTGCGAGCGCTGCCCGTTCACGGCCCGCTGCCTGCTGTTCCTGGATCTCCGGGACATGCGCGCGCCCGCGCCCCGTGCCGAGCCTGCCGCCACCCCGGAGGCCGCCGACGCGGAGGACGGCCAGGTCGCGCGCGAATCGCTCGAGCAGGCGCTCGGGCTCGTGCGACGCGGCGCCGAGCGCCTGGGCGTCACGCTGTCGATGGACTCGCGGGACCACCGGGTGCTCATGGCCCGGCTCGACGCGCATCGCGCCCGCGCCAGGGCCGACCCGCTCGTCGAGCTGGCCACGAGGCTCCTGATGACCACCCTGCCGATCGTCCGGACACTGGGTCCCGTCGTGCGCGCCCGCGGGGATGCGCGCGCCGTCGATGCGCTCGAGGTCCTGGGGCGCATGACGCACCTGCTGGCTGGCAAGACGTACCGGGCCGTGTCGTCCGCCCTTCGCGCGGCCGGCGAGATCCCCGAGCTGGCCGAGGACGCGAACGGCACGGCGAAGGTGGCGCGCCTCGCGGCCGCCGAGGCGCGGGATGCATGGCGCGTCCTGATGGAGGCGGGACGGGCGGCGGCCGACGGCGTGCCGGCGCAGATGGTCCGGCTGCTCGACGAGCTCGACCGACGGTTGGCGGCCCGGTTTCCCGCCGCGATGGCCTTCGTCCGGCCCGGCTTCGACGATCGGCCGAACGACCTGGCCTGATCTCAGGTCTCGCGCAAGGCGGTGACCGGGCTCACGCGCAGCGCGCGTCGCGCCGGGGAATAGCACGCGAGGGCGGCCGCGGCGACGATCACCAGCGCCGCGCCGGCGAGCGCGATCGGGTCGCGCGCCGACACGTGGAACAGCAGCGACTGCATCACGCGACCCGCCAGCAGCGCACCGACGAGACCGAGGCCGACGCCCGCCGCGGCCAGGCGCAGGCCTTCGCCCAGGACGAGCCGCATGATCGTGCCCGGCGCGGCGCCGAGCGCCATCCGGACGCCGAATTCCTGCACGCGACGGCCGACCGAGAACGAGACGAGCCCGTAGATGCCGACGGCCGCGAGCAGCAGCGCGACCCCGGCCAGCCCGCCGAGCAGCGCGGCCGTGAATCGCCGCGGCGCCGTCGAGGCCGCCACCTCGTCAGCCAGCAGCAGCGGGGTGTCCACGGGCAGGTCGGGATCCAGGTCGCGCATCACCCGGCGCACGGAGGCGACCACGGTGGCGGGCGGGGTGGCGGTGCGCAGGACGAGCGCGGTGAGCGTGAAATAGCCGTGCTGCGCGGCGGGCTCGTAGATCTGCAGTGTCATGTCCGCATCGAGCCCGTACACCTGCACGTCGTCCACGACGCCGACGATCTCGGCGAAGTCGCGGCGCGGCCCCTGGCTCACGCGGATGTGGTGGCCGAGCGCGTCGACGCCCGGGAAGAGCCGCTCGGCGAGCTGCCGCGAGACGATGGCCACCCTCGGGCCCTCGGCGCGATCGGCGTCGGTGAAGTCCCGGCCGCGCAGCAGCCGGATGCCGAGGGCGTCGAAGTAGCCGGGGCTCACCGCGTAGAAGTTGCTGGTGGGCGGCTGGCTGTTCGGCGGCGTCGGCTGGTCGTCGATCTCGAGGCTGGCCACGTAGTCGCCGACGAACGGCAGCACCTGGGTCTGCGCCGCGCGCTCGACGCCCGGGATGCGGCCGGTGCGTTCGAGGAGGTCGCGGAAGAACGCGGTCCGCGCCTCCGGGGTCGGGTAGCGCGATTCGGGCAGCGAGACGCCGACCGACAGGACGTGATCCGGCTGGAAGCCCGGCGTGACATCGAGCAGGCGATCGAGACTCCGCAGGAGCAGCGCGGAACCCGTCACCAGCATCACCGCGAGGGCGACCTCGCCCACGATGAGCCACGACCGCGTGCCGCGACGCAGCGTGGACGCGTGGGACCGGCCGCCGGCGACGAGGGCGCCCGTCGCGGAGGTCCGGCTCGCCTGGAGAGCGGGCAGGAGCCCGAACAGCACGGGGGTCAGCACCGCGAGGGCGACCGCGAACGCCAGCACGACCGGGTCGAGCGACACATCCTCGAAGCGCGGGACCCGCGCCCACGACGTCGCGAGCAGCGCGCGCAGCGTGGCGAGGCCGACCAGCACGCCGCCGGCGGCGCCGGCCGCGCCGAGCAGCAGGCTCTCGAAGAACAACGGCCGCATGAGGCGCAGGCGATCGGCGCCGAGCGCGGACCGGACGGCGATCTCGCGCTGTCGATCCGCGCCGCGCGCGAGCAACAGGCCGGCGACGTTCGCGCAGGCGATCAGCAGCACGCCGGCGCCGGCCGCGACGAGCAGCAGCAGCGCGCCGCGCACGTCGCGAATGGTGTAGTCGTGCAGGCCGTCCACGAGCACCGTCCACGACTCGTTGCTCGACGGGTGCTCCTGCGCCAGGGCCTCCGCCGCATGCCGGAGGTCGTCCCTCGCGCTCGCCACCGTCTCGCCGTCGCGCAGCCGGCCGACGACGCGCAGGTAGTGACTGCCGTAGCGCTGGCGGTCCTCCTCGGAGAGCGCCAGCGGCACCCAGGCGCGCGTCGTGTCGGAGGGGTACTGGAACGACGCCGGCATCACGCCGACGACCGTCGTCGGCAGGTCGCCGACGGTGATCGTCCGGCCGATGACGTCGTCACGCCCGCCGAAGCGGCTCCGCCAGAGCCCCTCGGACAGGATGATGGCGCGGGGCCCCCCATCGCGATCCTCCTCGGCCGTGAACGTCCGGCCGCGCAACGGCGACACCCCCAGGACGTCGAAGAGGTTCGCCGAGGCCTGCGCGAGGCGAAGGCGTTCCGGATCCTCGCCGGCGCCGGTCAGATTCGCCGACGCCCCCGTCGTGGCCGCGAGGCCGTCGAACGTCCGCGCGCGGCGCTGCCATTCGACGAAGCGACCGGGCGAGACGCTGAAGAACGGGAAGCGCGGCGGCGAGGCATCGCGGACGAGCGCCAGCCGATCCGAGTGCGGATACGGCAGGGGCGTGAGGATGACCGCGTTGACGACGGTGAACACCGCCGTGGCCGCGCCCACCGCGACCATCAGGGTGACGACCGCGACGAGGGCCTGGCCGGGATGGCGGCGAAGCCCGCGCCAGGCGGCGCGCATGTCGCCACGAATGCCGCGCCAGGCGCCGCGGCCGGAACCGGCAGGGGGCATCGGGGAACCTCCAGGGTCGGAAGACGGATCGAAGACACGGCGCGGGCGTCGCAGGCGCGCGCCGACGCGCACAATCGCGCGCGCCTCGCGCCAGCGGAAGGTCCAGAGCGATCCGTCGCTCGTCCGGATGTCGGCCTCCCGCGCGGCGAGCGTCTCGAGCAGTTCCTCGCCGTGCTCGTCACGGAAGCCGCGCGGCGTGAGCCGCAGCGCGCCGCGGAAGAGCCGGTCGGACCACGGGGAGAGGCTGGGGACCACCGGGCGCTCAGCTCCCGTGCGGCGCCGGCGTCACGCGCTTGTCGCGCGCGACGCGGAGGAAGTCGGCCAGGCGGGCACACTCGCGCCGCAGTGCCTCGAGCCCGAGCGGGGTCAACCGGTAGTACCGGCGTCGTCGGTCGTCGTCACCGGGGCGCGCGCGGGCATCCTCGCGGATCAGGCCTTCGTCCTGCAGCCGGCGGAGCGCCGCGTAGAGCGTCCCGGCCTCGAGAGACAGGACGCCGTCGGTCCGCCGCTCGACGTCCTTGATGATGCCGTAGCCGTGCAGCGGCGCATCGGCGACGGCGAGCAGGACGTACAGACTGATCGTGGACAGCGGCGTGCGGGCCGCGCTCCGGGGCGTCACGGGTACCTCCGCGCAAACGGGACTGTATCGACCATCTTAATAAGATGATCTGTATATCTTCCCGGACGCGCCCGCGTCAACAGGCCGGAAACGGGCACCGTGCGCGATCAGAATGACGATCGACTGATCAGGTCGAGGGGATCGGCGGGCACCCAGCCTGTGGGCAGGGCGGGCGCGCGCACGAGGGCAAAGCCTGCGGACCAGCCGAGGATCTCGACCTCGGAGGTCGCGGGGCGGGTGTCGACGCGGGGCGCGCCCGGCTCGGGTCGCTCGAGCACGGCGACGTCGGTCGCGAGCGCGGCCGCGACAATCGGGGTGTCGGCGGGCTCGATGTCGCGCGCCGCGACGAACCCGGTCGTCCCGTCGGGAAGCGCGACCCGCAGCCACGACCCAATTGCCGCGCGCACGCCGACGATCTGGCCGGCGTCGAGCCGTGCGATGTCCGGCGCGCGCCGGTCGGCCGAGGCGACCAGTCGACTCCCGGCCACGCGAATCCGGCCCCGGCTGTCCAGCCACCGGGCATCGAGCGTGGAGGGCTCCGGGAGGCGGTCGTCGGCCACGAGGTACGGCACCGGATCGACCGGACCGCGATCATAGACGCCGAAGTGCAGGTGCGGCGGCGTGGTGCGGGCGTTACCGGTGTTGCCCACGTAGCCGATGACCTGGCCGGCGGTGACCGCCGCCCCGCTCGTCACGGCCCAGTCGTTCAGGTGCGCGTAGTACAGCCGCCGGCGGCGGCCCGGCTCGGCGAGCCAGATGACCTGGCCGCCAATCGGCGTCGAGTCCAGGCGCACGACGCCGTCGACGGCGGCCACGACCGGCGTGCCGCGCGGCGCGAAGATGTCCACGCCGTGGTGATCGCGCCGGCCGCCGTCCCTCGGCGCGCCGAAGCCGCTCTGCACGGCGTGGAGCGATCGGCCGTCGACCGGAAAGCCGAGCGATGCCTCGGTCCGTTGCGCCACGGTGTACCGGCCCCCGCGCAGCAGCTCCGGCTGCACGCGGAGGATGTGGCGCCCGTCGCGCCGCGCCTCGTAGGTGAAGGACCACGCGCCGGGTTCGGCGCCGCCAACCAGGCGGGGCGCCTCGCCCTCGCGCGCTTCGAAGAGATCGACGTAGAGCCGGGCGCCCCGGACCGCGGCCTCGAACGTGACGTCGACCACGAGGCGCCGGCCGCGCCGCAGCTCGAAGGCGTATCCGACGGCTTCGGGCCGCTCGGGCGCCAGGTAGCCGCTCTCGTGGAAGGGCAGCGCCGCCGGAGTCGGCGCGGCGAGGGCCTGGTTCGCCGCGCGCAGCCAGTCCTGTCCCAGGGCCGTCTTGTCCAGGCCGAACTCCGAGATCGCCGCCGCGTAGCGGGCGTGTGTCGGCGCCGCGGTGAGCGCCGGCCGCGGCGGTTCGGGGGGTGGACCGCAGGCCACGCCAGCGAGAAGGAGGATCCAGACGGCACCCCGTCGCATGCGCCTATTCTGCCGCAGGGCATTCGCCCACCCCCGCCCGCCGGGCGGTGGTCGTCCAGGAAAATGGCCAGAGTTCCGGTCCGGTACGGATAAGTGTCTGCCGGACGGATGACAAATTCGTAATTTATGCAAAATTCCTAAGAAAAACGGCGGGAACGTGGATTGCTGAGTCAGCAGATGTGAACATCCGATTCACTTCGTCCCTGACGCCCGACGACGAGAACATGCTCGCGCCGGCAGTGCTCCGCGCACTGGCAGGGATCCTCGACCTGCTCCCCATCGCCTACATGCTCCGCATCGACACGACTGATGCCCAGGTCTACCAGCACAGCAGTGCCGACCGGCCCGCCATGCCCGCGACCGAACCGTCGTCGGGGCATCGTCCGGGGATGGATCTGACGTCGTTCAATCGCTGAACGGCGACGGAGAGGTTCGGGTGCTCCGGCGGCCTCGAGCCCGCCGAGGCCATGGACTGTACATTCGCGAGCTCGATCGTCGTCGCCGCCTTCGTCGCCTCCCGCCACCGACAGACCTGCACGCCCGCAACCAAAACGGTAATCGCGTCTTAGCGCACTGACGCCGGCCCGCGGCGCCGGGCGTCGCTAACACGTTGCGTCCACGTGCGTTATTTTGTTGCACACTTTTGCACAAACTCTGGTACTCTTCCTGCGCCCTCCCGCGAAACAGAAAGGTGTTCTCTTTCCAGGGGGATTTCATCCCCTGGGCGGGGTCGCCCCTCAAGACCAGAACAGGTGAACGGCATGCGGTTGAGGAGTCCTCGTGTGTGGCGGGAGGTTGTCTACCCCCTCGCAGGAATTGTTGTTGGCTTCACGGTCATGGCAGCGATGCCGGCCGTCCATGCGGGTTCCCTCCTACCCGGCCTCTTTCTGACGGCGCCCAGTAACGGCGCCGTGGTGTCGGGTTCCGTCACGCTGACGGCCTGGGCCGACGCGCCCGGCCTGAGCGATCTCCAGTTTCAGGTGAGCGGCGGCAACCTCGGGAGCGCCATCACCAGCGGCGCGTGCCAGCGCGCGTGGGACACGTCCGGCGTGCCCGACGGCAGCTACACCCTGGCGGCGGTCGGGCACGACAGCGTGGGCACGCCGGTCTACACGTCGCCCATCATCGTCCACGTCCAGAACGCGGGCGTCGAGATCTCGAACGTCGCGGCCGGCTCAATCACGTCCTCGTCGGCCGTGATTACCTGGCAGACGCTGCATGCGTCCACGGGCCAGGTCGACTACGGTCTGACGAGCGGCTACGGCAGCAGCAGCGCCGTGGCGTCGAGCTTCGTGACGGCGCACAGCATCACACTGAGCGGCCTGACCGCGTCCAGGACGTATCACTTCCGCGTCCGGTCGCAGGGCACGGGCGGCGAGATCGCGACGTCGGGCGACTTCACGTTCGCCACGCCGGCGGCGACCACGACGCCACCCCCGCCGACGACGCCACCGCCGACGACACCACCGCCGACCACTCCGCCGCCGACGACACCCAGCACGCCGACGACACCGACGAATCCGAACGCGTGCACGACGCCCGATCCGTTCGTGGTACTCGGCGGCGGGACGTGCTACGCGGGGGGCTGGCTCCCGCCCGGCATCAATCCGCCCGGCACGACGCCCTCGACGCCGAGCACGCCGAGCACGCCGTCCACGCCGTCCACGCCGTCGACACCTTCGACGCCGAGTTCGCAGGCCGGCGGCTGCACCACGCCGGATCCGTTCACCGCGCTCGGCGGCGGCACCTGCTACGCGGGGGGCTGGCTCCCGCCCGGCATGGCGATTCCCGGCAGCAACGTCGTGACGACCCCGTCGACACCGAGCACGCCGTCGACCCCGTCGATCCCGTCCACGCCGTCCACGCCGACGTCCGGCGGCTGCGCGACGCCGGATCCGTTCACCGCGCTCGGCGGCGGCACCTGCTACGCGGGCGGCTGGCTCCCGCCCGGCATTCCGCCGCCCAGCGGCGCGACGCCGGCGACGCCCTCGACGCCGTCCACGCCATCGACGCCGAGCTCGCCGTCAGGCTGCGCGACGCCGGATCCGTTCACCGCGCTCGGCGGCGGCACCTGCTACCAGGGGGGCTGGCTGCCGCCCGGCATGACGATTCCCGGCGGCGGCACGACGACGCCGACCAATCCGGGCGGTGGAACCACGAACGGCGGTGACACGATCACCACCACCGGCGTGGTCCGGAACGTGTTCGGAGTCTGGTTCATCCAGTCCGACACCGACGGCAAGTACTACGTGCCGGTGGGCGGGCTGCACACGAGCTTCCGGCAGTCCGGCCTGCACGTGGCGTTCACGGGAACGCTGAGCGGCAGCTCGTCGTTCTTCGGTCAGGCCATCCAGATCCTGACCATGTCGGCCCTGTCGATTCCCTAGGGCCCATCCGCCGGGATGAGGGGGCAGGACGCCCGGCCGGGCGCGCGGTATCCTGACAGAGTGACTGTCAGCCGCCGTCCGGCCGGGCGTTCGTGCGTCCGGGTTCCCGTGGCGGCGCTGGCCCTCGGGCTGGCGCTGGCGTGGGCCGCTCCCGCCGGAGCGCAATCGGGCGCGAACGTCCTGGTCGTCGTCAACGCGGCGAGCCAGGCGTCGGTCGAGATCGGGGTCTACTACGCGCGGGTGCGGCAGGTGCCCGACGTCAACTTCGTGCGCATTTCCGCGCCGGTCACCGACCAGATTTCCCGCGCGGACTTCGAGCGCACGATCCAGGCGCCGATCGCGCGCCACCTCTGGACCCAGCGCCTGCAGGACCAGGTGCTCTACATCGTCCTGACGAAGGACGTCCCGCTGCGCATCGAGGGGTCGGCCGGCCTCGACGGCACCATGGCGTCGGTGGACTCCGAGCTGACGCTGCTCTACCGGCGGATGCTCGGCCGCGACGATCCGATCCTGGGCCGGGTGGACAACCCGCTGTTCCTGGGCGATCGGCCGGTCGACGAGGCGAGACCGGTCGCCCGGACGACGTCGGATCTGTATCTCGTGACCCGGCTCGACGGGTACAGCGTCGCCGACGTCCGCGGCCTGATCGATCGCGGGCTCTCGCCGACGACCGCGGGACGCATCGTGCTCGATCAGCGGGGCATCCCCGGCGATCGCGGCGGTGATCTGTGGCTCGAGACGACGTCAGACCGTCTCGAGGCGGAAGGCGCGCGGGACCGCATCACGCTGGACCAGACGCCGGCGCGCGCGGCGGTCACGGACCCGGTTCTGGGCTACTACTCGTGGGGGTCGAACGACCCGGCCAACCAGCTCCGCCATCTCGGCCTCACGTTCGCGCCGGGCGCCATCGGCGGCCTGTTCGTCAGCACCGACGGCCGTACGTTCACGGCGCCGCCCGACGACTGGACCCTGGCGCCCACGCTGACGGTGCCGACCGGCGGTCAGTCGCTGGCGGGCGACCTGATCCACGACGGCATCACCGGCCTCTCCGCGCACGTCGCCGAGCCGTTTCTCGACGCCATCATCCGGCCGCAGATTCTCTTCCCGGCCTATCTCCGGGGCCTGAACCTGGCGGAGGCCTACTACACGGCCATGCCGTTCCTGAGCTGGCAGACGATCGTGCTGGGCGACCCGCTGTGCGCGCCGTTCCGCGATCGGATCGTGCCGCCGTCGGAGCTGTACGAGGCCGGCCTCGATCCCGACTCGGCCGCGCCGCCGATCTTCACGCGCCGCTGGCTCGACCTGCAGGCCGGCACGCGATTCAACACGGAGGCGCTCCGGCTCGAGCTGCGGGCGCGCGGGATGCGGGCGACCGGCCAGACCGACGACATGGCCGCCGTGCTCGAACGCCTGGTCTCGCTCGAGCCACGGCTGACGAGCGAGGCGCTGCTGCTGGCGACGCTGCGCGAGCAGGAGGGCGAGTACGACCGGGCCATCACCCTGTACCGCCAGGTCGTCGGGCTGGAGCCGTCCAACGTGGTCGCGCTCAACAACCTCGCGTTCGCGCTGGCCGAACACGGCGGCGACGTCAGCGAGGCCCTGGGGTTCGCCCAGCGCGCCGTCGCCGCGGCGCCGACGCCCGACACGCTCGACACCCTGGGGTGGGTCGAACACCTGGCCGGCCGCAACGACGAGGCGGCGGCCCATCTGGACCGCGCGTTGCGCCTGGCCCCGACGCACGTGGAGGCGCTCGTGCATTCGGCCGTGGTCAGCGCGGCGCTGGGCGATCTCGTGAAGGCGCGCCGGGCGCTCGACACGGCCGAGGCAAGGGATCCGACCGTGAAATCGCGGGAAATCGTGATCCGACTGCGACGCGAGATTGGCGGCGGCCGGACTCCGGCCGATAGGTTGACTTGACGACTTATGTGGCGGCGGGAGCAGACTTTTGTTCCCCTGCCCCCGTAACACGCCGATCTCGACCGTCCGAAGTCTTTGTTGTCAACGACTTGCGTGGACGTCCGGTCCACCCCTGAGTCGGGCCGGACTTTGCTAGGTATCTCGCCAGGATGTCCACCGGCACTGCCGCCACCCCCGTGCCCGTGACTGCCCGGCTGGAGGCCGGCCGCTCGCGCGCGATCGCGGGCGCCGTCCTGGTCGCTGCCGGGCTGGTGGTCGTCTACTGGAAGCCCCTGGTCTGGCTGGTCGAAGCCTGGTGGTCGGACGGCAACTACTCGCACGGCTTCCTGATCCCGCCGCTCGCGGCGTACTTCGCGTGGGAACGCCGGGACCGCCTGCGCGTCGCGGAGCGTCACCCGTCGTGGCTCGGCCTGCTGGTCCTGGCCGGCAGCCTGATGCTGCTCCTGGCGGGCCTGCTCGGCGCGGAGCTCTTCGTGACGCGCGTGTCCTTCGTCGGCGCGCTCGCCGGAATCGTGTTGTTCCTGTTCGGGTGGCGGCACCTGCGGATCCTGCTCTTTCCGCTGGCGTTCCTGTTCCTGATGATTCCGATCCCGTCGCTCATCTTCAATCAGGTGGCGTTCCCGCTGCAGTTGCTCGCGTCGAAGTTCGGCCAAGCCTGCATGGCGACGGTGAGCATCCCGGTGCTCCGCGAGGGCAACGTCCTCATCCTCGCCAACACCACGCTCGAGGTGGCGGAAGCGTGCAGCGGCATCCGGTCGCTCGTCTCGCTCATCACGCTCGGCGTGATCTACGGCTACTTCATGGATCCGCGCGGCTGGGTCCGCGCGGCGATCGTGCTGTCGGCCGTGCCCATCGCGATCGTGGCCAACGGCGCGCGGGTCGCGGGCACGGGCATCGCGGCCCACTACTTCGGCGCGGCCGCCGCGCAGGGGTTCTTCCACGAGTTCTCCGGGTGGGTCGTGTTCGTCGTCGCGTTCGCGCTGATGCTGGTGGTCCAGCAGGTCATCCACCGGTTCTCACCGCGGCCGGCGACGTCCGGGGAGGCACGCGCGTGAGCCTGCGACTTCGGGTGGCGATCGTGCTGGGGGCGCTGGCGATGGCCTGGGCGGGCGTGCTGCGCGCGGATCGGCCCGAACCCGCGCTGCCGCGCACGGCCTTTGCCCTGTTCCCGATGACGATCGAGGACTGGCAGGGCGTGGCGCAGCCGCGCTTCAGCGAGGACGTCGAGCGCGTGCTCGGCGCCGACGACTATCTGACCCGCGCCTACGTCCGGCCCGACCGCGCCTCGATCGGCCTGTTCATCGGCTACTGGGCCAGCCAGCGCACGGGCGACACGATGCACTCCCCGCTGAACTGCCTGCCCGGCGCGGGCTGGGAGCCCGTGTCGCAGTCGCGCCTGGCGATGCCCGCCGCCGACGGCCTGCCGGGCGGCGACGTGAACCGCATCGTGATCCAGAAGGGCCTCGATCGGCAGCTGGTCCTCTATTGGTACCAGAGCCATGGCCGGCTGGTCGCGAGCGAGTACTGGGGCAAGATCCAGCTCGTCACCGACGCGGTGCGCCTGAACCGCACCGACGGCGCCATCGTGCGCGTCATCGTCCCCATCGGGAACGACCCGGACGCCGAGGCCCGTGCGGAAGCCGTCGGCCTCGCGTTCGTCCGGACGCTGCTGCCCCGGCTCGGTCCGTTCATCCCCGCGTGAGAAGGATGGTCATGTCCCAGATGTTCCGTCGCACGCTCGTCACGCTGATCCTCGCCTCGTCGGTCGCCGCCTGCTCGAAGCCCACCTTCGACGATCACGTCCGCCAGGCGGAGGCGTACGTGGCGGGCGACAAGCTCGCCGAGGGCGCGCTCGAGTACCGGCTGGCGCTGCAGATCGATCCGCGCCGCGCGGACGTCCGGCTGACGCTGAGCGACCTCTACCTGAAGATCGGCGACCGCCGCAACGCCCTCGACCAGCTCGTGCGGGCTGCCGACCTGCAGCCGGACAACGCGGCAACGCAGATCAAGGCGGGAGAGCTGCTGCTGGCCAGCGGTGCGTTCGAGGACGCGCGCGCCCGCGCGCAGAAGGCGCTCGAGGCCGATCCGAAGAACGCGGATGCGCAGGTCCTGCTCGGCAATTCGCTGGCGAACCTGCGCGACTTCGACGCGGCGCTGAAGGAATACCAGCAGGCCATCGCGCTCAACCCGGATCAGGACGATGCCTACGTGAGTCTGGGCGTCGTGCAGCTCGCCAAGGGCGACCGCGCCAGGGCGGAGCAGGCGTTCCGCCAGGCGGTGGCGGCGGCGCCGGACTCGATCCGGGCGCAACTGGCGCTGGCCGGCTTCCTGTGGTCGGCGGACCGCCGGCAGGACGCCGAGGCGGCCTTCAAGGCGGCGCTGGCCATCGATCCGAAGAACTCAACGGCGAATCGCGCGCTTGGCACCTTCTACCTGGCGTCGGGCCGGGGCGCCGAGGCCGAACCGTACTTCCAGGCGCTGGCCGACGCCTCGACCACGCCCGACGCGAAGTTCGCGCTGGCCGACTACTACGTCGCCGTCCGTCGCAACGACGATGCGCGGAAGATCCTCAACGAGATGACGTCGGAGGAGCGCGCGGGCACCGCGGCGACGATGCGGCTGGCGGCCATCGAGACGTCGGAAGGGCTGCGGGCGGCTGCGCTCGACCGGCTCAACACCCTGCTCGAGGCGAAGCCGCGCGAGACCCAGGCCCGCCTGCTCCGGGCGCGCATCGAGCTGCTCGATGGCCGGCGCGACGAGGCCGTGGCCGACGCGAACGCCATCGTGACCGATGCACCGAACACCCCGGCGGCCGCCGGCGCCTACGCGGTCATCGGCGGTGTGGAGCGCCTGAAGGACCGGAAGGCCGAGGCGATCGCGGCGTTCGAGCAGGTGATGAAGCTGCAGCCGCGTCCGCTCGGCGCGGCGGTGGCGCTCGCGAACCTCTATCTCTCGATGGGCGACACCGACCCGGCCGCCACCTACGCCCGGCAGGCCCTGGCGATCGCGCCCGGGAACCCCGAGGCGCGGGTGGTGCTCGTCCGGGTCGCGCTGATGAAGGGCGACGTCGCGACGGCCCGGCGCGACATCGCCGCGCTGCGCCGCGAGTACCCGAACGCCCCCGTCGTCATGAACCTGCTCGCCGCCCAGCAGCTCGCGGACCGGAACCTCGACGCCGCAGCCTCATCGTTCGAGAAGTCGGCGACCATGGCGCCGAACGACCTCGAGGCGCTGGCCGGCCTGATCCAGGTGGACCTGGCGGCGGGCCGCCGGACGGAGGCGATCACGCGCATCGAGGCGGCGCTCGAGGGCGGGACGCCTTCGGTGGGCCTGCTCATGCTCGCGGGCCGGACCTACGCCACGACGGGCGACATGCCGCGGGCCGAGGAGCTGCTCAAGAAGGCGATCGAACAGGAACCCGCGCGCCTGCAGGCCTACGGCATGCTGGCGCAGCTGTACCTCGCCCAGCGGCGCGTGCCCGAGGCGCAGCAGCAGTTCGAGCGCCTGATCGAGCTGGACCCGAAGTCGGTCGGCTACAACACCATGCTCGGCATGCTGCTCGACTACCAGAAGCGCCCGGCCGACGCCGCGGCGCAGTACGAGAAGGTGCTCGCCATCGATCCGTCGGCGCCGGTCGCCGCGAACAACCTCGCCTGGATCTACGTGAGCGAGCACCGCAACCTGGACGTGGCGCTGCAGCTCGCGCAGACGGCCCAGCGGAGCCTGCCCGACGAACCCAACGTGAACGACACGCTCGGCTGGATCTACTACCAGCGGAACCTGCTGCCGCAGGCGATCCGGCACCTCGAGTTGAGCGTGAAGAACGGGCCGCGCGCCGCCGGGTCGCATCTCCACCTGGGGATGGCGTATGCCAAAGCGGGCGAGAACGCGAAGGCGCGCGCCTCGCTGCTGCGTGCGCTCGAGATCGACCCGAACGTCGACGGCGCCGCCGAGGCGCGCGAGACGCTGGCGCGGATCGGCGGCCGTCCCTGACGCCGGCGGCGGGCCCCGCGGCCCGGGTTCGACGTGGTATCGCCCGGCGCGCCAGCAGCCGATACACCAGGGAATGAGAGGGAATCCGTTCGCCCGGGAGTTCGACGCACCATGAAAGCCATCATCCTCGCGGGAGGCCTCGGATCCCGTCTGTCGGAAGAGACCGTTCTCAAGCCCAAGCCCATGGTCGAGATCGGCGGCAAGCCGATCCTCTGGCACATCATGCACATCTACGCCCACCATGGCGTGGACGAATTCGTGATTGCGCTGGGCTACAAGGGCGAGGTCATCAAGGAGTACTTCCTCAACTTCTACGCGGTGAACAACGACATCACCGTGGACCTGTCGAGCGGCGCGACCACCGTGCACGACGGGCGCCAGCCGCGGTGGAAGGTGCACCTGGTCGAGACCGGCCTGCACACGCAGACCGGCGGCCGGCTCCGGCGCCTCGAGCGCTGGCTGGGCGGGGACCAGACGTTCATGATGACCTACGGCGACGGCCTGGCGGACGTGGACCTCGGCGCCCTGCGACGCTTCCACGAGTCGCACGGCCGGCTCGCGACGGTGACGACGGTCCGGCCGCCCGCGCGGTTCGGCGGCATCATCTTCGACGGCGACGCCGTCGCCGAGTTCACCGAGAAGCCGCAGACCGGCGAGGGCTGGATCAACGGCGGCTTCTTCGTCCTCGATCGCCGCGTCCTCGGGTACCTCGAGGACGACCGCACGATCTGGGAACGCGCGCCGATGGAGCGGCTCGCGGCGGACGGCCAGTTGATGGCGTTCCGTCACGGCGGCTTCTGGCAGGCCATGGACACGCTCCGCGAGCGCCGGCTGCTCGAGGACCTCTGGGAAAAGGGCAACGCACCGTGGAACGTGTGGGCATGAACTGGTCGGAACGGCGGGCCTTCGTCACCGGCGCCACCGGCATCGTGGGCTCGTGGCTGGTGGCACGGCTGCTGGAGCGCGGCGCGCGCGTGGTGACGCTCGTACGCGACTGGGACCCGCAGAGCGAGCTCGTGCGCAGCGGCACCATCCACCGGACGAGCGTCGTGAACGGCCGCCTCGAGGACTACGAGACGCTCGAGCGCGCGATCAACGACCACGAGATCGACACGGTGTTCCACCTGGGCGCCCAGCCGATCGTCAGCGTGGCGCTGCGGTCGCCGCTGCCGACGTTCGAGGCGAACATCCGCGGCACCTACAACCTGCTCGAGGCGTGCCGCGTCCACCGCGGCCTCGTCTCGCGCGTCGTCGTGGCCAGCAGCGACAAGGCCTACGGCGACGGCCCGTCGCTGCCCTACACCGAGGACATGCCGGCCAACGGCCGGCACCCCTACGACGTCAGCAAGAGCTGCACCGACCTGCTGGCGCTGACCTACGCGCACACCTACGAACTGCCCGTGACCGTGGCCCGGTGCGGCAACATCTACGGCGGCGGCGACCTGAACTGGAGCCGCATCGTCCCCGGCACGATCCGCAGCCTGCTCCGCGGTGAGCGGCCGATCATCCGCAGCAACGGCCTGTTCACGCGCGACTACATCTACGTGGACGACGTCGTGGACGCCTACCTGACCCTGGCCGAGCGGTGCCAGGACGCCGGGGTGCGGGGCGAGGCGTTCAACTTCAGCCCGGAGACGCGCGTGAACGTGCTGGAGATCACCGCGCTGATCCAGGACCTGATGGGCCGGCAGGATCTGGCGCCGCTCGTGCTCGACCAGGTGCGCGCGGAGATCCTCGACCAGTACCTCGACTCGACGCGCGCGCGCCAGCGGCTCGGCTGGACCGCGCGACACGGGCTCCGCGAGGGGCTCGTCCCCACGATCGCCTGGTACCGGCGCTTCTTCGAGACGCCCACGGCGGAGCCCGCGGAGGCGCGCTGATGCGCTTCACCGAGACGGCCGTGGCCGGCGCGTTCGTCGTCGACCTCGAGCCCAGGGGGGACGAGCGCGGCTTCTTCGCGCGCGTCTGGTCGCGCCACGCGTTCGAGGCGCGCGGCCTCAAGGCCGACTTCGTCGAGTTCAACGACTCGTTCAGCGCGCATCGCGGCACCCTGCGCGGCCTGCACTACCAGGCCGGCGAGGCCGCCGAGGTCAAGCTGGCGCGGTGCATCCGCGGATCCGTCTTCGACGTGGCCGTGGACCTGCGCCCGGGCTCGCCGACCTACCGGCGCTGGACCGGCGTGACGCTCTCGGCCGACAACCGCCGCATGCTGTACGTGCCGGAGGGCTGCGCCCACGGCTACCTCACGCTCGAGGACGGCGCGGAAGTGGTCTATCCGGTCACCCACGTCTACACCCCCGAGGCCGAAGGCGGCATCCGCTGGAACGACCCGGCCTTCGGCATCGAGTGGCCGATCGCGCCGGAGGTCATCTCCCCGAAGGACCAGGCATGGCCGGACTTCCCGGCGTGAAGCGGGTCCTCGTCACCGGCGCGACGGGGTGCGTCGGACGTCACGTCCTGCCGCGGCTCGAGGCCGACGGATGGGACGTCCACGCCGTCGCGTCACGGCAGGCGCCGTACGAGGCCGGGCGCACGACCTGGCACCAGGCCGACCTGCTCGACCCGGCCGCGACCGCCGAGGTCGTCCGCCGGGCGGAGGCGTCGCACCTGCTCCACCTGGCCTGGTACATCGCGCCCGGCCGCTGGGCGGCCGCGCCGGACAACCTGGCGTGGGTCGAAGCGAGCCTCGGCCTGTTCCGGCGGTTCCGCGAGGCGGGCGGCACGCGCGTCGTCGGGGCGGGGTCGTGCCTCGAGTACGACTGGCAGTACGGCTACTGCTCCGAGGCGCGCACGCCGACGACGCCACACACGCTGTACGGCACGTGCAAGAACGCGCTCCGGCTGCTGGCCGACGCGATGTCCGCCGACGACGGCTTCACGACGGCGTGGGGCCGCATCTTCTTCCTCTACGGCCCATGGGAGCACCCGGACCGGCTCGTGCCGTCCGTCATTCGTGCCCTGATCGCCGGCGAGCCGGCGCGCTGCTCGCACGGGCGCCAGGTGCGCGACTACCTGCACGCCGACGACGTGGCCGACGTGTTCGTGCGGCTGCTCGCGTCCGACGTCACCGGCCCGGTCAACGTCGCGTCCGGCCAGGCGGTCGCGCTGCGCGAGATCGTGACGCGCATCGGGGAGCGGATCGGCCGGCCCGACCTCATCCGGCTTGGCGCGATCCCGCCGGCGCCGACCGACACGCCGCTCGTCGTGGCCGACACCACGCGGCTCGCCGCCGCGCTCGACTGGCGGCCGGCGATCGACCTGGACGCCGGCCTCGACCGCACGATCGCCTGGTGGCGTGCCCATCAGGCGGCCGGCCCGGCCCGGAGCGGCGCATGACGACGCCGCGCTACTCGATCGTCATCCCCACCTTCCGGCGGGGCGAGTCGCTCGCCGAGTGCCTGGAGAGCCTGATCGCGCTCGACTACCCGCACGACCGGCTCGAGGTGGTCATCATCGACAACGGCGGCCCGGCCGAGCACACGCGCGCGGCGGCCGAGCCGTTCATGGACCGGCTGGCGATCCGCTACTTCGTCAACGTGAAGAACCGCGGCTACGGCTTCTCCGTCAATCGTGGGCTGGTCGAGAGCCGCGGCGACCGGATCGTGATCCTCAACGACGACGCCCGGCCGGCGGTGGATCTCTTCCGGCGTTGCGACGAGCTGCTCGACGAGGACCCGTCGATCGGGTGCGTCGGGTGCCGCGCCATCGAGAAGGGCTACATCCGGGAGGGCGAGGGCATCGGGCGCCTCACGGCGCGGGGCGACGTCGTCGCGAACTTCGACGTGGACTGCGGCGCGCCAATCGAGGTCGAGCACGTCTACGGTTTCTGCTACGTCTTCACGCGCGAGGCGCTCGACCGCGCCGGCCTGAACGACCGGACGCTGCTCGCGCAGCCCTACAGCAGCGGCAACCGGATCGAGACCGATCACTGCCTGTCGATCCGGCGGCACGGCCTGAAGGTGGTCTACCATCCGGCGATGGTCGCGACGCACCTCGCCAAGCCCCGGCCGGACATGAGCGAGGTCTCGCTCCGCTGGCACCTGAACGCCATCCGCAACACGCTCTACCTGTACCTGAAGCACTTCGGGCCCTTCGGCCGGGGCGGCGCGGCGCTGCGCCTCACGTTCCTGCGCGACGTCGGCATCCTCTCGACGATGCGCCGGCCGAGCCGGGCGAACGCCGCCTATTTCCTGATGGGCCTGCGGGCGCGCGCCAGCGCCTGGGGGCACTGGCTGAAGTACCTGGTCGTGCCGGGCGTGGACCGGCCGGACGCCGTCCGCGCGGTCCTCGAGGCCGACGCGCGCGAGGCGGCCGCCGCGGGCCAGGCGTCGCCGATGTCCCCCTCGAGCCGGTGATCCATGCGACTCCTCTTTGCCAAGCACTCGCTCGTGTGGCCGCGATCCAGCGGCCACGACGTGCACACCTACTACATGATGAAGGCCTGCGCGGACCAGGGCCACGAGGTGTCGCTCGCGACGGTCACCGAACCGCTGGGCCGCGCGCTGGACGGCCTGCCGCTCGCGGCGCGCTTCCGGCTCGACGACGCGGCGCTCGATGACGGGGCGCCGATCCCGGCCACGCGGCTGCAGAACCGGTTCCGCAACTACTGGGGCGTCCCCGACGGGCACGTCCGGGCGCTGCGCGCCGCGGCGCGGCAGGTGCGGGCCGAGGCCGTCGTGGTCGTCGGCCTCGATGCGCTGCCCTTCTTCCCTGCCATCGACGGTCCCGTCCGCGTCTGGTATGCCGCGGACGAGTGGGTGCTGCACCACGTGTCGCAGCTCAGGCCAGGGAGCCGGCACTTCCGCGAGGACTTCCGCGCCGCTCTCGTGAAGGGCCTGTACGAGCGGGCCCACCGGCGCGTGATCGATCGCGTGTGGGTCGTGTCGGACGCGGACCGGGCGGCCATCCGCTGGATCGCGGGCGTGCCGAACGCCGACGTGCTGCCGAACGGCGTGGACGGCGAGTTCTACCGGCCGGGCACCGAACAGCCGGAACCCCGCACGGCGGTGTTCTGGGGCCGCCTGGACTTCGGGCCGAACATCCAGGCTCTCGACTGGTTCTGCGGCAAGGTGTGGCCCGCCGTGCGCGGGCGGGTGCCCGACGCGCGGTTCACCGTGATTGGCTTCCAGCCGACCGACGCGGTGCGCGAGATCGTCAACCAGCCCGGCATCACGCTGGAGGCGAACCTGCCAGACCTGCGCGCCGCGGTGCGCCGGCACGCCGTGACGGTGCTGCCGTTCGTCTCCGGCGCGGGCATCAAGAACAAGCTGCTCGAGGCCGCCGCGCTCGGCCTGCCGATCGTCGGGACGTCGAAGGCGGCCCGCGGGCTGCGCGGCGCGTCGCCGGTCGTCACGGCCGACGCGCCGGCCGCCTTTGCCGACGCCCTCGTGTCGCTGTGGACGGACGCGGACCGGCAGCGTGAGCTGGGCCGCGCGGGCCGCGCCTGGGTGCTCGAACATCACACGTGGGCGTCGGTCGCCCGCGAGGCCGTCGCCCGCATGCAGCCCGTGGCGACGTCGGCTGCCGCCGGAGCCCGCTCGGACGCATGAATCGACCAGCACCCGGACCCGTTCCCATCCACGTTCGGCCACGACAGCCCGACGCCGCGCCGGTCGCGCGACGCGGCGAACCCGTCACGTTCGGCGTGCCGCTGCCCGAAGCCGCCTTCGCCGACGCCGGGGCGTGGGCGCTGACCGACGCCGACGGGCGCACCCAGGCCGTGCAGACCCGCACGCTCGAGCGCTGGCGGGACGGGTCGGTGCGGTGGCTGCTCGTGGACGCGCGGGTCGATCATCCCGGCGACCCGGATCGGGCCGTCACGTATCACCTGGCGCCCGCGGCCGCCGCCGTCGCGCCCGGCCAGGTCCTCGTCGTCTCGCGCGAGTCCGGCGGGGCGGTGCGGGTGCGCACGGGCGCCACGTCCATCCGCTGCGCGCCGGGGCCGGCGCTCTGGACCAGCGACGACACGGGCCTCCGCACCGTCACGCTCACGGTCACCGATCGCGCGGGCACCACGCGGACGCTGGCGGTGCGCGACGTGACCGTGATCGACGAGGGGCCCCTGCGCGTGCGCCTCGGACTCCGGATGGCGCCGCCCGACGGCGAACTGGCCGACCTCGACACCTGGGTGCGCCTCGACGCGTACGCGGGTCAGGCGGCGGTGCGCGTGTCCGTGCGCCTCCGGAATCTCCGCAGCGCCGAACACCCGGGGGGCTTCTGGGATCTCGGCGGCGCCGGCTCGCTGCTGCTGAAGGACGTCTCGCTGCACGTCGAGACGCGCGATGCCTCGGCGCCGCTGTCGCTCTCGACCGAATGCGGCGCCCCCGCCGCGCCAGTGGATCGCCCGGTCGAGCTGTACCAGGATTCGAGTGGCGGCGAGCGCTGGCGCAGCCCGGCGCACGTCAACCGGGACCACCAGGTCCCGCTGCAGTTTCGCGGCTACCGCGTGCGCGCTGGCACGGCCGAGACCTCCGGGCTCCGCGCCACGCCGATTCTCACGTCGGACGGCGCCGCGCCGGTGGCGGTCGCGGTGCCGGACTTCTGGCAGAATTTCC
>JAWKHR010000020.1:0-115441 GCA_041394725.1 Vicinamibacterales bacterium | reverse complement strand
CTCGAGCGACGGGTCGCGCCGCGGCCGGCCCGTCTCGTCGCGGTCGTACTGCCACGACGCGGTGTCGTAGGTGCGCGTGGCTTCGTCCCAGCCGGAGAACACGCCGTCGAGGTCGTCGGGGAGCCGGGCGTCCTCGCGCAGGAGCATCGCCGCGTTGGTGTAGGCGGCCACGTACTCCCTGAACACGCGGTCGTGCTCGAGCGCGAACCGGACCAGCCCGCCGAGGAACACGATGTCGGTGCCGGCGCGCAGCGGCGCCCAGCGATCGCACTGCGCCGAGGTCCGGCTGAAGCGGGGATCGACGTGGACGGTGAACGCGCCCTGCTCGCGCGCGCGCACCACCCAGCGGAACGCGACCGGGTGCGCCTCGGCCATCGACGACCCGACGATGAGGATCGCGTCAGCGTGCCGCAGATCCGGCGGCGCCGTGGTCGCGCCGCCGCGCCCGAACGAGGTGCCCAGACCGGGCACCGTGGAGCTGTGTCATATCCGGGCCTGGTTGCTCACCGCCACGAGGCCGAGGCCGCCGGCGAACAGCTTCTTGATGAGGTAGTTCTCCTCGTTGTCGAGGGTGGCGCCGCCGAGGTGCGCCACGGTGGGGCACTGCATCAGCGGCAGGCCGTCGCGCGTGGCCTCGAAGCTCCGTTCGCGCGCATCCCACACGCGGTCGGCGATCATGTCGAGCGCCCGGTCGAGGTCGATCTCCTGCCACTCGGTGGCGAAGGGCGCGCGGTACTTCGCCGTCGTCGCGCGGCCCGCGTGCGTGAGGAGTTCGTGGCTGGCCGCGCCCTTGGGGCAGAGGTGGCCCTCGGAGAGCGGCGACTCCGGGTCGCCCTCGATCGACTCGATGCGCCCGTCTCGATGGTGCACGAGCTGGCCGCAGCCCACAGCGCAGTAGGGGCAGACCGACCGGGAGACCTTCGCGCCGGCCGTGCGCATGCCGAGCGACCGCGTCCGCGCCGACATCGCCTCCGGCCCGGTGCCGTCGCCGCCGTCGAGCAGTTGTCGCATCAGGGGCCAGCGGCGGAGGAGCGTCATGCACTGATATTAGATCGGCGCTCGGCGCTCGGCATTCGGCACTCGGCGGGTCGGCGCTCCGGGGCGGCGCTCGGCGCTCGGAGGTCGTGCACCGGCGTTCGGCGGTCGGTCAATGCTATCGTCGAGGGCATGCGCCGGGCCCCGTGGCACGTCCTTCGACTGGGGATCGTCCTTCTCGCCCTCTCGGCCGTCGCCTGCGGATCCTCGAAGGCCGCGGCCGACGCGGCGCTGCAGTCGGCCCAGGACGCCTTCGAGAAGGTCCGCGCCGACGCGGAACGGTACGCGCCCGATCAGGCGAAGGCGGCCCGCGAGTCCCTGGAGTCGGCGCGCGCGGCCGTGCAACGCGGCGACTACCGGGAGATGCTGCGACGCGCACCCGAGCTCGCGACCCAGATCACCCAGCTCGCGGTCGAGACCGCGAAGAAGCAGGAGACGCTCGTCAACGCCTGGAACGACCTGAACGCGGCGCTGCCCGCGAAGATCGAGTCGCTGCGCGCGCGGGCCTCGGAACTCGGGCGCCGCGCGCGACTGCCCGAGGGCGTGACGCGCGACGCGGTCCGCGGCGCGAACGACGCGATTGCCGCGCTCGACGACGCCTGGCAGAAGGCCGTGGCCGCGGCGAAGAAGGGCGACTACCCGTCGGCGAGCCAGCTCGCCGCGCGCGTGCAGGCGATGCTGGCCGACCTGATGCGCGCGCTCGGCCTCTCGTCCAGCGGCGACGCCGGCTGATCGCCGGCTCGTGACGGGTCAGCCCGATGCGGGAAACAGCACGCCGGGCGCCAGCTTGCCCTCCGGGTCGAGCGCGGCCTTGATCGCGCGCATCTCCTCGATGCCGCGATCCCCGTAGAGCATCCGCAGCAGCGCCTGCTTCGTCGGGCTGCGCCCCACGCCGTGCTCGGCCAGCGGTGACCCGCCGAGCCGGATCGCCTCGCGCCCGAACTCGAGGATCGCCTCCCGTGCCGCGACCATGTCGTCGAACGTCCGCGGGATGACGTTCGGATGCAGGTTGCCGTCCGAGACGTGGCCCCAGATCGCATGATCGAGGCCGCGACGGCCGTAGCCGTCGTGGTAGCAGGCGAGCATCTCCGGCAGCCGCTCGAACGGCACGACCATGTCGGCCGCCGTCTTCTCGAGCCGCGCATCCACGGCCTGCTTCGCGAGCGCGATGCGATGGTTCACGCCGAGCGGCGCGGCCTCGCGGAACGCGAGCACCTGTGCCGCGCGCCGCGCATCCCCCGGCATCGCCAGCTCGGTCGCGTCGAACGCGCCGTGGTCGCGGAGCAGCCGGCAGAAGCGGCCGATCGGGTGGTCCGGCGCGTCGGGCGCGAACGCGCCGGCCACCACGTCGAACGCCTCGGCCGGCGTCGTCTCCCCCGGCAGTTCGAGGTGGACGATGAGCGCGAGCGCGGTCGTCGCGGGCAGATGGACGTCGTGCCGGCGATCGGCGCCGTCCTCGCGCAGCAGCTCCAGGCATCGTCGATCCAGCGACTCGATGGCGCGCACGTCGATGCCGTGCGCGTCGCCGCGACGCCAGGTGTTCCGGGCCTGGCGGCGCAGCTCGGCCACGAGCGCGAGGCCCTCCGGCTCGGACGTCACCGGCACCACCGCGAGGGCCACGGCCGGCTGGTGCGACAGCACCCGCAGCGTGGCGGCCGTGATCACGCCGAGCGTCCCCTCGGACCCGACGAAGAGATCAATCAGGTCCATCCCCGGCCGCGCGAAGTAGCCCGCCGAGCACTTCGGCACGTCGGGCATCCGGTAGGTCCCCGGCCGGACGCGGCGTTCGCCACACGGGCAGTCGATGAGAAACCCGGTGTCCGGGTCGGCGGTGACGTCGCCGCGCCTGACGTCGAGGACGTGCCCGCACGCGAGCACCACGGTCAACCCGGTCACCCAGTCGCGCGTCGTGCCGTACTTGAAGGTCGCGGCGCCCGCCGCGTTGGTCGAGACGACGCCGCCGACGAACGCGCCGGTCCAGGTTGGCGTTGGTGCGTACCAGCGCCCCGTCGCGGATAGCAGATTCTGCAATGCGTCGAGCGACACCCCGGCTTCCGCGCGGATTTCCGCCTGGCCCGATTCCTGTATGGAGGTGAGCTGCCCGGTCGAGATCAGGAGGCCGCCGGTTGGCGTGGCGCCGCCGGTCACCGACGATTGCGCGCCAATGGGCAGGACGCGCGTCGCGCGGGTGACCAGGCTGGCGACCTGGGCCTCCGTCCTCGGCCGGGCGATGGCGTCCGCGCGTCCGCCCGGGTAATGCGCGGCGTCCTCGAGGTGCGGCGCGACGGCGTCGGCGGAGGTCTCCAGGGAGACCGGTCCGGCGTCGCCCCGCGGTTCCCGCGCCACGATCCGGTGCGTCGACATCGCCGCACCACGATACCGCGCGCGGGGCCCGCCGGATCGGGGCCGCGCCAGCCCGGGGGAGGAGGGTTCGATGACACGTCCGTTCGCGTTCCTGCTGCCGCTGCTCGTCTCGGTGCCCATGGTGTCGCCGCCGATCGGCCTGGACGAGGGCGATCAGGATCCGGTCGCGCTCGCCGGCGTGGCGCGGGTGAGCCAGATCGAGTTTGCCGCCCTCCGCGCGTCAGGCCGCCTCGTCGTGGTGGACGTCCGGCAGCGCGCGACGTGGCGGAAGGGGCACATTCCCGGCGCGCTGTCGGTGCCGTTGCAGTCGGTCGAGGCCGAGGCCGACGCGCTGATTGCCGCCGCGGCGGGTCGCCGGATCGTCACCTACTGCTCCTGCAGCGCGGAGCAGACGAGCGCGCGGGCAGTGACGATCCTCGCCCGGCATGGCGCCGCCACGGCCGCCGCGCTGGCGGGTGGGTTCGACGCGTGGGTGGCCGCGGGCGGAAGGCCCGCCGGCGGCCTGTCGCGCCAGTGACGACCGGCACGGACGACCGGCGCGGGACCTGGTTCAGCGGGTCGCCGAGCCCGGCGTGCCGGTGCCCCGGATGAACCGCTGGAAGTCCGCCTCGCTCTCGACGATCACCTGGCCGCGCATGCGGTAGTGGGCCAGGCCACAGAGCTGCGAGCAGGCGATGTCGTACCGGCCCGGCACGGTGGGCGTGAACCACACCGGCGAGAGCAAGCCGGGAATCGCGTCGCGTTTCACGCGCATCGCGGGGACGCCGAAGCTGTGGATGACGTCCTTGCTCGAGAGCTGAATGACGACCGGACGGTTCACCGGGACGTGCACCTCGTTCGGCAGCACGATGTCGTCGGCGCCGCCGGGTGAGGCGCGATCCAGGCCGATGGGGTTCGTCGGCGAGACGAGCGCGGCGCGCGTCTCCCCGAACTGGCCGTCCGCGCCCGGGTAGTGCACGTTCCACAGGAACTGCTCGGCGACGACGCGGATGACCACGGCGTCGGCGGGGCGCTGGTCCGTCTGCCGGTACCAGACGGGCAGCGCGATGCCCACCAGCAGCACGGCCTCGGCGATGACGACGCCGATCTCGGTCCACGACGCGAGGCGGCCGGTGGCGCCCTCGGCGATGGCGTGGGGCTGCCGGCCGCGGCGGAACCGGACCAGGACGTAGGCGAAGTACGCGCCCCAGCCGACGAACAGCGCCAGCATGAGGGCGTGGACGAGCGTGATGACGAGATCGATCTCGCCGGCCTGTGCCGAGGCCTCCGGCGGGAGCAGCCAGCTCATCGCGGCACCGGTCCCGGAGCGGCGCCGGCGACGTGATCGAGCGCGCCGGTGCGCGGCGCGCGGTTCGTGTCCGGCGGCACCTCGTCGAGGGCCGCCGACCGCCGCAGGAACCGCACGAGGAACGTGGCGCAGCCGGCCAGCACCGCGGCCGTGATCGCCACCAGCACGACGACGGCGACCTGCACGCCGTCGGTGACGGCGTTCTCCTCGGCCTGGAAGCAGATCGGGCACGCGAAGGCCGCGGCCGGAACGAACGCCGGCAGCGCGACGGCGAGCGCGGCGATCCGGACGGCGGTGCGGCGGCGTCGCGCCGGTGGCCGCTCGCCGACCGGGTGGACCGACGCGCATCGGGCCGGGCTCGTCGCGCGCGTCAGGCTCGTCAAGTTCGTCAGGCGCGTCATGACAGGTACAGGAGGACCAGCATCACGATCCAGACCACGTCGACGAACATCCAGTAGAGCGAGAGCGCCGCGGTTCGCCCGAGCGTCATCGCGGGAGGGACGCGTCCGGCACCGGCCACGACCCAGAGGTTGGCCACGATGCCGGCGGCGACGTGGAGCGCGTGCAGCCCGGTGAGGACGAAGTACGTCGCCAGGAACGTGCTCGTCGCGGGCACCAGGCCGGCCGTGATCTCCCCGCGGTACTCCAGGCTCTTCACGACCAGGAAGGCCAGGCCGAGCGCCGCGGCGGGCCACAGCCGGCGTCGTGTGCCCGCGGGCGGCGCCGCGGTCCGGGCGCGCCACACGAACCACCCGAGGGCGAGCAGGACGACGGTGTTGGCGAGCGCGAACCGCAGGTCCAGGACGTCGCGCCCCGACGGCCAGGCGGGCGCCGCGGTGCGGAGGAGCGCGTAGGCGGAGAACAGCGCGCCGAACAGCATCACCTCCGACGCCAGGAACAGCCAGATGCCGAGCGTGACGTTCGTCACGCCCGTGTCCGCGCGCCGCTCCACGGTGTACGGAATCATGGCTGCCCCTGCGGCTGGAAGTCGGCCGGTCCGCCGGGCGGCGAGTAGTCGTACGGTCCGCGCCGGACGACGGGCAGCGTCACGAAGTTCTCGGCCGGCGGCGGCGACGTCGTCTGCCACTCGAGCGTGGTCGCCTCCCAGGGATTGTCCGACACGCGCGCGCCGCGCCGCAGGCTCCAGAGGAAGTTGGCGACGAAGACGAGCTGCGCGACCGCCAGCAGGCCGGCCGCCCAGGCCTGCAGCACGAACGTGCCTTCGAGGCCCTGGAACGCCGCGTAGGTCCGGCCCGCGTCGTAGAGCCGCCGGTTCACGCCGGCCAGGCCCTGGATCAGCATCGGCAGGAAGATCCCGTTCATGCCGACGAGCGACAGCCAGAAGTGGACGCGTCCGAGGCCGTCGTGGAGGCGGCGGCCGGTGACCTTCGGGAACCAGTAGTAGATGCCGGCGAACAGGGCGAAGAGCGTGCCGGGCGCGACGACGTAGTGGAAGTGCCCGACCACGTAGTTGGTGTCGTGGAGCGGGATGTCGGAGGCGGCCAGTCCGAGCGGCAGCCCGGTGAGGCCGCCGATGCCGAACATGGGCAGGAACGCCAGCGCGAACATCGCCGGCACCGTGAACCGGATCGACCCGCCCCAGAGCGAGAGCAGCAGCGACGAGAGGATGACGACCGACGGGATCGAGATGATCATCGTCGTCACCTGGAAGAACGCGCTCATCGTCGGGCCCATGCCGGTGAGGAACATGTGGTGCGCCCACACCAGGAACGACATGAACCCCATGAACAGCGTGGCGCCGACCATCGCGCGGTAGCCCCAGAGCGGCTTGCGCGTCGCGTTGGCGATCACCTCGGCGACGATGCCGAGCGCCGGCAGGATGAGGACGTAGACCTCCGGGTGCGCGAGGAACCAGAACAGGTGCTGCCAGAGGATGGGGCTCCCGCCGCCGGCGACGTCGAGCGCGCGGCCGGACACGACGAGGCCGCTCGGCAGGAAGAAGCTGGTGCCGCCGAGCCGGTCCATCAGCTGGAGCACCGCGGCGGCCTGGAGCGGCGGGAACGCCAGCAGCAGCAGGAACGCGGTCACGAGCTGCGTCCAGACGAAGAACGGCAGGCGCATCATCGTCAGGCCGGGCGCGCGCAGCTGGAGGATGGTCACGATCGTGTTGATGGCGCCGACCATCGACGACAGGATCAGGACGAACAGGCCGAGCAGCCACGCGGTCTGGCCGGCGGTGGCGATCACGGCGAGCGGCGGGTACGACGTCCAGCCGGTGCTCGCGGCGCCGCCGGGCAGCACGAAGCCGGTCAGCATCACGAGGCCGGCGAGGAGGTAGAGCCAGTAGCTCAGCGCGTTGAGGCGCGGGAAGGCCATGTCCGGCGCGCCGATCATCAACGGGATCAGGTAGTTGCCGAACGCGCCCGCGGCGAGCGGGACGACGGCGAGAAAGACCATGATGGTGCCGTGCATCCCGCCGAGCTGGTTGTAGAACTCCGGCAGCAGGATGCCGCCGGACGCGTTCGCGTCGCCCAGCAGGCCGCCGACGAGCGGCACGGGAGTCGTCGGCCACGCGTGGTGCCAGCGGACGAGCAGGATGAGCGAGAAGCCGGCCGCGAGGAACAGCAGGCTGGTCACGCCGTACTGCAGGCCGACGACCTTGTGGTCGGTTGAGAAGATGCGCATCGACCGCCGCTGATTCTATACTGGCCTCTCCATGGCCAAACTCGACCCGGGCGCCGGGCGTCCACCGGGTGATTCCGATCTGTCCGCCACCTACGTCCGGGCGCTCGTCGTGCAGGTCGTCGTCCTGGCGGCCCTCTACTGGCTGAGCCGGCACTTCTCCTAGGCCATGCACTGGATCGACTGGACCATCGTCGTCGTCTACCTCGCGTGGATCGTCTGGGACGGCATCCGGCTCAGCCGCCGGACCGAGGAAATCGAGGGCTACTTCCTGGCCAACCGGAGCCTGCCGTGGTGGGCGGTCGGGCTGTCGGTGATGGCCACCCAGATGAGCGCGATCACGCTCGTGAGCACCACCGGGCAGGCGTTCACGGACGGCATGCGGTTCGTGCAGACCTACTTCGGCCTGCCGCTCGCGATGATCATCCTCTCGCTCACGGTGGTGCCGTTCTTCAACCGGGCACGCGTGTACACCGCGTACGAGTACCTCGAACAGCGGTTCGGCCCGGGCACGCGCGCGCTGACCAGTCTGTGCTTCCTGCTGCAGCGGGGCCTGTCGGCGGGCGTGGTGATCGCGGCGCCGGCGGTCGTGCTGTCGGTCGTGCTCGGGTGGAACCTGCCGCTGACGATCCTCGCGATCGGCATCCCGACGGTGTTCTACACGATGAAGGGCGGCGTGCAGGCGGTCACGTGGGCCGACGTCAAGCAGATGTTCGTCATTGTCGGCGGGCTGTTCGGCGTGCTCCTCGTGCTGATGTACGACCTCTCACGCGACGTGAGCCTGCCGGGCGCGCTGCACCTGGCCGGCACGGCCGGCAAGCTCAACGCGATCGACTTCACGTTCGACCTCACGCAGACCTACACGTTCTGGTCGGGCATGCTCGGCGGGCTGTTCCTGATGCTGTCGTACTTCGGGTGCGACCAGAGCCAGGTGCAGCGCTACCTGACGGCGAAGTCGGTGGACGAGGGCCGGCAGTCGCTGCTGATGAGCGCGTACTTCAAGATCCCGCTGCAGGCGTTCATCCTGCTCATCGGCGTCTTCGTCTTCGTCTTCTTCCTGTTCACCCGCCCGCCGATGCTGTTCGACCCGGCCACGGTCAGCCAGGTGGAAGGGAGCGCCCGGGCGGCGGACTACCAGGCGCTCGACCAGCAGTACACCGCCGCGTTCGAGGCGCGGCGCGCGGCGGCGGCCGACCTGGCCGCGGCGCAGGACGCGGGCGACGCCGGCCGGGTCGCGGCCGCCCGCGAGGCATTCACCACGCGCGACCGCGCGATGCGCGACGTCCGCACGGAGGCGATCGACCTGGTCAAGGCCGTGACCGGCAACGACGGCTACCGCGACGTCAACAACATCTTCCCGACGTTCGTGACGCAGTACATGCCGATCGGCCTGATCGGGGTGTTCATCGCGGCGATCTTCGCGGCGGCGATGTCCTCGATTGCCGCCGAGCTCAACGCGCTTTCGACGGCCACGGTCATCGACTTCTACCGCCGGTTCTTCGTCCCGAAGGCCACCGACGCGCACTACCTGCTCGTCTCGAAGTTCGCGACCGCGTTCTGGGGCGCGTTCGCGTGCGTCGTCGCGCTGTTCGCGGTGGGGCTCGGCACGCTCATCGAGGTGGTCAACCAGTTTGGCTCGTTCTTCTACGGGTCGATCCTCGGCGTCTTCGTGCTCGCGCTGGGCGTGCGGCAGGCCAACGGCTGGGGCGCGTCGATCGGCCTCCTCAGCGGCATGGCGACCGTGGCGGTCTTCACGTTCCACCCGTCACTGAGCTCGATCTCGTACCTCTGGCACAACGTGATCGGCGTCGTCGCCACGACGGTCATCGGCACCGCCGTGAGCATCGCCACCGGCGGGCCGGGCGGAAACGCGTCCGAGCGAGTCACGCCGAACGCGACCGTCTGAACGTCGAATCCGGGAGGCCGGGCGCGAGCGTCGCGCGAGAAACTTCGAACCGGGAAGTTCGAACGTCGAACCCCGGTGGCCGGCTGCGCCGGCGTCTGGTTCCTCAGGACCCTCAGAATCCCGGCCTCAGGTTGAACACGAAGATCCACCCGCGACCCGGCCGGTTGATCGGGTGGGCGAGGTTGAACTCGCCCACGGCGAAGCCGAGGAAGTTCACGCGCGCGCCAAAGCCGGCCGAGGCGACCCACGAGCGGTCGCCGCCGGCGAACGTCGGTGTCTCGTCGCGCGTCCACGCGACGCCCGCGTCGTAGAACGCCATCAGTTCCACCGGCAGCAGCCCGTAGTCGAGCCGGCCCGTGAAGAGGCCGACGGCCGGCACCCGCACCTCGCCGTTGAAGACGAGCAGCCGGCTGCCGAGCAGCCGGTCGAATTCCGGGCAGCTGCCGTTGGTCGTCGGCGTGCACTCGCCGGCCCGGAACGTGCCGCTGTCCCAGCCGCGGATGAGGGTCGAGTAGCCCAGGAAGAGCGGCGTCAGGCGCGAGTCCTCGCCGCCCGCCCCGTAGCGCGCGACGTGCAGCAGCCGCAGCGCGAACGTCACGGGCTGCTTCGGCATCAGGTACTCGCGGAAGTCGGCCGTGACGTTCGTCATGTGGAGGTCGCCGACGTTCGGCGCGACCTCGAAGCGGAACCGCTGGCCGACGACCGGGCCCGTCGCGCCGAACGTCGTCGCGTCGCGCACGAGCGCCGCGCCGCCGCCGAAGAGCTGGATGGCGTCGTTCGTCGGCAGGTTCTCCTTCATGTCGCTGAGGATCTGGCCGGTGACCGGGTCGAAGTTCGTGGTGCGCAGCTCCTCGTCGAACCCGATGTGCCGCCACGCCGTGTTGAACTCCACGCGCATCGTGCGGCTGAACGGGTAGGCGACCAGCCCGCCGACCTGCGTGTACGTCTCCCGGAAGATCAGCGTCTGCTGCTGGAAGACGGTCTGGCCGTTCACGTCGACGAAGCCCGCGCCGGCCGCGCCGCTCGCGATCGGCAGGCGCTCGCCGAAGACGCCCCAGTTCCAGCGGCGGGTCCGGTTGAGGTAGCTGGCCGACCCGCCGATGTCCTTCACCCCGCCGTTGGCCGCGATGCCCACGTTGAGCAGATGCTCGCCGAGCACGTCCGAGAACTGGAGCACGATGCCGCCGGTGAAGTAGGTGCCGAACGAGCTGGTGGCGACGCCGGCCTGCTGGCCGACGCCGACGAGCTGCAGGCCGGGCGAGTACGGCTCGGTCTTCGGCTCGGCGGTCGGCGCCGGCAGTCCCTCGGCGGGCTTGGCGAGCGCCTGCGCGATGAGGCCCGGCGAATCCGGCGCGGGCGGGAGCGTCGGCGGCTCCTCGGGGGCCGGACCGAGCGAGGCCGCGAGCGCGTCGGCGCCGATGACCTGGATCTCGAAGCCGCGGTCGCGGAACACGCTGACCGCCGCGCGGCTGCCGTCGGCCGCGACCGAGAGCGCGGGGCTGGACGGCGTGATGCCCGACACGCTCGTGGCCGCCGCCGTGAACCGCGTGGCCGTGTCCGTCCCGAGTGCCACGCGATAGGCGTTCGCGCGGCCGCCCGCCGGCGACAGGAAGTAGAGCTCGCGGCCGTCGGCCGACCACTGCGGATCGAACGCGTCGGCGGAGAGCCCCGTCTCGACCGGCGTCACCGTGCCGTCGGCGACCGTCAGGCGGGCCAGGCGCAGGCCGTGCAGGCTGAGCGTGTCGAGGCTCGACGAGAAGCGCTCGGTGACGAAGGCCAGCTGCCGCCCGTCCGGCGACCAGACCGGCTGCAGGTCGGCGAACGGGTCGCTCGTGAGCTGCTTCAGGTCGCGGGAGGCCAGCGTGTAGACGTAGAGGTTCGTGAAGCCGCCCGCCTGGCCCGAGAAGGCGATCGACGTGCCGTCGGGTGACCACGCGGGGTTGAAGATCTCGCCGAGCGTCTCGAAGCGCGCCTCGTCCAGCCGGTCGCCGTTCTCGGCGTCGAAGATCGCGAGCGCCGGGTAGCCGTTGCGCACGGTGGCCAGCGCGAGCCTCTTGCCGTCCGGCGACCACGTGCCGGCCGAGGCGAGGAACTGCAGGCTGTCGAAGTGCGGATCGCCCGCCGTCTTCGTGAGCTGCCGGATGACGTGCCCGTCCGACGTGTCCGCCAGGTACACGTCGATCGACAGCTGGTTGCGCGACGAGAGGAACGCGACCCGCCGGCCGTCCGGGCTGAGCGCCGGCCCGACGTTGACGCGCCCGTTGTCGGTGCGCTCGCCGATCACCACGCCCTCGCCCGCCACGCGGCCGGGACGGCCCGCGCCCTCCGCGATGTCGTAGATCTGCCGGATCGACTTGTGCCAGTCGGCGACGAGCGTCTTCGCGTCCACGCCCGTCGCGAGCTGGAGCGTGCCGACGAAGTCGGGGGCCATGTCGGGCACCGCGAGCGCGTTGAGGATCTGCCCGATCGCGCCGTCGCCCCAGCGTCCGCCGACGTAGGCCCAGAACGCGTGGCCGAACCGGTACGGGAAGTTGCGCGGGTCGTTCAGGCCGTCGAGGTCGGGCAGCCGATCGTCGTACGCCGCGTCGCGCAGCCACATCGCCGTCTGCCAGGACGTCGGGCCGAGCGAGAGGTACTCGGCCATGCCCTCGACCGCCCACAGCGGCATCGCGTTGATCGTCGGCCCCAGCATGTCGTACTGGAACGCGTGCACGATCTCGTGGCCGACCACGTGGTCGGTATCGGCGAGCGTGGCCGCCATCGGCAGCACGATGCGTCGCCGGCCACCCTCGGTCACGCCGCCCGTGCCCTCGCCGAGCGGCCCCTCGATCACGTTCGTCTGCTCGAACTCCGGGTGGCTCGCGTAGAGCACGAGCGGCTGGCGGCCGGTCAGGTCGTGTCCGAGGACGACGCGGAACCGCGCATACCAGCGCTCGGCCATCCGGCCGACCTGGGCCGCCGCGTCCGCCTCCTGCGGGTAGTAATAGATGTCGAAGTGCTCCGTCGCGAGCACCTGGAAATCGAAGTTGCGGTGCTGCACCTTGTTCTGCCCGAAGTACTGCGCGTGGGCGGGCGCGGCCGCGACGGCCGCCAGGAACAGGCTCATCCCCAGCACCGGAAGTACGCGTTTCATGATCGAGCTCCCTGCGGTGTGGCCGTGGACCGATGGCCAGCAGCTGTCTGACCCCCTGGGACCGGAAGGGGCCACGGCCTGCGAGATCACTACCAGCAGACCATGTCAGCAAGAATGACGCCAGAGGGCGCGCAAGGGTCTGCGCGGCGGGCGGCGATCCGGCCTCGGCCGGGTCTGGAATCTCGCGCGGTCAGTTGCCGGCCACGATTCCGGACGGTCCGCCGGGCTTCACCCGTCCCTCAGCGGAGGACGGCCGCCGGATCCAGCCCGGCCGCCCGACGCGCCGCCGGCAGCGCGGCCACCAGCGCGACCGCGACCAGCACGAGCGTCGCGGCCGCGGCCGACCACGGGTCGAGCACGGTCACGCCGAAGAGGCGGCTGCGCACGTAGCCGGCGAGCATCCAGCAGAGCGGCACGCCGATCACCGCGCCCGTGACGACGACCCCCGCCGCCTCGCGGACGACCAGCGAGACCAGCCCGCCGGGCGTCGCGCCGAGCGCGGTGCGGATGCCGAACTCCCGCCGCCGGTCGGCAATCGATCGCGCGAGCACGCCGTAGAGCCCGACCGCCGCGAGCATCGTCGCCAGGCCGGCGAAGACGAGGGTGAGGCGCATCACGAGCAGCTCGCCGGAGAACCGCCGGCGGATGGCGTCGTCCAGGCGCGCGACGTCGTAGATCGGCAGGTCCGGGTCGAGGCCGTCCACCACCTGGCGGACGCCGGGGAGCACGCGGTCGAGGGGCGCGGCGAGCGCGACCACCACCGAGGCGAAGCCGGCCGGGAACGTCTGGCCGAACGGCTCGAACACCATCTCGCCCGTGTCGGTCACGATCTGGCGCTGGCGCGTGTCGCCGACGACGCCGACGACCGTGCGGACGCGCCCCTCGGGATACGCCATCACGACGTGGCGGCCGATCGCGGCCTCGGCCGAGCCGAAGGCGCGGCGGGCGAGCGACTCGGTGAGGATCAGCACGCCGTCGCCCGTCGCATCGCTCCGCTGGAACTCGCGCGCCTCGAAGTCACGGCCGGCGACGAACGGCAGCCCGAGCGCGCCGAAGAAGCCCGGCGACACCATGTTGCTCGCGGCCGAAATCGGCTCGTCGCCGGGCGCGCCTTCGACGGTGAATCGCGTGTCGGCCGCGCCGTTCGAGTAGAGGCCGAGCCACGACAGGCCGGCCGCGCGCACGCCCGGCACCGCGCGCACCCCTGCCAGCAGGTCGCGATAGAACGCTTCCTGGCGCGGACCGTACCCCTGCAGGCCGGGCTCGACCGAGAACGACAGCACCGACGCGGGGTCGAAGCCCGTCGGGATCGCCAGTCGCCCGGCCATCGAGCGCACGAGGAGCGCCGCGCCGACGAGCAGCGCGATCGACACGGCCACCTGCGCGGCCGTCAACAGGCGCGCGGCGCGCGTGCGGCCGGCCGCGAGCGACCGCCCCGCCTGGTCGAGCCCGGCGCGCAGGTCGAGGCGGCTGCCGCGCAAGGCCGGCACCACGGTCGCCAGCAGTGCGACGACGACGGCGACCGCCAGCGCGAAGCCCAGCACCGGCCAGGCGACGGGGACGCGGGCGATCGGCGGCGCGCCTGGAACCAGCGACGTGCCTTCGAGCACGCGGCCCGCGACCGCCGCCACGCCGACGGCGATGGCCGAGGCCGCGACCGCCAGCACGAGGCTCTCGGCCATCAGGAGCCGCGCGACGCGCCAGCGCGACGCACCGAGGGCCAGCCGCGTCGCGGTTTCCTGCCGGCGGCCCTGCGCGCGCGCCAGCACCAGCGTCGCCAGGTTCGCGCAGGTGAGCAGGAGGAGCAGCGAGACCGCCCCGGTCAGGAACGTGACCGTGTCCGAGAGCCGGCTGCGCACCCACGGCCGCCACTCGATGCCGGGCCGGACGAGGTACGTCCAGTCGGCGGGGCGACGATCGGGCGTCGCGGCCGCGAGGCTCGCGCGGACCGCGTCGGCCTGCTGGCCGGCGAGTTCGACCGACGCGCCCGGCGCGAGGCGTCCGATCATCCCGAAGAACGGATCGACGCCCGGGTCGGTCAGCGCGTCGCCGCGATACATGGGCAGCGCCGCGCGATGCTGGCCGATCGGCACCCAGAGGTCGGCGCCGCCGAGCCGGCTCGCGCCGTGGAAGCCGGGCCGCGCGACGCCGGTCACCGTGAACGGATGGCCGTTCACGGCGAGCGTCCGGTCGAGCGCCGACGCGGCCGCGCCGAACAGGCGGCGCGCGAGGCGGTCGCTGACGACGGCCCGCGCCGGCGCGCCCGCCCGCTCGTCGTCGGCGCCGAAGCCGCGGCCGAGGCCGACGGGATGGCCGAGCACGCTGAAGTAGTTGCCGGTGACGACCTCCGCCTCGACGCGGGCGGCCTCCGCCGCGGTCGTCCCGACGTGCAGGTCGAAGCTGCTGTAGCCGGCCAGGCCGTCGAGCGCCGGCATGCCCGCGCGCAGCGCCTCGATCGTGACGAACGAGACCGGCGCCCGCGCGCCGCTCTGCCCGCCGAACCCCATCGACACCAGGCGCGACGGCGCCTCGATGCCCGGCACGTCGCGCAGGAGCAGCCAGTGGGCGAGGGTGAAGACCGCCGTGTTCGCCCCGATGCCGATCGCGAGCGTGAGCGCGGCGATCACCGCGTAGCCCGGCTGATCGCGCAGCCGGCGGAGCGCGTGTCGCAGGTCGTGGCCGAATCCCCGCATGATCCTGGTCCTCCCGGCTCGCGGCCCGAGCCGCGGCGTGGTCGTCGCGCGCGCCAGCGCCAGGCGCGTCGCCACGACGATGACGGCGGTCGTCAGGCGTGCGGCCGACATCGGCCTGCCGCGCGCGGCGCGCCGCCGGCGTTCCTCCTCGAGGTCGCCTTCGACCGACTCGCGCCAGTCGGCCGGCAGGCACGCGAGCGCCCACCTCGCCGGCGCGGGCAGGCGTCCCGGGCCGGTCATCGCGCCTGCCGGGCGGGTCGCATCCGCGCGCGCGCCCGGTCCGCGGCGGCGAGGGCGCGCTCACCCGCGGGCGTGATCGTGAACAGTCGCCGCGCCTTGCCCCCGCGCTCGGGGGTCGGGTCGCCCATGCGCGACGCCAGGTAGCCCTTGCGCGCGAGCCGGTCGAGCGTGACGTAGACGGACCCGCGGCCCAGCTCGATGCCCGTGCGCTCGGCGATCTCGTCGCGCAGCGACACGGCATAGCCCCGGTCGCGCTGGCGCACGACGGCCAGCAGCACGAGGAGTTCCAGCTCGCCCAGCAGGCCCTTTTCGGAGAATGACGACATCTTGAACAATATTGGACGACGGGCGGACACCGGCGGTTGGCCCGTCCCGGCGGGCCTGGCCGGGCCGGCGTTCCGCCGGGCATCGCGGCGGGTAGAATCGGGGCGGGGAGGCGGCCCGATGTTCGCGATCAACGGGCTCGACGGCCAGCTGTTCCGCGGCTCGCTCGAGGAGCTCGTCCAGCGTTCGGCGTCCACCCGGCGGGGGCGCGGCATCGACCAGGACGGCGAGGAGTCCGAGCTGCGCCTCGAGGGCGAGCCGGCCTCCCCGGAGTCCGATCGCTACCGGACCGCCGCGGCCGCGTACCAGAGCGCCGTGCGCCCGCAGGCCGATCGCGGCCCGGTCTACCACGCGTATCAGGTCATGAGCCGGCAGGTGCTGACGCTCACGCCCGACATGCGCGTGGACGATGCGTGGCGGGCGCTCGCCGGGCGGCGGGTGCACGAGGCGCCGGTCGTCGACCGCCAGCGCGGCCTGGTCGGGCTCGTCTCGTCCGAGAACCTGCTGCAGGTGATGAACGTCGAGCACGGCCGCATCCGCGACGCGCTGTCGCGCACGGTCGCGGAGGTCATGGTGAGCCCGGTGGTCAGCACGGATCCGGTCTCGGACGTCCGGCGGGTGGCGCGCGCGATGATCGAGTTCCGCCTGCCGGCCGTGCCGGTGACCGACGACAAGGGCGCGGTCGTCGGGATCGTCTCGCGCGGCGATCTGCTGCGCGTCATCGTGAACGAACCGCCGCTCAGTCTCTGGATCTGACCGCCCTCCGGACGGGTCCGCGACCCCCCGCGGACTATACTGCCCTGATGTATACGCCCCGGACCCGCCCGCCGGGCCTGCTGGCCATGGTCGCCCTGCTGGCGACCGCGGGTCCCGCGCTGGCGCAGTCCGGCCCGTCGGCCCCGGCGGACATCGACGGCCCGGCCGCGCCGGTCCCGCCGGCGATGGTCTCGCGCGACGCGTCGGGCCGCGTCACGATGCGCGCGACCCGGCTGGCCGAGCCGCTCGTGCTCGACGGCCGGCTCGACGAGGCGGTGTACGGCCGCGTGCCCGCCGTGAGCGACTTCGTCGAGCAGGAACCGTTCGAGGGCCGGCCGGCCACCGAGAAGACCGAGGTCTGGGTCTGGTACGACGACGAGGCGGTCTACGTCTCCGCGCGGAACTGGGAGTCCGACCCGTCGCGGCGGGTGATGAGCGACATGCAGCGCGACGCGCGCAACCTCTTCAACAACGATCACCTCGCGGTGATGTTCGACACGTTCTACGACCGTCGCAACGGCTACTACTTCTACGCGAATGCCCAGGGCGGCATGGTGGACGGCCAGCTCACCAACGAGGCGCCCAACAACAACTGGAACGGGCTCTGGGAGGTGCGCACGGGCGAGTTCGACGGCGGCTGGACGGTCGAGTTCCGCTTCCCGTTCCGGTCGATCCGCTTCGGCGAGGACGGCCGGCCGTGGGGCATCAACTTCCGGCGGGTGGTCCGCTGGAAGAACGAGATCTCGTACCTCACGCCGATCCCGCAGGCGTGGGGACGCCGCGGCCTGACGAAGGTCTCGTCGGGCGCCACGATCGTGGGCATCGTGCCGCCGCGCGGCCTGCGCAACATCGACGTCAAGCCGTACCTGCTCGGGTCGAGCGTGACGGACCGCGAGGCCGACCCGCCGATCAGGGACGACGGCACGGCGGAATTCGGCCTGGACGCGAAGTGGGCGATCACGCAGTCGTTCGTGACCGACTTCACCTACAACACCGACTTCGCGCAGGTCGAGGACGACGAGGCGCAGGTGAACCTCACGCGGTTCAGCGTCTTCTTTCCCGAGAAGCGCGAGTTCTTCCTCGAGGGCCAGGACTACTTCAACTTCGGCGGCGCCGGCGGGGGCGGCGGCGGGCCGGGCGGCGGCCAGTCGAGCACGCCGGTGGTCTTCTACAGCCGGCGGATCGGGATTTCCGACGACGGCCTGGTGCCGATCGTCGGCGGCGGCCGGCTGCTGGGCCGGGCCGGCGGGTTCCAGGTCGGGGCGCTGCAGATGCGGACCGGGGCGTCGGCGTCGGCCGGCGCGGCGGCCGCGGACTACTCGGTGGTCCGCGTCAACCGCGACATCGGCGCGCGCAGCCGGATCGGCGTGATCGGCACGCGACGCGGCGCCGCGGACCTGGCCGGCGCGAACTACGCGTGGGGCGCCGATGCCTCGCTCAACTTCACGACCGAATGGTCCGCGACGGCCTACTGGGCCCGGACGCGCTCGCCCGGCCTCGACGGCCCGAGCGCCAGCTATCGCGGCCGCCTGGAATACAACTCGGATCGGTACGGCCTGCAGGCGGAGCACCTCTACGTCGGCGACGACTTCGACCCGGAGGTCGGGTTCCTGCGGCGGAGCGCCTTCCGGCGATCGTTCGGGCAGGCCCGGTTCAGCCCGCGCCCCGCCAGCCTGCCGGGCGTGCGCAAGCTGACCTGGGAGGGCAGCGTCGACTACTACGAGGACACCGCGGGCCGGCTCGAATCGCGCGACGTGCAGGGGATGTTCCGGGTCGAGTTCACGAACACGGACCAGCTGACGATCCAGGCCAGCGACGGTTTCGAGCGCCTCGACGAGCCGTTCGAGCCGGCCGACGGCGTCGTGATCGCGGCCGGGGGCTACGACGCCCGGACGATGGAAGTGCGCTACCAGCTGTCGCCCGCGCGGCCGGTCTCGGGCAACGTCTCGGTACGTCGCGGCGGTTTCTTCGGCGGCACCATCACGGAGATCTCGTGGCGCGGGCGCGTCGAGTTCTCGTCCCGCGTCTACGCCGAGCCGACGCTGTCGATCAACCGCATCGACACGCCCGAGGGCCGCGGCCGCGCCAACCTGATCGGATCGCGACTGACCTACACGCTGACGCCGCGGATGTTCGTCGGCGCGCTCGTGCAGTTCCGGTCCGCCTCCGAACGCGTGAGCACCAACGTCCGCTTCCGCTGGGAGTACCAGCCCGGCAGCGAGCTGTTCGTCGTCTACAGCGACGGCCGATCGACCGCCGACGGCGGGTTCCCGCCCCGGCTCCGGACCCGGACGTTCGTCGTCAAGCTCACCCGCCTGTTCCGCTGGTAGAGTGTCGTCAGGACGGGACGACACATGAGCGGCAGGTTCCCGACGTCACGGACGACCCTCGCCCGGCGGATGACCGGCGCGGTGGTGATGCCCCTGGCGGTCGTCGCGATCGCGGGGGCGCGCCCGGCCGTCGGGGCCCAGGATCCGGTCGGATCCCAGGATCCGGTGGCGGCGTCGGCCGCCGCGCCGGTTGCCGGGCCGGTCGTGTCCATCTGGTACCGCGGCACGCCGGCGGGCACGCCGAGCCTCGAGGACCTCGGTGAGCTGCAGGCGCTCGGCTTCGCCTCGGTCACGTGGCCGGCGAGCCAGTCGGCGGGCGCCGCGGCGGTGCTCGAGGAGGCCGCCCGGATCGGCCTGCACGTGAGCGTGCGCGGCCGCGGCGTGTCGGCGCAGTCGGCGATGCTGGCCGGCGTGCGGTGGGTGGACGTGCCCGTCGGCGACGTGGACGCGCGCGACCTGCCGGCGATCGTCTGGCGCGCGGTGGCGCACGGCGCCCGCGCGATCGCGTTCGACGCCGGCGAGACCGGGGGACGCGGGTGGCGCGACGCGAAGGGCGACCCGCGGCCCTGGCTCGAGCACGCGCGCGCGCTCGCGCGCCAGTTCCGGTTCAACGCGGACCTGCTCGGCCTGATGAGCCTGCCGCTGCCCGTCGTGATCGATCCGCCGGTGCCCGCGGGCCTGGAGGTCGGCCTCTTCGACGCGACGCGCGTCTGGGTGCTCATCGCGACGAACACGTCGCGCGCCACCGTGAAGGCCGTCGCCCACCTGCCGAAGGACACGCCGCCGGCGCTCTGGACGAGCCTGATCGACGGCGAGGGCATGTCGATGCTCGACGAGCCGGCGGGCCCGCGGTGGACGTTCGAGATCCCGCGCGGCGGCGCGCTGGTCTACGCCATCAACAAGACGAAGTAGCGCGTCCGCGCCCGCCGGTCCCGGCGCCAGGCACCGGTCGCGTCAGGACGCGAGGCCGGTGCCTTCCGTGATCTCGCCGAAGGCGGCCTGGAGCGGCGCGGCCGTGAGCGGCCCGTGGTCCTCGAACCCCGGCAGCGGGTCGCGGATGGCCGCCACGGCCTCGGCACCGTCGCCGGCCGCGATCCGGCCCCGCACGAACGTCAGGAGCGCCGCGAGGTAGTCGCGGAAGTGCCGCAGGTCCGCGCGGCTGCCGGTGATCGGCTGGTTGGCGCCGGCGTGGCCGAAGACGAAGATCGTGTCCGCGTCGTGCGCCGCGGCGGCCTGTTCCAGCACCGCCCCCCAGTGGGCGATCGACGCGCCGGCCGGCCGGTCGATGACCGGATGGCGCCGGTTGAACATCAGGTCGCCCATGTGGGCGACATTCGCGCGCTCGAAGGTGATGACCGCGTCGCCGCTCGTGTGGGCCCGGCCGAAGTACTGCGCGCGGATCCACTCGTCGCCGACCTGCTCACGCCAGACGTTCGTGAACGTCGCGCCCGGGTACAGCTGCTCCCCGGTCGGCGCCGGGCGGCCCGGCGGCTGGCGCATGTGCTGGGCGGCCGTCGCGTGCGCGAGCACGCGCTTCGCCACGCCCTTGAAGGCGATGTTGCCGGACGTGTGGTCGGCGTGGTGGTGCGTGTTGACCAGCAGGTCCACCGGCCGGTTGCCCGACCTCGAGTTGAGGCCGTCGAGGCAGAGCTGCGCGGTGTCGGGGAACTGGCTGTCGACGACCGCGACGCCGCCGCGGTCCACGAGGTAGCCGATCGTGCCGCCCCGGCCGGTGAACACGCCGACGTTCCGCCGCAGCGCGGTGAACACGGGCGTGACGGCGGGCGCCTGCGGCGTTGCCCCGGCACCGGCCTGGGCGGACGCGCCGCCGGCCAGCGCCGGCCGGGCGAACGCCGGAGACGTGAGGATCCGGCTGGCGATGGTGCCGCCCAGGATGACCCGGGCGGACTGCTGGAAGAAGTCGCGTCGTGTGGCCATGGAGACCCGTCCCCCTACTTGAGTATGTCGTCCGCGGTGACGATCCTGACCGGGCCGAGCCCGGCGGCCCGGATCGGCGCCTCGATCTTCGAGAGATCGCCGACCACGACCACCGCGAAGTGGTCGGTCTGCAGGTACTGGTCGGCGGCGCGCTTCACGTCGGCGGCGGTCACCGCCTGGATGCGCGGCACGTACTCGTTGAAGAACGACTCGGACAGGCCGTAGACGACGAGTTCCCCCAGGTTGGCGGCCATGCCGGCCGTCGTCTCGAAGCCGCCCGGGAAGCTGAGCGCTTCGAGGTTCTTCGCGCGATCCAGCTCGTCGGCCGGCACCGGCTGGTGCATGCCGTCCAGCTCCTTGAAGAACTCGCGCAGCGACTCGACGGTCTTGTCGATCTGCACGCCCGCGGCGGCGAAGAACGGGCCCGCCGACCGGCGCATGTCGAAGACGGAGCTGGCGCCGTAGGCGTAGCCGTGCTCCTCGCGCAGGTTCTGGTTGAGCCGCGACGTGAACGATCCGCCCAGGATCGTGTTCAGGACGTCGAGCACGTAGTAGTCGGCCGTGTCGCGGGCGACGCCGATCCAGCCGATGCGGATCTGCGCCTGCGCGGACCCGGGCTTGTCCACGAGGTAGATCTGCCGAGGGCCGTGCTGCGCGGCCGCGGGCAGCGCGGGCACCGACGGTGCCGCGCCGTTCGTCCACCCGCCGAACTGCTGCTCCAGGCGATCGATTACGGACGCCGGCGTGACGTCGCCGACCACGAGCAGGTGCGAGTTCTGCGGCTGGTAGAACGTCGTGTAGAACCCGCGCAGGTCCGACGCGGTCATCTCGCCGTTCGAGGCCTCGTTGCCCGCGCTCGGCGTGCCGTAGCGGTGGCGCGGGCCGTAGACCAGGCGCGCGAACGCGGCCGAGGCCAGCGCGGACGCGTTGTCCTTCGTCTGCAGGAGGCTCGTGAGCCGCTCGCCGCGGAGCCGCTCGACCTCCGCGTCGGCGAACCGTGGCCGCAGCGCGACGTCGGCCATCAGCGGCAGCGCGTCGCCGAGCTGCGCGACCGGCACGTGCAGGTGTACGGCCGAGGAGTCGTACGAGCTGCCGGTCGAGAGCGACGCGCCCAGGAAGTCCACCGCGTCGGCCAGCGCCAGCGCGTCGCGCGACCCGGCCCCCTCGTCGAGCATGGCGGCCGTGAAGCTCGCCAGCCCGTACTTGCCCGCCGGGTCGGCCGCCGCGCCCGCCTTGACGATGAGCGTGACGTCCACCACCGGGACCTCGTGCATCTCGACGATCCACACCGGCAGGCCGTTCGACAGCACGCGCTTCTGGATCGGCGGCAGCGTCAGCGTGGGCGGCGGGCCCGGCACCGGCGCGTGCGATCGATCCGGCCCGGCCTGCTGCGGCGCGCCCGTCCGTGGCGCGTGCGCGCCGAGCGCCACGCTCACCGCGACGGCCAGCGCCAGGGTCGCCCCGCCCAGGGTGCGTCGGCGCGTCATCGTCCACCTCCCGTCGCAGGTACCACGGTCAGCTCGAGCCGCCGGTCCGACGGCAGCCAGCGCCGGACCGCGGCCGACACGTCACTGGTCCCGAGCGCGCGATAGCGCGCGAGGTCCTCGTTGAAGAAGTCCGGGTTGCCCGCCTGCACCAGGTAGCCGTTGAGCTGGTCCGCCTTGCCGCCGAACCCGCCGACGCGCTCCATCCGGTTGAAGAACGCCGCCTCGGTCTGGTGGACCACGCGGAGCAGCTCGCGCTCGGTCGGCGGCGTCTCGCGCAGCCGCGCGAGTTCCTCGTCCACGATGCCCTTGAGCCGCTCGAGCAGCTCCGCCGGCGGGTCCGTGGACGGCCGGGCGGTGACGACGACGTAGAAGAGCGAGCCGAGCATGCTGGAGGACTGGAAGACGTTCACGCTCTGCGCGACCTGCATGTCGTAGACGAGCCGCTTGTAGAGGCGCGAGTTCTTGCCGCCGGCCAGGATGCTGGCCGTGACGTCCAGTTCCGCGTCGCCGGGCTCGTAGAGCGCCGGCGAGTGCCAGACGAGGTAGAGCCGCGGCAGCTGCACCTGGTCGGTGAGCGCTTCCTTGACGACGCCGTCCAGGCGCGCCGGCGGCACCTCGATCGGCGGGGCGTCGACGCCCCGCCTGACGTCCGAGAACCAGTATTCGATGCGACGTCGCGCCAGCGCCGGGTCGATGTCACCGGCCACCACGAGGCTCGCGTTCTGCGGCGCGTAGTACGTGCGGAAGAAGTTGCGCACGTCGTCGGCCGATGCCGCCGTCAGGTCCTCCATGTAGCCGATGACCGGCCAGTGGTAGGGATGGTTCTTCGGGTACATCAGCTCCGGGATGCGCAGCTGGGCCTGGCCGTACGGCGCGTTCTCGTAGCTCTGGCGCCGCTCGTTCTTGACGACGTCGCGCTGGCCGTTCACGAGCGCCTCGTTGACGACGTCGAGCAGGTAGCCCATCCGGTCCGACTCGAGGAACAGCGCGAGGTCCAGCGCGTTCGACGGCACGTTGATGTAGTAGTTCGTGCGATCCTCGGACGTGGACGCGTTGTTGCCGCCGCCGGCGGCCTCGAGGAAGTTGTCGAAATCGCCTTCCTTCACGTGCCCCGATCCCTCGAACATCAGGTGCTCGAACAGATGCGCGAAGCCCGTGCGGCCCGGCCGCTCGTTGGCGGACCCCGCGTGATACCAGACGTTCACCGACACGACCGGCACGCTGTGGTCCTCGTGGAGCACGACCGTGAGCCCGTTGGGCAGCGTGAACGTCGTGTACGGTACGCTGAGAGCGGCGTCGGCCGCGGGCGCCGGGGCCTGCGGCGGCTGCTGCGCGGCCACCGGCGCGAGGCACGCCGCGACGACCGCGACGACGAAGCACGTGCGTCCTGTCATGACACTCCTCATGAAACGTCTTCCCGTAGTCTAAGCTGATCGCGGCATGTTCTCGTCACGCCTGCCGCCGCGCCTCGAACCGAACGCGTTCAGTCGCGCGCTGGCCCTGGCGCGGGCGGACGGCCGGGTGCTCCTCGATTTGACGCAGACCAATCCCACGGCCATCGGCCTCCCGTACCCGCCCGGCGTCGTCTCGTCCCTCGCCGACCCGCGGGGCGCGACCTACGCGCCCGATCCGCGTGGCCTGCGCCCGGCCCGCGAGGCCATCGTCGCCGCCATGGACCCCGCGGCCGGGGTCACCGCCGATCGGGTGATCCTCACGGCCAGCACGAGCGAGGCCTATGGATTCCTGTTCAAGCTCCTGTGCGACCCGGGGACGACGGTGCTCGTGCCGCAGCCGGGCTATCCGCTGTTCGACCTGCTCACGGCCCTCGAGGCGGTCCGCGCGAGGCCGTACCGGCTCGAGTACCACGGCGCCTGGTCGATCGATCGCGCGAGCGTCGAGGCCGCCATCGGATCCGACGTGCGCGCGATCCTCGTCGTCTCGCCGAACAACCCGACGGGATCGCGGCTCCGGCGCGACGACCGCGACTGGCTGGTGGACCTGGCCGCGCGGCGCGGGATCGCGCTCGTGGCCGACGAGGTCTTCGGCGAGTACCCGCTCGCGACGCGGCCCGACGCGGTGTCGCTCCTGGGCGAGCGGCGCGCGCTCACCTTCACGCTCGGCGGCCTGTCGAAGTCGGCGGGCCTGCCGCAGCTCAAGCTGGCCTGGATCGCGGTGAGCGGACCGGACGCCGTCGTGGCGGCGGCGCTGGAACGGCTCGACGTGATTGCCGACACGTATCTCTCCGTGTCCACGCCCGTTCAGCTGGCCGCCGCGGCGCTGATCGAGGCGGGGCGTGCCGTGCGGCTGGCCGTGGCCGATCGCCTGCGCGACAACCTCGCCGCGCTGCGCGCCGCGCTGGTCCCGCGCCCCGAGGTCGCGCTGCTCGAACCCGAGGCGGGCTGGTCCGCGGTGCTGCGCGTGCCCGCCACCGCGAGCGAGGAGGCCCTGATCCTCCGCGCGCTGCGTCACGGCGTCGTCGTCCAGCCCGGGTACTTCTATGACTTCGCGACCGAGGCCTACCTGGTGATCAGCCTGCTGCCCGCCCGTGAGACGTTCGACGCCGGCGTCGCCGCGCTGCTGCGCGCGCTCGCCGAAGGCGGAGCCTGATGGCGCGGCACGCGGGGCTCCAGCTGCCGCTGTTCTCGATCCGATCCCGGCGCGACTGGGGCATCGGCGAGTGTCCGGACCTGGCGCCGCTCGCCCGCTGGATGGCGGCCGGCGGCTTCGACCGGCTGCTGCTCCTGCCGGTGGGGACGATGGCGCCCGGCGAGTCGTCGCCGTATTCGGCGGTGTCCACGCTGGCGATCGACCCGGTCTTCATCGCGGTCGAGGCCGTCGAGGACGTGGCGCGGGCGGGCGGCGCGGACGGGCTCGCGCCCGACGTGCGCGAGCGGCTGGAAACGGCGCGGGCGTCGGCCGGCGTCCGGTACGCGGACGTGCGACGGGCGAAGCGCGCGGCGCTCGACCGCGGCTTCGATCGCTTCGTTGCCGACGAGTGGGCGCAGCACACGCCGCGCGCCGCCGCGCTGGCCGCCTACATCGCGCGCGAGCGCGACTGGCTCGACGACTACGCGCTGTTCCAGGCGATCGCCGACGCCACGCCGCCCGGCAGCTGGCGCGACTGGCCGGCGCCGCTGCGCGACCGCGACCCGCGCGTGCTCGACGACGCGCGCCGGCAGCTGATGCGGGAGGTCCTGCGGCACCAGTACCTGCAGTGGATCGCGGAGACGCAGTGGCAGGCCGCCCGGACCGCCGCCCGCCAGGCCGGCGTCACCGTGATTGGCGACCTCCCGTTCGTCGCCGGCCTCCACAGCGCGGACGTGTGGAGCCGGCAGGCCGAGTTCGCGCTGGACGTGTCCACCGGCGTCCCGCCCGACGCGTTCAGCGCGACGGGGCAGGACTGGGGCCTGCCGTACTACCGCTGGGACGTCATCGCCCGCACCGGATTCGCGGCGATGCGCCAGCGGATCCGCCGGATGGCGGCGCTCTACGACGGGCTGCGCGTCGATCACCTCGTCGGGCTGTACCGCACCTTCGGTCGCGACGCGTCCGGCGAGGCGTTCTTCTCGCCCGCCGACGAGGCCGCGCAGGCCGCGCAGGGCGAGGCCGTGCTGCGCCTGCTCCTCGAGTCGCCGCTGGCGATCATCGCCGAGGATCTGGGGACCGTGCCCGACTTCGTCCGCGCGTCGATGGCGCGGCTCGGCGTCCCCGGGTGCCGGGTGCTGCGGTGGGAGCGCGACTGGCACGCGCCCGGCCAGCCGTTCCTGGACCCGGCCGGCTTCCCCGACGTGTCGGCCGCGCTCACCGGCACGCACGACACCGAGACGCTCGCCGTCTGGTGGCAGCGGCAGTCGGCGGACGAGCGCGCGGCGGCCCGCCGATGGCCCGTGCTGGCGCGGACGTTCGGCGTGGAGGGCGACCTGCCGTGGGGCGACGCGGTCCGCGACGCGCTGCTCCGGCAGGCGTACGCGGCCGGATCGCGAGAGCTGTTCATTCCGATGGCCGACGTGTTCGGCTGGACGGATCGGATCAACACGCCCGCGACCGTCGGCGACCACAACTGGACGTGGCGGCTGCCGTGGCCGATCGACGACTGGCTCCGCGCGCCGGAGCCCGCGCGCCGCGCGGCGGCGTGCCGCGGCCTGGCGCGCGAGTCCGGGCGCCTCGCCGATCCAGGCTAGGGGGGCCACGTCAACGACCACTGGTAGTAGCAAAGACGCGGTCGATAGATTCCTCTGGATGAGCCAACGAACATCGGCACTGAAGAAGGGCGTGCGATCCGTCTGCTGGACGCTCGCCCTGTTCCTGGCGCCCGTCGCGGCGCCCGACGCGCTCGCGGGCGAGGCGTCGAAGAACGGCGAGGCCTTCGAGGGCCGCGTCGTGGACGGTCGGACGGGCGACCCGGTCGCCGGCGCGGAGATCACCGTGCTGGGGCAGACCGGGTCGGCGACGACCGATGCGGACGGGCGGTTCCGCTGGACGGGTGACGTCCGGCCGCCGTTCGTGATCCTGGTGACCCTGCCCGGCGGGCGGGTGGCACGGCCGGTCGAGGTGAACAGTCTCGATCGATCGGCGGTCCTCACGGTGGAGATCCAGTCCACGGTGACCGAGGACGTGACCGTGGCGGCGGGCGCGGCGCCGAGCATCGACGCGTCGCCGGGCGCGGCGCTGACGATGGTGTCGGCGCGCGACATCGCGCAGCGGTCGCCGGCGAACCTCATGCAGGCGGTCGAGAACATCCCGGGCGTCAACCAGGTGTCGGAGGGCCAGGCGGCGGTGCCCGCGGTGCGGGGACTGGCGCGCGGCCGGACGCTCATCCTGATCGACGGCAGCCGGGTGACGAGCGAGCGGCGTGTCGGCCCCAGCGCGACGTTCCTGGACACCGCGGTGATCGAGGGCATCGACGTCGCGCGCGGTCCCGGGTCGGTGGCCTACGGATCCGACGCGTTCGGCGGCGTCATCTCGGTCCGCACGCAGCGGCCGCCGTACGAGGGGCTGTCGGTCGGCGGGTCGTTCACGCTCGGCGCGGGGATTCCCGACCGTCGCGGCGACGTCACGGTCGCGCGCGGCTTTGGCCAGGGCGGGTTCCTGGCGACGGTGCACGGCCGCGACGTCGACGACTACGACGGCCCGGACGAGACGGTGTTCAACTCGGGCTGGTCGGACTACGGCGTGCTGCTGCGCGGCGAGCGCGTGGCGGGGCCGGGGCGGTTCACCGCGTCGTGGCAGAGCGACCTCGGCCGCGACATCGAGCGCCCGCGGAGCAACGCCCGGACGGTGCGGTTCTACTACCCGTTCGAGAACTCCCACCGCTTCAGCGCGTCGTACGAGGCCGGCGAGGTCGGCGGGCTGGACCTGGTCCGCGTCTCGACGTTCCTCGGCACCATCGAACAGCGCACCGACCAGGACCGGTTCCCGACCGCGTCGAGGCCGCGCGACATCGAGCGCGCGGACATCTCCGCGAAGGACTTCCAGGTGCGCGTGCTCGGCGAGAAGGCCGTCGGGTCCGGCCACGTCGAGTTCGGGGTGGACCTCAACGGCCGGTACGGGCTCGAGGCGCACGACATCTTCGTGCAGTACGACCTCGCCGGGGCCGTCACCTCCACGATCGACAACCTCTCGGTGGATTCCGCGCGGCGGATCGACACCGGTCTCTTCGTGCAGGGCACCGCGCCCGTCGCGCGCGCCGTCTCGGCGACCGGCGGCCTGCGGCTCGACCGCGTCGGCAGCGTGAACGAGGGCGGCTACTTCGGCGACCGGTCCGTGTCCCACACGGCCGCGGCCGGGTTCGCCGCCGTCTCCGCCGGGCCGTTCTCCAACACGACGCTCACCGCGCAGGTCTCGCGCGGGTTCCGCGACCCGACGATCTCGGACCGGTTCTTCCGCGGGCCGAGCGGGCGCGGCTTCATCACGGGCAACCCGGACCTCGACCCCGAGACGAGCCTGCAGATCGACCTCGGGGCGCGGTACTCGACGAGCACGCTGCGCGTCGGGGCCTACTACTATCACTACCGCATCACGAACCTGGTCGAGCGCTACGAGCCGGAACCGGACTTCTTCTTCTTCCGGAACCGGGGCCGGGCGCGGGTGCAGGGCGTGGAGTTCGAGGTCCAGGCCGAGCTCGGCGGCGGCTACGCGCTCGAAGGCGCGCTGCAGGTCGGCCGCGGCGTCGTGCCCGAGGACGGCACGGCGCTCGACGACATCTCGCCCGACACCGGGTCGGTCGTGCTCCGGAAGGCCTGGTCGAACCGCGTCTCCGCGTTCGCGCGGCTCGCGATCTACGCCGAGGACGACCGCCCGGGCCCGGGTGAGATCGTCGCGCCCGGCCACACGAACCTGGACCTCGGCGCCAGCTGGTTCGTCACCCCGCGCGTCGAACTGCGCGGCGCCGTCCGGAACCTGCTGAACGACGAGTACTACGGCAGCCCCGACCGCCGCTTCGTCTTCGCACCCGGCAGGAACGCGTACGTGACGATCGCAGTGAAGTTCTGAGGGTCCCGGGGTTCCAGGGTTCGCGGTGGGGGCGGTGCCGGTTGGCACCGCCCCTTCCTTTTTGATCCAGGGACGCGGGACGGGGACCCTTCGGACCCTCCGGACCCTGTCGCACCCCAGGACCCAGGGACCCTCGAGACCCTGTAAGATTCCTCCCGAGAGGCCGCGTTGAACTACGTGATCCGTGAGTACCCCCTCCAGCAGGGCGCGCTGGAGATTGCCTACATCGAGGAGTTCTTCAACGACTTCCCGGTCCGCAAGACGGCGACCGAGATCCTCCAGCGCCTGTCTGACCGGGAGTCGCAGATCCTGATGGCCGAGGCGCCACTGGCGGACGACCCGTCCACGGTGGTGCCCGTGTCCTACAAGGTCTCGCACGAGCTGCGCCCCGACGAACGGGATCCCAAGCTCCGCGACCTGGTCGCGCGGCTCGACGGCACCGTCACCTTCGACGGCCGGCGCGTCCTCTACAACTGGCTCGGCGCGACGCGGCTCGACTGGCGCGGGCAGGGGCACTTCCGCGCCCTGACCGAGGAACAGGAAGTCTGGGCCGTGGCCCAGGGCTACGACGAGGTCGTGGTCAAGACCAAGAACCGCTACTACGGCATGCGCGGCACGCTCGACAGCCTCGAGTTCAACGTGATCAAGCTGGAGCCGGCGATCGACCCGCTCGAGTCCAAGGTGTACCTCAGCAAGCGGCTCGGGCCGTTCGTGCTCGACAGCCACCGCAGCCGGAGGACGGTGACGCGCTAGTGTCCTGGATCCGTGGCGCCTGACCACGTCCCGTTCACCGACAACCGCTGGCTGCGCGCCGAAGGCCTGTTCGTGGCCGAAGGACGCTTCATCGTGCGGCGCGTGCTGGCCCTGCCCGGCTGGCGGGTGCGCCGCGTGCTCGTCACGCCGGTCGCGCGCGACGCCGCCGGCATTCCCGCGCTGGTCGACGCGCTCCCGCCCGGCCGCCGACCGTCGATCGAGGTGCTCGCCCCCGAGATGCTCGACGCGGCCGGCGGCGTGCGCTTCCACCAGGGATGCGTCGCGCTCGTCGATCGTCCGAGGACCACGGACATCGCGGCGCTCGACCCGGCCGGCCTGGCTGCCGCCGATCCCGGCGCGCCGGATGCCGAGGCGCCGACGGGCGGCGCGTCGCGCGTCGTCGTGCTCGAGGCCGTGCGCGATCCCGACAACGTCGGCGCCATCGCGCGGAGCGCGCTGGCGTTCGGCGCGCGGGCGCTGCTGCTCGGACCCGGCTGCGCCGATCCGCTCTATCGCAAGACGGTCCGTACCTCGATGGGCACGATCCTCTCGCTGCCGTTCGCCGAGGCGACGCCGTGGCCCGACGCGCTCGACGTCCTCCGCGACGCCGGCTTCTCGATCGTCGCCCTCACGCCGGATCCGGCCGCCGAACCGCTCGCCGCCGCCGCGGCCGCGCTGGCGTCGCGGCCGACCGCGCTGGTGCTGGGATCGGAGGGCGAGGGCCTCTCGCCCGGCGCGATCGCGCGCGCCGACCGCCGCGTCCGGATCCCCACCGCGCCCGTCGTCGACTCGCTCAACGTCGCGATGACCGCCGCCATCGCGCTGTATGCTCTGACGGGTCCGGCTGTCGTCGCCGGGGAGGGAGATCGCCGATGACGCGTGCGCACCACCTGGCGTTGATCGTGGCCGCGGCCGTGGGGCCGGCCGTCGCGCTGTACGCGGCCGCCGGGCCGGCGACGTCGCACGGCGCGGCCCTCGCGACGCAGGCGCCGCAGGCCGATACCGAGGTCTACGTCACGCCGCTGCCGGCCGCGGGAACGACCGTCGCGGCCGACGCGCTCGTCAATGCGAGCCGCAGCCCGGGCTACGACAACCAGCCGAGCTTCCTGCCGGACGGATCCGGTGTGCTCTACACGTCGAACCGCGACGGCCAGACGGACATCTACCGCTTCGACTTCGCGTCGGGCGCCGCCACGGCGGTGACCCACACGCCCGAAAGCGAGTACTCGCCGATCGTGACGCCCGACCTGCGGACGTTCTCGGTCATCCGCGTCGAGGCCGACGGCACGCAACGGCTCTGGCGCTTCGACCTGGACGGCAGCAACCCGCGGCTCGTGCTCGCCGACGTCAAGCCGGTCGGCTACCACGTCTGGGTGGACGCGACGCACCTCGCGCTGTTCGTGCTCGGCAGCGGCCGAGAGCCGGCGACGCTGCAGTACGCGGACACGGCGACGGGCACGGCGCGGGTGATCGCGACGGGCATCGGCCGGTCGCTGCACCGGCGGCCGGGCGGGGGCACGGTGAGCTTCATCAGCAAGCCGGCGGGTGCGCACTGGACGGTCAGCGAGTTCGACCCGGCGACCGGCGCGGTGCGCGCGCTCGTGGACACCGCCGACGACAACCGCGGGGAGGACGTGGCCTGGACGCCGGATGGCCGGCTGCTCATGTCGCGCGGTGCCATGATCGTCCAGTGGCGGCCCGGGTCGACGGCCGGGTGGGAGCCGTTCGCGGATTTCTCGGCCGCCGGCATCGATCGCATCTCCCGGATCGCGGTCCAGTCGGCGAGCGGCATCGCCGGTGGCGCTCCTGCCGGTCGATCGCCGGACGCGCCGCGGCTCGCGCTGGTCGCGGAGCCGCGCGCCCGGTGATCCGCGAATCCGGGCGGGTCGCCGGCGTCCAGGCGCCGGTCATCCCGATCATCGGCCGCTGGATCGCGGAGACGCCCGGCACCATCACGCTCGGGCAGGGCGTGGTGTCGTTCGGCCCGCCGCCCGAGGCCCTCGAGGCGGCGCGGCGGTTCGGCGGCGCGCCCGACGATCACCTGTACGGCCCGGTGGAGGGCCTGCCCGAGCTGGTGGACGCGATCGAGCGGAAGCTCCGCGCGGACAACGGCATCACGGTGCGGCCGGACAGCCGGGTGGTGGTGACGGCGGGCGGCAACCTCGCGTTCATGAACGCGATGCTGGCGGTGACCGATCCGGGCGACGAGGTCATCCTGCCGTCGCCGTACTACTTCAACCACGAGATGGCGGTCGCGCTGGCGGGCGCGCGCACGGTCGCCGTGCCGGTGCGCCCGGACACCCAGCTCGATCTCGACGCGATTGCCGCGGCGATCACGCCGCGCACGCGGGCGATCGTGACCGTGTCGCCCAACAACCCGACCGGCGCCGTCTACCCGGAAGCCGACCTGCGCGCGGTCAACGCGCTCTGCGAGCGCCACGGCGTGTGGCACGTGCACGACGAGGCGTACGAGTACTTCGTGTACGCCGGCGCCACGCGGTTCTCGCCGGGCGCGATCCCCGGCGCGGCCCGGCATACGATCTCCCTCTACTCCCTGTCGAAGTCGTTCGGGATGGCGAGCTGGCGGGTCGGCTACCAGGTGATTCCCGAGACGCTGTGGGAGGCGGTGAACAAGGTGCAGGACACGATGCTCATCTGCGCGCCGGCCGTGTCGCAGCAGGCCGCGCTGGCCGCGATCGCGCGCGGCGCGGCGTGGCCGCGGGCGCACCTGCCCGCGCTCGAGGCTACCCGGCGCGAGGTGGCTGCCGCCCTGGCCCCCGTGGCCGACGTCCTCGAGGCGCCGGTCCCGGGCGGGGCCTTCTTCTTCTTCGTCCGGCTCCGCGACGGGCGTGACCGCGGCCGGACGATCGAGCCGCTGGCACTGGCCGAGCGTCTGATCCGTCAGCACCGCGTGGCGGTGATTCCGGGGTCGGCGTTCGGCACGCCCGGTCCCGCGTGGCGCCTGTCCTTCGGCGCCCTGCCGCCCGACCGCGCGGTGGAGGGGGCCACGCGCCTGGCGCGGGGAATACGCGCGCTCCTCGACGAGTCATGAAGATCATCACCTGGAACGTGAACGGCATCCGGGCCAGGCAGACGGAGGTCGTCGCGCTGCTCGAGGAGGAACGACCCGACGTCGTCTGCCTCCAGGAAATCAAGGCGTCGCCCGAGAAGGTGCCGGCGCTGCTGGTCGAGGCCGAGGGGTACTGGAGCTACTGGCACGGCAGCGGCGGCTACTCCGGCGTCGCCCTGCTCGTCCGTCACGGGTTCGTCACCAGTCCGCCCGCGTTCAGTCACCCGGCCTTCGACATGGAGTCGCGGATCGTCGTGGTCGATCTCGGCGCGTTCCGGGTCGCGTCGGTGTACGTGCCGAACGGCGGCAAGGACTACGAGGCGAAGATCCGGTTCTTCGACGCGCTGGGCGCCTGGGCCGATGAAACACGGCAGTCGGACGGGGCGCTACTCATCTGTGGAGACCTGAACGTGGCTCGGGAGGAGCGGGACGTCCATCCGAAGGAACGGAAGCCGAACCAGATCGGCACGCGGCCCGACGAGCGCGCGCTGCTCGCGCGGCTCGTGGACGGCGCATTCCGGGACGTCGGACGCGCGCTCGATCCCGACAACGACGCGCTGTTCACGTTCTGGCCGCACTGGCGCAACCTGCGGCAGCGCAACATCGGCTGGCGGATCGACTACGTGCTCGCGACCGAGCCGGTGGCGTCCACCGCGCGGACGTCCACGTCACGCCGGGAATTCGGGACGAGCGACCACGCCCCGGTCGTGGTGACCTTCGCGCCGTCGTCCGGAGGTGGGTCGTGAGCCTGCGCGTCCGACTGGTCATCGCGTTCTTCCTGCTGTCGGTCATCCCGCTCGGCGCGGTGACGACCTACACCTACCTCAGCAACGTGAAGGCCCTGCAGCTCGCGGCCGAGCACGAGACGGACCAGCTCGCGGGCGACCTCGGGCAGCGGATGCAGCTCGTCACGGCGCAGCTCAGCGAGCGCGTCGAGCACCTGATGGATCTGTCCGCGCTCCAGGCCGCCGAGGATTCGGCTGCGACGCCCGCGTCGGCCGCCACGCCGGCCGGTCCCGCCGCGCCGTCGGTGGACACGGTGATCGCGAGCGCGCTCGGCGACGCCGCGATGCTCCTGAACAACGTGGACCTGCGCGGCCTGCGCCGGGGCGGACGCGGCCGGCCGCGTCCGGACGGCGGACAGGCGCGCGACGGCGGCGCGCCGCCGCTCGCGCCGGGATCGGAATCGGGCGGCCGGGGCAGCGGCACCGGCACCGGCACGGGCTCCGGCACCGGCTCCGGCGGAGACGCGGCGGCCCCGCCCCGCACGGACGCGACGGGTGGCGCCGCGGGGTCGGGCGCCGGCGTGTCCGAGGCCGGTGGCGCGGCCGCCACGACGACGGGCAGCGCGTCCGCGGCGAGTGGTGCGACGACGGGACGCGGTGGCGTGACGTCGCCGTCGCCGGATCGATCAGGCGCGCCGCGGTTCGGCCGGCGCGGCGGCGGCCAGGCTCCCGGCCGCACGCCGGTGCCGGCCGGCGTGGCGCCGCCGCCGGCGCCGCCCGCGCCGCCCGGTGGCACCGGGCAGGGCGCGTCGGGAGGGCAGGGCGCCGGGTCGGGCGCGGTGCCGGGCGCGCCAGGCGCCGGGCAGGGCGCGGCGGAGACGCCGGCGGGGCTGGAGCGCATGCTCATCGACCTCGCGCCGGTGCGTCGCCGGCTGCTGCAGGAACTGCTGCCGAACGGCCCGAACGAGTCGCTGACGCCGGAGGAGCGCGCGCGCGTCGGCGCGGAGCTGAACGCGCGCATGCTCGGGATCGCCGAGGGCATTCGCCTCGGCGCGGCGGAACTGCAGAAGCGCGCCGACCAGGCCCGCCAGGCGACCACGGCCAAGGCGATCGCCGAGGCGACGCGCAGCGGCGCGGGGCCCGTGACGCCGCCGGCCTCGCCCGCGCGGCCGCTGCCGTCCACGCCGCCGGTCCCGGTCGTGCCGACCACCCCGGCGGCGTCGGCGGTCCCCGCGACGGCGCCGGCGGTGCGCCGCGCCGCGCTGAGCGGGCGCATGCTCGGCGTGACGGTCGAGCGCGACGGCCAGGTCGTGCAGCAGCTCAACGCCGAGATCAACCTGCCGAACCTGCTCGCCACGGTGTTCTCGACCACCCGGCGCGATCGCGGCGAGGTGCCGTTCGCGGTGGCGCCCGACGGGACGATCTACGCGCCGACCGAGCGGGATCGGGAGACGATCGCCGGACTCGGCGATGCCGCTCGACCCGACGGGCCGCCCACCATGCGCGTCGGCGACTGGATCGTCGTCACGACCAAGGACCTCGTGGGCGCAGGGCTCCGGATGGGCATCGCGCGGCCCGTCGGCGACTCGCTGAACGACCTGCGGAAGACGACGGCACGCAATGCGGCGCTCGGCCTCGGCTTCATCGGCCTGGCGTTGATCGGCATCGTGCCGCTCTCGACGCGGCTCACGCGCAACCTCTCGTCGCTCGGCGACGGCGTCAACCGCCTGGCCCGGGGCGACTACGGCGCGCGCGTACCGGTCCGGTCGCAGGACGAGATCGGCCGGCTCGCCCTCGCGTTCAACCAGATGGCGTCGGACGTCGAGAAGCACCAGCGCCTGGCCGTCGAGCAGGAACGGATCAAGCGCGAGCTGGAGCTCGGCCGCCGGATCCAGAGCGAGATGCTGCCGCACGCGCCGCTCGCGGTCGGGCTGACCGAGATGAAGGGCGTGTCGGTGCCGGCGCGCGAGGTCGGCGGCGACTTCTTCAACTACTTCGAGATCGCCGACGGCCGCCTGGCGCTCCTGGTCGGCGACGTCTCGGGCAAGGGCGTCGGCGCGGCGCTGCTCATGGCCAACCTGCAGGCGTCGCTGAGGACGCGGCTCGAGCTGGGGCAGGGGCTCTCGGCGATTGCCGACGCGATCGATCGAGACGTGGAAGCCGGATCCCCCGGGCCGGTCTACGCGACGCTGTTCGTCGGCATCCTCGATCCGGTGTCGCGAGTGCTCAGCTACGTCAATGCCGGGCACAACCCGCAGTTCGTGCTGCGCCGCGGCGGCGGCCTCGAGCCGATGACCTCGACGGGCCTGCCCGTCGGCATGATCGCCGGCCGCGGCTACCGCGAGCAACAGATCGCGCTCCAGGCCGGGGACGTGCTCTTCTTCTACACGGACGGCTGCGTCGAGACCGAGAACGAGGCCGGCGAGATGTTCGGCGCGGAGCGGCTCGAGGACCTGCTGGTCGAGCAGCCCGCCTCGGGCGGAGAGGTCCTCGAGCGGGTCGAGCAGGAGCTCAAGACCTTCCGTGGCACCCGCGAGCTCTACGACGACGCGACGATGATGACGGTGAAAGTCGGTTAAGTGACCCCTACCGCCGAAGCGTGACCACGGGATCCACGCGGGCGCCGCGCCAGGCCGGGATGAGGCTGGCGACGACCGCCGTCGCGATCAGGATCGCCGGCGCCGCGACGAAGCTCGCCGGGTCCAGCGGGCTCACGCCATGCAGCTGCGACGCGATCGCCCGCGTGGCGACCGCGGCCACCGCGCTGCCCGCCACCGCGCCCGCGGCCGCCAGCGTCACCCCGTGCCGCACGACCAGCGAGATGATCTGGCCGCCGCGCGCCCCGACCGCCATGCGGATGCCCAGCTCGTGCGACCGCTCCTCGACGACGAACGCCAGCAGGCCGTAGATGCCGATCGCGCCGAGCAGCAGTGCCACGACCGCGAACGCGCCGAGCACCGTGCTGGTCAGCCTCGGGGCCGTCAGCGCGGTCGCGACCACCGCGTCGAGCGGGCGCACCGCGGCCAGCGGGACGCCGGGATCCAGCGCGCGGACGACGCCGCGGATCGGCGCGGCGAGCGCCAGGGGATCTCCGGTCGTCCGCGCCACCAGCGTGCCGCCCCCGAGCGGCTCGAAGGCCTCCGCGAACTGCGCGTACGGTCGGTAGAACTTGGTCTTGATCGGGGCCTCGACGCCGTTGTGCCGGATGTCGGCGACGATGCCGACCACGGTCACCGGATCCGGACTGCCGCCCTGAACGAACCGGCCGCCGATCGCGTCGCCGCCCGGCCAGTACGCCGACGCCATCGTCTCGTTGACGAGCGCGACCGGCATCGATTCGGCGGTATCGGCCGCCGTGAAGTCGCGGCCGTGCACGACCCGGGCACCGAGCGCCGCCAGGGCGCCGTCGGTGATCACCTGCCAGTCACCCTTCGCGTTCTCGCCCTGGGGCGGCGTGTAGCCCTCGACGCGCACGCCCCAGTCGCCGATCTGCGCACCGAGCGGGAGCGACCGCACGAGCCCCGCCGCCTCCACGCCGGGGAGCGCGCGCACGCCGGTGAGGACGCGGCGGAAGAAGTCCTCCTGCCGCGCTGCCGTGTCGTACGGCCGTGACGGCACGGCGATGCGGGCGGTCAGCGCGCCCTCGGGCCGGAAGCCGAGGTCGATCCGCTGCAGCGACCAGAGGCTCCGCAGCATCAGCCCCGCGCCCGAGAGCAGCACCACCGCCAGCGCGACCTGCGCCACGACGAGCGCGTGGCGCAGCCGCAGGCGCGCGCGGCCGGCCGACGCCCGCGTGCCACCGTCCTTGAGGCCGTGGACGAGGTCGAGCCGCAGCGCGCGGATCGCCGGGGGCAGCGCGCAGAGCAGCGCCGCGACCGTGCTCGCGCCGACGAGGAACGCGAGCACGAGGCCGTCCACCGCGACGTCGCCGGCCCGCGGGATCGCGGTCGGCCCGAAGGCGTCCAGCGCGCGCCGTGCCGCGAACGCGAGGCCCACGCCCAAGCCGCCCGCCGCGACCGCGACGAGCGCGCCCTCGACGAGCTGCTGCCGGACCAGCCGGAACCGGCTCGCGCCGAGCGCCGACCGCGTGGCGAACTCGCGATGTCGCGCCTCCGCGCGCGCCAGCAGCAGCGCGCCCGCGTTGGCGCACGCGATCAGCAGCAGGAACCCGACGGCGCCCATGAGCACGACGAGCGCCGGCCGCACGCCGCCCAGCACCTCGTCGGGGACCGACACCGCGAGCGCCGAGTACTGCCGCTCGGGCGGGTACTGTCCCTCGGCCGTCAGATCACGCATCACGCGCGCGACGTCCTCGTCGGCCTGCGCGGCGGTCGAGCCAGGCCGCAGCCGCGCGGCGGCGTAGAGGTAGTGGCTCCCGCGCTGGGCGTTGGCGGGCGTGATCGACACCGGCTGCCAGAGTTCGGTCGGCTCGGCGGCATCGACGCCGAAGTCGGTCGGCAGCCGGAAGCCCTTCGGCATCACGCCGATGACGCGCGCGGACGCGCCATCCACGTCGATCGTGCGGCCGACGACCGCGGGGTCGCCCCCGAACGCGCGCTGCCACAGCCCGTAGCCGATGACGACCGTCGTCGACCGGGACGTGTCGGACGCGCTCGGGGCATCGGCCGCCGTGAAGTCGCGTCCGGCCACCGGCCGCACGCCCAGGACACCGAAGGTGTTGGGTGTCACGAGGGCTGCGCCGACGCGCACGGCCTCGTCGAGGCCGGTCAGCGTGACGCGCGTCGTGTCCCACGCGGCCACGTCCTCGAGCGTGCGCGAGCGGTCGCGGAAGTCGAGCAGCTCCTGGCTGGAGATCCACGTCTTGGTGAACGACGTCCAGCGCGTCCACACCGTGACGAGGCCGTCCGGCTGGCCGTAGGGCAGCGGCGTGAGCAGCACCGCGCGGGTGACGGTGAACATGGCGCTGGCGGCGCCGATGCCGAGCGCGAGCGACAGGACAATGATCGCCACGGCGCCCGGCTGCCGCCGGAATCCACGGAAACTGGCGACGATGTCGGCGGTGAGGGATGTGCGCATGGCTCCTCTCGTGGTGGCCTGGGCCGGGGGAAGGACGACGGGATGGCGGCGCGTGGCGGCGGCGTGGACGCCCTGCGCGAGGTACCAGCCGAGCGCGCGCCGGCCCCGCGCGCGCCGGCGGCCGTAGCCCTCGTCGAGGTCGTCGAGCAGGGCCTCGCGATCGGCCGGCGCGAGCAGGCGCCGCACGAGGCCGCGCGCCCAGCCGGGTGGCAGGGCCGGCGTCACCGGAACGACTCCAGCCGCGGCTTCAGGCCGCGCGTCATGCGGCTCCAGGTGGACCAGGCCTGGCCGAGCGCGTCGCGCCCGGCCGGACGCAGCGTGAACACCTTGCGTGGCCGGCGCCCTGGCGCGGCCTCGGTACGGCCGCTCGCGACGAGGTCCTTGGCCGCGAGACGGTCGAGCGTCGTGTGGACGGCGCCGATCCAGACGGTCCGTCCGCTGGCGTCCTCGATCAAGTCGCGGATGGCGGCGCCCGTCGCGTCCTCGCCGAGTCGCAGGATGGCGAGGAGGACGAGCTGTTCGAACTCACCCAGGTAGGCCGGCATGTTCTACATTGTAGTATGTGTGGGGTCAGGTCTTGGATCGCAGCCTCGGGTCGCGCCGACTGACGAATCTGTCATGACCCCTACGTCTGTCTCAGCGCCACGAGCGGGTCCACGCTCGCGGCGCGGCGGGCGGGAACGGCGCAGGCCGCCAGTGACGCGGCCAGCAGGACGACGACCGCCGCGCCGTAGCTCGCCGGATCCAGCGGCGTGACGCCCAGAAGCACCGACCCCAGCACGCTCGTCGTCACCGCCGCCAGGCCGAGCCCCACGACCGCGCCCAGCCCGAAGAGCCACAGCCCCTCGCCCAGCACCTGGCCGAGCACACGACGGCGATCCGCGCCGAGGGCCATGCGGATGCCGATCTCCCGCGTGCGGCGGCTGACGCTGAACGCGATCACGCCGTAGAGGCCGAGCCCGGCCAGCAGCAGCGCCAGCGCGCCGAGGCCGCCAATCAGAGCGGCGCCCGCGCGCACCGGGAAGAGCGACAGATCGACGAGCCGCGCCGCCGGCCCCGACTCGAGGAACACCAGGTCCGGCTCGAGCGCGCGCAGTTCCCGCGTGAGCGCCACGCCGGCCTGGTTCGCGTCACCGCGCATCCGGATGATGAACGACGCATAGGGCGAGTAGCCGCGGTCGCGATCCATGTAGGCGATCGGGCGCGGGGCCTCGCCCATCGTGCGGAACTTGTGATCGGCGACCACGCCGATGACCTCGAACGGCGTGCCCTGCTGCGTGCGCGACCGCAGGCGACGGCCGATCGCCCGCTCCCCCGGCCAGAATCGATCGACCAGCGCCTGGCTCACCACGACCGGCGCGACCTCCGTCGTCCGGTCGCGGCTGTCGAACGCGCGGCCGTCCACGATCGGCAGGCCCATCGTCTCGAAATAGCCCTCCGAGACGGACGCGTTGTCGATCGAGACGCCGCCGTCGGGCGTCAGGTCCGGCCGCCCGTCCACGACGAGCGCCGTCGTCTGGACGTTGGGAGAGAGGGGGAGCCGCCCGGAGATCGCCACCGACGTCACGCCCGGCAGCTGGCGCAGGCCCTCGAGGGCGCGGTCGTAGAACACGCGGCCCTGCGCCTCCGTGTAGCCGTGGAAGTCGAGGCTGATCGACGCGACCGCCAGGCCGCGCGGGTCCCAGCCGGGATCGACGCGTCCCGCCGCCAGCAGGCTGCGCCCGAGCAGCAGGCCGCCGACGACGAGCAGCAGCGAGACGGCCACCTGGATGACGACCAGCGCCTGGCTGAGCGACACCCGCCGCCGGCGCGAGACGCCGGTGGCCTCGGCCTTGAGCGCCGGCACGAGGTCCGGCCGGGAGGCGCGCCACGCCGGCACCAGGCCGACGCCGAGGCCGGTGAGGATCGACAGCGCCAGGCCGAACGCGACCACGCGGCCGTCGATCGCCAGCGCGAACGTGACGGGCAGCTCCACCGGCAGCCGGAACGCCGCCAGCGCGCGCACGGTCCAGCCCGCCAGCGCGAGGCCGACGGCGCCGCCGGTCAGCGCGAGCACCAGGCTCTCCACCGTGAGCTGGCGCACCAGCCGCGTCCGGCTCGCGCCGAGCGCGGACCGGAGCGCCATCTCGCGCGTGCGCGACACGCCGCGCGCGAGCAGCATGCTCGCGAGGTTCGCGCAGGCCACGAGCAGCACGAGGCCCACCGCGCCCAGCAGCACCGCGCCGGTCGGCCGCAGCACCCCGTCGATCTCCGGGTGCACGCGGATGGCGCTCGCCGGCAGCACCGCGCCGCCGTGATCCGCGTTGCTGCGCGGATGCTCGGCGGCCAGCTGCGTCATCACCGCGTCCACGTTGGCGGCGGCCGCCTCGACCGACACGCTGGGCTTCAGCCGGCCGATGACGAACATCCAGCGCGTGCCGCGCCGCTCGAGCCGCGTGTTCCCGTCGGACGGCATGACGTTGTTCAGGCCGACCGGCTCGATGTCGCCGGTCATCGAGATCGGAATCCACAGGTCCATCTCGAGGCCCGGCACGAGGCCGGCGAAGTCGCGGGGCGCGACGCCCACGACGGTGTAGGGACGCGTCTTCAGGCGGAACGTGCGGCCCAGCACGTCCGGCCGGCCGCCGAACGACTCGCGCCACATCCGGTCGCTGATGACGGCGACCGGATGCGTCAGCTCACCCGCGTCCTCTTCCGGCGAGAAGCCGCGGCCGATCGCGGGGCGGATGCCGAGCACGTCGAAGTAGTTCGCCGTGACGACCTCGCCCATCGTGAGGCGGTTCTCGCCGTCCACGCTGATCGACGCGAACATCATCGACCGGCCGACTAGCGCGTCGAACGCGGTCGCGCGCGCGGCCAGGTCCCGGAAGTCCGGGTACGACGTGGTGCCGTACGGTTCGCCCCCGCCACGGGTGAACACCGCGGCCAGGTCCGCGGGCCGCTCCACCGGCAGCGGCCGCAGCAGCAGGCCGTTGACGACGGAGAAGACGGCCGTGTTCAGGCCGATGCCGAGGGCCAGCGATCCGATGGCCACGGCCGCGAAGACGGGCTGCTGGCGCAGGCTGCGCCACGTGTGCCGGAGGTCCTGCCGCAGGGATGACAGCATGCCCGGATTCGACGAAGGCGGGCCGGGCCTGGTTCGGCTCCGGCTCACCGCATCACTTCGACCGCATCGACCCCCATGGCCCGGCGGGCCGGCAGGGCACACGCGCCCAACGCGACGAGTACGAGCGCCAGGGAGGCCCCGGCGAGCGTCGGCGCGTCCGCCGGCGTGACGCCATAGAGCAGGTGCGCGACCAGCCGGCCTCCCGCCAGCGTGAGGACGAGGCCCGCGGCCAGGCCGGCGCCCGCGAGGATGAGACCCCGTCCGACGATGCGACGGGCCAGCGCGCCGGGAGACGCGCCGAGCGCCAGACGGATCCCGAGCTCCCGCCGCCGCTCGCCCAGCCAGAACGACAGGGTGCCGTAGATGCCGAGCGCCGCCAGCAGCAGGGCCATGAGCGCGAACGACGCGACGAGCATCAGGTAGAACCGCGGCGGCGCCAGCAGCGTGCCGATGCGCGCATCGAGCCTGGTGACCTGGTCGAGCGTCACCACGCCACCCGGTTCCACGCGCGCGAGGGCCGCGCGGATCGCGGGCACGCTCGCCACCGGGTCGCCGTCGGCGCGAAAGACCAGCTGCATCGGCACGACGATCGCCTGGCGGTAGGTGAGGTACAGCTCCGGCCTGAGCTCGGCCGAGAGGTCGTCGTACTGGATGCGATGGACGACGCCGATGACCGTCGCCGGCGTCGGACCGCTGAAGTAGCCGAACTCCAGCCGCTGGCCGACGGGCGACGCGTCGCCCCAGAGCGCCCTCGCGAGCACGTCGTTGACGATCGCGACCCGTTCGGTCGTGTCCACGTCCGCGTCGGTGAAGTCGCGTCCCTCGACGAGCCGCGCGCCGACCGTCCGGAAGTAGCCGGGGCTGGAGACCTGCAGCAGGCCGTTGGGCACCGCGGTGACGTCACGGCCCGGCCGGCTGATCTCGGTTCCGCCGCGCACGGCCTCGAGCGGCGCGCGGCCGACGAGCGCCGCGTCGCGGATGCCGGGCAACGCGCGGACGGCCTGCTCGAACTCGCCATGGAAGCGCCGTTTCGTCGGGTCCTCGGTCCACGGCTTCGCGAGCGGGACGGTGATGCGCGCCGCGGCCAGGCCGCCGGGCCGGAACCCGACGTCCACGCGCGAGAGGCGCAGGTAGCTGTTGAGCAGCAGGCCCGCGCCGGCCACCAGCACGACCGCGAGCGCGAACTCCGCAGAGACCAGCAGCGCGAAGGCGCGCCACCCGCGGCCGCGTCCGGCGACCGTGCGGCTGCCCGACGCCCGCAGGTGCCCGGACACCGGCGCGCGCGTGAGCGAGAGCGCCGGCCCGATCGAGAAGACGAGCGCGGTCGCGATGCCGGCGGCGGCGGCGAAGGCGAAGACGCGCCAGTCGGTCCGCATGAACTCCAGCCGCGGCACGCGGTCGGCCGCGAGCGCGACGACCGCGCCGCGCGTGGCCCGCGCGAGCGCCATGGCGGCGCCCGTGCCGGCGAGCCCGAGCAGCAGGCCCTCGACGGACAGCTGCCGCACGATCCGCGCGCGGGTGGCGCCGAGCGCCGCGCGCACCGCCAGGTCCTGTTGCCGCGCCAGACCCCCGGCCAGCCGGACGCCGGCCACGTTGCAGCACGCGGTGACGAGGAGCAGCCCCACGCCGCCGAAGACCACGAGCAGCGCCGGCCCGGCGGGGCCGACGATGGCGTCGCGAAGCGGGCGGACGCGTGGCCGGTGCCCGGCGTACGCCCTGGCGTCGAGCGCCGCCTGCCGATCGCGCCAGGCGTCGAGGCTCGCGCGCAGTTCACCGACGGAAGTGCCGGGCGCCAGCCGGCCGACGACCTCCAGGTACCGGACCGATCGCCACTGGGCGATCATCTCCATCGCCCCGGTCAGGGTCGTCCAGAACTGCGCGTGCGCCGGATACGCGAACTCCGGCGGCATCACGCCGACGACCGTGTAGTGCCGCTGGTCGAGCGCGACCTGCCGGCCGATGACCGAGGCGTCGCCGCCGAAGCGCGACTGCCAGAGCGCGTGGCTGAGGATCATCTTCGGATCGGGATCGAACCGGGGCGCGTCCGGATCGAACGTCCGCCCCACGAGCGCGGGCAGGCCCAGCGTCGCGAAGAAGCCGGGAGACACGCCGACGCCGTCGACGCGCTCCGCGTCGCCGCCGGCGTGGAGGATGCCGGCCTCGGCCGCGTAGGCGCCGATGGCGGCGAGGCCGGGGAGTTCACGCCAGTCCTCGAGCGCGGGCAGCGAGGCACCCGTGGAGCCGCGGGCCTGCTCCACCTCCGTGATCTCGACCAGCCGCGCGTCGTCGGCGTACGGCAGCGGACGCAGGAGGACCGCGTCCACCGCGCTGAACATCGTCGTCGAGGCGCCGAGGCCGCAGGCGAGCGTCAGGACGACCATTAACGCCGGCCCCGGCCGCGCGCGCACCGCGGCGATGGCCATGGTCAGGTCGGCGCGCAGCCCGCGCGTGAGCGCGCGCGCGCGATGGCGCACGCCGGGCGCGCCGGTTGCGCCCGCGCCGGGACCCCCCATCCGCCGGGCGCGTCGTCCGGAGGCGGCGCGCGCGTGCAGGCCCGCGCGGACGATGTCGATCAGGCCGGCGAGCAGGACCAGGCCGGCGGCGACGCCCCGGCGCGATTCGGTGTCGGTGCGGAGCGTCCGCCCGAGATCGCGGCCGCGCGTGTGGCGCAGGGCGATCGGCCAGGTGCGCAGCGCGAGCGCGATGAGCCTGCGGACGAGCCGCGAGGTGGACGGGCGCGTCACCGATTGCTCCCGCGGCGTCGCCAGCCGGCGCGTCGCGCCGCGCCGGCGCCGGCCGCGCCGCCAGGCGGCGTGCCCTGTGCGGTCAGCAGCCGCGCCGTACGCGCGTTCTTCACCTGGACCTCGAGTCGCGCGGCTTCCGCCACGGCGACGCCGCGGCCGAGGGGCGTGAGCCGGTAGTACCGGCGGCGCTCGTCATCGAGCGCCGGATCCGGCCGCTCGTCGAGTTCCTCGACCAGCCCGTCGTCCAGGAGCCGGTTCAGGGCGCGGTAGAGCGACCCGGCGCGCAGCGCGTGGCCGGTGCGTTCGCGGACGTCGACGAGGATCGAGTAGCCGTGGCGGTCCTGCGTGGCCAGGGACACGAGGATGTCGAACACGACCGGCGTCAGCGGCAGGAACGATTCGGGCGGGGCCATGATCTCCGCTCGAATGTATTCTTAAAGAGACTATCTGTCAACGTCGGGCCTGGCGGGCGGCCTCCACGGTGCCTTCCAGCCGCGCCGCGATGGCGCCCCAGTCGTAGCGCCGCGCGACCAGCGCGTGGGCCTCGACGGCGAGCCTTCGGCCGAGCGCCGGGTCCTCGACGAGCCGGCCGATCTGCGCCGCGAGCGCGGCTGGCGTCTCGCCCGTGAGCACGTCGCGCTCCGGCGTCACGTCGAGCCCCTCCACGCCCTTGTCGGTCGAGACGACGGGGACGCCGCACGCCATCGCGTGCAGCACCTTCAGCCGCGTGCCGCCGCCGAAGCGCAGCGGCACGACGCACGCCAGGCTCTCCCTGAGCAGCGGCTCGACGTCCGGCACCCGCCCCGTGAACGTGACGCCCGCGACGCGGGCGAGGTCCGAGACGTCCCGGCCCGTCGTCGCGCCCGTGACGACGAACTCGATCGCGGGATGCCGGCGGCGCACCTCCGGCAGCACCGACTCGACGAAGAACCGCACCGCGTCCAGGTTCGCCGCGTAGGTGACCGGGCCTGGGTAGATCAGGCGCGGCCGCCTGGTGTCGGGCAGTCGCAGCGGGCCGGCGTCAACGCCGTTCGGCACGACGTCGATCCGCGCGGGGGCGACGCCGATCGCCGCGACGCGGTCGCGCTCGACGTCCGAGACGACGGTGGCGCGGTCGAAGCGTGCGACGACGGCGCGCACGAAGCGCCGGAACTTCCACCACGTCAATCCCTGGCGCAGGCGCCGCGATCCGCGCGCGCGTGCGTACTCGTCGTGCGCGTTGCCGACCTCGACCTCGTCGAAGACCGATGGCAGCGCCGCGGCGTGATCGGCGAGGTGCCAGGCCGCCTGGATCTGCATCGCGATGGCGGCGTCGTGGCGCGGCACGGCCTCGGCGATCAGGCGCGCGAGCGCGTCGCTGCGCGTCTGCACCAGCGATCGCGGCACCGGCGACCACAGGCCCTCGCGCGTGAGGCCCGCGCCGGAGCCGGGCGCGCGCGGCGGAACGATCTCGACGCGCGCGCACAGGCGGGTGAGCGCGTCCAGGTCCGCCGCGTCGTCGGCGCGTCCGAATGACAGCAACGTCATCGCGTGGCGTTCCGCCAGGTGGCGCAGCAGGTGGAACGCGCGCAGGCGGCTGCCGTTGTCGGGCGGCGCCGGGCACCAGGTGGAGACCACGAGCAGGCGCATGAGCGGCGGCCATTTCATCACAGGCCCGGCCGCCCGGGCGGGCGGACCGGCCGGCGGCGAAGTCGCCCATTCTCTGCGCGGGCTGCCTTTTGTACCTCACGGCTGAGACTCGGTCGCGGGGCGGCGCGCGGCTCCGGGCCGGATTCCGGCCGCGCGGCGGCCGTACGGAGCACCATTCACGGGGTCCGCGAAAACGCTTTTCAGATCTGTGATCGCGCGTCCGATCGCCGGCCGTACTGGCGTGCTTTGTGCAACACCAGACCGCGTAATCCGGGCAGTTTTCGGCGGGCCGACGCGGCTGTCTTCACACTTCCCTGGGAGTGACGGGGCGGTAGCCTGCACGCCGAGTGGCCTCTGGCTCCCCAGCTCATGCCGACATCCCCTGATCCCGTTCCGCACTGGTTTGCCCTCCGCGTGCGTCCGCGCGCGGAGAAACAGGTGGCGATGCTGCTGCGCCGCCGCGGCTTCGAGGAGTTCCTGCCGATCACGCGCCAGCGGCGCCGCTGGTCGGACCGCGTGAAGGACGTGGATCTGCCGCTCTTCCCGGGCTACGTCTTCTCGCGGTTCGTCGTCGATCGCCGGCAGCCGATCCTGATGATCCCCGGCGTGATCAACGTGGTCAGCGGCGGGCACGGCCCGCAGCCGGTGGACGACACGGAGATGGCGTCGCTCCAGACGCTGGTGCGATCGGATCGCCCGGTCGATCCGTGGCCGGAGGAGTTCGTCGGCCGGCGCGTGCGCCTGCTCGCCGGTCCCCTCGCCGGCGCCGAGGGCACGCTCGTCTCGGTGCGCCAGCACACCCGCCTGATCGTGCACCTCTCGCTGCTGCAGCGATCGGTCGCCGTCGAAGTGTCCGAGCACGACGCCTGGCCGGTCTCCGCGCCGGCGCTGCACCTCAGCACGTACTGATCGGGTCCGCCTCGCGCGCGGACCGCTTCCGGAGCCGTGTTCCCACGGCGGAGATGCCCCTGCCATGTCCACGATGACGCGCGCCGCGGTGGCGCCGCTCGGCACTGCCTTCGAGGCGGTGGCGACCGGCGTCGGCCTGTCCATCTGCATCCCCGTCTACAACGAGGAGGACGCGGTCGGCGAGACCCTCGAGCGCTGCCTCGCCATCGGCGACGACCTGCGCCGCCAGGGCGTGACCGACTTCGAGGTGATCGCCGTCGACGACGGCTCGTCGGATCGCACGGCGGAGGTCATCGCCGGGTTCCCGCAGGTGCGGCTGCTGCGGCACGGGACGAACCGGGGCTACGGCGCCGCGCTCAAGACGGCGTTCGAGGCGTCGCGGCACGAGCTGATCGCGTTCCTCGACGCCGACGCCACCTATCCGCCCGAGTGGCTGCCGCGGCTCTGCGCGCGGCTCCGCGACGGCCGGGCCGACATGGTCGTCGGGTCGCGCATGGCCGGCGCCGAGACGGAGATGCCGCTGGTCCGGCGCATCGGCAACGGCTTCTTCGCCTCGCTGCTGCGGGTGATCGGCCGGACGCCGATCACCGACGCGGCGAGCGGCATGCGCGTGTTCAACCGATCGGTGCTGTCGCTCGTCTCGCCGCTCCCCGACGGCCTCAACCTGACGCCGGTGATGAGCACCCGCGCCGCGCACGAGGGCATCGACGTGGTCGAGGTGCCGATCCCGTACCGCGAGCGGGTGGGTGCGTCGAAGCTGAGCGTGGTCCGCGACGGCCTGCGGTTCCTCTCGACGATGATCACCGCCGCGCTCGCGTACAACCCGGTGCGCGTGTTCGGCATCGCCGGCCTCGCGTGCGTCGGCGCGTCGGCCGTGGTGCTGCTCGGCCTGCTCGCGATGCGGCTCTCGGGCACGACGGTGCTCGGGCCGCTCGGCACCTTCGCGGTGTTCGGCGCGCTCGTCTGCGGCGTCACCGGCGTGACGGTGTTCGCGCTCGGCGCCACCTTCAACTACGTGGTCTCGCTCTTCTACAACCGGCCGATCCGCCAGGGCCTGTTCCGGCGCCCGCTGCTGCGGCGCCCCATCGAGGACCTGTTCCTGCCGTCGGGCCTGTTCGCCTTCGCCGCCGGGGTGGCCATGGCCGTCGCGAGCCTCGTGCTGGCGCGGCAGGGCTGGCCGATCGAGCGGCTGTGGCTCTACCTGACGAGCAGCGCGATGGCCGTGCTCATCGGCGTCCAGCTGGTGGTCTGGTGGCTGATGGCGTCCGTGCTGCGGCAGCTCAGCCGCGGGCTGCGCGACGCGGCCTCGGGAGGAGATCGCCAGCGTGCCTGATCGAACCACGACGACGTCGTCGGCGGCGGCGACGCGCGAGCCCCGCAACGTCGGGACGAAGACGCGCACGATCGTGGTGCCCGCGCGGCACCCCGACAGCGACGCCGCGCTCCGCGACCGCGCCGCGCGTGAGGATGGCGATCGCCTGGACGTGCTCCTCGTGAACCCGCCCACGCCGGACGGCGCAATCTGGATCCGGTCGCAGCACCGGGTCGGCCGCCGGTCGCGCGAGAACATGGTGTGGCCGCAGGTGTCGCTGGCCCAGATGGCCGCGCTCCTCGCGCCGACCTACACGGTCCGCGTCGTCGACGCGGTGGCCGAGCGGATGAGCTGGCCGGCGTTCGAGCGGATCCTGCGGCGCGAGCGGCCGCGCTACTACGTCACCCAGCTCACGGCGCCCACGCTGCAGAACGACCTCTACGGCACGTTCCTCGCCCGCGGCGTCGGCGCCGTGACGATGGCCTTCGGCACGCACGTCACGCCCATGCCGCGGGAGACGCTGCGGCCGTACCCGTCGCTCGACTACGGGCTGCGCGGCGAGCCGGACCTGACGCTCCGCGACCTGATCGACCACCTGGACGGCCGGCAGTTCGCGCGTCCGGATGCCGTGACGCGGCTGTTCGCGCGCCACGACGCGGGCTACGCGCCCGTGGTGCTGAAGCCGGACGCCGAGGGGCGGCCGGATCTCTCGCCGATCCGGGGCCTCGTCTGGCGCCGCGGCTCGGAGATCGTCGTCAACCCGGACCGGCCGTTCATCGCCGACCTCGACGACCTGCCGACGCCCGCCTACCACCTGCTGCCGCTCGCGCACTACCGGATGCCCCTCATCAAGGGGCCGTTCTGCTTCGTCGTCACGAGCCGCGGATGCCCGGCCGGCTGCACCTACTGCATCAAGCACGTCAGCTACGGGCCGACGATGCGCCTGCGGTCGCCGGCGAAGCTGATGGAGGAGATCCGCGTCCTCTATGACCTCGGCGTCCGGCACGTCCACATGTACGCGGACCTGTTCACGGTCAACCGCGATCAGGTCATGGGCCTGTGCCGGGCGATCATCGAGTCCGGCCTGCGGATCACGTGGACGTGCAACAGCCGCGTGGACTTCGTGGACCGCGAGATGCTCGAGCTGATGGCGCGGTCGGGCTGCTACTGCATCGCGTGGGGCCTCGAGTCGGGCAACGCCGAGATCCTCGCGCACGCCCGCAAGGGCGTGAACCCGGAGCGCGCGCGCCAGTCGCTCGGCTGGGCCCGCGCGGCCGGCATCAAGAACTGGGGCTACTTCATCATCGGCCTGCCCGGCGAGACCGAGGCCACGATCCGCCAGACGATCGACTTCTCGAAGCAGCTGCCGCTCGACATCGCGCTGTTCCACATCGCGGCGCCGTACCCCGGCACGCCGTTCTTCGACGAGGTCGTCCGCAACGGCTGGTTCCGTCCCGGCGTGCGCTGGGAGGAGGTGGACATGGACGAGTCCACCGTCCTCGACTACCCGCAGCTCAGCGCCGAGCGGCTCGAGTACTGGCAGAAGCGCGCGTTCCGTGAATGGGCGCTGCGGCCGGGGCCGATGTTCTCGTACCTCAAGATGCTCCTGTCCGATCGGCGGACGTTCGGATCCGCGATCGAGGTGGGCCTGCAGCACCTGGGCTGGGCGCGCCGCGGCGACGCCGCCGGCGCCACCGCCCGGGACAACCGCACCGGAGGGGTGCCCGCATGACCGACTCCAGGACCTCGTCCACCGGCCTCGTCCCCGCGGCCGGTGCCACGCCCGTGCCCTACATGCCGCGTCCCGGCGACTCGCCGGGGCCGATGCACGACGGGCTCGACGCGCGCCGGACCGCGTGGCTGCTCTGGCGCCGCAAGTGGCAGATCCTGCTGGTGGTGGGGCTCGTGGTGGTGCCGGCCATGGTGGCAACCGTCCTCGCCGAGCGCCTCTACCGGTCGTCCACGCTCGTGCAGGTGAGCCCCGAGGGCGTGCGCGTGCTGCCGTCGCAGGATCCGCTCGGCGCGTCCACGCCGGGCAACTACCTCTTCTACGTGACCACGCAGGAGCAGGTGCTCAAGGGCCCGGGGCTCCAGGACCGGGTGGCCGCGCGGCTGCGCGCGTCCGACGACGCGCGGCTCGCCGCGGAGGTGCCGCGCCTGGCCGCGCGCCGGACGATCGAGCTCGTGCCCAACAGCGAGGCGTTCCGCATCAGCTACCTGGCGCCCGAGCCGGACGTGGCCGCGACCGTCGCGAACCTCTACGCGGAGGAATACATCACGTCGCGGTTCGACAGCAGCCAGGAGACGCGCGAGAAGATGCGCAGCCTGCTCGAACGCGAGCTGGAGTCGGTCGAGAAGAAGGTCCAGTCGTCCGAGACCGACCTGGTGGCCTACGCCCAGCGCCACAACATGTACCAGACCGACCCGGCCCGCGGCGACCTCTCCGAGGAAAAGCTCTCGAACCTGGCCCAGCAGCTCATCGCGGCCGAGTCGGCGGTGGTCGAGGCGCAGGCGAAGGCGAGGATGCTCGACGCGGCCTCGGCCGACGACCTGCCGCAGGACCTGGTGACCGAGCTGATTCGCGGCCGCATCAGCACGCTCCTCCAGCTCCAGCACGACCTGACCGTGCTGCGCACGAGCTTCGGCGAGAACTGGCCGGCCGTCGTCCAGAAGCGCGACGAGATCGCGCTGGTCAGCGAACAGCTCGGGCGCGAGCAGGCCGCCGCGCTCGCGCAGGCCCGCCAGCAGGCGCGCCTCAACCTGCAGCTCGCCGAGGACACGCGCGCGCGGATCGCCGAGGCCAAGGCGCAGCAGCAGGGCCTCGTCGTGGACCTGCAGAACGCGTCGATCCAGTACAACATCCTGCGCCGCGAGGTCGAGACCAACCAGAAGCTGTACGACGGCCTGCTCGAGCGCCTGAAGGAGACCGGCGTCGGATCGGGCGTCGAGTTCGGCAACGTCCACGTGCTCGAGCCGGCGCTGCCGGACGCCACGGTCGCCAGCCCGCGGCCGGGCTGGAACCTGCTGCTGAGCTCGGTGCTCGGCCTGACGCTCGGCGTGTGCCTGGTCGTCATCCGCGAGTACTGGCAGAACACGATGTCCACGATCGCCGACGTCGAGCACGTGACGGTGCTGCCGGTGCTCGCGTCGGTGCCGTTCGTGAAGCCGGCGCGCCGGCTCGGCCGCGGTCGATCGCGGCTGTCGCGACGACGGCTGCTATCGGCGGCGTCCGAACCACCCGCCGAGACGGAGGCGCCCGGCGATCGCGCGGCCGCCCTCGGCGGGCGGCCCGACGTGGCGGAGGCAGTCCGCGCCGTGTGCGCGTCGCTGCTGCTCTCGCGGTCCGACCAGCCGCCGCGGCTGATCACGGTGACGTCCGCCGCACCCGGCGAGGGCAAGACGACGATGGTGACGCAGCTCGGCCGCGCGCTGGCCGAGACCGGCGCGCGCACGCTGCTGGTCGAGTGCGACCTGCGGCGCCCGGCCTTCGCCGGCGAGTTCGGCATCCCGCCGGAGGGCGGCCTGAGCCTGTTCCTCGCCGGCCACGTGTCGCAGCCCACGATTCACCAGACCGACCTGGACTCGCTCTACGTCGTCGGCGTCGGGCCGACGGCGCCGAACCCGGTCGCGTTGCTCAACTCGGCGCGGCTCGGCCGGTTCCTCACCGAGATGACCGAGGCGTTCAGCTTCGTCATCGTGGACACGCCGCCGGCCGCGACGATGGCCGACGCCCGGATCGTCGGCGCGAAGACGGACGGCGCGCTGCTCGTCGTGCGCGCCGGCCAGACGTCGAAGGACCTGCTCCGCCGCACGTGCTCGGTGCTCGAGACGTCGGGCGTCACGCTGCTCGGCGCGGTGCTCAACGGCAGCGAGTCGCCGGAGTCGCAGGGCGGCTACTACTACGCGTACGCCGCCGCCGCCAGCGAGGTCTCGACCTAGACCGATGGCGTCGCGGCCCGACACGCGGAGCGCGGCCAGCCGCCTGGGGCTGTACGTGCGGCGCCAGGCGTCGAATCCCTGGCGCTACGCGATCGAGCAGGCGGTGACCGGCGCGGTGGGGTGGATCCCGACGCCCGTGGGGCTGGCCATCCGCGCGGTCTGCTACCGGCTGATCCTCCGCATGCGCGGTCTCGCGGCCATCGAACGGGGCGTCCGGCTGCGATTCGCCGACCGGATCACGCTCGACCACGGCGCGTACCTCGACCAGGGTGTCTACCTCCACGCGTGCCCGGGCGGCATCCGGATCGGGCCCGACACGCTCGTCATGCATGGATCCGTGCTGCACGTCTACAACTTCCGCGACCTGCCCCGCGCGGGCATCACGATCGGCGCGCGCTCGCTGATCGGCGAGTACAACGTGATCCGCGGCCAGGGCGGCGTGCAGATCGGCGATCGGGTGTACACGTCGCCGTTCGTGCAGATCGTCGCCGTCGATCACGTGTTCGACGACCCGTCGCGTCCGTTCGTGGACCAGGGCATCACGGCGCGCGGCATCACGATCGAGGACGACGTGTGGATCGGGTCGGGCGCGATCGTCACCGACGGCGTCACCATCGGGCGCGGGGCGGTGGTGGCCGCGGGCGCCGTGGTCACGCGCGACGTGCCGGCCGGCACCGTCGTCGGCGGCACGCCGGCGCGCGTGCTGCGGCTGGTCGGCGACCGGCCGCGGCCGGCGCCGGAGCTCGTGCACCTGGCGGTCGAGGTCGAGGCATGAGGGGCGCGATGGCCAGCCCCGGCGTCATCGACTGGAGCCCGGGGCCGGGGCGGTTCGTCAGGTCGGCGGCCTGGATCGCCGCGGCGGCCGCGGCGGTGGCCGCGGGCGCGGTGCTCAGCCCGGACGACTACCTCCGGCTCGCCGGCGCGGCGGCCCTGCTCGCCGCCGGCCTGGTCGCCATCACCGTGGCCAGCCGCGCCCGGGTGGCCGGCCTCGCGCTGCTGCTGCTGGTCGCGGTGGCCGTGCCGCTGGAGGTGCCGGCCGGCGGCCGATCGATCGGCGCCAGCGTTCCGATCGCGATGCTGCTCTGCGCCACGTGGGTGCTGCGCCGCGTGCTCGCGTTCCGGCCGATGGTGATGGACCGCTCCGGCGTCGCGCTCTCGCTCGTCGCGTTCCTCGTGGTCGCCGTGCTCGCGTTCATCGTCGGGCAGTATCCGTGGTTCCCGACGCCGGCGGCCCCGATGAGCGCGCAGCTGGCCGGCCTCGCGCTGTTCCTGATGTCGGGCGGGCTGTTCCTGGTCGTCGCCTACGACCTGCGATCGGTGGCGGACCTGCGCCGGCTGACGTGGCTGTTCGTCATCGTCGGCGCGATCACGACGCTGCTCGTGATGGTGCCGGCGCCGGCCAGCCTCTACATCGGCCGCGTGATCAGGCCGGAGTCGATCGGCAGCCTCTTCTGGACGTGGATCGTCGCCGTGTCCGCGAGCCAGGCCCTGTGCAACCGCGACCTCTCGATGCCCGCGCGCGCCGCGCTGCTGGCGGTGGTGCTCCTCGCGCTCGGGCGCGGGCTCGGGCTCGCGTTCTCGTGGGCGTCGGGCTGGCTCCCGCCGCTCGTGGCGCTCGGCACGATCGTGTGCCTGCGGTTCCCGTGGTTCAGCGCGGGCGCGGCCCTGCTGGCCGCCGCGCCGGCGATGGTGGTGGGCGGGCCGCTCTACGCGCGGCTGGCGTCGGGCGAAAGCTACAGCCTGATGACGCGGCTCGAGGCGCTCTCGGTCCTGGGGCAGGTCATCGCGCGCGATCCGTGGCTGGGGCTCGGGCCGGCGAACTACTACTACTACACGCTGCTGTACCCGATCCTCGGCTGGTACGTCCGGTTCAGCTCCCACAACACCTACATCGACCTGCTCGCGCAGACGGGCGTCGTCGGCCTGCTGGTGTTCGGCTGGTTCGCCGCGGCCGTGGCGGTGAGCGCGCTGCGGCTGCGGCGCGTGGTGACCGGCGGGTTCGAGCAGGCCTACCTGGTGGGCGCGCTCGGCGGGCTGGCCGGGTCGCTCGCGGCGGGCTTCCTCGCCGACTGGATCGTGCCGTTCGCCTACAACATCGGCCTCCCGGGCTTCCGGTCGAGCCTGCTGTTCTGGGTGTTCCTGGGCGGCGTGGTGGCGATCCGGCGGCTGGCGCCGCGCGCGCCGGTCGCGCCGCGCGTGCCGCGGGCGATGCCCGCCGTGCGCACCCACCCGCGGCTGATCACGCTCGGGCTCCGGCCACCGGCCGGGGACTCGGTCTGCGAATGGTGAGGCGGGCCCTGCGCCGACGCGACCGCGGCGCTCACGGCGACCGACCCGGGCAGCGAAGAGGAGCGGACGACTGATGACCAGAGAGGCCCTGTCATGACCCCGCGTGCGATCGGCCTGGTTCCCGCCGCCGGCAAGGGCGTGCGCCTGGGGCTGCCGTACCCGAAGGAGCTGTACCCGATCATCCGCGACAACCGCTACAAGCCGGTGTCGCAGTTCGTGGTGGACGGGCTCGTCACGGCGGGCGTGACCGACATCGTCGTCGTCATCAACGAGACGAAGGCGCAGCTCATCGGCTACTTCGGGAACGGCCGCCGCTTCGGCTGCGACCTCACCTACGTCGTTCAGGAGCCCGCGCGGGCCCGCGGCGCGTCCACGTCGCCGGGACTGGCCGACGCGCTCGACGCCGGCTACCACCAGGTGCGCGACCGCGTGGTGTTCTTCGGGATGCCGGACACGATCATGGAGCCGCACGACGTCTTCGCGCGCGCGTGGGCCGGCTCGGCGCCCGACGACGACGTGGTGCTGGTGCTGTTTCCGACGACGCGGCCAGAGAAGTTCGGCATGGTGCACGTGGACGGCGACGGCCGGGTCCTCGAGGTCGTGGACAAGCCGGCGCACACGACGCTCCGCGAGATGTGGGGGTGCCTCATCTGGCGGCCGCCGTTCACCGAGTTCCTGCACGACGCGGTCGAGCGGGGCGAGAACGACTTCGCGCGGATCCTGAACGACGCGATCGCGGCCGGCCTCCGGCTGCGGGGCGTCTCGATGCCGGAGGGTACGTTCCGCGACCTCGGCACCTACCAGGAGATCCTCGAGCTCGACGAGCTGGAGCGCGGCGCCTGAGCCCCGGCGGGCCGCACCGACGTGCGCATCCTCTTCCTGTCCCAGCTGCTGCCCTGGCCGCTCGACGCGGGCCCGAAGATCCGGGCCTTCTACGTGCTGCGGCACCTGGTGGCGGCGGGACACGAGGTCACGCTGCTCTGCCGGGCGCGGCCGGACGACCGGCCCGAGCACGTGCGGACGCTGGAACGCTGGTGCCGATCGGTCGTCACCGTGCCCATCGCGCGGAGCCGATGGCGTGACGTCCGCGACGGGATGCGGAGCGCGGTGTCGCGCGAGCCGTTCCTGATCCGGCGTGACCGCAGCCCGGCGATGGCGCGCGCGGTGGCGCGGCTCACGCACGAGCGCACGTTCGACGCGCTGCACGCCGACCAGCTCTGGATGGCGCCGGCGGCGTCGAACACGACGGTCGGCTTCACGGTGCTCGACCAGCACAACGCCGTGTTCAAGGTGCCGGACCGGCTGGCGGCGCACAGCCGCAACCCGATCGTGCGCGGCCTGCTCCGCGCCGAGGCGCGCAAGCTGGCCGGCTTCGAGCGCGCCGTCGTGGACCGGTTCACCCGCACGGTCTGGGTCACGCGCGAGGATCGCGACGCGGTGTGCGGCCCCGGCGCCGGCGCGGACCGGCACCCGCTGATTCCCATCGCGGTCGATCCGTCGGCGCGACCCGCCCTGCGGCGTCCGGCGCCGTTCCGCGTGACGTTCCTCGGCGGCCTGCACTGGCCGCCGAACGCGGAGGGGCTGCGCTGGTTCGTCGATCGCGTCTGGCCGCGCGTGGCGGCCGCCGTGCCGGGCGCGGTGCTGACGGTGATCGGCAAGGGCGCGCCGCGCTGGCTTCGAGCCGCGACGGCGCCTGGGCGGCCGAGAGCCGCGACTGCGCCTGGGCGGCTGAGCGCCGCGACGGCGCCGCGGATCGAGGTGACCGGGTACGTGGCTGATCCCACGCGGCACCTCGAGGAGACGGCCGCCTGCATCGTCCCGCTGCTGAGTGGCGCGGGCATGCGCGTGAAGATCCTCGACGCGTGGAGCCACGCGATTCCGGTCGTTTCCACGACGCTCGGGGCCGAGGGGCTGGCGGCCGAGGACGGCGAGAACCTGCGGCTGGCCGACGACGAGGTGACGTTCGCGGATCGGCTGATCGCCGTGCTGCGCGATCGCGCGCTGGCGGACCGGATCGCCGCCGGCGGCCGGGCGACCGTCGAGGCCCGGTACGACTGGCGCCGGACCTACGGCGCCTGGGACCAGGTGTACCGCTGAGGATTCTCTTCATCGTGCCGTACGCGCCGAGCCGCATCCGGACGCGGTCGTACCACCTGATCCGGGCGCTCGGGGCGGGCGGGCACGACGTCACGGTCGGCACGCTGTGGCGGGATGCCGGGGAGCGCGGGCTCGTGGACGCGCTGGCCGGCTGGCCCGGCATCCGCGCGGTGATTGCCGAGCCGCTGCCGGCGCTGCGATCGGCCTGGAACTGCGTGCGCGCGCTGCCCGGATCGGAGCCGCTCCAGGCGCGGTTCAGCTGGAGCGCGCGCCTGGCCGCGCGACTGGGCACGGCGGTCGCCGGGGGCGGGTTCGACGTCGTGCACGTCGAGCACCTGCGCGGCGTGCGCTACGGCCTGGCGCTCGCCGACGGGCCGGGCGCCGCCACCGGTCGGCCGGCGCTGGTCTGGGACGCGGTGGACTGCATCAGCCGGCTGTTCCGCCTGACCGCGCGCGAGAGCGAGGCGCGGCTGGCGCGGATCGCCGCGCGCTTCGAGCTCGGGCGCACGGAGCGCTGCGAGGGCCGTGCGGCGTCGCGGTTCGACGGCGTGGTCGTCACCTCGCCGCGCGACCGCGAGGACCTGGAGGCGCTGATGCGCCGGCAGGCGTCGCCGTCGGATCCCGGCCTGCACGTGGACGTCCTGCGCAACGGCCTCGACCTCGACTACTTCAGCCCGGCCGGCGATCCGCGCGACCCGGCCACGATCGTCGTCACCGGCAAGATGAGCTACCACGCCAACGTCACCGCCGTGCGGTGGCTGCTCCGCGAGGTGATGCCGCGCGTGTGGGCGGTCCGCCCCGACGCGCGCGTGCAGGTGGTGGGCCAGGACCCGCCGCCGGATCTCGCCGCGGAGTCGGGCGGCGGATCCGCCGCGGCCGGCGCCGGCGGGCCCCGCGTCGTCGTCACCGGGACGGTGGACGACATCCGGCCCTACCTCCGGCGCGCGACGCTGGCCGTGGCGCCGATCCGCTACGGCGTCGGGATCCAGAACAAGGTGCTCGAGGCGTTCGGGTGCGCCACGCCGGTGGTCGCCACGCCGTCGGCGGTCGCGGGCCTCGACCCGGGGCCCGACGCGCCGGCCCTGGTGGCCGGGGACGCCGAGGGCTTCGCCCGGGCCACGCTCGCGCTGCTCGACGATGCCGCCGCGCGCGACCGGCTGGGCCGGGCCGGGCGCGCCTTCGTGGAGCGCGCGCACGACTGGCGGGCGAGCGCGGCCGCGCTCACGGGCCTCTACGACGCCGCGATCGCGCGGCGCCACGCCGCGGTGCACCGACATGCCTGATCTCGCGTCTCCTCCGCCCGTCGCCGCCGCGACCGGCGCCGTCGCGCCGGCGGATCTCTACGCGCCGCGCGCGCGGCCGTGTCCCGAGATCTCCGGTGCGTCGCTCAAGCGGCAGCGCGCGATGCTCGCCGTGTGGCTGGCGGTGGTGGACGCCGCCGCCCTGGCCGCGGCGTTCCGCCTGGCGTACTGGCTCCGGTTCGACCTGCAGATCACCGTCGCCCCCGAGGTCGTGGGCCGGCTCACCGACTACGACGGCCTGGCCACGCTGCTGATTCCGATCTGGATGCTGATGCTGGTCGCCTTCAACCTGTACGACCCGCAGGCCAAGCTCGGCGGCATCCAGGAGTCGTCACGCGCCTTCCACGCGAGCACGACGGCCGCGATGCTCGTCGTCGTCGCCACGTTCTTCGTGCCGCAGTTCGTGATCTCGCGGATGTGGCTGGTCTCGGTCTGGCTGCTGTCGTTCCTGCTCGTGGCGGCCGGGCGCTTCGCCAACCGGCGCCTGCTCTACGCGCTTCGCCGGCGCGGCTACCTGCTGAGCCCGGCCCTGATCGTCGGGACGAACGAGGAGGCGCGCAGCCTGGCGGGATTCCTCGGCGACTGGCAGGCCTCGGGCGTCCAGACGCTGGGGTTCGTCCGGACGGGCGGCGCCGGCACCGACGTGTCGGCGGCGGGCCAGGTGCTCGGCACGATGGCGGACCTGCCCGATCTCATCCGGCGTCACCGCGTCGAGGACGTCATCGTGGCGATCACGTCGCTGCCGCGCGAGGAACTGCTCGCGCTCTGCGAGGCGGTCGAGGCGCTGCCGGTCCGCCTGCGCCTGTCGTCCGGGCTCTACGAGCTGCTGACGACGCGCGTCGAGGTCCGCACGCTCGGCACGGTGCCGCTGATGAGCCTGCAGAAGACCCGCCTCGACGCCGCCGAGGCGCTCGTCAAGCGGCTCCTCGACGGGACGCTCGCCGGCGTCGGTCTGCTCCTGATCTCGCCGCTGCTCCTGGGCATCGCCGTTCTCGTCCGGCTCGACTCGCCGGGCCCGGTGCTGCATCGGCGGCGCGTGCTCGGCGTGTTCGGCCGGCCGTTCGACGCGCTCAAGTTCCGGACGATGTACCGCGACGCGGACGCGCGGCTGCGGCACGACCCGGTGGTGGCCGAAGCGCTGCGCCTCGGGCGCAAGGTCCCGCACGATCCACGCATCACGCGCGTCGGCCGGTGGCTGCGCCGTTACAGCCTCGACGAGCTGCCGCAGCTCTGGAACGTGCTGCGCGGGCAGATGAGCCTCGTCGGGCCGAGGATGATCAGCCCCGGAGAGGTGACGCACTACGGCCGGCAGCGCATGACGCTGCTGACGGTCAAGCCCGGCATGACCGGGCTCTGGCAGGTGTCGGGGCGATCGGATCTCGCGTACGAGGACCGCGTCCGGATCGACATGTATTACATCCGCAACTACAGCGTCTGGCTCGACCTGCAGATTCTGTTCATCCAGACGCCGCCCGCGGTGCTCCACGGCCGGGGGGCCTACTGATCGACGCCGCCCACGCCGTGACGCGGAAGGCCGCGCCGCTCCGGATCCTGCCGGGCGGCGGACTCCGCATCGGCTACGTCATGGACGCCGGCGCGCCCGACGTGCGCCCGCCGGCCTCGTCCGGGCCCGCACGCCACGTCCGCGCCGTCATCGAGGGGCTGGGTCGGCTCGGGCACGACGTGCGGCTGCTCGCGCGGTGGGACGACGGCCTCTGGGTGTCGGACGACCTCGCCGTGTTCCGCGCGGTGGGCGTGCCCGCGCTCGACGCCGGGTTCCCGCGCCTGGCCGAGCGCGCGATCCGCCGGACGCAGCGGCAGCTGCGGGCGCCCTACGTCGGGTGGTTCGACAGCCGCCGGTTCGCGGCCGCCTGCACTCGCGAGCTCTCGGGCGTGGACGTGATCTACGAGCGCCTGGGCTGGATGGGCCTCGGCGGCCGGCTCGCCGCGCGCGCGTTCGGCGTGCCGCACGTCCTCGAGGTCAACGGCGATCACCTCTTCGAGCTCGACGCGCAGGGCATGGCGCCGGGCGGGCTGCAGCGGCGCGTCTCGCTGCGGCTCATGGGCCGGCTGGCCCGCGACGCGGCGTGGACGATCGCGACCGGTCCGGGCTGGCGCGACCGCCACGTGGAGCGCTGGGGCGTGAATCCCGCGACGGTCAGCGTCGTGCCGAACGGCACCGAGATGCTCGACCACCTCGCGCGAGGCGACCTGCGGTGCTTCGGCCGTGCGTCGGACGACGGCCCGCTCCGGGTGATCTTCGCCGGCGCCTTCGACGCGTGGCAGGGCCTGCCGGTGATCCTCCGGGCGACCGCGCGCGCGCGGATGCTCGGCGCGGACCTGACGCTGACCCTGGCTGGGTCGGGGCCGCTCGAGGCCGAGGTGCGGGACCTGGTGTCGTCGCTCTCGCTCGGATCGGTCGTCACGCTGGCCGGTCACCTGTCGCCCGGAGCGCTGGCCGATCGGCTGCGCGAGTCCGACGTCGGCGTCGCCGCCTACTGCGGGCGGGGCGAGTACTCGGGCCTGAAGCTGCTCGACTACAAGGCCGCGGGCCTGGCGGTGGTCACGACGGGGCGCGACGGCCGGCCGGCGGAGATCGCGGACGGCCGGACCGGGCTGGTGGTGCTGGAGAACGACGCGTACGGGCTGGCCGGCGCGCTGGCGCGCTGCGCCGCCGACCGGAGTCTGACGCGGCGGTTCGGCGCGGCCGCGCGGGCCGAGGCCGAAGCGCGTCACGCGTGGCGCGAGACGGCGCGGCAGGTCGGCCGCCGGCTGTCCGCCGTGGTCGCCGCGCGGCCGCGTCGCGCGCCCGCCCGGCCGGCGCCGGCCACGTCCGCGCGGGCCGCCGGCATCTCGGTGCGGCAGGGGTGAGCGCGGTGTCGCCGATCGTCCAGTTCCATCACGTCTCGAAGGCCTACCGGCTGGGGCTCACGCGCACCAGCCTGCCGGGCCTCGCGCGGCAGTTCGCGGGCCGGGTGCTCCGCGGCCGCGCGACCGCCGCGCCGCGCACGCTCTGGGCGCTCGAGGACGTCAGCTTCGACCTGCACCGCGGCGAGTCGCTCGCGCTCATCGGGCCGAACGGCGCGGGCAAGTCCACGATCCTCAAGCTGCTCTCCCACATCACCTGGCCGACGCGCGGCGACATCCACGTGGACGGTCGGCTCTGCGCGCTGCTCGAGCTCGGTGCCGGCTTCCATCCCGACCTGACGGGGCGCGACAACATCTTCCTGAATGGCACCATCCTCGGCCTGTCGCGCGCGCACGTGGCGCAGCGGTTCGACGAGATCGTGGACTTCTCCGGCCTCGAGGCGTTCATCGACACGCCGCTGAAACGCTATTCGTCCGGCATGCAGGTCCGCCTCGGTTTCGCGGTGGCGGCCTGCGTGGAGCCGGACATCCTGCTCGTGGACGAGGTGCTCGCCGTCGGCGACGCGTCGTTCCGCCAGCGGTGCCTGCAGCGGATCGCCGCGCTCCGCAGGCAGGGCACCAGCGTGATCTTCGTCTCGCACAACCTCTACATGGTCCAGGCCGTGTGCACGCGCGGGATCTACCTGCAGGCCGGCCGCGTCCGCCGCGCCGGCGGGACGGCCGAGGCCATCGGCGCCTACGAGCTGGACCTGCACGCCGAGCGCGCCCGGCGGTTCGACGATGGCGACGAGCCGTCGGCCGCGGCGGCCGAGGCACCGCCCGGCCTCGAGGAGCCGGCGGTGGACATCACGCAGGTCACCGTCCACGGCCCCGCCGGCGACGAGGTACTCGTGAGCGACCAGCCGGCACGGATCCGCCTGCACTACACGGCCTACCGCGACCTCGACGCGATCAACCTCGCGGTCTTCATCCGCCGCGACGACGGCGTGGCGTGCTCGATGATCCGATCGAAGCTGGACAACTTCCGCGTCCGGCTGCCGCGCGGGCAGGGGCGCATCACGCTGGATCTGAGCCCGCTCCAGCTCGTGACGGGCAGCTACTTCGCCGAGGTCGAGGTCACCGACGAAGCCGACACGATGGTGATCAAGCAGGACAAGGCGCGGTCGGAGTGGTTTCTGGTCCGCGGCCGGACCCGCAGCTACGACCCGGCGTTCGCGGCCGTCTTCGAGCCGTTCGCGCGGTGGAGCGGGCCCGAGCCCGCGGGGCTCGAACCGTGACGTCCACGCCGTCGCTGGCCGCGTCGGTCGCGGGCCTCGTCCGGTCGCGCGACCTGCTCTGGACGTGGACGCTCCGCACGCTGCGCGCGCGCTACCAGCAGTCGATTCTCGGCTGGCTGTGGGCCGTCGTGCAGCCGGTCGCGCAGGTGCTGATCTTCGCGCTGATCTTCACCAAGGTCGTGCCGGTGGACACGGGCGGCGTGCCCTACGTGCTGTTCGCCTACGTCGCGCTGACGCCGTGGGCGTTCCTCTCCACCGCGCTGACCGACATGAGCACGGCCATCGTGGACAACATGCTGCTCGTGACGAAGATCTACTTCCCGCGCGAGGTGCTCCCGCTGGCGGCGATGCTCGCGCGGTTCATGGACTTCGTGGTGGCGTCGGCGCTGGTCGTGCTGCTCGTGATCTACTTCCGGGTGCCGGTGCGGCCGTCGGCCCTGCTCCTGCTGCCCGTCGTCGTGGCCGTGCAGGCGGCGCTCATCGTCGGGCTCGGGCTCGCGGCCGCGGCGGCCAACACGTTCCTGCGCGACGTCAAGCCGCTGCTCGCGCTCGTCGTGCAGCTCTGGTTCTACCTCTCGCCGATCATCTATCCGCTCGACAAGGTGCCCGCGGCGTGGCGGACGCTGTACTCGCTCAACCCGGCGGTCGGCGTCATCGAGACCTACCGCGCCATCTGGTTCGGCACGCCGCTGCCGGTCGCCAGCCTGGCGATCGCGGCGGTCGTGGCCGCGGCCAGCCTCGTCGCGGGCTACGCGCTGTTCAAGCGATCGGAACTCGTGTTCTCGGACATCGCATGACGGGATCCCCTGGCGTGCCGGGCGCCGCGGTGGCGGAACGGCCGGCGTCGCCGGCAGGCACGGTCGCGCGCACGACCGGCCTCCGGATCGGCATCGTCAATCCGGAGGCGTGGACGTTCCTCCACGGCCTGCACGACTGGCTCGCGGCGCGGCACCAGGTGGCGGTGTTCCAGCCGCGCGGCTCGCGGGCGGCCTTCTTCCGCGAGCGCATCCTGCGACAGCGCCTGCGGCGGGACCTGCGGGCGTTCCTGCGCGCCCACGACGTCGTGTTCTTCGAGTGGGCCAGCGACCTGCTCGCGCTCGCCTCGTCGCTGCCCGAGGCCGGGCGCTGCGCCATCGTGACGCGCCTGCACCGGTACGAACTCTACACGTGGGCGGACCGCATCCACTGGGACGCCGTGGACCGGGTGATCGTCGTCAGCCAGGCCAAGGCCCGCGCGTTCGCCGCCCGGTTCCCGGACCATGCCGCGAAGACGACCGTGGTGCCCGTCGGCACGCCGCTGGACCGGTTCGTGTTCAGGCCGCGGCCGTTCGCCGGCGTGATCGGCACGCTGTGCCACATCTCGCCGCGCAAGCGCATCTACGACCTGCTGCTCGCCCTGGCCGGGCCGCTCGCCGAGCACCCGTCCTGGCGCGTGCGCATCGGCGGCGCGCCGATGCCCGAGCACGGCGACTACGACGAGGCGGTGCGGCGGCTGGTCCGTCGCCTCGGCCTGGAGTCACGCGTGACCTTCGACGGCGTCGTCGAACGAGCCTGGGAGTGGTACCAGGGCATCGACGTCTTCGTGTCGCACAGTTACTCGGAGGGCCTGCAGGTCGCGCCCGCCGAGGCGATGGCCAGCGGCTGCTACGCGCTCTCGCACGACTGGGACGGCGCCGACGAGCTGCTGCCCGACGACTGCCGCTACGTCACCGACGCCGAGCTGGCCGGCCGCCTGCGCGCGTGGGCGGCGCTGACGGAGACGGCGCGCGAGGCCGAACGCCGGCGGCTCCGCGCCCTCGCCGTCGATCGCTTCGACGCGGAGCGCGGCTACGCGCGCGTCGATCAGGTGATGCGCGCCTGCGCGGAGGGACGCGCCTGACGCGGCACCTGCTCGCGCGCGGCGCCGTCATCGCCGTGATGGGACTCGCCGCCAGCGCCTGGTCGTCGCAGGGCCCCGGCGCCGCGCCGGGCCTGCGCGTGATCGACCTCGTGCAGGTGCCGGCCGTGACGGTCCCGCGGTTCGGCCGGCTCGACCTGCAGTTCGACGTCGCCGGCACGCGCGCGGTGAACCGGCAGTGGCCCTTCGATCCGGCGCCGCCACACGGCGTGCCGGCGGGCGCCGGCATCTCGGTGGACGCGGTGTTCACGGACCCGGCCGGCCGCCGGTTCGCGCAACCGGCCTTCTACGCCGAGGCGTTCGACGACGGGATCCGCGACGGCCGCGACTGGAACCTGCCGACGGGCCGCTTCGCCTGGCACGTGCGGTTCACGCCGGACCAGCCCGGCCCGTGGACGTACACGATCGTCGCGCGCGACGCCGGCGGCCGCGTCGAGACCGACCGCCGCGCGTTCGACGTCGCCTCGTCGCCGCGGCGCGGCTTCATCCGCGTGTCGAAGGCCGACCCGCGGTACTTCGAGTTCGACGACGGGACGCTGTTCACCGGGCTCGGCTTCGAGTTCCCCGAGTTCCTCGATGACCCGGTGACGAAGGGCGCGCCGGCCTACCGCGCGCTCGCCGGCTACGGCGTGAACTTCGCGCGCGTGTGGATCGCCTCGCTGTTCGGATCCGCCTGGACCCCGTGGATCGGCGGGCGGAACCAGTACCGCGGCTACCTGCCCGTCACCGGCCTCGTGCCCTACACCGACACGGACGGCCGTACGGCGCTGGCCCTGCGGCTCGACCAGGAGCCGGAGGGCGACACCGGCTGGTTCGACGCGTGCCGCATGCAGTTCTGGGACGATCCGGAGTCGGTGGAGCCGGGTCGCCGGTACCGGCTGCGCGTCGAGTATGCCGCCAGCGACCTCGAGGGCCCGCGCGACCCGCGCGTCCCGGCCTACGGCCTCGTCGCGAAGATCGGCGGCTGGCACGCCGACTGCTACCGGCCGGGCGCCGGCGCGCCGGCCACCGGCTACGGCCGCGACACCGACGGCTGGGGCGCGATCGAGGGCACCTGGGACTCGGGCGACGCGAACTTCCTGCCGCGCGTCCACCTCGCGCTCGAGAACGTCACGTCGGGCGCCGCCTACGTCCGCGGCGTGTCGCTCCGCGAGGACCTCGGCGGCGGCCGGCTCGGGCCCGAGCTGATGGACCGGCCGTCGATGGCCTACGACGCGTACGTCCCCGAGGGCCGCGCCCACGCGTTCGACCGGATCGTCGAGGCCGCCGAGCGCAGCGGCGTCGCCCTGAAGATCGTCGTCGGCGACCGCAACGACAAGGTCTACCTCAAGATCGCCGACGACGGCGACTGGGTGACGGGCGACGACAACGTGGACGGGTACTACGGCACCGGCCGCCGCGTGAACCGGATCCGCTGGCTGCAGCAGGCGTGGTGGCGCTACCTCCAGGCGCGCTGGGGCTACTCGACGAGCGTGCACTCCTGGGAGCTCATGAACGAGGGTGACCCGAACTCGACGCGCCACTACGAGCAGGCCGACGAGTTCGGCAAGTTCATGCGGTGCCGCGTGTTCGGCGTCGAGGTGGGGGAGGGCGACGGCGCGCGGTGCGGGTTCCAGCATCCCGACGCCCACCTCGTGACGACGTCGTTCTGGCGCGGCCTGCCGGCCGACGCGTTCTGGAACGACCCGCGGTATCCGAACCTCGACTACGTGGACCTGCACGCCTACGTGAGCACGAGCGAGGCGCCCGACGACGATCGCCGGGTGATGGAGGACGACGCGGCGTTCTTCCACCTGTGGCACAGCCGGCAGGTGGCCGGCGCGGGATTCCGGAAGCCGGCCGTGCGCGGCGAGGCCGGGCTGGACACGGTGGACGCGCAGGACCCGGCCGCGCTCGGTCTCGCGCGCGACACGCGCGGCGTGTGGCTGCACAACTTCCTGTGGTCCGGCCTCGATGCCGGCGCGCTCTACGAGCTCTACTGGTGGAACAGCCACGTCTGGAACGACGCCGTGGACCATCGCGGCGCCTACGCCGCGGTCGCGTCGTTCCTCGCCGACATCCCGCTCAATCGCGGCGGCTACGCCGACTGGGGCGGGACGGTCTCCACCGACGGCGTCCGCGTGGTCGGCCAGAAGAACACGGCGACCGGCCGGGCGCACCTCTGGATCCAGAACCGCCGGCACACGTGGCGCGCGTCGGTCGCCGGCGCGGCGCCGGCGCCGGTGTCGGCCGCGATCGACGTGCCGGCGCCGGTGTCGGCCGCGATCGACGTGCCGGGCTTCGCGCCCGACGCCGCGGTGCGCGTCGAGTGGTGGGACACGTGGGCGCCGGGTGGCCGCGTGACCGGCGAGTCGCGCCTGCGCACGGATGCGCGCGGCACGCTGCGGATCGACGTCGAGGCGATCCAGGCCGACGTCGCGCTCAAGGTCTTCGTCGAGACGCCGGGAGCACGTTGATGGTGGGCCGGCGTCGCGCAGGCAGGGACCGGTGGACGCACCGGGGAGGGCAGTCATGACTGACAGCAGGTACGGCGCGGGGCGGACGGGCGGCGGTCGCGCGGGGTGGCGCGCCGGCGGGCGTGGGGGATGGCGCCTCCTCGCGTGGGGCGTGATCCTCGGCCTCTGTCCGGGGCTCGTCGCCTCGGCGCGGGCGCAGTTCCCCTCGGACTTCATCGCCTATCCGCGGAACCTCACCGACCTCGACACCTACCGGAACCTGAAGAACCCGCGACAGCTGGGGTTCAACCGCATGCCCGGCCTCTCGCCGGACTACCAGCTCGGTCCGGGCGACGAGGTGGACGTCACGGTGGTCGGCTGGACGCCCGACGCGCTGAACCTGAAGATCAGCGGCGACGGGGCGGTGACGATCCCGCTCGTCGGGTCGGTCACGCTCGGCGGCCTCACCGCGGAGCAGGCCGAGCAGGCGATCGCCGACCGCCTCCGGGAGAAGCAACTCATCAAGGACCCGGAGGTCCTGATCTTCATCTCGTCCTACGAGGCGAAGACGATCTACGCGCTCGGCGAGCTGGACCGGCCGGGCGAGTACGGCGTGTCGTTCCAGACCACGCTGACCGACCTGATCTTCATGGCGGGCGGCATCGACTTCACCGCGGCCCGCTACGGCTACCTGCACCGCCGGACGTCGGAGGCGCCGCCCGGCTGGCGCCCGACGTTCCTCTACGCGCGCGACTCGCAGCTCGCGCAGCACCCGGAGGTCGCGCCGCCGGGGACGGAGGTCATCCGGATCGACCTGCAGCCGATGATCGACGGCGGCGTGCTCGACCCGAACATCGTGCTGCGCAACGGCGACGTGCTCTACGTGCCGCGGCGCGAGATCGACCTCGTCTACGTCATCGGCGACGTCGTCAACGCCGGCGCGTTCGAGATGCCGCACCTGCGCCACATGACCGCGATGCAGGCAATTGCCTGGGCCGGCGGGCCGGGCAAGACCGCGCGGATGAGCGAGGGCATGCTGCTGCGCTACGAGAACGGCGCGCGGAAGGAGTTCCCGGTGGACTTCAGCGCGATCGTCAACGGCAAGCGGCCCGATATGGACGTGCAGCCGAACGACGTCATCTTCCTGCCGAGCAGCAACGCCAAGGAACTGGGCCTCGGCCTCCTCGGCGTCGTGCCGCGGATCCTCACCCTCGGCCTCTTCGGCTTCTAGCCAGACCTGGAGTTGCGTCATGCGTGAATGCCTTCGTTCCCGGCGCCTCCGCGCGGCCGGCCTGATGGCCGGCGGCGTCGCGATGTGGCTCTTCGCCTCGGTGGCCGGCCTGGCGCAGTCGCCGCCGGTCCAGGCCGGCGCCGCGACGTCACAGGCCGGTGCCCCGCCGCAGACCGTCGCCGCCCCGCCCCAGACGGCCGCGACGCCCCGGGCGCCCGCCGCGACGGACGCGTCGCAGGCGCCGGACACGGCGCCGGACTACCAGATCGGGCCCGGCGACATGCTGAAGTTCAGCGTCAGCGGGCTCGGCATGTTCAACGTGTCGGCGCGCGTGAGCAACACCGGCAAGGTGCACATCCCGTATGCCGGGGTGCTCAAGGTCGCGGGGCAGACGCCGCACCAGGTGGAGGCGCTGGTCGCCGACACGCTGAAGACGGGCGGCCTCGTCAAGGATCCGTGGGTCACGGTGACCATCGAGCAGTACCGCGCGCAGCCGGTCTACATCCTCGGCGAGGTCAGCGACCCGGGGCAGTACGTGATCAAGGACGAGATGTACCTCGTGGACCTGATCACGCTCTCGGGCGGCTTCAACGAGGTCGCGACGCCGACCGGCTACCTCTACCGGCGCCGCACCGACGCCAACGGCCTGCCGGAGGGTGAGGCCGCGCCCGACGAGGCGATCGAGATCGATTTCAAGGCGCTCAACGAGGGCACGCGGCCGGACCTCAACCTGAAGCTGCGCGGCGGGGACGTGCTCTACGTGCCGCAGCGGCGCCGCGACTTCTTCTTCGTCGTCGGCGACGTGCTCAAGCCGGGCGCGTTCGAGATCCGGTGGGACGCGCAGGCGGTGCTGGCGAGCCAGGCCATCGGCCGCGCCGGCGGGCCGATGCGGACGGCGAAGCTCAGCAAGGGCGTGCTCGTCCGCTCCGACGCCGAGGGCCACCGCGAGGAAGTGCCGGTGGACTTCAAGGCCATCCTCGAGGGCCGCCAGGCCGACATCACCATGCGGGCGAACGACGTGCTGTTCATTCCGGGCAGCACCGCGAAGACCCTGGCCTACGGCCTGCTCGGCACGATCCCGGGCATGGTCGAGCGCAACACGATCATCCGCTGACCGCCGGCGACGGCACGGGACAACACGGCATGAGCACGATTCTGGTGACCGGAGGCGCGGGCTTCATCGGCTCGCACGTGGCGGCGGCCCTCGTGGCGCGGGGCCACGCGGTGATCGTCCTCGACGACCTCAGCGGCGGTTTCGAGGACAACGTCCCGGCGGGCGCCACGCTCGTGCGCGGGTCGATCACCGACGCCGCGCTGGTGGACCGCCTGTTCGCCGAGCATGGCTTCGCGCACGTGTTCCACCTGGCGGCCTACGCGGCCGAGGGCCTGAGCCACTTCATCCGGCGGTTCAACTACACGAACAACCTGATCGGCAGCGTCAACCTCATCAACGCCGCGGTCAACCACGACGTCCGCACGTTCGTCTTCACCTCGTCGATCGCCGTGTACGGCACCGGCCCGGCCCTGCCGCTCACCGAGGAGACGCCGGCGCGGCCCGAGGACCCGTACGGCATCGCGAAGCTGGCCGTCGAGCTCGAACTCCGGGCCGCGCAGGAGATGTTCGGCCTGGACTACGTGATCTTCCGGCCGCACAACGTCTACGGCGAGGGGCAGAACGTCGGCGACCGCTACCGCAACGTCGTCGGCATCTTCATGAACCAGGTGCTGCAGGGCCTGCCGATGACCATCTTCGGCGACGGATCCCAGGTGCGCGCGTTCAGCTACATCGACGACGTCGCGCCGGTGATGGCCCGGGCGATCGAGGTGCCGGCTGCGCGCAACCAGGTGTTCAACATCGGCGCCGATCGGCCGTGCACCGTGGCCGATCTCGCCGACCAGGTGGCGATCGCGATGGGCGTGCCGGGCCGGGTCGAGCACCTGGCGGCGCGGCGCGAGGTGCAGGTGGCCTACGCGTCGCACGACCGGGTCCGCCGCGTGTTCGGCGAGCCGCCCGGCGTGGACCTGCCGGAGGGCCTCGCGCGGATGGCCCGGTGGGTGCGCGACCGCGGGCCGCGCTTCAGCCAGCCGATGGACGCGATCGAGATTCGCCGGAACCTGCCGCCGGCCTGGGCGGAGCCGCAGCCGCGATGACCGGCACGCCCCCGCTCGTCGTCTGCGTCGTGCTCAACAGCAGCCGGCGCGACGACACGCTCGAGTGCCTGGCGTCGATGGCCGCCGGCGGCTATCCCCGGGTCCGGACGATCGTGCTGGACTGCCAGTCCACCGACGGGTCGGTCGCCGCGGTCCGCGCGGCGCACCCGGAGGTGGAGGTCGTCGAGCTCGCCGAGAACCGCGGCTACGCCGGCAACAACAACGTCGGCATCGCCCGCGCGCTGGCGATCGGCGCCGACTGGGTGTTCGTGCTGAACGAGGACACGGTGCTCGCGCCGGGGTGCCTCGCGCGGCTCATGGACGTCGCCGAGGCGGACCCGCGCACGGGCATCGTCGGGCCCACCGTCTTCCATCACGACGAGCCGACCGTCATCCAGTCGGCGGGCGGCGGGCTCGGGCGGTGGTGGACGGGCTTCCACTACGGCAAGGACGAACCGGACCGCGGCCAGTTCACCACGCCCCGGGCCGTGGACTGGATCTCGGGCTGCGCGATCCTGGTCCGGCGCGGCGTGATCGAGGCCGTCGGGTCGATCGACGAGCGCTTCTTCATCTACTGGGAGGAGACCGAGTGGTGCCTGCGCGCCGGCCGGGCCGGCTGGCGCATCGTCCACGTGCCGGCGGCCGTCGTCTGGCACAAGGGCGTCTCGCGCGACTACCGGCCGAAGCCTGGCGTGACCTACTACAGCACCCGGAACCGCCTGCTGATGCTCGCCACGCACCGCGCGCCGATCGGCGCGTGGCTGGTGGCATGGGCCCAGATCCTCCGCACGCTCCTCAGCTGGACCGTGCGGCCGAAGTGGCGGGGCAAGCGCGCGCACCGCGATGCGATGTGGCGCGGCGTGTCCGACTTCCTGCACCGGCGTCTGGGCGGCATGACCGGATGAACGTCCTGTTCGTCTCGAACGGCTTCCCGCCGGACCGCTGGGCGGGCACCGAGCGCTACACCGCCTCGCTCGCGGCCGCGCTCCGCGCGCGCGGCGCCGACGTCCGTGTGCTGTGCGGCGGGCACTGGGACACGGGCCCCAGGGCTTTCAACGGCGCCGAGGACTCCGCCCACGAGGGCACGCCGGTCCGCCGGCTGCACCTGAACTGGACGGAGGCTCCCGACCCGTTCCGCTGGCTCTACGACAACCCGGAGACCGCAGGCGAGGTGGAGCGGACGATCGACGCGTTCCGCCCGGACGTCGTGCACGTGACGTCCTGCGAGACGCTCTCGGCCAGCGTGCTCCGCGCGGTGAAGGCGCGGGCCGTGCCGCTCGTGCTCTCGCTCACGGACTTCTGGTTCCTCTGCCCGCGGCAGACGCTGCTGCGCACCGACGGCGGGCTGTGCGACGGCCGGACGACGCCGGCCGACTGCCTCGGGTGCCTCGCGCGCGGCAGCCGGGCGTACCGGTGGCCGCGGCGCGTGCTGCCGGAGGCCGCGACGGGACGCCTGCTCCAGTCGGTCTCGCGCCGGCCCTGGCTCACGCGGCGCCGCGGCCTGCGCGGCCTGGTCGGCGACGTCGGCGCGCGCAAGGCGTTTCTGGTCCGCGCGCTCGAGTGGCCGGACGCGCGGATCACCGCGTCGTCGTTCGTCCGGTCCGTCTACCGCGCCAACGGCGTGCGGGTGCCGATCGACGTGCGGCCGTACGGGCACGACCTCTCGTGGCTCACCGCGGCGTGCCGGCGGACGCCGTCGCCGATCCTCCGGCTCGGCTACGTCGGGCAGATCGTGGAGGCGAAGGGCCTGCACGTGCTGCTCGACGCCCTCGCGCGCCTGGCGCCGCCGATCGCGCGCCGGCTGCACCTGGACGTCCACGGCGATCCGGCACAGTCGCCGGCCTACGGGCAGCGCGTGCTCGAGCAGGCCGCGCCGCTCGCGAACGTGACGTTCCGCGGCACCTACCGGCACGCCGACAGCGCCGCGACCTACGGCGGCATGGACGTGCTCGTCGTGCCGTCGCTCTGGTACGACTTCCCGCTGGTCGCGCACGAGGCGCTCGCGACCGGGGCGCCCGTCGTCGCGACGAACCTCGGCGGCCTCGCGGAGACCGTCACGTCTGAGGCCAACGGCCTGCTGTTCGCCCGCGGCGACGCCGCCGACCTGGCGTGGCAGCTGACGCGCCTCGTGACCGAGCCGGGGCTGCTCGATCGCCTGCGGCAGGGCATCCGGCCGGTGCGGACGATCGCGGACGACGCGGCGGAACTCGAGACGCTCTACGGCCAGCTTCGCGGATCCATGCGCCGGCCATCCGTCATCCCGTGACCCTCAGCGTCGTCATCCCGAACTGGAACCAGTCGCGCTACCTGGCCGGCGCGATCGACAGCCTGCTCGCGCAGACCCGGCCGCCGGACGAGATCCTCGTCGTCGACGACGGATCGACCGACGGGTGCGACCGGGTGGTGGCGGGCCGGGGCGACCGCGTCCGGCTCCTGCGGCAGGACCGCGGCGGGCTGGCGGCCGCGCGCAACGCCGGCATCCTGGCCGCGCGCGGCGCGTTCGTGGGGCTGCTCGACGCGGACGATCGGTGGAGTCCGGCGTTCGTCGAGGCGTGGCAGGCGAGCCGCGCGGCGCATCCGGACGCGACCGTCTACTACTGCGGCGCGCAGGCGATCGACGACGACGAGCGGCCGCTGCCGCAGCGGTTCGGCGGCCCGCCGGTGCCGTCCGATCGGCTCCGGGCACGCCTGCTCCGCGCCAACTTCCTGATCCCGAGCACGATCGTGCTGCGGCGCGCGGCGGTCATCGAGGCGGGCCTCTTCGACACGGGATTCCGATCCGCGCAGGGCTGCGAGGACTGGGATCTCTGGCTGCGGCTGCTGCCGCGCCACGAGTTCGCGGGCCTCGAGGCGTGTCACGCGCGGTATCGCGTGCACCCCGCGGCGATGTCGGCCGACCCGGCGGGGATGCAGCGGTCGGCGCGCCGCGTGATGGAGAAGCAGTTCGGTCCCGACGACGGACGGTGGGCCGGCTGGAGCGCGGAGCAGCGCCGCGGCTGGGGCGGGTTCTACCGGTACGCGCTGCTCTCGTCGATTCAGCGGCGCGACGACTGGGCGGCGGCGCCGGATCACCTGCACCGCGCGATCGCGATCGACCCGGACCTCGCGTCCGACCTCGACCTGTTCTACGACCTGGCACTCGGCGCGCAGCCGGCGGGCCACCGGGGCACGGCCACCGGCCTGGACCTCGACGCCAACGCCGCGCGGATCGGCACGCTCGTCGCCGACGTCGCGGCGCGACCCGGCGCGGGGCCCTGGCGCCGCGCGCTGCGCGCGACCGCGTGCCGGGCGCTGGGGCTGGCCGCCTACAACACGCGCCACTACCGGGCCAGCCGGCGGTTCCTGGCCTCGGCCGTCTACTACCAGCCGCGCCTGCTGGGCAACCAGCTGGTGGCCGGCGATCTCGTCAAGTCGTTCCTGCGGGGAGGCCTCTAGTCATGGAAGTGCTGCGTGGCAGTCTGGCGATCGACGGCGGCGCGCCGGTCCGCGATCGGATGCTCGTCTTCGGGGCCCCGGTGCTGGACTCGGCCGAGGCCGCCGAGGTGCTCGACACGCTGCAGTCGGGCTGGATCGGCACGGGCCCGAAGACCGCGGCGTTCGAGGCCGAGTTCGCGGCCTACGTGGGCGCGCGGCACGCCGTGGCGGTCAACTCCTGCACGGCGGCGCTGCACCTGAGCCTGGTGGTGTCGGGCGTCGGCCCCGGCGACGAGGTGATCACGTCGCCCCTGACGTTCTGCGCGACGGCCAACGTCGCCGTCCACCAGGGCGCGGTGCCGCGCTTCGCCGACGTCGATCCGATCACCCTCAACATCGATCCGGCCGCGGCCGAGGCCGCGATCACGCCGCGCACCCGCGCGCTGCTGCCCGTGCACTTCGGCGGGCTGCCGTGCGCGATGACCGCGATCGGCGGCCTGGCGGCGGCGCGCGGGCTGACGCTCGTCGAGGACGCGGCCCACGCGGTCGGCGCGCGCCACGACGGCGGCGCCATGGTCGGCGGCCTCGGCCACCTGACCTGTTTCAGCTTCTACGCCAACAAGAACCTCACCACCGCCGAGGGCGGCATGGTGACCTGCGACGACGACGAGGTCGCCGACGCGCTCCGGGTCTGGCGCCTGCACGGCCTGAGTCGCGACGCCTGGAAGCGCTACCAGTCGCGGGCGCTCGTGCTGAGCGACGCGCTCCAGCCCGGCTACAAGTACAACATGACCGATCTGCAGGCCTCGATCGGCATCCACCAGCTGCGCAAGCAGGAAGGCTTCCTCGAGATCCGCGAGCGCCTCGCCCTCCGGTACGACGAGGCGTTCGACCGGATCGAGGGCGTCCGGCGGCAGCCACGGCCGGCCGGCGGCGCGCGGCATGCGCTGCACCTGTACGTGCTGATCCTCGACCCGGCCTGCTTCCGCGCCGACCGCGACGAGATCGTCATGGCGCTGCGCGCGGAGAACATCGGCGCGGCGATCCACTATCGCGCGCTGCACACGCACCCGTACTACCGCGACCGGTTCGGCTACGTGCCCGGGGACTTCCCGGTCGCCGAGGCCATCGGCCGGCAGATCCTCTCGCTCCCGCTGACGCCGGGCATGACCGAGGCGGACGCCGACGACGTGGTGGAGGCGGTGACGAAGGTGCTCCGCGGCGTCCGGCGCTAGGGCGTCGTCATCCACCGCGATCCGACCGCGACACCGATGCGCGTCCTGCTGGTCACGCACTTCTTCCCGCCCGAGCGGAACGCGGGCACGGAGAACTACACGCTCGCGCTCGCGCAGGCGCTGCGGCGGCGTGGCCACGACGCACGCGTGGTCTGTGCCGCCGGGTGGAACCACGGCGAGCGCTACTGGAACGGCGTGGACGACGCGCCGGCGTTCGGCGTGCCGGTCCGCCGGGTCCGGCTGCACTGGGCCCGGGCCTCGGATCCCAACCAGGTGCTCTACGACAGTCCGGAGGTGGAGCGCTGGTTCGAGGCGGAACTCGGCGCGTTCCGCCCGGACGTCGTGCACGTCACGTCGGCCGCCACGCTCGGCGTCGGCGTGCTCCGCGCGGCCCGCCGCCGCGGCGTCCGGCTCGTGTTCACGCTGATGGACTTCTGGACGGTCTGCCCGCGCACGACGCTGCTCCGCGGCGACGGCGCGCTCTGCGACGGCCGCACCACGCCCTGGCAGTGCGAGGCGTGCGTGCTCGATCGATCGCGCCTCTACCGGCGGACGCGGGGCTGGATGCCGGCGCGTCTCCGCGAAGCGGTGTGGACCGGCATCGCCCATCACGCCGGGCTCCGCCGCCTGCGCGGCGCGCGCGGCCTCGCGCTCGACATGGCCGACCGGAAGGCGCGGCTGGCCGACGCGCTCGCGCAGCCCGACGTGGTGCTCTCGCACTCGCGCGTCGTGCAACGGATGGTCGGCGCGCTCGGGCTGCGGGCCGACGTCCGCGTCCTCGCCCCCGGCCACGAGCTGGCCTGGCTCTCCGGCTACGCGGGCCGCACGGCGTCGCCGGTCGTGCGCTTCGGCTACGTCGGGCAGATCGCGGCGATCAAGGGCGTGCACACGCTGATCGAGGCGTTCGCGGCCTCGGCCTCCGCGGGGCGCGCGCGGCTCGACGTCTGGGGCGACCCGGCCGCCGACCCGCCGTACGCGCGCGGGCTGGAAGCGGCCGCGCGCGGCGTCGAGGGCGTGGCGTTCCGCGGGGCGTTCACCCGCGCCGACCTGCCGGCCGTCTGGGCCGGCATCGACGTGCTGGTCGTCCCGTCCCGCTGGTACGAGAACGCGCCGCTCGTCATCCAGGAGGCGTTCGCCACCGGGACGCCGGTCGTCGCGACGAACCTCGGCGGCATGGCCGAGGCGGTCCGGCACGGCGTGAGCGGCCTGCTGGTCGAGCGGGACTCGGTGGCCGACCTGGCCCGGGCCCTCGACCGCCTCACCAGCGAGCCCGGCCTCGTCGCCGCGCTCGCGCGCGGCGTGCCGCCCGTGAAGCGCATCGACGAGGAAGCGGACGAACTCGAGGCGATCTACCGCGGCGACGACGGCATCTGGCATCCGGTGCCGGCGCCCGCGGCGTGAGTCGCCCATCGACCTGGCATGCGTGAGCAGGACCCGGGCGCGACCCGCATCGGGCGCGCACCGGCTTCGGTGTTCGGTGACAGCAGCAGATACAGGGAGTCTTGATATGCAACGAATCAGGCACTGGGTACTGGCGGTGGCCGCCGTGCTCTGGGTGGCGGCGCCCGCGTCGGCGTCGACCATCGGACTGGCCGACATCCAGGCGTGCGGCGCCGTCTCGACGTGCTCGGCCGGCGGCGCGACGGCGACGGCCATCGGCGGCGACTTCAGCTGGCAGTCGCTCAACGGCTGGGACGGCTACGGCGTCAGCGGCGGATCGGTCGAGGGCGAGATCGACGGCGGCGAGGCCATCGAGATCGCGTTCGACGCGCCGTCGCTGGTCCAGTCGATGCAGCTGATCTTCCTCTACGAGCCGCCCACGTACAACGACGTCGAGCACGGGCCGACCGACGACGAGGCGGCGTCGATCGAGGCGTTCGCCGGCGGGATCTCGCTCGGGGTCGTGACCGTCCAGGTCACGGGCTTCACGACGGCGACCGGCGGCGCGCTGACCAACCTCAGCATCGCCGACGAGACGGGCGGGGGCGCGTGGCTCCTGACGTCGCCGTTCGGGTCGCAGCCGATCGACCTGCTGCGCATCACGCCGGCCAATCCCGGGCCGGATGCCAGCTACTCCGACCTGAGCCTCGGCACGACGACGTTCGAGGCGGTGCCGGTGCCGGAGCCGGTGTCGGTGCTGCTCGTCGGCGCGGGGCTGGTCGGGCTGGGGCGGCGTCGCCGCGCGTGGATCGCGTGAGGCGCCGGTGAGTCGGTTACGTCGCGTCGTAGCCGCGCGGGTGTCGGGTCCGCCACGTCCAGGCGGACTCGACGATCCCCGCGAGGCCTCCGGGATCCGGCTGCCAGTCGAGCACGCGCCGAGCCGTGTCGGCGCTGGCCACGAGGACGGCCGGATCCCCGGGGCGGCGTCCGGCGGCCACCCACGGCACCGGCCGGCCGATGACGCGCGCGACCGTGTCGATCACCTCGCGCACCGAGTAGCCGGTGGCGCTCCCCAGGTTGAAGAAGGCGAGCCCGAGATCGTCCAGGCGATCGAGCGCGCGCAGGTGCGCCGTGGCGATGTCGCGCACGTGGACGTAGTCGCGGATGCACGTGCCGTCGGGCGTCGGGTAGTCGGTGCCGTAGAGGTTGAGCGGCGGCCGGCGGCCGGCGGCCGCGTCGAGGGCCAGCGGCAGCAGGTGCGTCTCGTGGCGGCGATGCTCGCCGCGCGCCTCGGTCGCGCCGGCCGCGTTGAAGTAGCGGAAGGCGACCGCCCGGAGACCGTAGGCGCGGTGGTACCAGTGCAGGCACCGTTCGACCATCAGCTTCGACTCGCCGTAGGCGTTGATGGGCACCTGGGGATGGGCCTCGTCGATCGGCACCGTCCGCGGCTCGCCGTAGGTCGCGGCCGTGGACGAGAAGACCAGCCGCGCGACGCCGTGCGCGTGCATCGCGTCGAGCAGCGCGAGCGTGTCGGCGAGGTTCACGCGGAAGTACAGCGCCGGGTCGGTGACCGACGTTTCGATCGCCGCCTCGGCGGCGAGGTGGACGACCGCGTCCACCGGCCCGCCGGCGAAGGCGCGCGCCAGCGCGGCCGGGTCGCCGATGCCGCCTTCGATGAACGTGCAGCCGGCCGGAATCGCGCCGCGGTTGCCGGCGCGGAGATCGTCGAGCACGACCACGCGATGGCCGGCGGCGCAGGCCAGTTCCGCGACGATCGATCCGATGTAGCCCGCCCCGCCGGTGACCAGCAGCGTCACAGGCCGCTCGCGCGGACCGCGCTGGCGCGGGGCGCCGCCGCCGGCGCCAGGTGCGCGTCCACCCGGGCGCGCACGGCGAGGCACAGCAGGTGGCCCACCACCATCGTCGCGTCCTCGACCTGCTGGACGCTCGCCGACGGGACGACGAGGCAGTGATGGACGGCATCGTGCAGCAGCCGGCCGTGGAGGCCGGTGATCCCCGCCGTCGTGGCGCCGGCGCCGCGCGCGAACTCGATCGCGCGGAGCACGTTCGGCGAGGCGCCGCTGGTGCTCAGCCCCACGACGAGATCGCCCGGCCGCAGGAAGGCGTCGAGCTGCTCGGCGAAGACCTGGTCGTAGCCGATGTCGTTGGCCGCGGCCGAAAAGCCGGGCAGACCCTCGCCGAGCGCCACGGCGCGCAGCCGGCGCGTCCCCTCCGGCGTCGTCAGCTTCACGAGGTCGGCGGAGACGTGCGTGGCGGTGGCCGCGCTGCCGCCGTTGCCGCAGAGGAAGACGGTGCGGGCGCTCCGCCACGTGGTGAAGACGAGGTCGGCCAGCGTGTCGACCGCCGCCCGGTCGAGTCCGTCGAGCACGGACAGGTAGGTGCCGAGATAGCCGTTGACGTCAAACACTGGGGAGCTCCCTGGTTGCGGGCCGCGACTGCCCCGGAACGTTGCACAGTCGAGGCCAGATCGGGCGCCCCGGCGCGGATCGGCGAAACGGCCCCGCGTGCCGACGGAAGCGCGGGGTCCCCGGGCGAATACCAGATTTGTCGGTCCCGGAAGTCGGGCGGCCAGCCTCCAAAAGGTGCCGTCGGCGGGGACAACCGGAACGCCGACTTCGGCGGGGACAACCGGAACGCCGACTTCGGCGGGGACAACCGGAACGCCGATTTCGGCGGGGACCGTCGAATCGGCGGGCGGGTGGCGTGAAGGCGTTCCTGCTGGCCGGCGGCCGCGGCGAGCGCCTGCGACCGCTGACGTTGAGCCTGCCCAAGTGCCTCGTGCCGGTCGGCGGCCGGCCGCTGCTCGCGATCTGGCTCGATCTCTGTCGCCGGCACGGGATCCGCGAGGTACTGCTGAACGTCTCGCAGCACGCCGACCTCGTGCGCGCGTTCCTCGCCTCCGCGCCGCGCGAGCCCGCCGTGCGGCTCGTGGTCGAGGACGAACCGATCGGGAGCGGCGGCACGCTGCGCGCGAACCGGGACTTCGTCGCGGGCGCCGACGACTTCTGGATTCTCTACGCGGACACGCTGACGACGGCCGACCTCGGCGCGATGGCCGACGCGCACCGGCGGCACGACGGCATCGCGACGCTCGGCCTGTTCCACGCGCCGGACCCGACGGCGGCCGGCATCGTCGAGATCGCGGCCGACGGCCGCGTGGTCGGGTTCGAGGAGAAGCCGGCGCGGCCGCGCGGCGACCTCGCGAACGCGGGGATCGCGATCGCGCGGCCGGCGCTCTTCGATCACATCCCGCGCCGGCCCGGCGTGGTGGACCTCGGGCACGACGTGTGGCCGCGGCTGGCGGGCCGCGCGCACGGCTACGTGATCACGGACCTGCTGCTGGACGTCGGCACGCCCGCGGCGCTCGAGCGCGCGGGCACGGCCTGGCGCGCCGCGAACCCGGGAGGGACATCCGCATGATCGTCTCGAAGACGCCCTTTCGCGTGAGCCTCGCGGGCGGGGGCTCGGACTTCGCCGAGTACTACCACCAGCGTCCCGGCCGCGTCGTCACCGCGGCGATCGACCGCCACATGTACGTCACGGTCAACCGGCGGTTCGACGACAGCCTGCGCGTGTCGTACACGCGCACGGAGATCGTGGACCACGTGGACGCGCTGCAGCACGACCTCATCCGCGAGGCGCTCAAGATGACCGGCATCGTCTCCGGCGTCGAGGTCACGACGATTGCCGACCTGCCCGCGGGCATCGGGCTCGGGTCGAGTTCCACGCTGACGGTGGGGGTGCTCAACGCGCTCTACGCGTTCAAGGGCGAGTGGCACTCGGCCGCCGACCTCGCGGAGCGCGCGTGCCACATCGAGATCGAGCGGCTCGGCCGTCCGATCGGGAAGCAGGACCAGTACATCGCCGCGTTCGGCGGGCTGCAGGACATCCGGTTCAACCCCGACGACACCGTGGCGGTGCAGCCGGTCGTCTCGACGCCGGCCGTGCGCGAGCGGCTGCGGCGCCGGCTGCTGCTCTTCTTCACCGGCATGCAGCGGGACGCGGGCGACGTGCTCGCCGAGGCGCGACGCCGGCTCGGGTCGAGCGAGGAGAGCCGCGCCCACGTGGACGGGCTGGTGGCGATTGCCGACCGCGTGCGCCAGGCCCTGGCCGAGGGCCGGATCGACGGGCTCGGCCGCTGCCTCGACGTGTCGTGGCAGCTCAAGAAACGCATGGCCAGCGGCGTGACCAACGGCACGCTCGACGACTTCTACGGGCTGGCGCGCGAGGCCGGCGCCGACGGCGGCAAGGTGTCTGGCGCGGGCGGCGGCGGCTGCCTCCTGCTGTTCGCGCGGCCCGCCGCGCGCCGCGCCGTGCGCGCCTCGATGCGCGACGCCGGCCTGCGCGAGGTGCCGTTCGGGCTCGACCCCGAGGGCAGCCGGATCATCCACTACAGCGCGTGACGACCGCGCGCCCGGGGGCCACCGACGACGAACGGATCCGACGAACGGATCCGATGAACGCAGACGGACGAAGAGGAACGGAGACGTGATGCCAGACGAACGGACACCCCGCACCGCCGGCGCCACGCCGGGCGCGCCGCCCGCGCCCGACGTGTCGATCGTGATGGTGACGATGAGCAACTGGACGTACCTGGGGCCGTGCCTCGAGTCGCTGGCGGCCATGGCGTCGCCCTACGCCTACGAGATCATCATCGTGGACAACGGATCGACCGACGGGACGCAGGACCGGCTGCGCGCCGGGTACCCGCACGTCCGGCTGATCGAGAACGGACGGAACCTCGGGCTCTCGCGGGCGACCAACCAGGGCATCCAGGCGGCGCGCGGGCGGCACGTGCTGCTGCTCAACGACGACACGCTCGTCACGGGCGCGTCGCTCGACGCGCTGGTGACGTTTCTCGACGGGCATCCCGACGCGGGCGCCGCGGGCGGGCGGCTGCTCAACGAGGACGGATCGCTGCAGGCCGGCTTCAACCGGTTCCCGACCATCGGCGAGGAGATCCTCATCGCGACCCGGGTGGGCGCCGCGATCGACGGGGCCTATCCGTCCACGGGCGACGCCGCCGCCGCCCGGCGGGTGGACTGGATCGGATCGGCGTGCCTGCTGATCCGGCGGGCCGCGATCGAGGAAGTCGGACTCCTCGACGAGGAGTTCTTCATCTACGGCGACGAGGTGGACCTGCAGTTCCGGCTGAAGCGCGCCGGGTGGCACGTCTACTACCTGCCCGACGTCTCGACGATCCACTTCGGCGGCCGGAGCCTCAACCGCTGGCGCCGCCGCCGGATGGTCTATCGCGGCAAGATGCTCTTCTACCGGAAGAACTACGGATTCGTCCGCGCCGGCGTCCTCCGGATCGTGCTGGGCGGGCTGACGCTGGCGAAGCTCGGCTGCTGGGCCGTGACCGCGGTGCTGCCGCCGCGGCGCGACCGCGCGCGCCGGGAACTGCAGTCGAACGTCGAGGTGCTGCGCCTGTGCGTGCGGCTGAAGTAGCGCGCCGGATCGCCTCGCCGTCGGCGGCCTGGTTGCCGGCCGTCATCGGGATCGCGGTCCTGCTGCGCGTGGCCGGCGCGCTCTACCAGGGCGACGCGGTGACGGCGCTGCCCGGCATCTTCGACCAGGTGTCGTACGACGAGCTGGCGCGGCGGGTCGCCGGCGGCCACGGGTTCTCGTTCGCCGAGGGGCACTGGCCCGCGACGGCGCCGGGCGCGCCCACGGCGCACTGGAGCTTCCTGTACACCGCGTGGCTGGCGGGCCTGTATGGCGTGATCGGCGATCACCCGCTGGTCGCGCGGCTGCTGCAGGCCGTCCTCGCGGGCGTGCTGCAGACGTGGCTCGCCTGGCGCGTGGGGCGGCGCCTGTTCGGGCCGCGCGTGGGCGCGCTGGCCGCCGCCGGGACGGCGGTCTACGCGTACTTCGTCTACTACGCGGGCAGCCTCGTGACCGAGGCGTTCTACTTCGTCGCCATCCTCTGGTCGATCGACGCGGCGCTGCGCGTGGCCGCCGCGGAGGGTCCGCGGCCGGCGCTGCGCGCGTGGATCGAGCTCGGCGCGGCCATCGGCATCACGGCGCTGCTGCGCCAGGTCTTCCTCGTCTTCGTGCCGGTGCTCGCCGCCTGGATCTGGTGGGCGCGACGAGGCCCCGGGATTCCGGTCCGCCGCCATCGCGACGTGGCCGCCGGGCTGCTCGTGACGGCGACCGTCGCCGCGCTGCTGATCCTGCCCTGGACCGCCCGCAACTACCGCGCCTTCGGCCGGTTCGTGCTGCTCAACACCAACGCGGGGTTCGCGCTGTTCTGGGGCAACCATCCGATCCACGGCACGCACTTCAAGCCGCTGCTGACCGCCGACGACCCGACGTACGGCGAGCTCATCCCGGCCGGCCTCCGGTCGCTCGACGAGGCGGCGCTCGACCGCGCGCTGCTCGACCGCGCGTGGGGCTTCGTCGCGGCCGACCCCTGGCGCTTCGCCCAGCTGTCGGCGAGCCGCGCCCGCGAGTACTTCAAGTTCTGGCCGTCGCCGGACTCCGGCCGCGCGAGCAATGCCGCGCGGCTCGCGTCGTTCGCGCTGTTCCTGCCGTTCATGATCGGCGGGCTGGTGATCGCCGCGGGCCGTCGGCCCTCGCCCCGCCCCGATCCGTCGCGGCGCGGCGTCGTGCTGCTGTACGCCTGGATCGTCGTCTACACCGGGATCCACCTGGCGAGCTGGACGCTGATCCGCTATCGCCTGCCCGTGGATGCCGTGCTCGTCGTCTTCGCGGCGGTGGCGGTGGACGCGGTCCTGCGGCGGTTCGCGGGGCAGGCGGCGTCCGCACCTCTGGCGACCGCGGCCTGAGGCCCTCATGCGCATCGGCATCGATGCCCGATTCCTCACCCATCCGCAGTGCGGCGGATTCAAGACGTACACCGTCAACCTGCTGGCCGCGCTGCAGGAGGCGGACCGCGATCACGACTACGTGCTCTACACCGACCGCGAGCCGACGGCGGGCACGGTGCTGACACGGGGGCCGAACTTCGTGTGCCGCGTGGTGCCGGGCACGTGGACCGGACCGTGGCGCGAGCAGGTGTCGCTCCGCCGGCAGGTCGCGCGCGATCGACTCGACCTGATGCACTTCCCCTGCAACACCGCGACGGTCGGCATCGGCGTGCCGTTCGTCCTCACGCTGCACGACACGATCCAGCTCGCGGCCCGGCCGGTCGCGCCCGGCGTCGGTCCCGGCGATCCCCCGGGGTGGCGCCGCCGGGCGATGAACGCCTATGCCCGGCGGACGATCCGGCCGGCGGTCCGGTCGGCGCGGCGGATCATCGCCGTCTCCGTCGCCGAGCGCGCGCGGATCGTCGAGGAGCTCGGCGTCGCGCCGGAACGCATCGCCGTGACGCACGAGGCGGCCGACCCGGTGTTCCGCCGGCTGGACGCGGTCGCGCGCGCCGGCCTCGCGCCGATGCTCGCGAGCCGGTTCGGCATCCGGTTCCCCTACGTGCTCGCCGTGGGGTACGAGCCGCGGAAGAACATCCCGATGCTGATCCGCGCGTTCGCGCGCCTCCGGAGTCCCGGGCCGCGGCAGCTCGTCATCGTGGCCGCGTCGATGCCGCGGCGCGAGGCCTTCGCGGACCTCGCCCGGAGTCTCGGCATCGGCGACCGGGTGCTCGCCCTGGCGGTGCCGGACGTCCATCACCTCGTCGCGCTCTACAACGGCGCGGAGGTCTTTGCCTTTCCGTCCTCGCGCGAGGGCTTCGGCCTGCCGCCGCTCGAGGCGATGTCGTGCGGCGCGCCGACCGTCGCGCTGCGGGCCTCCTCGGTGCCCGAGGTCCTCGGCGACGCCGCGCGGCTCGTCGACGCGGTCGATCCCGGGGCGTGGGCGACCGCGCTCGACGACCTGCTCGCCGACGAGCCGGCGCGCATGGATCTGCGGCGCCACGGCCTGGCGCGGGCCGGCACCTTCAGCTGGCGGCGCTGCGCGGAGGAAACGATCGCGGTCTATCGCGCCGCCCGCGGCGTCGATCCGGACGTCCCCGTCGAGCCGGCGAGCCGGTTCGACGCCTCCACGGGGTCCGCGGCATGACGCCCGGGGGCCGGGCCGTGACGCCCGACGACCGGGCGACGACGGTGCGTCGTGCCCTCACGCCCGAAGGCTGTGACGTGGCGCCGGGGCCCGGCCACGTCTTCTCGTCCACGATCATCCCGACCGTGGGCCGGCCCAGCCTGGCGCGCGCGGTCGAGAGCGTGCTGGACCAGGACTTCGACGCCGCCGGCTTCGAGGTGATCGTGGTGAACGACTCGGGACGTCCGCTGCCCGCCGAGGCCTGGCAGTCGTCGCCCCGCGTGCGGATCCTCCACACGGCGCGGGCCGAGCGGAGCATCGCCCGCAACGCGGGCGCGCGGGTCGCCCGCGGCGCGTTCCTGCACTTCCTCGACGACGACGACGCGCTGCTGCCGGGCGCGCTGGCGGCGCTCTGGGCGCTGCACCTGGCGCGGCCGGACGCCGCGTGGCTCTACGGCGGCTATCGCAACGTGGACAACGACGGCGCGTGGGTGGCGGAGTTCCGGCCCGAGCTCGACGGCGACATCCTCGCCCCGCTCGTGGCCGGCGAGGGCATCCCGTTCCAGGGGTCGCTGCTGCGCGCCACGTCGTTCGCCGACGTCGGCGGCTTCGACCCGGCGCAGGTCGGCACCGAGGACCGCGACGTCGGCCGCGCGCTGTCGATGGCGTGCCTGGCGGCGCACACGCCGGCGCTCGTGGCGGTGATCCGGGTGGGCCAGGTCGGGTCCACGACCGACTGGTCGCGGCTGGCCGAGCTGGACCGCCAGGGACGCGAGAAGATCCTCCGCCGCACGGGCGCCGGCCGGCGCCTGCGGTCGTCGGCGGTCACGCCGTACTGGCGCGGCCGCCTCGTGCGCGCCTACGCCGGATCGGTGCTGTGGAACCTGCGCCGGCAGGCGTGGCCGGAGGCAATGGCCCGGCTGGCCGGCGCGGTCGAGTCGGCGATGACCCCGCGGCTCTGGCGTCGCGGGTTCTGGCGCGGGCTGAGGCAGGTGCGATGACGATCATGACCCGCGGGCTGCGGCGCCTGGCCTGGTCGCGCGGTGCGGCCTTCGACCGGCACCCCGGCCGTGACCTGCCGTCCTCGCTGACCGTGCTGGTCGCCTTCCATCATCCGGCCCGGATGAGGCACCTCGACGGCCACGTGCGGAACGTGCTCGCGTGTCCGTTCGTCGAGCGGCTGGTCGTCCTGAACGACAACCCTGAGGTCGCGCTCGCCCCTCGGGTCGCGTGCGCCGATCCGCGTCTAATCGTGATCGACCAGCCGCGCTCGCACGGCTGCGGCCACCGGTGGGTCGTCGCGCGCCGCTTCCGTCCCGATCACCTCGTCGTCATCGACGATGACGTGTTGCTGCGGCCGTCGCAGATCGCGCGGCTGTTCCGGGCGCTCCTGGCCGAGCCGGACCGGGTCCACGGGTTCAGCGGACTCGTCGAAACGGGCGATGGCCGGCTCGAGGCGGTGGGCGGCGCGACCCGGTCGGTGGACCTGGTGATGGAGACCTACGCGCTCACCGGCGCGCACCTCGATCGCTACGCCGCGCTGCGCGACCGCCTGGCGATCACGGCCGAGCGCCGCGCGCTGATCGACGGCGCGCTCGACTTCGTCCTCGTCAGCCGCGCCGGCGACGAGCGGCCGATGATCCACCGGATCGGCCGCGTCCTGCGGTGCGAGACGTTCGACACGCCCGGCATCGCCGTGCACCAGACCGCGGGGTTCGCGCCGGGGCTGCACCGGCTGCGCGAGGATCTCGCGCGGCTGGACGCGGCGCCCGCCGCGCCCCGCCAGCAGAGGAGTTCCGGTCAGCATGTCTGAGCACAGACCGTCCAAGATCCGTCTCGAGGTCTCGTCGCACTGCCAGCTCCGCTGCCCGTCGTGTCCGACGACGAGCGGCGCGATCCACCCCGCGGTCGGCAGCGGCCTGCTGAAGGCGGCCGACTTCCGGCGGATCATCGACGAGAACCCGTGGGTGCGCGACATCGAGCTGTCGAACTACGGCGAGATCCTGCTCAACCCCGAGCTGCCGGCGATGCTCGAGTACGCGCACGCGCACGGCGTCGCGCTGCGCGCCGACAACGGCGTGAACCTGAACCGGGCCACGCCGGCCCTCCTCGAGGCGCTCGTGAAGTACCGCCTGCGCAGCATGACCTGCTCGGTGGACGGCGCGACGCAGGACACCTATGCGCAGTACCGCGTCCGGGGGAACGTCGACCGGGTGCTGGAGCACATCCGCACGATCAACCGCTTCAAGCAGCAGTACGCGTCGCCGTTCCCCGTGCTGACGTGGCAGTACGTCGCGTTCGGGCACAACGAACACGAGATCCCCGCGGCGCGGGCGCTCGCCGACGAGCTCGGGATGATCTTCCACGTCAAGCTGTCGTGGGATCCGGATCGGTCCCCGGTGACCGACGCCGAGACGGTGATGGCCGCGACCGGCGCCGCCTCGCGCGAGGACTACCGCCAGCGGCACGGCGAGGACTACGTGCAGTTCATCTGTCACCAGCTCTGGGAGGAGCCGCAGATCAACTGGGACGGCAAGGTGCTGGGCTGCTGCCGCAACTTCTGGGGCGACTTCGGCCCCGAGAACGCGTTCCGCGACGGCCTGCTGGCCGCGGTCAACAGCGAGAAGATCCGCTACGCGCGCGACATGCTGCGCGGGCGCCGCCCGGAGCGCGACGACATCCCGTGCACGACCTGCGAGATCTACCGCGGCTTGAAGGCGGACGGCCGCCGGCTCGAACGCACCGACCCGCCGCTGTCCCGGCGCGCCTGGCGGTTCATCGGCCGCGCGACCGGCCTCGCCGACCTGCGCCACCGCCTCCGCCGGCGGCTGGCCTCCTAGCCCGAGACCCCGATGTCCCGACCCGTCGTCAGCGTCGTCATCCCGGCCTACAACAACGCCGCCTTCCTGGGCGACGCGATCCGGAGCGTCCTCGACCAGACGTTCACCGACCTCGAGCTCGTCGTCGTCGACGACGCGTCGCCGGAGGACGTCCGCGTGGTGGTGGACCGGCACCGCGATCCGCGGATCCGCTACGTCAGGCACGAGCGCAACCGGGGGCTCTCCGCCGCCAGGAACACGGGGATCCGCGAGTCCTCGGGGCCGATCGTCGCGCTGCTCGACGGCGACGACCTGTTCCACCCTGAGAAGCTCGAGCACCACGTCGCCTTCCTCGAGGCGCACCCGGACGTCGGCGTGACCTACAACGCGCGCTTCGAGCTGCACCACTCGTCGGCCGCGGTCCGCGACCTGTGGCGGCCGCCGCGGACGGTCACGCTCGAGGATCTCGTCGTGGGGTTCCCGTTCTCGCCGAGCGACATGGTGCTGCGGCGATCGTGGGCCGAGCGGGTCGGGCTCTTCGACGAGTACTACGTCTACGTGGCCGAGGACCTCGACCTGAACTGCCGCCTGGCGCTGGCCGGGTGCCGGTTCGCCAGCGTGGACCGCGCGCTCAACTACCGGCGCTATCACGCGGGCCGGCGCTTCGGAAACATCCCGTGGTGGATGGAGAACCTGCAGCGCGTGCTCGCCGCGGTCTTCGATCACCCCGACTGCCCGGCGCCGGTGCGCGCCACGCGGGCGAGGGCCGAGGCGACCCACTACCTGCTCTGGGCGGCCATCGCGCTGGCGCAGGCGGCCGACGGCGGCACGGCCGGCGACGGCGACCTGGCGCGCGCCTACTGCCGCGAGGCGATCGGCCGCTGCCCTGATCTCGCGGCCGGGTGGCCGAACGCCCTGTCGGATGCGATGGTGTCGCACGCGATCAGCGATCACACCGTGGAGCACGAGCCGTTGCTGCGGGGGATGGCGGCGCAGCTGCCGCCGGAACTCGCGTGGCCGGCCGACCGGCGGGAGGCCGCGGTGGCGCGCGGCTGGTGGCTGCGCGGCGTCCGCGAAGCGATCTGGGGACGCGAGGCGGCCGCGCACGCGGCGTTCGATCGCGCCGCGCGGCTGGGCGTCCGGCCGGACGAGGCGTTCCTCGACGCCGCCTCGGCGCGCCTGCTCGACGCCGCGCAGGCGTGCGGTCCGGTCGCCGCGCAGGCCGCGCTCGGGCGTCTCGCCGGGGCGCTCCGGTCCTGCGCGACGCGCGCGCAGGTGCGGCGGCTCGAGGCCACGTACGCGGTGAACCGCGCGTTCGCCGATTATCACGATGGCCGCTACGCCGCGGTGCCGGGCCGCGTGCTGCGGGCCGTCGCGCACCATCCCGAGTACCTCGCCAACCGCGGCGTGCTGTCGATCCTGTGGCGATCGCTCGCGAGAGTCCCGCGCGGCGCCGCGACGGTGGGCAGTGGCACCTGACGCGACGCCCACCCGGCCCGTGCTGACGCGGATCCGGACCGGACTGTGGCGCGCCCGGCGCGCCGGCTGGTATGCGCTCTATCACGCCGTCGCGCAGCACCTGCCGGCGTCCTACCGGTTCCAGCCGCTCGGCCGGATCGCGAAGGCGATCCGGGGCGCGGCGTGCCGGCGTCTTTTCCGGTCGGCGGGACGCCGCATCAACGTCGAGCAGGGCGCCAACTTCCACACCGGCTGGGAGGTCGAGCTCGGCGACGACTCCAGCCTCGGCGTGAACTGCCGCGTGCCGTACGATCTCAAGGTCGGTCGCGACGTGATGATGGGCCCCGACGTGGTCATCATCGGCGAGAACCATCGCTGGACCGACGTCACGACGCCCATGCGCCTGCAGGGCTTCCAGGCCTATCGGCCCGTCCGGATCGAGGACGACGTCTGGATCGGCGCCCGCGCGATCGTCCTGCCGGGCCTGACGATCGGCCGCGGCGCCATCATCGGCGCCGGCGCGGTCGTCACCCGCGACGTGCCGCCGTTCGCGATCTGCGCCGGCAACCCGGCCCGCATCATCCGCTACCGGACCGACGGCCCTGGCCGACCGGCCGACTCCGCCGAGCCCCCCGAACCCGCCCTGACGTCCCGCCCGTCGCGCTGATCCCCGTCCCCGTTGCCCGCGCGTTCCGCTCCCGCCACGCGCGCGCCTCCTCCTTCCCACCCGCTGTCCGCGCGTTCTCCCGACCCCGACCCGATCGACGCTCGTCTAGTGGCCGCCCATCGCCCTGACGGGATCCGTCCGCGCCGCGCGCCGCGCGGGCAGCCACGTCGCGAGGAGGGTCGCGCCGATCACCGCGGCGGCCGCGGTCAGGTAGGCCGTGGGCGCGAGCGGGCTGACGTCGTGCAGGAGTGACGCGAGGACGCGGCTGGCCACCGCCGTGCCGGCGAGGCCGAGGCCGGCGCCGGCCACCGCGAGCCGCAGCGCCGGCAGGACGACGACGCGCCGGATCGCCCCCGGCCGCGCGCCGAGCGCGATGCGCACGCCGAGTTCCGATCGCCGCGCCGCCACCGAGTGGCTGGCGATGCCGTAGACGCCGACCAGCGCGAGGAGCAGTGCCGTGCCGGCGAACGCGGCCATGAGGCGCGCCGAGAACCGCGCCGTGCCCAGCGACTCGGCCATCACCGACGCCATCGGGCGCGCGTCGTACACCGCGAGGCCCGGATCGATCGCCGCGAGCGTCTGCCGCACGACCGGCACGAGCGCGGCCGGATCCGGTCCACCCCGGACGAAGAACGCGTAGCTCGGCCACGGGTACTGGTAGACCGGCGTGTAGACGCCGCCGCGCAGCGCGCCGTCGAGCGACTCGTGCCGCTCGTCGCCGACGACGCCCACGACCGTGCGGTAGAGGTCGTCCTCGTACCCGACCGCGATGCGACGGCCGATCGGATCGCCGCCGGCGAGGTATTGCCGCGCGAACGTCTCGTTCACGATGACGACCGGCGCGCTGCCGGCGCGATCGGCGGGGGTGAACGTGCGGCCCTCGACCAGGCGGATGCCCAGCGTCTCGAAATAGCCGGGGCTGACGAACGAGAAGTTGATGGCCGGCTCCTGGCCGGCGGGAAACGGTGGCGCGCCGTCGAGCGAGAACGACGTGCCCTGGCGGTCGTCGGTCAGCGGTGCCGCGTCGATCGTCGCGACCTGTTCGACGCCGGGAATCGCGCGCAGCCGGGCGAGCGCATTCTCGAGGAACGCGGTCCGCCCGCCCGCCGCCTCGCCGGGCGGCGCCGTGCGGCGGACGTGGAAGGTCAGCAGGTCGTCCGGCCGGAACCCCGGGTCGATGCCGCTCAGACGCAAGAGGCTCTGCGTCATCAGCACCGACACGGCGACCAGCATCACGGCCATCGCCGCCTCGCCGACGATGAGCAGGCCGCGCGTGCGGCCCGCGCCGTGCGAGCCGGTGCGGTCGCGCAGGTGGCCGACGGCGGACCGGCGGAGGGCCTGCGCCATCGGCGCCAGGCTCGCCAGTACCGCGGCGACGATCGCCGCCACCGCCGTCGCCGCCAGCGTCGCGCCGTCCAGCCGGATGTCGGCCACGCGCGGCAGGCGATCGGGCGCGGTGGCCACGAGCACGCGGACGATCCACGAGGCCAGCAGCAGGCCGGCGCCCGCGCCGAGCGCGGCCAGCACGAGGCCCTCGGTCAGCAACTGCCGGGCCAGGCGCCGGGTGCTGGCGCCGAGGGCGACGCGCACCGCGATTTCCCGCCGGCGATCGAGCGCGCGGGCCAGCAGCAGGTGCGCGGTGTTCGCGCAGGCCAGCAGCAGGACCAGGGCGACCGCGCCGAACAGCACCAGCAGCGCCGTGCGCGAGCCGCCGACGATGTTCTCGGCCAGCGGGACCAGCGTGACCGACCAGCCCGTGTTCGTCTCCGGGTGGTCGGCGGCCGACTGGCGGGCGATGCCCTGGAGCGCCTCCTGCGCCGCCGCCACGCTCACGCCGGGCTTCAGGCGGCCGATCGCCGTCAGGTAGTGCGCGCCGCGGCCGGCCTGCTGATCGCGCCGGAGCACGACGAACGCGTCCACCGGCCGTGGCGTCTTGATCGCCTCGAACGCCACCGGCGGCGGGAAGCTGAACCCGGCCGGCGTGACGCCGACCACGTCGTAGCGACCGCCCTCGAACGCGATCGACCGGCCGACGATGCCGGGATCCGCGCCGAACCGCGTGCGCCAGAGCGACTCGGTCAGCACGATGACCGGCGTGGCGCCGGCCGCCCCGTCGGCGTCGGTGAACACCCGGCCGAAGAGCGGCCGCACGCCCAGCGTGTCGAGGAGCGGCGCGGTCAGGCGGCCGAGGCGGACCAGGGCGCCGCCGTCGGCGCCGGGGAGCACGTCGCTGCCGGTCGTGTAGGCGCCGATGTCCTCGAACTGCGCGGTCGCCGCGCGCCAGTCCTCGACGCTCGGCGGCGACGCGTTCATCCGGTCGAAGCCGCGCGACGCGTTCGTCTCCCAGGCGACGACGAGGCGGCCCGGATCGGGGAAGGGCAGCGGGCGGAACAGCACGCCGTAGACGACGCTGAACATCGCCGCGTTCGCGCCGATGCCGATGGCGAGCGTCAGGATGGCGCCGGCCGCGAAGCCGGGCCGCGCGAGCAACCCGCGGAGCGCGAGTCGCAGATCGAGGGGGACGGGTCTGATGTCCACAGTTTCGGCTCGTCGGGGGACAGGTCTCCGCTCCTTATAGCAGGAGACTGTCCCCGGATCGGCCGAAACTGTGGAAATCAGCCCCGTCCCCCTCACGCCGCGCGTGGGTGCGCGCTGGCGGACGCCTTCTGTCCACGTCCGAACAGGCGACCGAGCCGATCGCGCGTGCCGGCGAGGATGTCGTAGAAGGTCGGGATCACGAGCAGCGTCAGCAGCGTGGACGTGATCACGCCGCCGATGACCGCGCGGCCGAGCGGGGCGCGGAAGTCGGCGCCCTCGCCGATGCCGAGCGCGACCGGGATCATCCCCGCGATGAGCGCGAGCGTCGTCATCAGGATCGGCCGCAGCCGCGCGCGGCCGGCCTCGATGATCGCCTCGTGCCGCGGCGTGCCGGCCTCCTCGGACCATTTGGCGAAGTCGATCAGCAGGATCGCGTTCTTGGCGACGATGCCCATCAGCAGGATCACGCCGATGAGGCTCATGATGTTCAGCGTGTCGCCCGTCATCATGAGCATGCCGACCACGCCGATGAGCGAGAGCGGCAGCGACAGCATGATGGCCAGCGGGTCGAGGAACGACCCGAACTGGACGACGAGCACCAGGTACATCAGCAGCACCGCGACGCCGAGCGCGACGAAGATCCGGCCGAAGACCTCCTGCGTGTCCTCGGTCTCGCCGCCCTGCGTGATGCTGTAGCCCGGCGGCAGCTCGATCGCCCGCAGCCCGTCGTCGATGTCGCGGATGATCTCGCTGAGCGGGCGGCCCTGCGTGTTGGCCTGGACGGAGATCACGCGGTCGCGGTCGAGGTGGTCGATGCGCGTCGGGCCGACGCCCTCGGAGATGCGCGCGATCTGGCCGAGCGGCAGCGTCACCGGCTGGCCGCGCGCGTCGCGGACGACGAGCGGGAGCGACGACAGGTCCGCCGCGTTGCGGCGCGACTCCGGCGCGAGGCGGACGGTCACGTCGCGCGTCTTGCCGGTCGGGTCGGTCCAGTCGCCCGCGTCGACGCCGGCGAAGGCCGGCCGCAGCGCCTGCGCGACGTCGCCGACCCGCACGCCGAGCGATCCGGCCAGCGCCCGGTCGATCCGCACGTCCAGCTCCGGCCGCTGGCCGCGCGTGGAGAGGCCCACGTCCACCGCGCCCGGCACGCCGCGCACGAGCGACAGCACGCGGTCGGCGATCCCGTTCAGCTCGTCGATGTCCGGGCCACGCACCTGCACCTGGATCTGTTTCTGGTTGTCGAGGCGCCCGCTCGAGATCGCGGCCGTCACGCCGCCGATCTCGTCGAAACGCCGCCGCAGGTCCGCCGCAATCGTCTCCTGGTGCCGTGCGCGATCGGCCTTGGGGACCAGGCGGACGTAGACCTGGCCCTCGTCGACCGCGCCGGTCGAGCCGCCGACGGTCGCGTAGGTGTAGGCGACACCCGGCATCGATCGCGCGAGCGCGGCGACCTCGCCGGCCTTGGCCTGCGTGTAGGCGAGATTGGACCCGGGCGGCGTCTCGATCTGGACGACGAACTCGGAGACGTCCTGCACGGGAAAGAACCCGCCGCCGAGGTAGCCGAGCGCCGGCATCGCGAGCGCCACGACGAACGACCCGAGCGCGATCCCCACCATGGCGAGCCGATGCCGCAGCGCCCAGCCGATGACGCGCTTGTACCGATCCGCCTGCCGGTTGAACCAGTGGTTGAACCGGTCGAGCACCCGCGAGATCCACCACCGGCGCTCGGGCGGCAGGTGCGGATCGGGCCAGTAGGCCGAGAGCATCGGGTCGAGCGAGAAGGAGACGAACAGCGACACCAGCACCGAGCAGGCGATCGTCAGCGCGAAGGGCGCCATCCACTGCTGCGCCTCGCCGCCCATGAACGCGATCGGCACGAAGACGACCACGATCGAGAAGGTGGTCGCGGTCACGGCGAGGCCGATCTCCGACGTGCCCTCGTGCGCCGCCCGCAGGTGGTCCGCGCCCTGCTCGACGTGGCGGACGATGTTCTCGCGCACGACGATCGCGTCGTCGATCAGGATGCCGATGGCGAGCGACAGCCCGAGCAGCGACATCGTGTTCAGCGTGAAGCCGAACATCAGCACCGCGGCGAACGACGCGATGACCGAGACGGGCAGCGCCAGGCCGGTGATGACGGTCGAGCGCCACGAGTTCAGGAACAGGAAGACGGTGAGCACGGTCAGCAGCGCGCCCTCGATGAGCGCGCCCTGCACGTTGGCGACCGAGTTGCGCACGCGCACGCCCGCGTCGCGCACCACCTCCAGGTTCACGCCGGCGGGCAGCGTCTCGCGGATCCGCGCGATCTCCTCGCGGACCTGGTCGGCCACGGCGGTCGTGCTGTAGCCCTTCGCCTTCTTGATGTCGATGCCCACGGCCTCGCGCCCGTCGAACGCGGCCGCCGACCGCGGCTCCTCGACGCCGACGTGGACGTGCGCGACGTCGCCCAGGCGGACCAGCCGGCCGTCGCGGTCGGCGACGACGATCTGCGCGAACTGCGCGGCCGTGTCCACGCGGCCGCCGAGCCGGATGCTCCGCTCGTCGTGGTCGCCGATCACGCGGCCGACCGGCGCCGACAGGTTCTGCGCCTGGAGCGCGCCGACGACCTCGGCCACGCTCACGTGCGCGGCCGTCAGCGCCTCGGGCCGCAGGTCCACCGTCATCTCGCGCGTGTTCGCGCCGATCACGTCCACCGACCCCACCCCGCCGATGCTCCGCAGCTCGCGCGTGATGCCCGGGTCGGCCAGCACGGTGAGCTGCGCCACGCTCATCGTGTCCGACGAGAGCGCCAGCGAGAGAATCGGGAAGTCCGCCGGGTTGACCCGCGTGAGGATCGGCTCCTCCATCTCGGGCGGCAGGTCGTTGCGGATCGCGTTGACCTCGTCGCGGATGTCCTGCGTCGCGACCGTCAGGTCCTTCTCGTACGTGAACTGCACGAGGAGCACCGCGAAGCTGTCGAGCGAGTTCGACGTGATCTTCTTCACGCCGCTGATGCCCGCGAACGCCTCTTCCAGCGGGTCCACGATGTCGCGTTCGACGTTCTCCGGCGAGGCGCCCGGATACGGCACCTGCACCACGACCAGCGGGACCGCGACGTCGGGGAACTCGTCCGTGTTGAGCAGCGCCAGCGACACCAGGCCGAACACCACCAGCGCCACCATGCTGACGATGGTGATGACGGGGCGCTTGATGGCGAAGTCGGAGATGAACATGCCTCAGTCCCCCGTCCCCGCCGGCCCGCCCGAGACGATCGACACCGGCGTGCCCGGCGCCACGCGCTTGGCCGATCCGGTGACGACCACGTCGCCGGCGGTGAGCCCGCCCGTGATCTCGACCCGCTCGGAGTCGGCCTCCCGCAGGCCGGTGGTCACCGTCACGCGCTCGGCCTTCCCGTCGTGGACACGCGTGACGACCGGCACCGGGCCGGTCTCGTCGAGCGCCGACAGCGGAATCACCAGGCCGCGGTGCCGCTCGGCCTCGACGCGGCCCTCGGCGAAGAGGCCCGCGATGAGCCGCCCGTTGACGTTCGGCAGGGTGACGAAGATGGCCACCTGGCGCGTCACCGGGTCGGCCGTCGGCGCCACGCGGTCGATCCGGCCGGCAAACGCCTGGCCGGGATAGCCGCGGATCGTGAACCGGACCGTCGAGCCCGGCCGCGCCTGGCCGATCGCATCCGATGGGACGAGCGCCTCGAGCCGCAGGCTCGACGGGTCGATGACCGTCACGATCGGCGTCCCGGGCGTGACGACGTCGCCGGGGCTGGCCGGCCGGTCGCTCACGACGCCGGCGAACGGCGCGCGGACCGCGGTGTCGTCGATCTGCTGGCGCACCGACGTCTCGCGCGACCGGGCCGCGGCGAGCGCGGCCTCGGCGTTGGCGACCGCGTTGCGCGCCTGCTCCAGGTCGCGGGCCGCGAGCGCGCCGCCCGTGACGAGCGCCTCGGTGCGCTGCTGCTCGCTGCGCGCGACCTCGAGCGCGGTCTCGGCCGAGCGCACGGCGGTCTCGGACGACGCGAGCGCCTGCTCCAGGTCGCGCGACGAGATCCGCGCCACGACCTCGTCCTTCCGGACCGCCTCGCCGCGATCGACCCCGAGGCTCACGATCGACCCGCCCACCTGCGACCGCACGGTCGCCTCGCGGGCCGGCGTGAGCTGGCCGGAGATGGTCGGCCCCGAGGTCAGGTCGGCCTCGGCGACCGTGGCCGTCTGCTCGGGCGCGAGCTGCAGCGTGTAGGGGCCGGCCGCGCCGGCCACCTCCTCGGTGCCGCCGCACGCGGCCGCGGCCGCGCCGATGACGAGCACCAGGAGAAGCGTCGAACCTCGTCGAACCATCATCGGGCACCTGCGGGGAGATTGGGCAGCAGCGCCACCCGGGCGCGGGCCACCTGGAGATCGCGCGCCGCCTGGGCGCGGTTGGCCTGGGCCTGCTGCAGCGAGAAGCGCGAGTCCGACAGCTCGAGCTGCGTGGACAGGCCCTCGCGGAAGCGGAGCTCGGCAATCTGGTACGCGCGCGCGGCCTGCTCGATCGTGCCGGCGCTGGCCTCCCACACGGCCTGCGCCGCGGCCAGATCCTGGCGCGCCGTCGCCGCGTCGAGTTCGGCCAGCTCGCGCGCCTGCTGCAGGCGCGCCTGCGCCTCGGCGAGATCCGACTGCGCCGCCAGCTCGTCGCCCTTCAGCCGGCGACCCGTGAACACCGGCACCTGCACGGAGGCGCCGAGCGTCCAGTTCGTCCGGAAGTCGCCGAAGCTCGGGAAGACGCCCGACGACGGGTAGCCGACCTCGCCGAACGACGAGGTCACGCTCACGTTCGGCAGGCGCGCGGCGCGCGCCACGTCCACGCCCGCCTCGCGCACCTGGACGAGCGCCGCCGCCTGGCGGACGCTCGCGCGCGCGTCGGGATCGACCTCCGCCGCCCGATCCAGGCCGGCCGCGAACGGCTCGGGCGGCGCGAGGTCGTCGGCGTCGAGGTTCGCGACGAGGTCGAGCGGCGTCCCGGGCGGCAGGTCGAGCAGCTGCCGGAGCCGCAGGTACGCGATGTCGCGATCCGCCTGGCGCCGGATCAGCACGGGCCGCTGGTTGTCGCGCGCCACCTGCGCGCGCAGCAGCTCGAACTCCGGCTGCCGGCCCGCCTCGAACGCGAGGCGCGTCTGATCGTACGCGGCCGTGGCCTGGTCGAGGCCCGATTGCGCGATCGCGACGAGCTGGTCGGCGAGCGCGGCGTCGTAGAACGCGCGCGTGACGTCGAGCGCGACCGACGCCTCGGCCGACGACGTCCCGAGCACCGCGGCGTCGCGCGAGCCGAGCGCCTGGCGCTCCAGGGCGCCCACGCGACCGCCCGCCCACACGAGCTGGCTGAACGACACGTTGACCCGGTAGACGTTCTTCTGGCCGAACGGCAGGTTGGCGAAGTCGAACGTCGGGCCGAGCGCGCCGCACTGCGCCGCGCGCTCGAGTTCGGAGACGCGCGCGGCGAGCGGCTCGGCGGGATCGACGCTGAGCGGCGCGCACACCGGCCCGGACCGGTCGATCGCCGAGCTGAACTCCGAGGCGAGCGTCCGGTCGTACGAGCTCGAGGCCGAGAACTGCGGCAGGCGCTGGCTGCGCGCGCGCACGTGGTCCGCGTCGGCGCGCGCCTCGGCGGCCTGGGCGATCGTGATCGCCTCGGACTGATCGCGGGCCAGGCGCAGCGCCTCGTCGAGCGTCAGCCGCCTCGCGGCCTGTGGTGGCGCGGCCGGTGGTGGCGCGGCCTGTGGTGGCGCGGCGTGTGGTGGCGCGTCGCGCGGTGGCGCGGCTGCAAGGCCGGGCGGCGCCTGTGCCGCGGCCGGGACGGCCACCGCGATGGCGGCGACGGCCGCGATCGCGGCCACACCTGAGCGGAACGGCGATCCGAGGGGAGACGAGGCGTTCGACGTCGACATCATCAGCATCACCTGTGCTTCACCCGGCTGCGTGACCCGGTGGCTTCACCCGGCCGTGCGTCACCGGTCGGCCGCCGGGGCCGCCGGCGCCGCGGGCACGCCCAGCGCGTGCAGGAAAAGGTCCACGTACTGCTCGACCGCGTCGCGCATCGAGTAGGGATAGCGCTCGGGCATCGTGTCGCGGCCCATCGCGTCGGTGAACAGCGCGCCCATCAGCATCGCCGCGGCGGCGCGCTCGTCCCAGCCCTCGCGGGCCAGGCCGCGACGCTTGAGCTCGCGCAGGTAGGCTGACAGCTCGTGCGCGATGCGCACGGAGACCTGCAGGCCCTGACTGCAGGATTCGGGCCGTTCGGCGTACTCGCCCATCGACCGTCGAATCAGGGCGCGCGCGCGGTGGAGCGCGCGATGGTGTTCCTGGCACCAGGTCAGGAGTTCCGCCCGCGGGTCCACCGGGTCGTCCGGCAGGCGTCGCCCGAAGGCCTGCCCGGCGAAGTGCTCGAGCGCCGCGCGCATCAGGTCGTCCTTGCTCTGGAAGTGGCGGAAGAGGGTCACCTCGTTGACGCCGGCGTCCTGCGCGATGCGACGGGTGGTCGCACCGCGGGTACCGGCGTCGGCGAAGGCCTTCAGGGCCGCCTTGAGCAGGGCGTCTCGCACGTCCATGGGTGATCCGGCGGGGCCGGCGCCGGCGTGGCAAGCAAGTGGTTGCTTGCACATCCGACGCGGAAGAATCCCGCAAACTTCAAGTATTACGTATGTTTTGAACCGTTTGTTCTAGAAATTCACAAGCTCAACGCCGTCAAGAGGATGCGTGACCGGGGCGGTGGCGACCCCGGCGATGCCGCCAGGCCCGGCCGGACACCCGGCGGCCGGACGCCCGGCCGGACACCCGGCGGCCGGACGCCCGGTTCACGGAACGGCTGCTCGCAGCCTGGCGCCCGATCCGCCGGAACGGCCCCCGGTGTCCTACCATGTCGGGTCGTGCAGCTCCGCCTGCCCTGGTCGTCACCGCCCCCCGCGAGCCCGCGCACCCACCTCGTCCGGCTGGGCGACGCGGACGAGCCGGTGACGATCGCCCGGCACGCCCGGGCGCGGCGCTACGTGCTGCGCGTGGCGGCGGACGGCAGCCTGCGGCTGACCGTGCCGCGCGGCGCCTCGATTCGCGGCGGCCTGAACTTCGTGGCACGCCAGGCCGACTGGGTGGCGCGCGAGCGGCGCCGCCGCGCGGCGCAAGGGGCCTGGGATGAAGGCACCCCGATCTGGTGGCGCGGCGAACGCCTCGTCGTCGGCCGCGATCCCGACGGCGGCACGACCCTCGGCGCCGACCGCATGCCGCCGCCCCGGTCCGGCCTCGCGCCCCGCGCCGCGTTCGAACGCTGGGCGCGCGAGCTGGCCGCGCGCGAACTTCCCGTCCGGTGTCTCGAGCTCGCCTCGGCCTGTGGCGAGCAGGTGCGCGAGGTCCGCGTCCGCAACCAGCGATCGCGCTGGGGATCCTGCTCGCCCCGCCGCGTCATCGCCCTCAACTGGCGCCTCATCCAGATGCCGCCCTTCGTCGCCGACTACGTGATCCTCCACGAGCTGATGCACCTCCGCCAGCCCAACCACTCCCGCCGCTTCTGGCGCGAGGTCGACCGCGTCTGCGACCGCTGGCGCGAGGCCGAGCGGTGGCTGCGGCGGCATGGGCGGGATGTCCTCTGATCTTTGGGGCGCGTGGGGGCGCTGGAGTACGTGGGGAGAGCTCTACGGCAGGCATGGGGACGTGGGGAGAGCTTCACGGCAAGCCATGGGGACGTGGGGAGAGCTCTACGGCAAGCCATGGGGACGTGGGGAGAGCTCTACGGCAAGCCATGGGGACGTGGGGCGACGGGGGACGTGGGGAGATCAGGGGGCTTGCCGGATCTGATCCGGCTGGCTGTTGACGGACTCGGGCTGGCGATTCAGGAAGCTGTACGTCCCGGCCTTCATCAGGCGGTCGTTGAAGTTCAGCAGCAACCCGCGCGGCAAGCCGGACACCTTCAGGTAGGTGCGGACCTGCGCGAAGTGCAGCGGCAGCAGCTTCTCGACGGCCTTGATCTCGACGAGCACCTCGTCCTCGACCACGAAGTCCAGGCGATAGGCGAGGCCGATCTCGCGCTCGTGATAGTTGACCAGGAGCGGCACCTGATGGCGAAATCGCAATCCCGAACGCCTCAGCTCTGATTCGAGGCAGGCGTCGTAGACCGATTCGAGCAGCCCCGGGCCAAAGGCCTGATGGACGGCCGTGGCGCAGGCGAGGATCCGTCCGACGATCGGATGCGGCGTGAACATGCCGGCCGTGAGTGCAATGGGCATTCCAGGTTCATCGCGCGAGTTCCCCGAGAATCTCTTCGAATCATTGGAAAATCTCCAATCCCGAGCCCGACCGCAGATCGAAGAATTCTCATCGCTCTCCCCACGTCCCCCGTCGCCCCACGTCCCCATGCCTGCCGTGAAGCTCTCCCCACGTTCTCCAGCTCTCCCGACGTCCTCCAGCTCTCCCCACGTTCTCGAGCTCTCCCCACGCCCTCCAGCTCTCCCCACGCCCTCCAGCCCTCCCCACGTCCCCCACGCTACCGCACGGTAATCCGCGTGACCGCCTCGCGCCCCGACGCATCGCGCACGCGGACGTGATGCGTGCCGCGCGCGAGCGGCCAGCGCGCGGTGCCGTCCGCTGCGCCCCGCGCGACCCGCTCGTCGTCCACGAACCACTCGAGTTCGCCCGGGGCCGCGCCCGCGGCGCGGAGCGGCAGCGCCTGGAACTCGCGTCGCAGCGTCGGGTCGAGCAGGTAGAGCGCGCCGGCGAGCGGCGCGACGATGCGCAGCCCCGCCTCGGGGGCGGCAGGGGTGGGTGTCCCGGACGCCGCCGGGCGCGCGGGGTCCGGCGAGCCGGCGACGGACGGCTCCGCGTCGAACGCCGTCGTCCCGATCCCGGCGTCGAGCAGCATCCCCGCGTGGTCGTCCATCCGCGCCCACTGCCGGTACGCGTCCGGCAGCACGGTGACGCGGTCCCCGCTCGTCGTCGCGTGATGCCACGTGCAGCGATCCAGGTCGAGGCCTGACGGCAGCCATTCGGCGACGCGTACGGGACACGCCTCGTTCGGCGCCAGGCCCGAGAGCGCGCAGACCTCGACGCGCTCGACGTCGCCGGGCGGACGCGCGATCGGCGTGTCGTCGCCGATCGCGCCGGGCCCCCGGACCAGCTCCACGGCGGCCAGCATCACGTCGTGGAAGATCGGACCCGCGCCGGTGACGCCGGAGGACTGGCGCAGCGGCGTCCGGTCGAAGTTGCCGACCCAGACGCCGACCGTCACGTCGCGCGTGTAGCCCACCGTCCAGTTGTCGTGGTACGCCTGCGACGTGCCCGTCTTCGCGGCCACCTGGAACGGCAGCGTGAGACTGCCCCCGTAGCCGAAGACCCACGCCCGCGCCTCGGGATCGGAGAGGATGTCGGTGATCCAGAACGCCGTGCGTTCGGCCATCACGCGGCGCGCGCCGGACCGGCGCGGGACGGGATGGCCGTCCACGGCCGTGACGCGCGCCGGATCGACCGCGACGCCGCCGCGCGCGAAGGCCGCGTAGGCCGCGACCAGCTCGTCCAGCCGCACCTCGGCGTTGCCGAGCGTGAGGCCGAGCCCGTAGTACGACGCGTCGTGGTCGAGCGTGGAGAATCCCATCTGCCGGAGGAAACGTGCGAGCGCCGGCACGCCGATCGACGAGGCGAGCGCGACCGCCGGGACGTTCTCGGATCCGGCCAGGGCGAGGCGCGCGCGCAGCGGTCCGCGATAGCGGTCGTCGTAGTTGCGCGGGCTGTAGAGGATCCCGGGCTCCGCCGTCGGGAACTGCGACGGCACGTCGGCCAGGACCCGCGCCGGATGCGCGTCGCGCTCGAACGCGGCCGCATAGGTGAACGGCTTGAGGGCCGACCCGGGCTGCCGGGGCGCGATCACCCCGTCGATCGCGCCGCCGTGCGACGCGTCGCCGTACGCGCCCGATCCTTCCCACGCCAGCCAGCCGCCCGTCCGGTTGTCGAGGACGACGACGGCGACGTTCGCGGCGTGATGCGCGTCGAGATCCGCGTGATGGGCCGCGATGATGCCCCGCACCGTCCGCTGCAGGCCGGCGTCGAGCGTGGTCTCGATGCGGGCGGCCGCGCCCGCCTCCACGTCGGCGAGCACGCGCTCCACGAAGTGCGGCGCGACGAACGGCGCGGATGATGGCTCGAACGCCACCCGCTCGGCGCGTGCCTCCGCCAGCACCCCGCTCGAGATCCACCCGCGCGCCGCCATCGTCCGCAGGATGCGCTGCTGGCGCGGGACGGCGGCGGCCGGATCGCGCCACGGGTTGAAGCGGCCGGGGCGGTTCGGCAGGGCGGCCAGGTAGGCGGCCTCGGCCGGCGTCAGGGTGTCGAGCGTGCGGCCGAAGTAGGCTTCCGCCGCCCGTGCCGCGCCCTCGATCTGGTTGCCGTACGGCGCGAGCGCCAGGTACAGGGCGAGGATCTCGTCCTTCGACCGGTGGTGCTCCAGCCGCAGCGCGATCACCGCCTCCTCGAGCTGCGCCCGCCATCCGCGCGGCGCCCGGCCGGCGTGCTGGCGCGCACGCAGGAGCTGCACCACCTGCTGCGTGATCGTGGATCCGCCCTCGACGATGCGCCCGGCGCGGAGGTCGTGCCAGAGCGCGCGCGCGATCGCGAGCGGATCGACGCCGGGGTGCGAACGGAAGCGCACGTCCTCGGCCGCGAGGGTCGCCTGGGCGACGAGCGGCGGCACCGCGCCGGCCATCCGGTCGCCGCGCGTCCCGCGCGCGGTGCGGGATTCGTACAGCACCTCGCCGTGCCGATCGACGACGATCGTCGACGGCGCGTCCACCGCCTCGAGCAGCCCGTCTGGCAGCGGCCCGAGGCGGACCCAGAGCGCGAGCGCGACGAACGCCGCGAGGCCCGCGAGAATGAAGCGCCTGTCGCCCAGCCGCCGGGCAGCGAACGCCGTGAGCCGACCGGCGACGGCGACCAGCCGCCCGCCGAGCGCCGAGAGACGAGCGCCGACGCCCATCACTTGTTCACCCTGATCGTGGCCGGCGCGGCGGCGCCGAAGACTTCCGGCGCGTACATCTCCTCCGCGCGCGGGCCGGCCGCGGTGAACGTGCCGCTCGTGGTCGCGCGGACGAGGTAGGAGAACTCGTGGCGGCCGGGTCCGAGGCGGGTCGCGAAGAGCGCGACGCGGTCGTCGTACTTCTCGACGTGGTCGAAGCCGCCGCGGCGCCACCGCGCTTCCCACGACTCGTCGGCCGATTGCGCCGACGCGTCGCGCGCGAGGTCGGCGGCCGTGGTCCGGAACCAGCCGTCCACGGCCTCGACGCCCGCCGGCATCGAGTCGGTGACCGCCACGTACCGGCGTTCCACCGGGATCGTCACGCTGAGCGTGACCCGGATCAGGTCACCCGCGTCGAAGGTGGTTGCCGCCGGGCTCGTGCCGTTCTCCACGTAGCGCTCATAGCGGCGCTCCACGCGGATGCCCTGGTCGGCGGCCTCGGGCGGCGTGGTCGGCTGCACCTCGAGGCGCGCGGTGTAGTAGAGCCGGCCCGTGCCCGCGCGCGCGATCGCGAGCTCGTGCTCGGTGTCCGCCGCGGCGCGCCGCAGCAGGTCCGGCATCGCGAGGTGGACGGCCTGGGTGTCGGTCGATCGGCCCTGGAACCTCGCCGTGCCGACGTCGCGGCCGCCGATCGAGACCGTGGCCGAGAAATCCGGCGGCTCGGCCTCGAACCGCTTGTAGTAGGTCACGAGCGCCTCGAGGGCCGTGGCGTTCTCCTGCGTGTTGCGCCACCGGCCGTTTCGCCGGGCCGCCAGCAGCCACCGGACGGATCGCTGGACGAACGTCGGATCGTCGCCGCGCCGCGCCAGGCCCTCGAGCACGATGGCGGTCGCGCGGACGTTCGAGTTCCAGATCCACGCGAGCGCGTCCTCGTCCAGCTCCTGCACCCAGGCGCGGTCGCCCTCGACGCGCATTGCGTTGGTCAGCCGGCGGATGACGTCGGGATAGCGCGGGTCGGGCGTCGGGGCCGCGGCCATCGCGTCGGCCAGGTGCGAGAGCGAGAAGATCGGCAGGCGATCCGCCATCCGCGCGAGGCGCGTGATGTTCGAGTCCTGGTTGCGGCCGTACTCCGTCAGCACCTTCACACCGAAGGCCTGGCCCGCGCTCCAGGCGGGCAGCCACTGCACCTGGCCGGGTTCGGCCTTGCGCAGCTCCTGGTCGAGGAAGTCGAGCGCGCGGCCGACCACCGCCTGGTCGGGCTCGAAGCCCAGGCCGCGCGCGACGTGCATGACGTGCAGCACGTAGCTCGTCAGGTAGACCTGGCCGTAGCGGCAGCCGCCCGTCCAGTAGCCGAAGCCGCCGTCGGTGCACTGGTAGTCGGGCAGCGACGCCAGCAGCGTGGATGCCTTCGCGCGGTAGTCGGCCGGCGCGATCCGCGGCATCGCGAACGCCGATCCCAGGTCGGCGGCGAGCACGAGCGCGAGGGCCGACGACGCTTTCTGCTCGGCGCACTGGAACGGGTAGTCCACGAGGTAGCGCGCGCCCTCGCCGAGGCCGACGAGCGCGGTGGACGCCAGCCGGACGTCGAGGCCGCCCGTGGTCGGCACGATGCCCGCCGGGATGCGCAGCCGTTCGACGGCGCGCGCGTCGGTGTCGCCGAACGCGGCCGTGACCTCGGTCGGCCCCGGTGCCACGACCGGGAACGTGGTCTCGAGCGCGTCGCTGTGGTCGCCGAGCCGGACGCGCAGGCGCACGCGCGCGGTGCCCACGGCCACGGCGTGCGCGTCGAAACGCGCCGGCGCCGTGCCGCCGCCCTCGATGACGACCCGCGCCTCGCGGTCGCCCTCGATCGCGAGGACGTCCGGCGTCAGCGACTCGATGGTCACGGTCGCGCGGCCGCCGGCGGCGAGCGTGTTCGTCACGACCGCGCCGAGCGCGGCATGGTCGCCGAGCGCGAGGAACCGCGGGAGCGCCGGCAGCATCGCGAGCGGCGTGCTGACGCGGATCTCCGTGTCATCGTCGCCGAAGCGCGACGCGGCGTCGCCGGCGACGGCCATGATGCGGTAGGTGGTCAGCGCCTCGGGCAGCGTCACCTCGCGCGTCGCGCGGCCCGTCGCGTCGGTCTCGACCGATCCCAGCCAGAACGCGAGCGGGCGGAAGTCCTGCCGCACGCCGCCCTCACCACCGCCACCGCCGCCCTCGTCGCCGCCCTTCGGCGTCAGCACGCGGCGGCTGATGATGCGCTGCCGGCTGTCCTCGTTCATCACCTGGAGCGCCTTGTGCTGGTAGATCGCGCGCAGCACGTCCGGCGCGCGGTAGCCGGTCAGCGAGAGCACGCCGTAGTCCACGGCCCAGAGCGTGACCTCGCTCCGCGCCGGCCGGCCCGCCGCGTCGGCCACGGCGACCGACACGCGGGCCGTGTTCGCCGGGCGGTACTCCTCGCGGTCGGCGGTCACGTCCACCGCCAGCCGCTTCGACGCGTCCTCCACCTGCAGCTCCGCGTAGCCGAGCCGGAACGCCGGCTTGCCCGGGTCGTCGCCGTCGGCGCCGAGCTCGTCGCTGGTCCGGCCGCGCACCAGGAGCACGGAGACGTAGAGGTTGGGGATGTCGTCCTCGGTGATCGGGACCTCGACGGTCTGCTGCGTCGAGGTCAGCGTGAAGCGCTCGTAGCGCCGCACGCCCTCGCGCTCGACGGTGAGGAGCGCGGTCGCCTGCTCCCAGGGCGACTGGATCATCAGCCGCGCGCGCTCCCCGGGCTTCCACGACGGTCGTTCCGGTTCGATCGCGATCCGGTTGTGGTCGTAGCGCCGCCACGCCGTGTAGCCCCCGCCGAGCGCGTAGAACGACACGTCCGTGCGCGTGCGATGCGTGCCGTCGGTGGCCTCGGCCGTGAGCTCGTAGTAGCCGCCCTCGGCGAGCGGGATCGCGAGCGGCGCCGGCGCGTCGCCCGTGCGGACGGTCCACTGGCCGGCCGGGACGTCGAGCCGTTCCGTCTCCCACGTGTAGAAGCCGCTGCCCTCGGCGCGCCGCACGGAGTTCCACTGGACGCGCGTGAGCCTGAGCGTGACGTCGAGGCCGGGCACCATCGCGCCCGAGGCGTCGGCCGCGATCACCTCGACGCGCGTGCCGTCGGCGACCTCGGCGAAGTAGGGCGGCCGGCGCAGGCCGACGTGCCACGGCGCCGGCTGGACGACGACGGCGGCGCGGCCGGCGATGTGCTGGCGGGAGACGTCCTCGACGTCACCCTCGAACTGGTAGCGCAGCGGCAGGTCCGTGCCCGCCTCGGTCGGCAGCGCGATCGCGAGCCGCCCCTGCGCGTCGAGCGTGGCCGCGGCGCCCGCCACGCGCGTGTCGGCGCTCGGCGGGCTGTCCGGGCTGTAGCCGAAGGCCCAGCGATCGGACGGGAACCGGTCGCGCACCGGCGCGGGGATCTCCCACGCGGGCGTGCGCCGGACCGACCAGGTGGCCGGGCGTCCCGACATCGCGCTGCCGAAGAGGTAGCGCGCCTCGACCGCGCCGCGCAGCGTGGTGCCCGCCACGGCGGGATCGGCGGCCAGCGTCGCGTCCACCCGGAAGTCGGGCTTGCGGTAGGCGGCGACGGTGAACGATCCCCACGCGCGCTTGAGCCAGTCGGCCTGGCGGACGCGCGGCGTCGCGTCGTTGCCCTCGGGCGACTCCGCGCCCGGCAGCATGACCTCGATGCGATAGCCGCCGAGCGTCGCCGTCTCGGGCACCGTCCACGTCCACTCCGCGCTGCTCCAGCGGTTGACGGGCACCGTGCGGCGATCGACCTCGCGGTCGCGGCTGTCGTGGACCCGCACCTCGAGCGTCGATCCGTCGGCCAGCAGCCGGATGCCCTGCGGCGTGTCGAGCCGCGCGATCGCCTTCACGCGGATCGCCTCGCCGGGCTTGTAGAGCCCGCGGTCGGTGAACACCGACGCGCGCAGGATGTCGGTCGCCTCCCACAGCTGGTAGCCCGTGCCGAAGTCCCACGGCGAGATGCCCTCGTTCCAGTCCGACCCGACGTAGGCGACGTCGCCGTCCTTCTCGGCCATCACGAGGAACGAGAACCGGTACCAGTTGTCGGGATCGCGCAGCGGCAGGGCCGGCGCCATCGCCACGCCGTCGGCGCCCGTCGTGCCGGACCACACCGCGCGGTTGTCCGTGTTCACGATTGACACGCGCGCCCCGTCCACCGCCTGCCCGTTGTCGAGCCGCGTGACGAAGACCAGCGTGGACTGCGGACTGTCCTTCACGCTCAGCCCGAGGTTCGTCACCTGCACGACCGTGGACTCGGTGTGGGGCACCGGATCCGATCGATCGATGGGCGTGCCCGGCTCGATGCCGACCCACGCGAGGCCGGTGCCGGCCGGCGAGAGCACGGGGCCGAGATCGACGCCATGCGACTGGATCTCGTCCGGGGTGACCGGCAGCCGCCGCGAGGTGCCCGGGCCGGGCGGCATCACGCGGAACGCGCGCTGCTCGAGGTCCAGCAGGCGCGGCATCAGCTCCCGCGCCGTGAGCGGCACCAGGAACTGCGTGATGTCCTGGAAGTTGCGCGCGTGGAACGGCAGCTGGCGGCCGCCCGCGCGTTCCCACACGCCGTGCCCGTCGCCGAAGCTGACGAACGCGCGCTCGTGCCAGTTCTCCGTCAGCCCGACCCACGGATAACCGAGCGTCTGCCCGTCCACGGCGGTCAGGGCCGGGTCGAGGGCGAGCGCCCAGGTCGTGGCCGGCGGCTGCGACTCGTACCCGGCGTCCTCCACGCCGTGATAGGTGGACCAGTCGCGCGTCGCCGGATCCACGGCCGACGCCCGCGCGATCGCGCGCGGCGTGCCGTCGGACACGTCGGCCACCGTCAGCGCCCGCGCGAACTCGACGACGTTCACGTCGCCGGAGAACAGCACGCCGTTGCGCCACGACGGCACGCACTGCGCGCGGCACCGCGGGCGCATCGCGAAGAACACCGGGTCGAGCTCGACCAGCGAGGTCTGCGGATCGGGTGGCCGCGCCGCGCCCGCCGGACTCGGCATCGCCGTATCGACGGTCACCTGCAGCCACGCCCCCGGCGGCGGCGCCATCGTGGTCTCGAGCACGACGAGCGTGCTCGCCTGCCCCTGGCTCACACCCCCCGAACCCTGGGCACCTGGGCCCCTGGGACCCTCCGGCCCCTCCCCGAGTCTCTCCCTGTCCCACGTCGTCGCGATCCGCAGCGCGACGACGTCCGTGAGCGCCGCGACCTGGCGCGCGGCGGCGAGCTTCGCGTCGAACCGGCCCGGGCCGGACGGATCGATCGCGGCCATCCGTTCGCGCTCGGCGGTGGTGATCGACGGCTCCTCCCAGGCGTGGGGCGCGTAGCGCACGGCGACGTGCGCGAGCGCGTCGGCCGGCCGCACCGGCTGGTTGAAGCGGAGCGCCAGCGCGACCGGCGTGTCGAACCGCGTGCCCTGGCGCGCCCAGCGCGCCGACGTCAGCCGCACGGTGGGCGTGGTGAAGGTGAAGGTGAACGGGGCGCCGAGCACCTGGCCCGCGGCGCTCGTGGCCGCCGCGTCCACGGTGACCGTGTAGCGCGTGGCGTACGGCAGCGGCTGGTCCGGGTCCGGCGTGAAGATCAAGATGGTGGTGCCCGACCAGCGCCAGCTCCCGCGCGCCGCCGGGGCGAGGTGAATCCACGAGGGGGACGGGTCGTCCGGGACCCGCCCGAGCGGCACCATCGGTTCGGAGAAGATGACGCGGATCTCGCTGGCGTCCTGGAGCTGCCGCAGCTCCCCGGTCGGACCGGCGCTGACGACGGTGAGCGCCGCCGGGCCGCGGGCCGAGGCGGACGTGGCCGCCAGGGCGGCCAGGACGAGACACCAGATCGGGAAGGACGGTCGGCGACGCATGGGCCCTCGCTCGAAAGCGGTGGGGAGGGCCACCAGTGTACCTACTGGTTCAGACACCACGGTGACGCAAATGGCCCACGGTTGCGCACGATGGTGGCGGCGCGCGCCCGGCCGCCATCGGCGGTAAGCTGTCACGCGTTCGATGAGCCCCGCCGCCCCTGCCGCCCGGACGCCACAGGTCGTCGCCCTCCTGGTCGTCATCGCCGTGATGCTCGTCGCGCCGTTCGGCTGGCGCGCGGCGACCGCCGCGTGGGGGCCGGCCGCCGAGTCGCTCCCGCCGAGCTACCTGCCGGCGCTCGAGTCGCGCCGCGAGCGCATCCCGTTCGACCCGGGCCACATCGAGGGCCTGCAGAACATGCAGCCGGGCTTCGTGATCATCGGCGACTCGATGGGCGGGCGGATCGACCCGGCGCGCCTGACGCAGCTCTCCGACGAGTTCGTCGCGCCGATCCTGCGCAACGCCACCGGCTCGGCCTACTGGTATCTGGCCTTCAAGAACTACGTCGTCGCGGCCGGGATCCACCCGGGATGGGTCATCGTGTTCTTCCGCGACACGAACCTCACCGACCCGCTGTGGCGCGGCACCGGGTTCTATCGGGAGGTGCTCGACTACGCCGCGACCGACCACGAGCCCGAGCTGAACGAGGTGATGGCGGCGCGGACGACGGGGCCGTGGTTCCAGGTGCACCGGACGGTGGAGGAGACGTACGGCATCGGCCGCGCGCGGGACTGGATCGAGCCGGGCATCACGTCGTGGCTCTCGCGGGTCGTCGTCGGTCACGTCCGGCGCGAGACGTTCATGGACGACATGAACGCGGCGTTCGACCTCACGCACCTGCGGCCGATTCCCGAGGCCGACCTGGCGGCGGCCGAGGACCGCGACGCCGACTTCGCCGCCAACGTGGACACATCGGTGCTGCCGCTGTTCATGGACCTGGCGCGCGAGCAGGGGCTCCGCCTCTGCTTCGTGCGCGTGCTGCGCCGCACGATCGACGGGCAGCCGCGGCCGCAGTCGCCCGCGCTCGAGCAGTACGTCCGCGACATGCGCGCGTGGATCGAGGCCCGGGGCGGCGTGCTGCTCGACGACCGTGACGATCCGTCGATGTGGACGATCCGGTACGACGACGGGGACCACATCGCGCGGGAGGATCGGGTCAAGTACACCGAAATCTTCTGGGAGCGGATGCAGCGGCTCCCCGGGGCGGGGCGATGATCTTCCACAGCCTCGACTTCCTCGCCTTCTTCGTCATCGTCGTCGGGCTGTACTGGCGGCTGCCGCACCGGGGGCAGAATCTCTTCCTGCTCGCGGCGAGCTACGTCTTCTACGGCTGGGTGCATGCCTGGTTCCTGATCCTCATCCTCGCGTCCACGGTCATCGACTACGGTGTGGCGCGCGGGATCGAGGCGTGGCCGGCGCGCCGGCGCGCGCTGCTCGGCCTGAGCCTGGTGACGAACCTGGGGCTGCTGGCGTCGTTCAAGTACTTCGGGTTCTTCGTGGACAACGTCTGGGCGGTGCTGGACGCGGCCGGGCTGGCACCGCCGAAGCCGGTGCTGCACGTCGTGCTGCCCGTCGGCATCTCGTTCTACACGTTCCAGACGCTCAGCTACACCATCGACGTGTATCGCGGGCAGCTTCACGCGCGGAAGAGCTTCCTGGACGTGGCGTTGTTCGTGGCGTTCTTCCCGCAGCTCGTCGCCGGGCCGATCGAGCGGGCGGCGCGGCTGCTGCCGCAGGTGGAGCGGTCGCGGACGTTCTCGTGGCCCGTGGCGCGCGGCGCGCTGGTGCTGATCCTGTGGGGGTTCTTCAAGAAGCTCGTCATCGCGGACAACGTCGGCGTCATCGCCGACAAGGTGTTCTCGGTGCAGGACCCGGCGTTCGAGGTGCTCTGGGCGGGTGTGTTCGCGTTCGGCGTCCAGATCTACGCGGACTTCTCCGCGTACACGGACATCGCGCGGGGCACGGCGCGGTGGCTCGGGTTCGAGATCGTGAGGAACTTCGATCACCCGTACCTGGCGACCGGGCCGGCGGACTTCTGGCACCGCTGGCACATCACCCTCTCGACGTGGTTCCGCGACTACGTCTACATCCCGCTGGGCGGGTCGCGCGGGTCGGGCGCGGCGACGGTCCGTAACGTCCTGATCACGTTCCTGCTCTCGGGGTTCTGGCACGGCGCGAGCTGGAACTTCGTGATCTGGGGCGCCTATCACGGCGTGCTGCTCGTGGCGTCGCGACTCGTCCGCGGCGTGCAGATCGTGCGCGGCGCGTGGGCGCGCGCGCTGTGGCCGGTGCGGGTCGCCGGCACGTTCGTGCTGGTGCACGTCGGTTGGCTGATGTTCCGCGAGACCGACGGCGCGATGCTCTGGCGCGACCTCACGCTCGGGCCCGGCGGCAGCACCGACCTGGATCGGCGGATGGGCCTGTACCTCTTCCTGCTGGCGGCCTTCTACGCGGTGCCGCTCTGGCTGCACGCGCTCTGGGACACGGTGGGGCACCGGGTGATCGACCGCGCGCCGTGGCTGGCCGCGCCGCCGCGCTGGGCGTGGGTGTCGATCCAGGCGGTCACGTGCGGCCTGCTCTTTGCCGTGCTGCTCGTGTTGCGGAGCCGCACGTCCTTGGACTTCATCTATTTTCAGTTCTGAAGGAACCTCGCGAAACTTCGAACTCTGAAGTTCGAAGTTCGAACCGAGGTGGGGGCTGGCGCGCGTCGACCTTTGGTCTATCGCGGTCGGTCGGGCGGGGCGAACGTGTCGTTCCACAGGCTCGCGAACTCGCCGAGCACCATCGCCGTCGCGCCCCAGACGCGCTGGCCGGCGACGTCGAAGTAGGGGTAGTCGATCAGGATGCCGCCGCGGCGCTGCTTGTGCCAGTGCAGCCGGGCCGGGTCGTGCAGCTCGGCCAGCGGCGCCTCGACGAGCGTCGCCACCTCGCGCGGGTCCGGCAGGAAGTCGGGCCGCGCCTCGGCGATGCCGACGAACGGGTGCAGGACGAAGTTGCTCACGATCACCCAGAGCGACGACAGGCGGCCGAGCACGCGCACCGACGCGGGATCGACGCCGATCTCCTCCCGCACCTCCCGCAGCGCGGCGTCCATCGGCGTCTCGCCCGGGTCGATCGCGCCACCGGGCAGGCTCACCTGGCCGGCGTGCTGCGGCAGGTCGTGGCGGCGCACGGTCAGCGGCAGGTGCACGCCGCCGGCGCCGGGATAGAGCAGGATGAGCGCGGCGGCCTGCCGCGCGGTGTCGGGCGTGAGGCCCGGATCCCAGCCCTTGAGCGCCGGCGTCGGCGCGAATCGCCACTGCGCGGTCCGGCCGGGCAGCGGCGCGGCGAGGCGCGTATCGAGGAAGGAAGCGATGTCGGGCAGGGAGGCGGTCATCGGGCGGCGGGCGCGCCATTCATTGTGTCCCACCCCGGACGGGATTGCGTCGATCGTGGATTGCGAAAAAAGTGGATTGCTAATAAAGTTGACATTCCATGACGCCTCCCTCGGACGTCTCCCGTCTCGGAGAAGTCGAGCAGCTCGTCCTCCTCGCCGTCCTGCGGCTGGAGGGGCAGGCCTACGCCGTGCCCATCCGCGAGTTGATCGCGCGCGACGCAGCCGTGACGCTCTCGCGCGGATCGATCTACATCACGCTCGACCGGCTCGAGGAGAAGAAGCTGGTCGAGAGCCGGTTCTCGGAGCCCACCGGCGAGCCCGGCGGCAAGGCGCGGCGGCTCTTCCGGATTCGGCCCGCAGGACTGGCGGCGCTGCGGTCGGCCCGGCGTGCGGTCGAGCGGCTGTCGGCGGGGACCGTGCTCGCGCGGAAGGCGGGTGAGTCGTGAGCGTCCTGACGCGGCTGGCGCTGCGCGCGGTGCCCGTGCGGTGGCGTGACGAGGTGGCACGCGATCTCGCCGACGAGGGCGCGCGCCGCCCCGGCGCGTGGCGCGCCGCGTGGACCGTGCTGCACGTTCTGCGGATCGCCGCACGTTTCCGCGCGCGCCAGCTCGCGTCGGCCTGCTCGCTCGAGGGCGTCGTGACCGGGTTCGGCGGCGACCTCCGCGGCGCCCTGCGCCGGCTGCGGCGGACGCCCGGCGCCACGTTCATCGCCGTGCTGACGCTGGCCGCGGCGGTCGCCGGCGTGACCGCGGTCTACTCGGTGCTCGCCCACACCGTGCTGTCGCCGCTCCCGTTCCCGCGGGCCGACCGGCTCGTGTCGCTCTGGAGCATCGACCCCGCCTCGCCCGGGAACTGGCGACCGGTCGCGCCCGGCGACTTCGTGGACTACCGGCGCGGGACCACGGCGTTCGAGCGGCTCGAAGCGGCGCGCAACATCTCGATGACCTTCACCGGCTTCGACGATGGCGACACGCCGTTGATGCGGCGGGTGACCGCGGGCTGGTTCGACATGCTCGGCGTGCCGATGGCCGTCGGCCGCGGGTTCACCGGGGCCGAGGACCGGCCGAACGGCCCGCCCGTCGCGCTGCTGAGCTACGCGACGTGGCAGCGCCGCTACGGCGGCCGGCCCGACGTCGTCGGGAAGACCGTCGAGCTGGACGGCGACCCGTACACGATCGTCGGTGTCGTCGCGGCGGACTATTCGAACCCGGTGTTCGGTCTCGTCGAGATTCCGTCGGTGTGGCTGCCGCTGCAGCTGCCGGACACCGGTGCGGATCACGGCATCGGCAACCACGTGGTGATCGGCCGGCTGCGTGACGGCGCCTCGCTCGCGCAGGTGGCGGCGGAACTGGCGCCGATCTCGGAGTCGCTGGCGCGCGACTTTCCCGCGACCAACGCGCGCGTCCGGGCGTTCGCCGCGCCGGCCACCGAGCGCCTGGTGGCGCCGGTGCGGACGCCGGTGATGCTCACGTTCGCGGCGGTGCTCGCGGTGTTCGTCGCCGCGTGCGGCAACGTCGCGAACGTGCTGCTCGCGCGCGCGCTGTCGCGACGCCAGGAGGTCGCCGTGCAGCAGGCGCTTGGCGCGCCGCGGTTGCGGCTGGTCCTGCAGGCCGTGGCCGAGTCGATGCTGGTGGCGGTCGTGGCCGGCGTCCTCGCGGTCTGGCTCGCTGCGGCTGCGGGCCGCGCCATCGTCCTGCTCGTCCCCGAGAGCTACCTGTCGGTCCGGTTCGCGTTCGCGATGGACTGGCCGGTGCTGCTGACGGCCGCGGCGGCGACGGTCGCGGCCGGCCTGCTGTGCGCGGTGCCCGCGGTGATCGCGGTCGCGCGTGCGGCCGAAGCCGGGGCGGTCGCGGCGGGCGCGATCCGTGCGGTCGGCGGTCGCGGGCATCGCCGGTGGTCGGCGTTGCTCGTCTCGATCGAGATGACCGTGGCGGTCGTGCTGCTCGCGGGCGCGGGGCTCGTGGCGTTCGGCTTCGACCGGCTGCGCTCGGCCGATCCGGGATTCGACGTCGCCGGCGGCTTGACGTTCCGCGTCTCCACGCGCGGCGAGGTCTACACGGATCCGGCGCGCCGCATCCGGTTCTTCGAGCGGGTGAGCGAGGCGTTCGAGGGCATGCCCGGCGTCACCGCGGTCGGCGCAATGTCCGTGCTGCCGATCTTTCCGCAGTTCACGCTGACGCCGACGTTTCCTGCCGACCAGGCGCCGCCCGAGCCGGGACGCGAGCCGCTGCTGACGCTCTCGAACGTCACGCCCGGGTTGTTCGACGCGCTCGGCGTGCCGTTGCGTGCCGGCCGTGGCTTCTCGGACCACGACGATGAGGCGGCGCCGCTGGTGGTGGTGCTGAGTGAGGGCGCGGCGCGGCGCCTGTTTCCGGATCGCGACGCCGTCGGCCGGTCGATCGTCATCCGCCAGGGTGGCATGGAGCAGCGCGCGGAGGTCGTGGGGCTCGCGGGCGACGTGCGATCCGGCGCGGATCCGACCGCGATGACCGCGGTCGTCTACCAGCCGTGGGAGCAGGCGCCCGCGCCGGTCGCGATGGGGTTCGTCTTGCGGACGACGGGCGATCCGGCCGCGTTCGTCGAGCCGGCGCGGGCGGCGCTGCGCACGGTGGATCGGCTGATGCCGCTCTACCAGCCGCGGCCGCTCGCCGACGTGTGGCGCCAGCTCGACGCGTCGGGTCGGTTCGCCGCGGGGCTGCTGGCGGCGTTTGCCGTGCTGGGGCTGACACTCGTGGTGACGGGCATCTACGGCACGCTGTCGCACCTGGTCGCGGACCGGCAGCGCGAGATGGGGGTGCGCATCGCGCTCGGGGCTTCACGCGGCGCGGTGCTGGGGCTGGTGATTCGCGACGGCCTTCGTCCTGCCGCGCTGGGGCTGGCCGCCGGCGTGATGGGCGCGATCGCGTTCGGCCGCCTGGCCGCGTCGGCCGTGTCCGGCACTCCGGCCTTCAGCGCGCCGCTCTTCGTCGGCGTGCCGCTGCTCCTGCTGGCCGTCGTCGTCGCCGCGAGCCTGCTGCCCGCGTCCCGCGCGACGCGGGTGGATCCGGTGACGGTGCTGAAGTAGGGGGACGGGTCTGTTTTCCACACGGATCCACAGGCCGGGGACAGGTGTCCGCGGAGCGGGAAACGACACCGTGCGAAAAAACGACACCGGGAGTCTTTTCCGGCAATCGCGGAAAAGACTCCCGGTGTCGTTTTTTCGCACGGTGTCGTTTCTCCTCTGTTCTCCCGACACCTGTCCCCGGCCTGTGGATCCGTGTGGAAAACAGACCCGTCCCCCTACGCGAACGGGTTCTCGTCGGCGCTCCGGCCGTAGACGACCGGGACCGGGACGTCCAGCAGGCGCAGGTAGACGAGCAACTGGCCGCGGTGGTGGTACCAGTGGTTCAGCGCGACCGTGCGGACCACGCCGATGCGCGGCACGGTGAACACGGGCTGGTCGCCCTTGCGCATGTGCCACGGCGCGCCGGCGGTGTCCTCGGTCAGCTCGCTCAGGAACTGGCGCGCGCCGGCGACTGACGCCTCGAGGTCGGGGAGCAGCGAAGCCGCGCTTTCCGGCTGGTCGGGAAGGAACTTCGCCGTGGACGCATCGAACCCGTCGCCTCGCGCCATCGAGGTCACGCGGCCGGGAATCGTCGCCACGTGATGTGCAAGCTGGCCGAGGGTCATCGACTTCGGGTGCGGACGCCACTCGAGTCGATCGGCCGGCACGCGCTCGAGCACGCGCCTGGTGGCGGCGGCTTCGGCCTCGAGCTCGGCGATGAGGGCCTGGGCGGGAGCGTACATTGGACGGGCCTCCTTCAGATGTCACTTGCATGATGCAAGTGACCGCACCCGGACTCTAGCTCCAGTCACTTGCAAATTGCAAGTCGCGTGCTATCGTGGCTCCCGTGGCAAGGAAGCGGCTGACGACACCCCCAGACACTCTGAGTGACGCGTCGGCGAGTTGCGTCCCCGGGCTCGAGCCGCAGCGCTCCCCCTGCCCGATCACCTCGGCGCTCGACTTGCTTGGTGACAAGTGGACGCTGGTCGTCATCCGCGACCTGCTGTTCCTGGAAAAGCGCCGGTTCGCCGACCTGCTGAGCTCGCCGGAGGGTATTTCGACGAACATCCTGGCCGAACGGCTGGACCGTCTCGAGGCCGGAGGGATCGTGGAACGCCGGCAGTATCAGGACCACCCGCCGCGCGACGAGTACCTCCTGACCGAGAAGGGCCGCGAGCTTCGTCCCGTCCTGGCCGAACTCGTGCGCTGGGGACTGCGACACATCAGGGGGACGGCCCTTCCTTCCGCCAG
>JAWKHR010000019.1:0-116384 GCA_041394725.1 Vicinamibacterales bacterium | reverse complement strand
TCCCACAGCTGATGTCGCCGCCGGAAGGTCTCACGCCCGCCGCCGGCGCCGGCGAACGCGGCATCGGAGTTGCGTCGGCAGGGAATGTCGGACGACGGAGTTCCTGATGACCATGCCCTTCACTCCGGACCAGTTCTTCGACCTGTTCGCCGCCTACAATCGCGATCTCTGGCCGGCAATCCTGCTGCTGTGGCTCGCCAGCGTCTCGGTGGCCTGGACGTTCTTGCGAGGCCGGGCAGCACGATCCCTCGTGCTCTGGCTGCTGGCCGCCCACTGGCTGTGGGCGGGCCTGGTGTATCACCTGTCGTTCTTCACGCGAATCAACCCGGCCGCCTGGGTGTTCGGCGCGGCGTTCGTCCTCGAGGCCCTGCTCCTGGGCCGATTGGCCTGGCAGGACTCGAAACGAGGGATACCAGTGCTGCCGACGTTTGCCATCGACGGCCGGCACCCTGTCCGCTTCGCCGTCTCGGCGGCCTTCGTGATCTACGGATTGGCTTACCCCGCGATCGCCCTGGCCTCGGGACACCCGTATCCGCAGACGCCGACGTTCGGCGTTCCGTGCCCGACGACGATGCTCACTGCCGGGCTGTTCGTCGGCGTTGGCGCCGTGCCGAGATACCTGCTGGTGGTGCCGGTGCTCTGGTCGGGGATCGGCGGATCCGCGGCGTGGCTGATCGGCGTGCGCGCAGACCTCGTGCTGCCGGTGGCAGGCGTGGCGATGATCGTCTCGCTGGCGACGCCCCGGAGCCACGCGACGTCGCGGCTGCGCCCGGGACACGCGACGCGATGACTCGCCGGCGAACGTTCGGCCTGCTGCTGCTCACCATCGCCCTCGGCCTCGCGTCGCGCCGCTGGCCGGAATCGCAGCCGGCGTTCGTGGCCGCCTATGCGGGCGACACGCTCTGGGCCGCGGCGGTGTTCTGGGTGCTGCGGCTCCTCGCACCCCTGGCCGCGACACCGCGCCTGGCGATGATGGCCGTGGCGATTGCCTTTGCCGACGAACTCAGCCAGCTCTACCACGCCCCGTGGATCGACGCGGTGCGTGCGACGACGCCCGGTGCGCTGCTGCTGGGACAGGGATTCCTGTGGAGCGACCTCGTCTGCTACGTGGCGGGAGTCGGGCTTGCCGCGGTCGTGGACCGCCTCGCCGTGAGCGGCGAGGCGCGATCGCGGCGGGGCGCGTGAGAGTCCGGCAGGGCCGGCCGCGCGCGCCCGAACTCTACCGCACCCGGAACGTCAGCTCCTGGCTGCCCCGCCCGGACGTCCCCACGGCGCTGGCGCGCAGCGTGTACTCGCCCGGCGCGAGGCCGTCGAGCGAGAGCGGCAGCCCGATGGCCATCCGCGTGTCGGTCGGCACGGGCGGCTGCAGCGTCAGCACGGTCTTCCCCGCGGCATCGACGACGTCGACGGCGATCCGGCTCAGCGTGCGCAGGGCGGCGACCTCGAAGTACACCCGCAGCCGCTCGCCGGATCGGAACTCGCGGTCGAGTGTCGGCGTGAACGGCAGCGTCGACCTCGCCGCGCCGCCCGTCGTGACCGGCAGCCGGCGGCCGTCGGCGTAGCCCAGCACCAGCGCGCTCATGGCGACGGCCGCGCGGCGATAGTCCGGCACGTCGAGCGTGAGGTACACGCTGCCGCCGTCGCCGATGGCGTCGCTCAGCGCGGCGGCCCGAATCTGGTAGCGGCCCGGCAGGAGTGAAAGCTCGACTGGTAGCTGATACGACACCATCGCACCGGGCGGCGCATTGACCGGCGTCGCCGACGACACCTCCGCGGTGTTCGTGAACTGCTTCGCGACCTTGCCGTCCTCGAGGTTCGCGGCGAGCACGGTGTAACGTACCGAGTCGGCCAGCGTGCCGTCCGCCTGCCGCAGGCGATCGACGGGCGACGAGATCTCGATGGCGACGTCCACCCGCACCTCGCGCGACACCGCCATCGGGTTCGTCTCGGCGCCGACGCCCGGGTTCGGCATCGGCATCGCGACCAGGCGGATCGGCACCGACCGTTTCTCGATGACGCCCGCGGCCAGCTCCACCAGCGGATCGTCGTTCTTCGGCTTCGACTCACGCGCCGGGCCGACCTCGTAACCGTGCCGGAAGCGCACGGTCACGCCGGGACGGTTGACCCGGACCTCGAGCGGCCGGAATCCCTTCTTCTCCGGATCCGACGGGTAGAAGCCGAGCAGGTAGTAGTGGTCGAGGTCCTCGACGATGCGGTCGAGGCCGCCGGTGAAGTCGTCGGTGTTGGTGATCGCGAAGCCGCCTGAGGCCTCGGACGTGAACTCGAGGCCGTGCTGCGACTGGCGGACCCAGCTCGTCCAGTCCTCGGGACCGCCCGACCCGGCCAGGCAGGGGTCCCCGAACGGCGGGCTCGGATGACACTCGGCCATCAGCTCCTTCGACGACACCTCGCCACGCGGGTCGATCGCGTAGGTCACCACGTTCGACCGGCGCATCGCGTCCATCATGTCGATGAACTCGTAGTCGAGCGCGCCGGTGTCCGCCGGAATCGACGAGGCCTCGAAGTTGCCGGCGGCGTAGTCCGCGCCGCCCTCGACCGCGCCCGGCGGCGCGCCGGCCTGGTAGAGGCCCGAGAGATCCTTCGGCATCCACCAGAGATCAGCACGAACGCCTTCCGGGCGGTATCGCCGGTCTTCAACAGACGCGACGCGTCGCGCAGCGTGCGGATCGTCTCGGCCTGCTCGTAGTAGTTCTGCAGGCTGTAGTCGCCGGACGTGGCGCGCTCCGGCGTGCCCGCGTCCCGCGCGGTCGTGGCCATCGCCGGCCGCGGGAACGGTCGCCGCGCCTCGAGCTGGTCGATCACGTCGGTGAGCGCGCGGCGGTTGCGCGTGATCTCCGTGCTGCGGTCTCCGCTCGTGAACAGAACGGCCATCGACGCGCCAGGCCCGAGGCGGCTGACGACGTCGCGGGCGATCTTCTTCGTCTGGTCGGTGCGGCGCCGGTAGATGTGCAGGTCGTCCACGACCATGACGATCAGCCGATCGTCCATCACCGTCTGGTTGGTCGCCACGTCGGTGATCGGGGGCTCCGCCTTCGCGGCGCTCGGGGCTCCCGCGGACGGTGCCCGCTCGTGCTGGACTTCCTCGAACGTGGCGATGTCCACGGGCTTGCCGCGGTCGAGCAGCGTGAAGTCAGCCGCCGTGAGTCCCCGCACGTGATGCCCCTGGGCGTCCACCGCGACCGCGTCCACCTGGATTAGATCGACGGCGGATCTGAACGTGGGTGTTTGGGGTGTTTGGGGGACTGGGGGCTTTGGGGATCCTGGGGGGACGTGGGGAAGGCAACAGGCCGTGGGGACGTGGGGCGACGGGGGGACGTGGGGAAAGCGGGCTGACAGCGGGTTTTCCGCGGTCAGGGACAGCACGATCACCAGCAAACCGACCCGGACAGGCATCGTCGCTCCCGCTGGCAGGGCTGGCAGCACGGGGTGGGCATTATCGCACTTTGGGGGCGATGGGGCTGGTGGTGGACGTGGGGGGCATGGGGCCCATGGAGAACGTGGGCGTGGGGCACGTGGGGAGAGCGGCGGGCCGTGGGGCACGTGGGGAGAGCGGCGGGCCATGGGGACGTGGGGCGACGGGGGACGTGGGGAAGGCAGTCATGTCTTTCACGGGATTCCTGCTTCGGTTCGGAGCCGACGTGAGGCGCGTTTGGTGAACGTCCCGGCGCGGTCCCGCGGCACCGCGATCGGCACGGGCCCGTCATCGGTCAGCACCGTCTTCCCACTCGTGCCGTTGCGGTGATTGGTCGTCGCCTCGGGCTTGGCCGCGCCGGGCGGGTAGCCCAGGTGGTGGCTCAGCTCGGCGCCGAGCGCCCGCTCGATCAGCGCTTTCTTCAGCCGGCGGCCCGCGGCCTCGACCTCGACCGCGGTCAACGGGCCGTCACGCACGAACTGGTCGAGGACCTCCGGCGCGACCGGCGCCAGGCCTCCGGCGGGGACTTCTGCGGCTTGCGGGGCATGGCTCATTTCAAAGCCGCGGAGCGGAAAGACTTCCCTGAAAACTGCTCTCCCCACGTCCCCCGTCGCCCCACGTCCCCATGGCCCGCCGGGCTCTCCCCACGTCCTCCATGTCCCCCGCGTGCCCCAAAGATCAGAACGCCACCCGCACCCCCACCTCGATCTTCCGCGGGTTGAGCACGTTGGTCGGCACGCCGAAGAACGGCGACGTGAGCACGCCACTGTAGCCGACGTAGTTGCGGTGGTTGGTCACGTTCTGCGCGGAGGCGTAGAACTCCAGGCGGTACCGCTTGTCGCTGCCGCCGCCGCCCATGAAGCCACCCGGCATGCCACCGCCCGCGCCACCGCCGGACATGATCACCACCGTCCCGCCGCCCGCGCCGCCTCCGCCCTGCGAACGCTCGCCGAAGCCGACCGACCAGGAGAGCCGGATCCCGACGTCCCACTGCGAGTCGCCGATCGCGGAGTTCCGGGCCACGCCGTCCGGTCGGTCGTTGAACACGCCGTCGCCGTTGTCGTCGCGGCCGGTGGTGACGTCGTACGGCGCGCCCGACGATCCGCGCACGTTCATCGCGACGCCAAACGCCGGCCACGGGCGCATGTTGAACGACGCGCCGTATCGGTGCCGCGGCTGCATCGGCCCCCACTCGCTCGAGAGATCGTCCCCGTTCGCCGGCAGGCCGAACGCGCCGGTCGTGTTCGTCTCCGAGGTCTGGAATCCATAGTTGAACACGACGAACGTCTGCCGCCAGTCGAGCTTGACGAGGCTGGCCGTCAGGCTGATCGCGTTCGCGCGCGACGCCGCGTCGCCGGTGACCTCGACGATGTTGGCGAACGAGGGATCCGGGCGGATGCCGTCCACGGGCGCGTTGCGGTTGCGGCCGCGCAGCAGGCTCGATCCCAGGCGCCGCGTATAGACCGCGCTCAGGCGCACCGGCCCGATCGTCTGGTCCACGCCGACGTTGGCCAGCTGGCTGGTCGGCAGGTCGAGTCCCGGGTCGAACCGGTACCAGTTCGTCGGCGGCAGCACGCCGCCGGTGCCCGCGTCGGGGAACGACGGGTCCTGCACGTTGATCTCCTGCTGGCGCACCCCGTCCACGCGCAGCACCTGCTCGTACGTCTGGTCCGGGAGCCAGTCCGAGAACCAGCCCCAGCCGCCTCGGAACGTCGTGCGGCCGCCCTCGAACGGCGACCACGAGACCGACACCCGCGGCGAGAAGTTCCGGTGGTCGTCGAGCAGCGTCTCCGCCTCGTATCGCAGGCCGAACGAGAGCAGCAGGCTCTTGTGGACGCGGTAGTCGTCCTGCGCGTAGGCCCCGACGCGGAACGACGAGTACTCGATCGACGGATCGCCCACGCGGCGGGTGTAGTTCGAGGGACGCCCGGCCTCGTAGTCGGCCAGGCTCGCGAACGTGTAGGTACCGAGGTCGTTCGACGTGTCGTCGGCGCGGTAGCGGCCGCCCTCGACGAGCACTCCCGCGCGCATCGAGTGCGCGCCGCGGACGTAGTCGAGGTCCGACGCCGCCTCGACGTCCACCGCGTGCCGGCCGCCGCGCCGCTGCGCGCCGCCGTCGGTGAACGCGTCGAGCACGCGGACCGTCGGCGCCTCGACAGCCGACCGCGTGGTCGCGTCGCTCCACCGCACCTGCAGCCGAGACTCCGAGAAGAACCGCCGGCCGACCGCGCCGTTCTCGGACAGGCGCAGCACGTGCTCGGTCGTCGTCGTCTCGAACGCGCGGTCGGGCAGGTCGAAGCCGCCGACGCCGAGGTTGCGGCTCGTCGCGCCGGTCCGCTGGAACGAGGCGCGCATCATGTGCGCCTGGCCGAGCGCCTGGTCGAACCGCGCGTTGAGGTTCATCCGGTCGGTCGGACGCCGGACGGGCTCGGCAACCGTGCCGTCCGGCACCGCGGCCAGCAGGGTCTCGGTGTCGAACAACCGCGCGTTCTGGACGCTGACCGAGAACGACGACCGGTTCGGCACGACGGTGCCCGCGAGCGAGAAACCGCCCTGCCGGAGTCCCTCGTCGCCCTTGGCCGGCGCGAACGGATTGCGCGCGTTCAGCGCGTCGTCGCGGAACGAGAAGTCCACCGAGCCGCGCAGCGGACCGTTGCCGGGCTGGGTCATGATGTCGATGAACAGCAACCCGTTGAACCCGCCGTGATTCTGCGCGGCGAGCTGGTCCATGCGCGGCAGCCGGATCGACCGGATCTGCGACTTCGGCGGCAGCTTGCCCCCGCTGAAGCCGTCGATGCGCATCTGCGCGCCGGGCGGCGCCATCGCCTTGAGCGCGGCTTCCATCTCGTCGGGGTCGTCGGGCAGCGCCTCGATCTGCTCGCGCGTGAGGACGGTCGAGAACGCGTTGCCGCGCGGGTCCAGGCCCGCGTCGCGGCCGTCGCGGCCGACGACCAGGTCCTCGGCGACCTTGCGGATCGGCAGCGTGATCGTCCGCCGGTTGTCGCCGGCGCGCAGCCGGAAGTCCTTCACGCCGACCGTCTCGAAGCCCGGAAAGGCCGCGACGATCGTGTACCGGCCCGGCGCGAGATCCTCGATCGTCGCGACGCCGGCCTCCGACGTCGCCGCCGGTCGCGGCGCCGGAGCGCCTGGCCCGGCGGACCCGGCACGCTCGACGGGCTCGGGCGTCACCGTGACGGTGGCGTTCGGGATGACCGCGCCGCTCGGGTCGTTCACCGTGACGAGCAGGCGTCCCCGCGCAGCCGCGGGCGTCTGGGCCAGCACCGGCGACGCCGTGCACACCGCGAGGGCCATCAGCCCCATGAGGGCATTGCGCAACAGAGACACGTCGACTCCTCTGGCGAGATCTCGCCATCGAGGGAGTCCGGAGCATTCTCCGGACCCCCTGGTGGACCGGGCCGGGGCCCGGACCGGTTGCCTGTTACTTGCTGACCTCGAACGTCTTCGGATCGATCCGGCCGTTCACCTTGATCTTCGAGAGCGAGAGCTCCTCGACCGGATTGCCGTCGATCATCCGCTGCACGCGTGTGGGCACCTTCACGCCGTCGAACGACTTGTAGTCGGCGTAGAACAGGCGGTACTCGACGGTCCGCCGGCGGGCCTCGGCCTCCTTCATCCGCGCGGCCATCTCGTCCTGCATCTTCTTGATCTCCTCGGGCGAGGCGCCGCCGGGACCGACCATGCGGAGCGTGCGGCCGTCGCCGGTGCGCATGCCGCCGCCGGGGCCGGCCGTCATCTGCATCTGCAGCGGCTCCTTGTCCATCCAGCTGAGCATCAACGGCAGGTGCGAGGCGCTGTCCACGAAGAGCCGCGCCGTGAAGCCGTCCGTCGAGGTGACGTCAATCATGTCGGCCTTGCCGTCGGGCGACTCGGCCTGGCCGGCCCACGTGAACTCGACCGGATAGACCGGCAGCGACGCCGCGAACATGCCGAGCGTCAGGCGCGTGAACTCCCGCCGGCTGCCCAGGAGCGCGTCGCGCCGCGCGGCCGCCTGCTGCTCGGGCGTGAGCTCGGCGCCGGGTCCGCCGCTGCCCGGCCCGCGCATGACGAACGCCCCGCCGCCCATCTGCGGCGGCGTCTCGGTGCGCTCGATGAGATCCGCGCCGTTGAAGCCGGACACGCGCGCGATCTCCATGCCGTTGATGTTGGCGACCACGTCGCGCTTCGCGTACCGATCCGGCAGCGCGAACGCCATCTCGAACGCGCTCTCGCGCGAGGTGCCGTCGGGCGCGGGCCGCGTGGACGTGCCCTCGATGGCCATCGACGTGACGGCGTTCAGTTTCGCATCGCCGCCGAGCGCGGCGCGGGCGTCCGCGAGGATCTTCGCGACGTCGCTCTGTCCGATCACCAGGGCCTGCGTCGCGAGCATCGCGACCAGCGCCAGCTGCATGGCGCGCTTCATGAGTACCTCCTCGTCCGCTTGGACGGATCCATCGTGCCGGGTGGTCCACGGCGGGTGGTTAAGAGTCGGCAAAGAGATTGTTAAGAACGTAAAAGCCTTCGTATCAACACTTTCGAGACCCGTCCCCCTCCCGACCGCGTGCTAGACTCGAACCCATGCGCAGGCGTCGTCTGCCGCTCGGCGTGCTGGTGCCGGCCGCGCTGGTGGTGCTCGTCGGCGCCCTGGCCGCGCTGCAGTACCACTGGCTCGGCCAGGTGAGCGAGGCGGAGCGCGACCAGCTCCGGACGTCGCTCGACCAGCGCGCCCGCGGGTTCGCCGACGACTTCGATCGCGAGATCGGGCAGATCTTCGTCGCGCTCCAGGCCACCCGCGCCGAGCTCGCCGCCGTCCCCGCCGACGACTTCGCCGCGCGTCTCGACGACTGGCGCAAGGCCACCCGCTTCCCCGACGTCATCGCCGGCATCTACGAGGCGACGCAGACGACCGACGACGTGTCCCTGCGGGCCTGGAGGCCCGCGGAGCGCCGGTTCGAGACCGCCGACTGGCCGACGTCGCTCGCGCGGGTCCGCGAGCGGCTGCGGCCGCCGACCGACGCCGGCCGCGAGGTCGTCGAGCGCGAGACGGAGCGGGTCGCGACGGCACCCGCCACGGGCGCGGCCGGTCGCGACGCCGGCGCCGACATCGGCCTCATGCGCCCGAAGGTCTTCACGATCGGCGTGCCGCCGGTGATGAGCGACATCCCGGCGCTCGCCATCCCGATCACCGAATCCGCGCCGGCCACCATGGTGCGCGGCACGATGACCGCGGCCGGCGGGACCGGGAAGACGAACGCGACGAGCGCGCCGCCGCCACCGCCCCCGCCGCCGGACGTCCGCGCGATCAACGGGATGAACGGCGTGTTCTTCTCGCTGCGCGGCGACCGCACCTACCTGATCGTCGCGCTCGACGCCGACTACCTCCGCCAGACGATGCTGCCGGCGATCGCGGATCTGCACTTCCCGGAGGAAGGCGGCGACCGGTACCGGGTGGAGGTGGTGGACGAGGCGCGGCGCCCCGTCCTCTCGCGCCAGCTGCCTGCCGGCGCCACGCTCGACACGGCGCGCGCGGACGTGACCGCCGCGTTCTTCGGCGGCGTCCGGCTCGAGACGCTCCGCCAGTCGGCGTCGAACCGCGTGATGGCGTGGACCGTGACGACGCGCGACCAGAGCGAGATCCCGGCGGGCGTGGTGACGCGGCTGCGACCGTCGGAGAGCCGCCTGTCGGTCGTCCTCGAGGAACACGGCGGCCCCGAGGCGGCCGCCGCCGCGGCCATCGGGTTCAGCGCGGCGCCGGGCTGGCAGCTGCTCATCCAGCACGCCGACGGATCGCTCGACGCGGCGGTCGCCAACGCGCGGCGCCGCAACCTGTGGCTGAGCTTCTCGATCCTCTCCGTGCTCGCGCTGAGCGTCGGCCTGATCGTCCTCAACGCGCGCCGGTCGGAGCGGCTGGCCGGGCAGCAGATGGACTTCGTCGCCACCGTCTCGCACGAGCTGCGCACGCCGCTGGCCGTCATCCGGTCCGCGGCGCAGAACCTCTCGGCGGGCGTCGTCGGCGACGCCACGCAGGCCCGCAAGTACGGCGATCTGATCGACGGCGAGGGCCGGCGGCTCACCGACATGGTGGAGCAGGTCCTCGAATACGCGGGTCTCAGCGGCAACCGCCGTCCGGTGCGGTCGCACCCGGTGGACCTGCGCGACGTCGCGCGCGACGTCGTCGAGAGCTGCCGGCCGCTGCTCGACGCGGGCGGCCTCGAGGTCGAGACGAGCTTCGCCCCGGACACCCCGCTGGTGCTCGTCGACGACGAGGCGATGCGGCGCGCCCTCGCGAACCTGGTGGCGAATGCGGTGAAGTACGGCGCCGACGGACGGTGGATCGGCCTCGTCGTCCGGCCGGTGACGGTGCGGGGACGCACGGAGGTCCAGGTCACGGTGAGCGATCGCGGTCGCGGCATCGCGGCCGAGGACCTGCCGCACATCTTCGAGCCGTTCTACCGCGGTCGCGACGCCCACGACCGGCAGATTCACGGCAACGGCCTGGGCCTCAGCCTGGTGCGGCGGATCCTCGAAGCGCACGGCGGCCGCGTGCAGGCCAGATCCGCGCCGGGCGAGGGCACGACGTTCACGCTGCACGTCCCGGCCCTGCGCGGCGAGGTCGCCGCCAGCCCCCTCGCGCCGCAGACGTCGGCACCGCCGGCCGGCGGCCACGCCTCCTGATGTCCACCGCCACCCGCCGACGGGTCCTCCTCGTCGAGGACGAACCGGGCCTCGTGCTCACGCTGACCGACCGCCTGGAGAGCGAGGGCTACGAGGTGCGATCGGCGACCGATGCGCCGGGCGGGCTGGCGCTGGCGACGCGCGAGCGCTGGGACGTGATGCTGCTCGACGTCATGCTGCCGGGCGGCAGCGGCTTCGACGTCTGCCGCGATCTGCGCCAGCGCGGGGTCGCGACCCCGATCATCATGCTCACCGCGCGCGGCCAGGTGGTGGACCGGGTGCTCGGCCTGAAGCTCGGCGCCGACGACTACCTGACGAAGCCGTTCGACATGCTCGAGCTGCTGGCCCGCATCGAGGTCCAGCTCCGGCGCATGGACGGCGTGAGACCCGGCGGCAGCCCGACCGTGCACGAGTTCGGCGACGTCACGCTGGACGTGCGGAAGGCCGAGGTCACCCGCGGCGGCGCGGTCGTCGAGATGTCGGCGCGCGAGTTCCTGCTGCTGAAGTACTTCGTCGAGCACCGTGGCGCGACGCTCTCGCGCGACGAGCTGCTGAACGAGGTCTGGGGGTATCACTCGATGCCGTCCACGCGGACGGTGGACGTGCACGTGGCCTGGCTGCGCCAGAAGATCGAGCCGAATCCCCGCCACCCGCAGCACATCCTCACCGTGCACGGCCTCGGGTACAAGTTCGCGGGGTAGGGGTCAGGTCTTGGGATTAAGCCTTGGTCATTCAACTGAGGACAGATCTGTCAGTCCGGGCCGCGCACTCCACGGACTGACGGATCTGTCCTCAGTTGAATGACCAAGGCTTAATCCCAAGACCTGACCCCTACCGGTTCCTACCGGTTCGCCGCCACCAGCGCCAGGTTCTCGCGCCGGCGACCGAGCGTCCGCGACGCGATCGCCGTGAGCGGCCGCGCCGCCAGCCAGGCCAGGCCGGTCCACGCCGCCATCAGGGCCAGACCCGTCCCCGGCTGGCGCAGCCAGATGTCGGTCAGCACCAGGATGCCCGCGGCCGGCGCGGCCGTCACCGCGGCGCCGACCGCGCCGCCCAGCATCGCGATCGGATGCGGGTTACCGCCGCTCCCCGCGCGGCTGAGGTCCACCGCGACGGGAAACAGCGCCGAGAGCACAATCATCAGCGGCGACAACCACAGGAAGGTCGCCAGTCCGGCCAGGCCCGCGGCGACCCACAGGAGCGCCGACCCGCCCGGCGCCATGACGATCGACACGCCGAAGCAGAGGGCGACCGCGACGGTCGCCATCAGGCCGACACCAGCCGCCTTCCCGCGGGCGATCTCCACGTCGCTCGCCGGCGAGAGGAACTGCAGCGTGAGCCCGGCGCGATCCGTCGCGAACAGGTTCATCGTGAACGGCTGCAGCGCATAGACCGCGAACACCGCGCCGGCCGCGAACAGCAGGTGCCCGCGCCGCGCGATCTCCGCCACCCACGGCATCTCGTCGGGCACCGCGCGAAACGCGATCAGCAGGATCGCGATGAGCGGCCCCGGCAGGATGACGACCAGCCGGCCCCGCACCGACCGCAACCCCGACCGGAACTGCGCGGCCGCGACCGCGGACGTCGCCGGCGACGCCAGCGGCACGCGCGGCCGGAGCACCCCCGGCGCCACGCGGTGCCGCCGGCTGCCGCGACCCTCGACCGATCCGACCAGCCGCCCGTGCACCACCGAGGAGGCCGCAAACAGGAGGAGGACCTGGATCCCCAGGCCCGCCAGCGGCCACACCGCGTCGCGGGCCCGCCCGTCCACACCGGCCCGCACGGCGCCCGCGTACAGCTCCGACGGCAGCCATGCCACCCGCGCGAAGACCCGGTCCACGTCGGCCATCGTCGTCTGCCGGTTGCGACCCTCGCGCCGCGCCGGACCGTCGCGCCGGTCGAGCCGGTGCGCGAGGAGCGCCGGCAGCACCGAGGCGAACGAGATCGCGAGCACGATCAGCAGCGTCAGCATCTCGGCGCGCCGCCGGCTCCGGAACAGCCAGGCGACCAGGAAGCCCACCGTCGCGGAGAGGCACGCGAGCACGGCGACGAACAGCAGGCCCGCGACGGCCGCCAGCCCGCCCGTGGTCCCCATCCCGCCGGCGGCGAGCCCGACCGCGAACGCCGCCAGGCCCGGCACGATCAGGACGATCCACGGGTCGAAGAGCGATGCGCCGACCTCCGTGAGGTGCAGCATCCGGCGCGAGATCGGCAGCAGCAGCAGGCGCGTGTACTTCGTCAGCGAGCTCTGCACGGGTGAGGACACCGCAAAGAACGCGACGATCGCGGTGATTACGACGAGCGCCACGCGAAAGGCGAGCAGGACCGGCGCGGGCCCGAGCAGACCCTGCCCCAGCGACCGGCCGGCGAAGAAGCCGAGCACCATCGTCGCCAGCACGGACCCCAGCGACAGCGTGACCAGGATGACCGGCACCATCAGCTGAAGCGCGCGCGAGATCTGCTCGAGGGTGTCGCGCTTGCGGCCGCCGCGGAAGGTGTTGACCAGCAGGTGCCAGCGCAGCCACGCGAAGGCGCGGAGCTGCCGGATCATCGGTGCAGCCAGTCGAGCGCGGGCGCGGCCGCCTGCTCCGCGCCGACGAGGTCGAGGAACAGCGCCTCCAGCGTGCGTCCCGCGCCCGCCTCGCCGCGCAGGTCGGCCAGCGGCCCCTGGGCGACGATCCGCCCGCGGTGGATGACGGCGATGTGGTCGCAGAGCCGCTCGACGATCTCGAGGATGTGCGAGGTCAGGAACACCGTGCCGCCGCCGCGGACGAACTCGGCCAGCAGGTCCTTGATCTGGCGCGACGCAACCGCGTCGATGCCCTCGAACGGCTCGTCGAGGAAGAGCACCCGCGGCCCGGGCAGGAGCGCCGTCGCCAGCGCCAGCTTCTTGCGCATGCCGTGCGAGTAGTCCGCGACGAGATCGCCGGCCGCGCGCTCGAGGTCCATCAGCCGCAGCAGCTCGCCGCTCCGCGACCGGATGCTCGCCGCGTCCAGGCCGTGGACCTGCCCGATGAACGACAGGGTCTCGGCGCCGCTCAGCCGATCGAACAGCGCGAGGTCCTCCGGCACGACGCCCGTGCGTCGCTTCACCGCGACGGGATCCGCGATCGGATCGAGGTCGAGGATCCGGATCGTGCCACCGCTCGGCTGCAGGAGGCCGGTGAGGCACTTGATCGTCGTCGACTTGCCGGCGCCGTTCGGCCCGAGGAACCCGAAGAAGCTGCCGGCCGGGACCTCGAGGTCGATGCCGTCCACGGCGACGAGGTCGCCGAAGACCTTGCGGAGCGCGGTGGTGCGGATGGCGAAGGACATGGCGTGGCTCGCGGCGTCCAGTGAGCGATGGGTGATGGGTGATGGGGTGATGAGTGATGGGCGCCGGCGGCGCAGGACCGCGTGGCCGGCGGCCCGATCAGGCTTCGTCCCGGTGGACGGTGTCCGGTGAGAACGCCGGCAGGCAGACGGCGACGTACTCGGCGCCGCCCGGCTCCGGACTGCTGTACCGCACCCACTCGCCCGGCTTCGTGACGATCGACTGGCCGGCCCGCACGTCGATCGCGCCGCCCTCGTGCTCGACGCGCAGCAGGCCCCGGAGCACGAGGGTGATCTCCTCGAAGGCGGGCCGCTGGCCGGGTTCCACCCAGCCTTCCGGCGAGACCATCCGCGCCACCGACACGCCGGTGTGGCCGGAGTTGACGCGACCGGCGTACTCCTCGATGGTCTTCGGCTTGTTGCCGGCGGCGGCGATGACGGTCGGACGTTCGATCAGAGTCGGCATGGCGCTCACGGCCCGGACATGACCGGGTCCCGTGGAAGCGTGAACGAGAATCCGGCCCGGTGCAAGCGCGGGCGCGGTTTGCGGGAGAATGGGCGGATGCGAGCCCTGCGGATGCCCGCCCTCGCGGGCTGCGTCCTCCTCGCCGCGGCCGCCTGTGGCGGCCCCGGCCGGACCGAGGTCATGCCCGACGTCAATGCCATCGCGGAACGCTACGTGAAGCTCGTGCTCGCCGTCGGCCGGCACGACCCGGACTACGTGGACGCGTACTACGGGGACGACTCCTGGAAGCCGACGGGCGCGCCCCGGTCGCTGCCCGATCTGGCGGCCGAGGCCGCGGCCCTTCGGGCGGACCTCGCCCGGGCGCCGGTCCCCGCCGACGCGCCGGAGCTGGATCGGCTGCGCCACGAGTATCTCGACCGGCAGCTCGCCTCGGTCGAGTCGCGGATCTCGATGCTGAGCGGCGTGACGTACACGTTCGACGAGGAATCGCAGCGGCTCTACGACGCGGTCGCGCCGCACCACTCGGAGGCCGACTTCCAGGCCGTGCTCGACGAGATCGCGCGGCTGCTGCCGGGCGCGGGGCCGCTCGTCGATCGGTATGCCGCGTTCCGCGAGCGGTTCGTCATCCCGCGCGACCGGCTGGACGCGGTCTTCCGCGCCGCGATCACCGAATGCCGCGCGCGCACGCTCGCGCACCTCCAGCTGCCGGCGGACGAGACGTTCACGGTGGAGTACGTGACGAACAAGTCCTGGAGCGCCTACAACTGGTATCAGGGCCACGACACGAGCCTGATCCAGGTGAACACGGACCTGCCGATCACGATCGACCGCGCCATCGACCTGGCCTGCCACGAGGGGTACCCCGGACACCACGTGTACAACGTGCTGCTCGAGCAGACGCTGGTGCGCGGTCGCGGCTGGGTGGAGTTCTCGGTCTACCCGCTCTTCTCGCCCCAGTCGCTCATCGCGGAGGGCACGGCCAACCTCGGGATCGAGGTCGCCTTCCCGGGCGACGAGCGGACGACGTTCGAGCGCGACACGTTGTACCCGCTGGCGGGGCTGGATCCGGCGACGGCGGCGCGGTACGCCGCCGTGCAGAAGGCCGTCGAGGCGCTGAGCTACGCGGGCAACGAAGCGGCGCGGCGCTACCTGAACGGCGAAATCGACCGCGAGGCCGCGGCGGCGTGGCTCGGGCGTTACGCGATGATGCCGGCCGATCGCGCGCAGCAGCGGACGCGCTTCTTCGATCAGTACCGGAGCTACGTCATCAACTACAACCTCGGCCGCGATCTCGCGCGCGCCTACATCGAAGGGCGTGGCGGAACGGAAGACCATCCCGACGTCCGCTGGCGCGAGTTCGGCACGCTGCTGGCGTCGCCGCGGCTGCCGGGCGGGCTGAGGTGAGGCGGCCGGCCGCCGCCCGATGGGCCGCGGGGTCGCGGCCGGCCGCCAGCGCTCCCGTGGGTCCCGCCACCGGGCACGGAGGATGCCGCGGATGAAGGCCATCGAGATCACGCGGCCCGGTCCGCCCGACGTCCTCCGGCTGGTCGATCGCCCGGACCCGGCGCCGGGACCTGGCGAGGTGCTGATCGAGGTCGCGGCCGCCGGCGTGAACCGGCCGGACCTGATGCAGCGCGAGGGGCACTATCCTCCGCCGCGCGGCGTGACCGACATCCCGGGCCTGGAAGTTGCCGGCACGATCGTCGGCCTGGGTCGCGGAGACGGCGACGGCGACTCGAACGGGAACGGGGTGCCCCGGCGGGCGACGGGGCGTGCCTGGGCGATGGGCGATCGCGTGTGCGCGCTGGTCGCGGGCGGCGGCTACGCGGAGCGGGTGGCGGTACCGGGCGTGCAGTGCCTGCCGGCGCCGGACGGCCTGACCCCGGTCGAGGCGGCAGCCCTGCCGGAGACGTACTTCACCGTCTGGACCAACGTCTTCTCTGCCGACCGCGGCCGGCTGCGGGCGGGCGAGACGCTGCTCGTCCACGGCGGGACGAGTGGCATCGGGACCACCGCGATCGCGCTGGCCACCCGGCGCGGCTCGCGCGTCATCGCCACGGCGGGCACGGAGGCAAAGTGCGCCGCGATCCGCGCGATGGGCGCCGAGGCCATCGACTACCGCGCCACCGACTTCGTCGAGGCCGTGCGCGCGGCCACCGACGACCGCGGCGTGGACGTGATCCTCGACATCGTCGGCGGCGACTACCTGCCGCGCAACGTGGCGTGCCTCGCGAAGGACGGGCGCCTGGTCCAGATCGGCCTGATGGGCGGCCGCGAGGGGCGGCTGCCGCTCGGCGACGTGATCCGGCGGCGCCTGACGATCACCGGATCCACGCTGCGGATCCGGCCCCCCGCGGAGAAGGGCCGCATCGCCGCGGCGCTCGAGCACGAGGTCTGGCCGCTCTTCGCGGCGGGCCTGCGGCCGGTGGTGCAGGCGACCTTCCCGCTGGCCGAGGCGGCCGCGGCGCACGTCCGGCTCGAGGCCGGCACGGTCGTCGGCAAGGTCGTGCTCCTCGTCGGGCCGGACGCCACGCGCTGACGATCGCGCGGGTCGGCGCCGGGCCGACCTCCCCGGCCTCCCGAACCACGCCGGCCTCCCGTACCACGCCCTTCTCCCGTCGGGCCCCCGTCACGCCGCCGCCTCCGCCCGGCTCCAGCCGCCCCTTGCCATTGTTCCGTCGTCCATATATGGTTTTCATATATATGGAGCCCGCACCGAAGGAACTCAAGAAGGGCAGCGCGGACCTGATGATTCTCGCGCTGGTCGAGGACCGGCCCCGGCATGGCTACGAGATCGGACGGCTCATCGAGGAGCGTCGCTCGGGCAGCTGAGCTATCACGTGGCGTCGCTCTATCCGGACGTTACACCGGCCTCGAGGACCGCGGGCTGATCGAGGGCCGCTGGGTCGAGAAGACGGGCAAGCAGTGCCGCCGGCGCTGTTTCGGCACCGGATCACCCGGAGGGCTGAAGATCCGCGCGCGAACGCGATGGCCTGGCAGAGCTTTTTCGTGGCGCTGGACCGCGGGTCGGTTCGGTGAAGGCGTGGAGCCGCGCGGAGGACCAGGAGCACTGGCACGAGATCGTCCGTCGTCGCCTCGACGAGCCCGCCTCCGCCGACGAGGACGTTGTCGAGGAGCTGGCCCAGCACGCCGCCGCCGCGTTCGACGCGGCGCGCGACGCCGGGTCGACACCCGCCGAGGCCGAGGCGGCCGCCGTTGCGATGATCGAGGACTGGTGCCGCCAGCCGTCGGTGCGGCGCCGGCGCCTGCACCGGCTCGCGCCCCCGCCGCCGCCCGCGCGCGGCGGCCTCGTCGCCTGGCGCGCGGACCTCCGGCACGCCGGGCGCCTGCTCGTGCGTCAGCCCGGCGCCGCCGCGGTCGCCGTGCTCACGATCGCCCTGGCGGTCGGCGCCACGACGACGCTGGCGAGCGTGGCGTACGGCGTGCTGTCGCGGCCGCTGCCGTGGCCCGACGCGGATCGGATCGTCCGGGTGCTCGAGACCCGGGAAGGCAGCACGCGGCCGCTCCGCTTCCTCACCAACGTCGCGTACGAAACGTGGCGCGACGGCGCGTCGACACGCGACGGCGCGTCGACCCTCGACGCGCTGGCCGCCTACTCGGCCGGAACGGTCACCGTCGATCTCGGCGAGGGCGCCGAGCGACTGGCCTCGGCCGGACTCACCGCGAGCGCCTTCGACGTGCTGCGCCCGGTGCCGGTCCTCGGGCGCGCCTTCCGGCCCGAGGACGAGGACAGCCAGACCGTCGCGCTGATCTCGTACGGGCTCTGGCAGCGGCGTTTCGGCGGCGAGCCGTCGGTCGTCGGCTCCGCGATCACGGTGGACGGCGAGCGCCGCACGATCGTCGGCGTCATGCCCGACCGGTTCGACTTCCCCGAGGTCGAGACCGCGATCTGGACCCCCTTCCGCGTCACCGCGCTCCAGCCGTCCGCCGACGGGGTGCACTCGTCGGTGCAGCTCTTCAGCGGGATCGGCCGGCTGCGGGCGGGCGTGACTGCCGTGCAGGCCGCCAGTGAGGCGACGACCCTGGCACGGAACGGGCCGAAGGTCGGCCTCGTCGGCGTCGCCGTGTTCGGGAGCGAGGGGCCGACGGTCATCTCGGTGACGCCGATCGGCGAGGCGATGACGGCCGAGGTGCGGCCGGCGCTGCTCGTGCTGCTGGCCGGCGTCGGGCTCCTGTTCGCGACGGCGATCGGCGGCATCGCCATCACGCAGGTCGCGCGCGCGGTCGGCCGGCGGCGCGAGATGGCGATCCGCGCCGCGATGGGCGCCGGCTCCGGCCAGATCATGCGCCAGCTCCTGCTCGAGCACCTGGCCGCGGGTCTTGCCGGCGGCGCGCTCGGCCTCGGCCTCGCCGTGGTCCTGCACCGGGCGCTGCCGCGCCTGCTGCCGGCCGACTTCCCCCGCCTCACCGACATCGTCGTCGACTGGCGGATCGGCCTCGTGGCCGCGGCGCTCGCCGTGGCCGCCGGTCTGCTCACCGCGCTCTATCCGATGGCGCAGGCACGCCGGCTCGATCTGTCGAGCGCCCTGACCGAGGATGGCCGCGCGCCGACCGGCGCCGGCTGGCGAACGGCCACCGCGCGTCTGCGCGCGTCGATGATCGTCGCGCAGGTCGCGGTGACCGTGGTCCTGCTTGCGGGCGCGGGTTTGCTCGCGCGGAGCTTCATCGCGCTGATGCACGTCGAGCGCGGCTACGACCCGGTCAACGTGCTGACCGCGCGGCTGGCGCTGCCGGAGGCGTTGCCGGCGGCGGCGCAGCAGGCGCTGCTCGATCAGGTCATGACCCGGCTCTCCGCGCATCCCGACGTCGTCCGGGCCGGGTACGGCGGCTTCGCGCCGTTCATGGCCGGCGGTGGGATGCTGGCACTCACGCTGCCGCCGGAGGTCACCGGCGCGACGGAGAACCGGGCGGCCGAGGCGGCGCTGGGCGTGGTGAGCGCCGGCTACATCGAGTCGCTGGGGATGCGCGTCCGCGAGGGTCGGTCGTTCACGGCCGGCGACGGCGAGGGCACCCAGCCGGTCCTGATCATCAACCGCGAGTTCGCGCGGCGATACCTGGTGCGTGAGCCCGTCGGCACGCAGATCAACATGGCGTTCGGACAGCGGGCGGCATGGACGATCGTCGGTGTCGTCGACGACCTGATGCCGGCCGTGCCGGGAGAAATCGCGCAGCCGCAGATCCTCATGCTCGCCTCGCAGGTGGGTGCGAGCGTGCCGATGCACGACGCGAAGGTCATCATCCGCACCCGCCGGACGCCGTCGGCGCTGACCCCGGTGCTTCGCGCGATCGTCCACGACGTCGCACCCGATGTGCCGGTCGACGCGGTGATGACGATGGAGGATCGGGTGTCGGCGAGCCTGGCCCGGCCGCGGCTCTACGCGCTGCTGCTCGGCGGGTTCGCGACGTTCTCGCTACTCGTTGCGGCGGTCGGGTTGTTCGGCGTGCTCGCGCAGGGCGTGGCACAGCGGCGTCGGGAGCTGGGGATTCGCGTGGCGCTCGGCGCCTCACCGGCCCGACTGCTGCGACTGGTGGTCGGGCAGGGGATCGGCCTGGCGGCGGCGGGCATCGCGATTGGCTGCGCGGCGGCGTGGCTTGGCGCGCGATCGGTGGCGAGCCTGTTGTATGGCATCCCCGCGCGCGATCCCTGGACGCTGGCGGGCGTTGGCGCGATCGTCCTGGCCGTTGCCGTGCTGGCCAGCGTCGTCCCGGCCCGTCACGCCGCCCGAGTCGACCCGCTGCTGGCGCTGAAGAGCTGAGCACCAGAAAAGACACCGGGAGTCTTTTCTCAAAAAGTGGACAGTCAGCGGCGGAGGAAGCGGGGTTCGAGCTCGACGCCCAGGCCGTCGGCGATGCGATTGACGAAGGCGAAATAGGCGGTGATGGCGCAGATGATGATGGGTGGGTGGATGGTCGTCGAAGCCGTGCCTGCGGAGTGCCTCGACGTCGTCGGCCACGACCGACGCCGGACTCAGGGTCAGCTTGGTACGGCATAGTCCGAGCATCGCCCGCTCCGAAGGCGCGGGGGCGACCAGTCGGTGATCCGCGGCGGATCCGACACGTAGCGAGCGACGTCGTCGGCCAGCATCCCTTCCTGGTGAGCAACATACGGAGACCCGCTCCGTGGTGCTCGATTCAATAGTGGCAGTGGTTCAGGGCTGAGACCGTGACCGCGATCATCTCGCGCTGGACGCGGCTGAGCGGCCCGTCGCCACGCATGAGCTCGACGTACATTTCGTAGTGGTGACGGAGCGTCGCGGGATGGACCCCGTGAATCCGGATGATGTGATCGTCGTCGGGCACCCGGTCGGCCTCGGGAATCTCGTCGTTCGGCAGGTAGGGGATGAGACTCCCGGTGTCTTTTCGGACAGCGCCCAGGCCATCGCAGCGGCGTAGAGCCAGTAGGCCGCAACCAGATACCAGCGCAGCGACGGATCGATGTTCGTCGGGGCGAGGCGGAAACCCGTTTCCAGCGCCGTCAGCACCGCCGAGGCCAGCACGGCCATCCGGGCCAGGGGCGCGGCCGTCGCTCGGCCCGACAGCAGCTGCCAGCCGGTAGTCAGCTGGACGGCCGCCACCAGGCCGCGCAGCGCCAGCAACCCAAGTGCCACCGGTCCATAGACGACGAGGGTGCCGGCGAGCTGGGCCAGGCGCAGCGCCGAGCCAACGGCCTCGGCGATCAACAGGAACGGCGGCAGCAGGCGGAGGACTCGCACGCCCCGGCTCGCTCACGCCAGCCGGACCGGCGCCCGCACGATGACGTCGGATCCATCGGCGACGAACGCCGACGCGGGCGGCTCGCGCAGGACCGCCCCGAACGCCTCACCGTAGAGCGCCTCCGCCGATCCGGTGAACGTGGCCGCGCCGGCCGAGGCACGCCACAACCGCCAGGACGGATGCTCGACGCGGTACTCGACGGTGCCACCGTCGCGCTGGCGCGTGTAGCCCCAGTAGTGCTCGGTGATGAACTCCGCCTCGGAGCCGGCCGTCGCGAGTGACGGCGGGCCAGCCACCTGGGCCGCGATCGCGAACCGGCGGTCCGCGTGGCGCCACGCGTACTCCACCCGCCCGCCCCGCGCGTCATCCAGCTCGTCGCGATGGCTCATCGGCACGGCCAGATACGGCTCGTGATACCGCCACCGCGCCACCCAGGCGATCGCCACCCGCGGCACCAGCTCGCGCAGGAACACGACCGCCCGACGCACCTCGCCGTCGGACATCTCACGCCGGACATAGAAGCGCAGGTTGACCTCCTCGAATGCCCGGTGCCACGGGATCGCCACGCCCTTGAGTCGCGTGTCCTCGAAACGAAAGCCGACCAGGCTCACGTAGGTCCGCCCGTCGAATGCGTCCAGCATCGTGCCGCGCGGCACGAAGGGTCGCAGCAGGTCGGGAGGGACGACGTAGTTCAGCAGCACGAGGTGCCGCCAGCGCGCCGTGAGGAAGGCCGCCGCGGCGGCGCCGGCGCGCGGCGGCGCGGCATCCACGCTCGTCGTCACAGGGCCCGCCACACGTACCAGGCGAGCCAGCCGGCGAACCCCGCGGGCAGCGTCCCGGCGACGCGCGCGGGCCAGGACAGCCGCGCGAAGCCGACCAGCGTGCGGACGACCAGGAACAGCGACAGCAGCGCGCCCACGCCGCCCAGCAGCACGAACGCGATCGCCGCCCCGGCCGCGTCCTCGAGCCCACCGGCCGGTCCCGCAAACCAGCGCGGCACGATGAATGCGCCGGCCAGCAGCGTCAGGCAGCCGGCCGCGCTCCAGTACGTCCGCGACGACGGCGCGAGCGACCCGCTCAGAACGCACCGCCTCCGCGGCCGCGATCCCGGCCGTCACCACCATCCAGGCCAGCGCCACCACCACGCCCGCCTCGACCACCCCGGCCCGCGCGCCCCGTGCCGTCGCCGTAGCGCACCACGCGACGCGCCTTCATGTCGTAGACGTCGCCCGGCGACAGCACGAAGTACGGCTTCTCCCACGGCTGATACACCCGCTCGTTGTCGTGCACGGCGACCTTCCACTTGCCGATCACCTCGAACGTGTCGCCGGTGACGACGATCGCCGTGCCCTCCGACAGGCCGATGCCGAGCAGGTCCGGGTACTTCCGGATGACGGGGATGAGGTCGTCCCAGCGGTTCCTGGTGTTGATGTGCTGGTCGATCGCGGATCGGCGCAGGAAATCGAAGCCCTCCTGGTGATTCGGCTCCTCGGTCATCATCACGTTCGGCCCGGAGGTGTCGCCGCGCACCAGGTAGTGCCCCTGGATGGTCGCCCCGGCCGAGCTGCCGCCGATGACGCCGCCGCGCGCGAGCACCGCGTGGAACTCGCGCTCGGTGAGCGTGCCCGCGTAGGAGTCCACGAGGTTCCACTGGCGGCCCCCGATGAACCACACGGCCGTCGCCTCGCGCAGGTCCTTCACGAACGCCTCGGTGTCGGCCACCTTCGGGTCGGCCGTGTGCAGCATCGTGACGTGCGCGAGCCCCTCGGCGCGCCAGCTGCGCAGCACCTCGTCAGCCTGGTACTCGATGAGCGCGCCGCTCCGGTCGCGGTTGCCACCGGCCGTCGGCACGATGACGAACCGTCCCTGCTCCGCACCGCCGCCCAGCTCGATGAACCGCTCGACGATGCCGGTCCCGGCCGTGGAACCGCCCCCGACGATGACGAGCGTCCCCTTCGCGGGTCCGTACTCGGTCGCCCCCTGGCGAACCTCCACGCGTGCCGGCCGGACCGCCTCGGGCCCCGGCCGGATTTCCGCGCGCGCCGGCCAGGCCAGCGTCACGGCCGCCGCCAGCGCGGCGGTCGCGCCCACACCGGCTCGACGCCATCCCCTCAGATCCATGGTCGATTCCTCCATCGCGGATTCTACGCGCCCGGCGTGATGCTCGAACGAGCCTCAGTCGCCCGCGTCGTCCCCGGACTCGTACCAGTCCTCGTGGGGCGACCAGGTGCCACACTGAAGACAGGCGGTCCACTGCCAGATGTGGCCACATCCCGGACATCGGCCCCGCGTGTCGAAGGTGTGCCACGCGGTGCCGCAACCGTGGTCGAAGAACTCCGGCGCGCCGTGACTCACGCACATCCAGCGGCTGTCACCCGCGGGCACCCACTCGCAGGCCGGGCACCGGATGCGCGGTGTGGCCCCCTCGCGATCGCCCTGGGCGGGCGACTCGCGCTTCACGCGGTCGAGCAGGGGCACCGACGGATCGCCGCGCTTCAGCGCGAGCGCCGTCGGCCCGTGCGGGCCGGACCAGGCCGGGACACGAGACGCCACCGCGCCGGGCGTCTCCCGTGTCGTCGTCCTCTGCCACGTCACGATGCCGTCAACTCCTCCTCCATCACCCGGACGACGAGATCCGCGTCGTCCGGCGTCAGCACCATCGGGGGCTTGATCTTGATCACGTTGTGATGCGGGCCGTCGGTGCTGAGCAGCAGTCCCCTGGCCCGCAGCCGGTTGACGAGGCGTCCGGCCTCGTCGCCGGCCGGCTCGAGCGTCGATCGGTCGCGTACCAGTTCCACGCCGATGAACAGACCCTCTCCTCTGACGTCGCCGACGAGCGGATGGGCGTCCATCAGCGCACGCAACCCATCCAGCAGCCGCGTGCCGACATCGCGGGCGCGTTCGGGCAGCGCCTCGTCACGCACGACGTCCAGCACCGCCAGCCCCATCGCGCACGAGACGGGATTCCCGCCGAACGACGAGAAGAACTCCATGCCGTTCTCGAACGACGCGGCGATCGCGCGGGTCGTGACCACCGCGCCGATGGGATGGCCGTTGCCGATCGGCTTGCCCAGCACGACGATGTCCGGCACCACGTCCTGCAGCGCGAATCCCCAGAACGAGGGACCGACACGGCCGAACCCCGTCTGGACCTCGTCCACGATGCAGACGCCGCCGGCGGCGCGGACGTGCCGGAACGCGGTCTCGAGGTACCCGGGTGGCGGCACGATCTGGCCGCCACACGACGGCAGGGACTCGGTGAGGAACGCGCCCACCGGCGTACCGGCATTGGCACAAGCCCGCGCCACCGCACCCACATCGTCGCCGTAGCCCACGCCGGTGTCGCGCGACCAGCCGCGCCGCGGCCCGCGATAGGCATCGGGCGTCGGCGCCAGGTGCACCCACGGCTCGGGGCGGCCCGATCCACCCGGTCCCAGGAACTTGTACGCGCTGAGCGCGATGAGCCTCGGCGTGTTGCCGTGGTACGCCGCGTCGCCGACGATGACGTCCTGCCGGCCCGTGTGCGCGGCGGCCAGCCGCAGCGCGAGCTCGTTCGCCTCGCTCCCGGAGTTGACGAAGAAGCAGACGTCCAGCCCGTCGGGCAGCGTCGCCGCGAGCCGCTCCGCGTACGCGGGCAGCAGCGCCGACAGGTACCGGGTGTTCGTGTTGAGCACCGCCATCTGTCGCTGCCCCGCCTCGACGACGCGCGGATGTCCGTGGCCGACGTGGCAGACGTTGTTCACCAGATCGAGATACGGACGCCCCTCGTGTCCGATGAGGTACTGCGCGTTGCCGCGGACGATGCAGAGCGGTTCGACATAGGACACCGACAGCGCGCGGCTCACGTGCGCATCCCGCCGCGCGCGCAGATCGGCCGTCGTCCATCGACGTTCCGGGAACGGATCGACACCGGCGGGTGCCGCCAGCCGCGTACCCGCGCGGGCGGGTTCGACCTCGTCGAGCCGTTCGAGCAGGCGCCACGCGGCCGGTTCGGTGACGAACCAGGTCGGGTGATCCGGTGCGATCGTCCGCCGCTCGGCCGCCATCGCGACCGTGACGGCCAGCCGGCCGCGCACGAGCGGCAGGAGCACGCGCGCCTCGTCCACCGACAGCGGACGCTCGCCGGCGTACCCCGCCACGACCTCGGCGCCGGTCTGGAGCGGATCGGACGCACCCAGCATCGCGTAGGCCAGGCCGATGGCCAGGTCGCAGACGATCGGGTTGGCGAGCGCGTCGCCGAAATCGATCAGCCCGACGATGTCGTGTCCCTCGACGAGCACGTTCTCGTCGTTGACGTCCCCGTGGATGAACCCGTGCGGCATGGAAGCCAGCTGCGGCAGCACGGCCGCGTGCGCCATGAACGCGCGGTCGAGGATCGCGCGCCGTCGAGCCTCCGGCACGAACGGCACGCGCCGGCGATGTTGCGCGGCCGCGGTGAGATCCCAGTCGTGCGTGCGACGCGCCACATCCGGGATCGCGGACGACCGCCGCGCCAGCTGGCCCAGGCGGCCGATCAGCCACCCGAGCTTGCGCAGGCGTGACGGCCCTGCCGGCCCGGCCTCCCGCCATGGCGTGCCCGGCACGAACGTGTACACACGCACGCGACGGTTACGGCCGTCGTGCCCACGTCCGTCGGCCGCCGACACCGCCACCTCGACGGCGCCGTCGGCGGTCCGGAGGCATCGAGGCGCCTGCACGGGGTGCGCGAAGGCATCGACACCCGCGGCGAGCGAGTCCTGCGCGTCCAGCAGGCCGGGCGGCGTGGAGTCGTCGAACACCTTGAGGACATAGTCCTCCCGCGCGTCGGTGACGATGCGATACGTCTCGCCGGTACCACCGAGACGTTCCAGCCGGCCCGACACGCCGAAGGGCGCCAGCAGGCCGGCCAGACGCTCCGGCGGCGTGGCGGCGGAGATCCCGGACATGCAGACACGTTAGCACCCGCAGGGTCATGGAGCGGATGGGGACGGTGGAGGCCGTGGGGAACGTGGGGAGAGCCCGGCGGGCCGTGGGGAACGTGGGGCGACGGGAGACGTGGGGAGAGCTGGGTTCTTTCGGGGGCGGGCTCGACGGATCGGCCGTGAACGCCGACCGAGCGCACCGTGTGGACTGTCCGCGGCGCCTGCACGGATCCGTGTCGCGCCTTCCAGGTCGCGGGGAGGAGACGGACCAGTGTGCCAGTCAGCAGCGGCCCACATCCCTCTTCTTTTGATGATCGAACCACAGGAGGTATGGTTTCCCCACGGCCCCCATGCCCCCACGGTCCCCATGGCCCCGGCTTTCCCCATGTCCTCCATGTCCTCCAATTCCCCCACGTCGCCCCACGGCCATCGCGTCGCGGCGATCTACGACATTCACGGCAACCTCCCGGCGCTCGAGGCGGTGATCGCGGACGTCCGGCGGGCCGGCGCCGACCTCGTGGTCATGGGCGGCGACGTATTGCCCGGGCCGATGGCGCGCGAATCGCTCGCGTACCTGCGCGCCCTCGACCTGCCCCTGCTGGGCATCATGGGCAACGGCGATCGCGAGGTCCTCGCGCGCCGACGCGGCGAGACGAACGACGCCGTGCCGGAAGTGGCGCGCCCCGCGCTCGAGTGGTGCGCCGATCAGATCGACGACGAGGACGCCGCTCAGATCGCGGGGTGGCCGGCCACGACGACGGTGACGATCGACGGGCTCGGCGACGTGTGCTTCTGTCATGCGACGCCGCGCGACGACAACGAGATCTTCACGCGGCTGACCGACGCCGACCGGCTCCGGCCGATCGTCGAGGCGCCGGGCACACCGGTCGTCGTCTGCGGGCACACGCACATGCAGTTCGATCGGATGGTCGGCGCGACGCGCGTGGTGAATGCCGGCAGCGTCGGCATGCCGTTCCAGGACGCGGGCGCGTACTGGGTGCTGCTCGGCCCGGGCGTCGAGCTCCGCCGAACGGCGTACGATCTCGACGCGGCGGCCGCGCGCATCAGCGCCACGGCGTATCCGGGCGCGGGCGAGTTCGCGACGCGGCACGTGCGGCACCCGCCATCGGAGGCGGACATGCTGGCGGCACTCGGCCGCGCCGAACTGCGGTAGGCCCGCGCGGCCGCGCCCGGCGGCCCGGCGCGCCAGCCCGAGGATCGCGCCGGGGTCAGCCGTCAGGCCTCCGGCCGACCGGTCCGGCGCCAGACGGCAGGCGCCGGCCGACTGGCCCGGCGTCATGGCGCCGGGTGGCGCCGCCGCGGTGTCCATCCACCAGGTCACCGGCACGGGCGCGCGGCGGAGCGCCGCGGCCGGGCACGTGGCCACCGGCTCGCCGCTCCAGATCCGGCGCAGCGCGTCCGCCTTGCCGGCGCCCGCCGCGAGCACGTGGATCGCGCGGGCGTGAAACAGCGCGGGGAACGTGCAGGTGAGCCGCTGGCGCGGCTCGGCCGGCGCCGTGGTCGCGCGGACCCAGCGGCGCGTGTCGTCGAGCGCGTCGCACCCCGGGAACAGCGACGCCGTGTGACCATCGTCGCCCACGCCGAGCAGCACGACGTCGAAGTGATCGTCACCGAGCGTCGATCGCAGCACGTGCTCGTACGCGTGCGCGGCCTGGTCGGGATCCACGGGCGCGGCGGGCATCGGGTGCTCGCGCGGCGGATCGGCGCCGATGGCGTCGAGCAGGGCCTCGCGCGCCATGCGGTCGTTGCGGTACGGATCGCCCGACCGGACGAGGCGCTCGTCACCCCAGTACACGTCCACCTCCGCCCAGTGCAGGTCGTCGTGGTGGGCCCGCGCCAGCTCCTCGTAGAGTCCGCGCGGCGTCGTGCCGCCGGCCAGCAGGATCGACGCACGGCCACGCGACGCGAGCCCCTCGGCCAGGGCGGCGGCGACTACCGGCGCCGCCGCCCGGGCGATGGCCGGCAGGTCGGGCAGGATGCGCGTGATCTGGTGCGTCGGCATGGTCAGCTCCCGGGCGCGTGCCAGCGGCGACCATCGCGCCGGATGAGCGCATCGGCCGCCGCCGGTCCCCAGCTCCCGGCCGGATAGTCGTGCACGCCGTCGGGCGTCGCGGCCCAGTGCTCGAGGATCGGCATCACGACCCGCCAGCCGGTCTCGACGATGTCGGCGCGGTGGAACAGGGTGGCATCGCCCGTCATCACGTCGTAGAGCAGCGTCTCGTAGCCCGTGTTCGGCTTCAGCCCGAAGTAGTCGGCGTAGCTGAAGTCCATGCGCACCGTGCCGAGCTGGACGTCCGGCCCCGGCACCTTGGCCTGGAATCGCATCGCGATGCCCTCGTTCGGCTGGACGCGAATCACCAGCTCGTTCGGGTCCAGCACCTCGACGGGCGTCTCGCGGAAGAGCGAGAACGGCGCGCTCTTGAAGCGCACGACGATCTCCGACGCCCGCGACGCGAGGCGCTTGCCGGTCCGCAGGTAGAACGGCACGCCGGCCCATCGCCAGTTGTCCACGTGGACCTCGAGCGCGACGAACGTCTCGGTCTCCGAGCCGGTCGCCACCTCCGGCTCGTCGCGATAGGCGGGCACCGGGCGATCACCGAGGCGGCCCGCCGCGTACTGCCCGCGCACCGCGATCCGGTCCACGTCGCCGGGCTGGATGGCCTGGATCGCGTTCAGCACCTTCAGCCGCTCGTCGCGCACCGCCTCCGCCTCGAACGAGATCGGCGGCTCGAGCGCGGTGAGCGCGAGCAGCTGGAACAGGTGGTTCTGGATCATGTCGCGCAGCGCGCCGGTCTTGTCGTAGTACGACCCGCGCAGCTCGACGCCCACCGTCTCGGCGACGGTGATCTGCACGTGGTCCACGTAGCGCCGGTTCCAGATCGGCTCGAAGATGCCGTTGCCGAAGCGGAACGCCATCACGTTCTGGACGGTCTCCTTGCCGAGATAGTGGTCGATGCGGAAGATCTGCCGCTCGTCGAGTTCCTCGGCCAGCAGGCGGTTGAGCGCGCGCGCGGACGCGAGGTCGTGGCCGAACGGCTTCTCCACCACCACACGCCGCCATCCGCGCGACTCGTCCAGCAGGCCGTGCGCCCCGAGCTTGCGCACGATCGGGCCGAAGAGCGACGGCGGCGTCGCCAGGTAGAACATGACGTTCGCCGTGGCGGCCAGCGTCGTGGCCAGCTGCTCGTAGAGCGCGTCCTCGTCGATCTGGCCCTGGACGTAGGACAGCCGGCGCTCCAGCCACTCGCACGCGCCGGGCACGACCTGGGTCCCGAACTCGCCGAGATCGCCGCTGACCTTGTCACGGTACTCGTCGGCGCTCATCGCCTGGCGGCCGACGCCGACGACGGCGAACTGGTCGGGCAGGAGCTTCTCGCCGTTGAGGTTGTAGAGGGCGGGCAGCAGCTTGCGCTTCGCGAGGTCCCCCGTGGCGCCGAAGATCACCATCGTCGAGGGATCGGCCACCTGCGGTGGCTGGACGGGCGTGAGGCGTGACGCGAGGTCGGGACCGGTCATCGTCAGCCTCCGGCGGGCCGCTCGACGTGGCCGCCGAACTTGTGGCGCATCGCCGAGAGCACCTTCTCGCCGAACGTGTGCTGCTGGCGCGATCGGAACCGCGCGAACAGCGCCGCGGCGAGCACGTTCGCCGGCACGGCCTCCTCGACCGCGGTGTCGATCGTCCAGCGGCCCTCGCCCGAATCGTGCACGAAACCGGTGAACGCCGAGAGCGCGGGATCCTCGGCGAGCGCCATCGCGGTGAGGTCGAGCAGCCACGACTGGATCACGCTGCCGTGGCGCCAGACCTCGGCCACCTCCGCGAGGTTGAACTCGTAGCGATAGCGCGGATCGACGTCCGGGGACTTCGCGCCCTCGAGGATGTCGAAGCCCTCGGCGTACGCCTGCATCATCCCGTACTCGATCCCGTTGTGGACCATCTTGACGAAGTGCCCGGCGCCGGTCCGGCCGCAGTGCACGTAGCCGCGGCGGGCCGTGTCGCCGGGTGGCGCGGACTCCCCCGCCGGCACGCCGGGGGCCAGCGTCGCGAAAATCGGATCGAGCCGCCGCACGACGTCGGGCTCGCCGCCGATCATCAGGCTGTAGCCGCGCTCCAGGCCCCACACACCGCCGCTCGTGCCCGCGTCCACGTAGTGGATGCCGCGCGCACCGAGCGCGTCGCCTCGCCGCACGTCGTCCTTGAAGAACGAATTGCCGCCGTCGATCACGACGTCGCCGGCCGACAGGCGGGCACCGAGCGCGTCGACCATCTGATCGGTGGGCGCGCCGGACGGCACCATCAGCCAGACGGCGCGGGGCGCGTCGAGGCGCGCGACGAGATCGTCGAGCGACGCGGCGCCGACCGCGCCCTCTGCCGCCACCGCCGCCACCGCGTCGGGATTGAGGTCGTGGACGACGACCGTGTGGCCGCCACGCATCAGGCGACGCGTCATGTTGGCGCCCATCCTCCCGAGTCCGACCATCGCAATCTGCATACGCTCACACTAACACCAGGCACTGGGCACTGGGCACCGGGCACTGGGCGACCCGGTCGGCGGTCGGCGGTCGGCGTTGGGCGCTCGGCCTGCGGCGGTCGGCGCGGGACGCTCGGCGGGCGGCGCGGGGGAGTTCGGCGGTCGGCGCTCGAGGCGGGCGGCGCTCAGCGCGGGCGGGCGTCGAGGGCCAGGGCGGTCGCCTCGATGGCCTCGCGGTCGGCGGGGACCGGAAGGCTGCGCCGGGCCTCGGCCAGCACGAGTTCCGCATGGTGGCGGAGGACCGCCCGGCGGTCGGCGTCGGTGACGCGCGAGATCAGGCCGGCGGCGGACGTGAGGAGGCGCCCCAGGACGGCCGCATTGCCGGCGGCATTCTGGCGAATCTCGGCGAACGCCTCGCCGACCAGGCTCCCGAACGTCGGCACGCGCGCGATCACGCGGAGCACGCCCCGGTCGTGGCGATCGGCCGCCGGCAGCCGCCGACCGGCCAGTCGCGCGAGGATCACCGAGAGCCAGTCCACACAGGTGACGGCCGTCGTCGTGTCGTTGACGCCGGGCGAGAGCGCCTTGAGCGCCACGTCGACGAGCTGCCGGATCCCGAACGCCGCGTCCTGGTCGATCGTCCGGTGCCGGTTGATGGTGAAGCAGGCCCGAAGCCGCCGGGCCGCCTCCTCGTCGAGGCCGCGCGTGCCGGCCACCGAGACCAGCGGCGCGCCGGGCACGATGAAGCCGCCGATTCCGGTCTCGAGACGCAGCACCACGTCGTGATCCCGCGCGAAGGCCAGCACGTCGTCCTCGTCGACGTGCTGGAGGTAGCCGGGACGCACGGCCGGCACCGGCGTCCAGTCCCCCGCCGCCTCGCGCGCCGCGGGAGCCGACGAGGCCGCCTCGGCCGCCGGCGCCGGCTGGCCAATCGACTCGGGAAACAGCACGTCGATGGCCGCGACCGTCTCGGCGGCCACGTTGGCCGCGATGCTCGACGCCTGGATGGCCGTGGCGATGTGATGGATGAAGTAGACGAACGCGCCGAGCGCTGCGAGCGCCAGGGCGATGGCCGCGCCCAGGGCGTAGGACGGCACGAACGCGGTCTCACCGTCGGTCCGGATGGCGCCGAGGACGAGCAGGCAATAGGCAAACGTCCCGACGAGCAGGCCGAGCACGACCTGGCTGGTGCGATCGCGCATGAAGTTGCGCAGCACGCGCGACGAGTACTGGCTCGCCGTCAACACCAGCGCGACGATGGTGATCGAAAAGGCGACGCCCGCCACCGTGGCGATCGACGAGGCGACGGTCGCGAGAATCGTGCGGGCCCCGTCGGCGCGGCTGGCGAGCCCCGCCGGCGTGTCCGCGGCCAGTCCCGCGGCGACGTCCAGGCGGATGAACACCGCCGCGGCGACGATCGCGGCCAGCGTGAGGCCGCCGGGGACGAGCCACAGGCTCGTGCGGAACTGCGCCAGGAGGTACCTGAGCCGCGTCATGCGCGCCGCGGACTCAGCGGCGCGCCCGGCGACGCCCGGCCTCACCGGAGGACCGGCGCGCCTGCCGGCCCGTGCGCGGCGCTCGAGGCGTGCGGGCCGCCCCGCTCCGGGTGGACGGCGACCGGCGGGCCGCGGCGCGGGTCGGGGGCGGCGCGGCGTCGCCCGCGTCGCACGCCTCACGCGCGAGTCGCGCGCGACGCTCGTGCTCGGGCGGATCGTCGTCCGTCGATGGCTGCGCGGCGCGATCCGCCTCGAGATCAGCCTGGTCGTCGGGCAGATTGTCCGGCCGATAGGGAGCGTCGGGCTTCAGCCCGATCTCGAGTTTGTCCTTCAGCGACACGTCCACCTCCATGGAACCCACGATGAAATGCAAGTGTCCTTCCGTGACAGGGTGCAAGATCCGGCCCAGGCCGGACGGACCGGCTCACAGGCTCGCAACAGGGCGCGCCCGCGACGCCGGCGGCCGTACGGGCGCAATCGCCGGGGCGTGCCGGGCGGATTCGCGCCGGTGACGCCGGGATCGGCGCGGCTGGACAAGGTGGCTGGATAGATGAAGACTGACGATCGAGACCCGGGCAGCCGGCCGACGGGTCCGCGGAGGACGCGATGTCGTGGGAACTCGCGAGGCTGACGCTGCCGCTGGCCGGCGTGAGCCTCCTGGTGTTCGGCCTGGGGCTCGTGACGCGATGGACGCGCGCGGGCGCGGTTGCCATCGTCGGCACCCTGCCGTTGCTGTGGGTGATGAACGAGGGATCGTTCGACTGGCAGCCGATGGCGCTGCTCGCGACCAACGTCGCGGCCGCGGTGCTGCTGGCGCGCCGTCAGCGGCTGCTGGCGGCGATGTGCGCCACGCCGTTCGCGCTGATCACGGTCCTGCTCACGGCCGCCGTCGTCGGCCTGTCGGATTTCTGAGGGTGGCGCGCGGGCGGCACGGCAGGCGGACGGCGTCGCGCGGCGCGCCAGGCGGGCGTCGCGGGCCCCGGTGACGGATCCGTCCCGAGGCCCGCGCCAGACCCCGCCGCGCTACTGCCTGGCCGTTTCCATCGTCGGGTCGTCGGCCGACGGTCCGTAGATCGACGGTACCTTGCCACCCATCGGGCGCAGGTAGGTGCTGAGCTGTCCGCGGTGGTGCACCGCGTCGAACAGGAAGAGCCAGAGGAACTCGGAGAGCGGCTGCTCCCAGGGCGGCATGCCGGGCACGACGAACGACGCCGTCTTCGTCCAGTCGGCGTCGCTCATCTTCTCGAGCCGCTCGGTGACGGCGCGGTGGTTCTTCTCGTAGGCGGCCACGATGTCGGCGACCTTCGTGCGCGTCTCGTGCGACGTCCAGTTGATCGACCCGGTGTCGATCATGCCGGCGAGCGCGGCTTCCTCCTCGATCAGCACGCCGGCCAGCTGGGCGGCATTCTTCGACTTCTCGTCGGGCTTGTAGTCCAGCCGCGCCTCGGGCAGGGCGCGGAGCACCCGCAGGAAGGCTGGCAGCTCGGCCTTCCGTCGGGCAATGCAGAACTCGCGGTTCGTCATCGATGACCTCCGGACGTGAATCCTATCGCGTCGCGGGCGCCCTCGGGGCGGTCGTCATCGGTTCGTCGCGCCGGCGCGCCGGGCGGGGCGGGGCGGCCTAGGTGCGTGGCGCCCCGTCGCCCTGCGCGAGTGCCGGGTCGGGCGGCAGCGGCAGCTTGAACAGGCGCCGCGCGTTCTCGTAGAGCAGCATCCGGCGGTGGGGCTCCTGCAGCTTCAGCTCGGAGACGAACTTCACGTACGACTTCATGTTGCAGATCGGCCAGTCGGTGCCGAAGAGCAGGTACGCCGGCTCGCCCGCGTAGAGGATCACGTCCTCGATCTGCTCCTGCATGTAGTCCTCGAACGCCTCGCTGAAGTCGCCGAGCACGAGGCCGGAGATGTCCGCGTAGACGTTCCGGTTCTTGTAGACCACTTCCATGCAGTCGACGAGCCACGGGTTGCCGAGGTGGCAGATGACGAACTTCACGTTGGGATGATCGACGGCGACCTCGTCCACTTCGATCGGACGGGAGTACTTGACCTTGCCCTTCGGGTTGTAGGTGTCGCCGCTGTGGATCATCACCGGCACGTCGAACTCCTCGGCCAGGTCGTAGACCACGCGGAGCCGGCTGTCGTGCGGGTAGAAGGGCTCGTAACCGGGATAGAGTTTCAGGCCCTTGACGAGGCCGTCGCGGAGGAAGTCGGCCAGCTCGCGGAGCTGCTTCTCGCGGTACTGCAGGAAGCTGATGCCGGCGACGACGCCGAGGTTCGGCACCTTCTCGATCGCCTTGATGACCTCGGCCGCGCTCGGCCGGTGCGGCGAGACGACGTAGCTCGTGAGGACGAGCGCGTAGTCGACGCCGGCCTCGGCCATCGAGGCCTGCAGCTTGTCGAGGCTCTCGTCGAGCGAGACGGCGATTTCCTCGTGGTAGTTGTTCAGGTGGACGTGGCAGTCGATGATCATGAGGCCAGACTGCTTCTTACCATCCGCGTCCGGCCCGTGACAACCCGCTCGATCACGAAATCGTCAGCAGTCGCGTGTCGAGGCTGCGATCCAAGACCTGACCCCGCGCTCACCGGGTGCGCAGCATGACCTTGTCGGCGAACGCCTTGAGCGCCTTGATCTGCGCCGGGCTGAACTCGACCGCGAAGCCGAGAAGGTCGGCTTTGATCGTCTCGGCCGAGGCGAGTCGCTCGAACTCCTCGATGGTCATGGCGACGCTGACCGACGTCGAGTAGGCGCCGACCTGCGGGTCCAGACTGACGACGCGGTCCGACGCGTCGATGACGACGCGGTTCTCCTTGTTCTCGTCGATCTCGAAGCGCGCCGTGGACGAGCGCACCGTGTTCGGGTTCAGGAAGGGCGGCGGGATCAGGCGCATCATCACGCGCGTCGGCGCCTTGGTCGGCCGGCGGCCGGCGAGCGACGCCTCGAACGAGACGCGCATCGTGCCGCCCATCCCGCTCGGGATCAGGCCGAGGCCCATCTCGGTCTGGCGCGTGCCCTCGTTGTACTGGGTCCACGTCGTCATGTCCGCCCAGTTGACGAGCGGGCCGGCGTCGATCTGCGCGAAGGCGGGCGACGAGACGACGAGCGCCGCCAGCGCGAACGCGGCGGCGCGGATCCGGGTGGTCGCGGTCATGTGGGGACGCTCCCTTCAGCCCAGTATATCGGCCCGTCGGACCGCGTCCCCGAGTCCGGGCCCGATCTCAAATTTGAAAGGCTTCCGCGTAGTCCTCGATCGCCGCCTGGACGACCTTCAGGGCGTGGGCCCGGCCGTACATCCGCTGGATCTTCGCGGTATTGGGCTGTTTCGGCAGCATCTTGTAGGTCGAGAAGTAATGGTGGAGCCGCTCGACCAGGACCTCCGGCAGGTCCGAGAGGTCCCGCGCCGCGCCCCACATGTAGTCGTTGTCGAGCACCGCGATGACCTTGTCGTCGGCCTCCTTGCGGTCGATCATCTGGAGCCCGCCGACCACCCGCGCGCGGACGATGATCTCGCCGCGCGTGATCGGTCGCTCCGAGAGCACGCAGATGTCCAGCGGATCCCCATCGCCACGCTTCGACGTCGGGGAGAGCTTCTGGACCCGCGGCCCGCAGAGCGTGCGCGGCACGAAACCGTAGAGGGCAGGCGGGTAGGACGACCCGCGCTGCGGCCGATCGATCCGCAGGTAGCCCGACTGCTTGTCCACCTCGTACTTGACGAGGTCGAACGGCGTGATCTCGATGAAGGCGTTGAGCAACCCCGGCGGTTCGGGTCCGACGGCGAGGCCGTGCCAGGGGTGCGGGCGGAACTGACTGGGAGGAGGCTGCTGTGGCGTCTGCGCCATTGTCTTCTTCATTCTCGGTGTTTGGGGGGCGTGGGGCAAATGGAGGACATGGGGAAAGCAGGGGTCATGGGGACGTGGGGGCCGTGGGGAAAGCAAAGGCCATGGGGCCGTGGGGAGGGCCGAGGAAGGACGAGGTGGAATCGTCCCTCCCGCATTTCCGATTCCCACCAGCTTTCCCCGCGTCTCCCGGCGCTCCACGTCCCCACGCCACCCGGCTTTCCCCAAGGCCCCCAGGTTTCTCGGGCTTCTCCTCATGCCCCGAGCTTCCCACGCGAGTCCCAAGGTGCCCCACGCCCTGATGATCAGTAGATCGTCATGCGGCCGCAGGACGCGGCGGGCGCGCTGGCGCCGCCGCCGGTGGCGAGCGGGTAGATCCGGTCGGCCATGAACGTGTACCCGCGATCGTTCGGGTGGAAGCCGTCGCTCGAGAAGATGCCGGGATCGTAGAAGGCGTCGTCGCACATCAGGTCGATGATCGTCACGCCCTCGGACGTCAGCTGGTTCGCCTGCTTCGTGATCCCGACCGAGATGAGCTGCAGGTACTGACGCCTGAGCAGCGAATAGCCGTTCGCGTACGGCAGCGCCGCCAGGTTCGGCAGGTTGAGCAGGATGATGCGCGCCGCCGGCGCGCGGCCGCGGATGCCGGTGATGAGGCTCCGCAGGTCTCGGCCGTAGTTCTGGACGAGCTGGTTCGCGTAGGCCGACGGGTCGGGACTGCCGAGTCCGGCTTCGACGGCGCCGCCGATGACGTTCGCGTCGTTGCCGCCGGCGAAGATCGTCACGAGCGTCGAGTCGCGCGGCACGAACGGCATCTCGCGCTGCAGGAAGTTGCCCGGAATCGTCCGGCCGATCGAGTTGCCGAGCGACTCGAGCTCCGGGCTGAGCACCGCGGCCGGGATACCCAGGTTGGTCAACGACACGTCCCGGCCGTCGTTGCGCAGCCGCCGTTCCACCTGCTGGACGTAGCCGGTGCCGTCCGGGCACGCGACGAACGGAATGCACGCCACGGTGCCGCCAAAGCCGGTGGCATCGCTCGCGCCGATGGCGGCGTAGACGACCGCCGCGGTGCCGCCCGGCGTCGGATTCGTCGGGGAGTTCTGCGCGCCGCACGCGGCGCCAGCCAAAAGTGTAATCAGGAGAACCAGTCGCTTCATACGGCGGTGACGTCCGTTCCCTGACGTATCGGCCGGTGGAGGGTCGCGGAGCAGGCGGCGCCCTGGTTCAACGCGGTTCGATCGCGATCTCGAACAGCTTCGGCCAGAGCTTGCCGGTGACGAACAGGCGGCCGCCCTCGGCGTCCCAGGCGATGCCGTTCAGGACGGCCTCCCCGTTGGTCACTTCGCCGGGCTTCAGCAGGCCCGCCAGGTCGATCCATCCGGTCACGGCCCCGCTGGCCGGATCGATGCGGGCGATCCGATCGGTGTGCCACACGTTGGCGAGGATCTCGCCGTTCATGACCTCCAGTTCGTTGAGGTCGCGCACGGGCACGCCGGTGTCGCGCACGCCGAGCGTGCCGGTCTCCGCGAACGTGGCCGGATCCAGGAAGCGCAGCCTCGAGCTGCCGTCGCTCAGGATCAGCCGCCGCCCGTCGGACGCGAGCCCCCAGCCCTCGCCCGTGTACGAGAACTCGCGCATCGGCGCGAACGTGTCGCGGTCGTAGACGAAGCCGCGGCCGGCGCGCCACGTGAGCTGAATCAACTGGTCCTGCCACGCCGCCAGGCCCTCGCCGAAGTACTGCTCGGCGAGATCGCGCTTCGCCAGCACCTTGCCCGTCGTGAGGTCCACGCGCCTGAGGCTCGACTGCCCGTTCTGCCCCGTGCTCTCGTACAGCACGCCGCCCTGGAAGAGCAGGCCCTGCGTGAACGCGTTCGCGTCGTGCGGATAGACGTTGACGACGCGGTACCCGAATCGCGCCGGCGGCTGCTGGACGACGACGGGCGCCTGGCCGGACGAGGCCGCCCCCGCGCAGGCCGCGGTCACGGCCACCGATGCGGCGATCCCCGCCAGGCCGGAACGACGGGGAGATCGAGGAGAGCGGCGCGAATCGGCCATGTGCCTATCCTACTGTCTGGGGGACGTGGGGGACGTAGAGGACATGGAGGTGGTGGGGAAGATCCGGGGGCATGGGGAACGTGGGGCGACGGGGGACGTGGGGAGAGCGGGTTTGGGATGGGAAACGGTGGCGGGAGACAGGCTTGCCGGGCGCCGGGCCAGGAGAAGAGATGCCTGGACGTCGGAGGCGGCGCGAAGAGCCCGCGCCCGACCGACTTTCGCCACGGCTCCCGGCGCGCTACGATGCCCGATGACGGCACGAACGGCCCGTTCGGGCGAGCGTTCGTGAAGCCGGACCGAATCCACTCCTACGTTCTGTTGCGACGCGGCCGGCGCCGCCCGCGCCGCCGCGACGGGAGGACCGATGCAACGCCAGCGCACACTGACAGGCATTCTCGTAATGGCGGCGGCGGTGACCCTCGGCATGCCGGTGCTCCGCGGCCAGCAGGCGCAAGGCACCCGGGCCGCCGCGGCCGCACCACGGCCGCAGGACGCCGCGGCGTCGCAGGATCAGGCCGCCGCCACGAGTCCGGCGAGCCGGTCGGATCTCGCGCGACGACTCGAGCAGTGGTCGGTGACCGACCACACGATCCGCATCGGCCAGCGCACCATCCCGTACACGGCCAGCGCGGGCACGACGCTCCTCACCAACACCGACGGCGAGCCGACGGGCCTCATCTACTCGGTCGCCTACACGCGATCCGACGTGACGGACAAGCGCACGCGGCCGGTCGCGTTCCTCTACAACGGCGGGCCGGGCTCGGCGACGGTCTGGCTGCACATGGGCGCGTTCGGTCCGCGGCGCGTGTCGACGGCCGACGGCGCGTTCACGCCGCCCGCGCCGTATTCACTGGTGGACAACGCGGAGACGCTGCTCGACCGCACCGACCTCGTCTTCATCGACGCGATGGGGACCGGCTACAGCCGCGCCGCCGGCAAGGCGAAGGAGTCGGACTTCTACGGCGTCGACGAGGACGCCAGCGCCTTCGCCCAGTTCATCGTCACCTACCTCAGCCGCAACGACCGGTGGAACTCGCCGAAGTTCCTCATCGGCGAGAGCTACGGCACGTTCCGGTCGGCGGCGCTCGGCAACCTGCTGCAGTCGCGCTACAACGTGCACCTGAACGGCATCGACCTGATCTCGTCGGTCCTCGACCTCTCGACGATCACGTTCGCGCCCGGTGACGACCGGCCGTACGTCTACTACCTGCCGAGCTACGCGGCCGTGGCCTGGTACCACAAGGCGCTGGCCGAACGCCCGGCGAGCCTGACGGCGTTCGTCGACGAGGCGCGGCAGTTCGCGCAGGGCGAGTACGCGGCCGCGCTGTTCCAGGGCGCCCGGCTGCCCGCGGATCGCAAGGCCGCCGTCGCGCGCACGATGTCGCGATTCACCGGCCTGTCACCGGAGTACCTCGAGCGCGCGGACCTGCGCGTGACGCTCGCCCAGTTCAACGCGGAGCTGCTGCGCACCCGCGGCCTCACGTCGGGGCGCATCGACGCGCGGTTCACGGGTTACACGTTCGACCTGCTGACCGAGACGGCGGAGGGCGATCCGGAAGGCCCCGCCGTGGGCGGCGCGTTCACCGCGCTCGTCAACGACTACAACCATCGCGAGCTGCAGTACGGGCGCGACATGGACTATCGCATCTCGAAGCTGGGTGGCGGCTGGAACTGGGAGCGCCCGAGCGCGCCGCAGCGCGGCTTCCCGTCGGCGCCCTCCACGCAGGCCGACCTGGCCCAGGCGATGATCACCAACCCGCGCCTGCAGGTGGAGGTCGAGAACGGCTACTACGACATGGCCACGCCGTTCATGCCGACCGAGTTCACGATGAGCCACCTCGGACTGCCGAAGGCCCTGCAGGGCAACGTGACCCTGAAGTACTACGAGGCCGGCCACATGATGTACCTGCGCGACGCCGATCGCGTCGCCCTGCACGACAACGTGGCGGCGTTCATCGACCGGGCGTCAGGGGTGAACTAGACGAGGGACCTGAGGGGCCCCCGGGGTCCTGGGACCCTGGGACCCTCAGGTCCCGGTCGCTCCCCCGAACAACCGCCCCACGAGCGACGTGCAGACCATCGCGACGATCCCCCAGAAGGCGACCCGGGCGGCGCCGCGCGTCATCGGGGCGCCACCGAGGCGGGCGGCCGTGGCGCCCAGCACCAGCAGCAGCCCCACCGACGTCACGCCGACCACCGCCGTGACCGCGCCGGTGGGCACGAGCGCGGCGATGAGCGCCGGCGGTGCGGCGCCGATCGCGAACGCCGCCGCCGAGGCCGTCGCGGCCTGCAGCGGCCGCGCCTGACTGAGCTCCGTGATGCCGAGCTCGTCGCGCGCGTGCGCGGCGAGCGCGTCCCCGGCCATCAGCTCGTCCGCCACCCGCCCCGCCAGATCGGGCGACAGGCCGCGCGCCACGTAGATGCCGGCCAGCTCCTCGCGCTCGCCCGCCGGATCCGTCGCCAGTTCGCGGCGCTCCCGCGCCAGGTCCGCCCCCTCGGTATCCGCCTGCGAGCTGACCGACACGTACTCACCCGCCGCCATCGACAGCGCGCCCGCGACGAGGCCCGCCATCGCGGCGATGAGCACCGCGCCCGCCGAGGGCTCCGCGGCCGCCACGCCCACGACCAGGCTGCTGGTGGAGATCAAGCCGTCGTTCGCGCCGAGGACGGCGGCGCGCAACCAGCCGATGTGGGAGCTCCGGTGCCGTTCGCGATGTGGCATGACTCAGCAACGATCAGGAAAAGGATCCGATGCCCGCAGCACCCACGCGCTGTCGTGCGGGCTGAAGCCGATCCGCGGATAGTAGTCCACCGCCTGCGGCGCCGACAGCAGCACGAGCGCGGATCGCGGCCCCATCCGCTCGCGCGTCTCCCGGATCAGCGCGATGCCGATGCCCTGCCGCTGGTGCGTGTCGCGCACGACGAGGTCGGCGAGGTAGCCCACGTAGAGGAAGTCCGTCATCGTCCGCGCGACGCCGACCAGGCGGTCCCCGTCCCAGGCGCTGACGATCAGGTTGGCGTGCTCGAACATGCTCCGCACGATCTCGCGGTCGTCGATCGGCCGCCGCGCGCCGAGCGTCGAGGCGCGGTAGAGATCGACGACATCGTCCAGGTCGAGCGCCAGGTCGTCGCGGTAGTCCACCATGGAATCTCCTGCCGGCTCACGGCACCCGGTCGAGGTGCGTGGCGAGGAGCGTGTTCACGGCGTCGGCGCCGTGAATCGGCACGCCGTGTGACGCCTGACGGAGCAGGACGAACCGGGCCCCGGGCACCGCGCGCGCCATCGCCTCGCCGAGCGGCGGCGGCGCGATCGGATCGTGCTCGGCCGAGACGACGAGCGTCGGCAGGTCCGCCAGCGCCGGCAGCTCGGCCAGCACGTCGCAGCCACGCATCGCCGAGAGCTGCCGCATCTCGATGGCCGGATGGTCGGCGAGATCATGGCCGAAGAGCGGCGCCAGGTCCGCGGCCAGCTGGTCGCGGTCGGCGCCGGCCAGCAGGTCCGGGGGCATGACGATCTCCAGGAACGCATGACGCCGCATGCGGCGCGTGCCGACCCGCGATCGCGTGCCGACCCAGATCATCCGCGCGGATCGGCCGGCGTCGCGGCCGCGCGCGAACGTGCAGAGCAGCGCGAGGCTCCGCACGCGTGGCCGCGCGCGCAGCGCCAGCACCAATGCCACGAGGCCCCCGAGCGAGTGCCCGACCACGTGCGCCGACGACCAGCCCTGCGCATCCATCAGCGCCCGCACATCGTCGGCCATCTGGTCGACGGTCAGGCGCGGAACGCCGAGTGGCTGGCTGGCGCCGGCGCCGCGATTGTCGAAGGTCAGGCAGGACCAGCGGTGCCGCAGCGCCTCGACCTGGGGCCGCCAGCCGTCGCCGTGGACGCCGACGCCCTGAATCATCACCACCGGATCGCCGGCGCCGGTGACCTTCCAGGCCAGCCGGCACCCGGCGTGCTCGAGCGTCGAGGCGTCCGCCACGGTCCTGAGTATCGCGGGGCCCGTGGCCGCACGCAAGCACCTACCAGCGCCGGACGCGGGAGATGGCCGTGCACCCGGGTGCCGGCGCCGGGACGCTGTCCCCGTCCGTCCCGCGCGCGCCGAGCATGAGCCCGGCATCCCCGGGCGACGGCGGATGCTCGAGATCGACGATGGCCACGCGGCTCAGGCTCGAGAAGTCGTTGATCGCGGTCAGTCGCCCGAGCGTCGCGAGGTCCGCGAGCAGACGGTCGCCGAAGTCGTCGGGCGCGTCGGGAAAGCCGAGGTACACGAGCGCCCGGCCATGACCGGACAGCGCGGCGGCAACGCGCTCGGGACTGCAACTGGCCGGGTCGCCGGGCGCCACCTCGAGCATCGTGGTGCCGTCGTAGACCGCCGCGCGCAACGGACCCTCCGGATCGGTCGGGATGCCGCCGTACCACCAGACGGCGGGCCAGCCCAGGTGCGTCGTGAGGATGGCATCGCCGGACCGGCGATGCGCCATCAGCCAGCGAACGGCGCCGCGGTCGTCCAGCTGGTGGTTGTGGTCGTGCGCGCGCTCGAGGACGAGGCCGTCCCACCCGCGGACGAGCACGTCGGCGACGACGCGGGTCGCGGCGACGAGGAGGACCGTCGATGCGATCGCCACCAGCCAGCGCCGCCCGCGCCACGCGGCCGGCGCGAGCTCAGCCGCGCGATCCACCAGCAGCGCGAGGCCGACGTACAACGCCGGCACCACCCAGAGCGTGAAGCGCTCGTAGAGCGGGACCTCGCCGATCGCGGCGAAGGCGAACGCCGAAAGCGGCACGAGAGCGAAGACGACGCCCAGGCGGGGACGCGAACCGAGCAGGAAGCCGGCAGCCGCCGCGGCCCAGAACGCCAGGCCGAGGCCGGATCCCCCCGGCGTGATCGCGAGCGGCCGCAGCCGGTCGGCGAGCCAGGCGGCCGTCCCCGCGATCCCGAGGCCCGCGCCCGGGAGCTGCGTCCGCCAGTGGGCGCGGAGGTACTCGCTGTCGTGCGTGTACTGCAGCGCCAGCGCGTAATGCAGGCCGAACGCCAGGCACCAGATCGCGCCAGGCCAGGCGGCGGCAACCGCGGCGGACCGCCCGTCGCGGCGCCACGCGAGCACGACGAGCGCGACGGCACACGCCGGGACGACCAGGACCGCGCCGTTCGACACCCACTGCAGGACGGCCGCGATCAGCCACCACGCGACCGCGCGCCGGCGCCGCGCGTCGGGCTCCCGCGCCTCGGCGACCCGGACCACGAGGGCGGGCAGCAGCAGGCCGGCGAGCGCGTCGGCCGAGTAGTGCTTCAGCTCCAGTGCGAAGTGTCCGAGCCACGGTCCGAACGCCACGAGCGCCACGAGCACCGCGCCGCCGGCCGGCGTGAACCAGCGGCGGCCCATGCGGAACGCGACGCCGATCGTGGCGAGCCCGGCGAGGACCGGAAGCAGGCGCAACGCCAGGTCGGCGGCGCCGAAGGTCACGAGCACCAGCCGCTGCGCCACCAGCCAGCCGAGCGGGGCGCTCTGGCCGAACGCGAGCGCGCCCGCCTGGCCGGCCAGGGTCCGATCGCGCACGTTGAGCGCGATCATCTCCTCGTCGAGCCACAGAGGACGATTGCCGGCCCAGTGGAAGAGGTACACGGCCGCGCCCGCGACGGCGATCGCCGCGGGGGCGGAGATCCGCGGCCGCGTGAGCCACACGGCGCGGAGGCCGTCGAACCGGGCGCGAAGCACGAGCCCGAGCGGACGCCAGTCATCGGCGATCGGCGGCGCGCCCGCCGCGCGCGAACGCCACCAGACGCCCGCCGCGCAGGCGATCGCCACGGCCAGCGGCACCAGGGGATCTCGCGAGGAGACCCGCAGCCCGCCCAGGCGCACGAAGAACCCGCCGGTCGCGTAGACGATCCCGGCCCAGGCCAGTGCCGCGAGACCACCAGCCATGAGCTGACGACGAAACCGCACGAACACGCTCCTGGACGCGCGCAAAGGCGTCTGGACACGCAGGCGTCCCCGGGAGGGGATGCCCTCGATTCTGCGGGGCCTTCGCCGGCCAGTCCAGTGCCGAGTCGGGGTGATGCGACTCGAACGATCAGGATGGTCGTTGGCGGACAGAATTCCCGCCCCCCGGGCGTATCCGAGCGCCCGACCCGAACGTAGGACCAGATGCATGAGCGCCCGCGCTCCCCGTCCTCCCGCGCCGGCCGACGAGGCCGATGCCGCCCTGCTGGCGGGCCTGCGCCGGCAGGAAGCCTGGGCGTTCGAGGCGGTCGTGCGGGAACACGGCGCGCGGCTGCTGCTCGTGGCCCGGCGAATCTGCCGCAACGACGAGGAGGCGCGCGACGCGGTGCAGACCGCGTATCTCAGCGCGTTCCGGTCACTGGACAGCTTCGCCGGCGACGCGCGCCTGTCGACCTGGCTGCACCGAATCGTGGTCAACGCGGCCCTGATGCGGGTCCGGTCGCGGCGGCGAAAGGGAGAGGAGCCGCTGGATCCGGATCACGCCGGGACGGACCAGTCCGGTCCGGAACGCTTCGCCTCGTCGCTGCCCGCGGCCGATGCGCTGGTGGCGCGGCGGGAGCGCCATGACGCGCTGCACGCGTGCATCCTCGATTTGCCGGAGGCCTACCGGGCGGTCCTGCGGCTGCGCGACATCGAGGAACTGTCCACGCCCGAGGCGGCACGCCGGCTGAACGTCACCACGACGACGGTGAAGGTGCGGCTGCACCGCGCGCGGCGGGCGCTCGGCGCGCGGCTGCGACAGGAGTTCGGTCACCTGGCCGGCGCGACGCCGGCGTGACGGGTGGTTGGCGCGGCCGCCCGCCGGTCGCGACCCGGACGCGCCCCGGCGGCGGTGGCGGGACGGCGGCGCTACCGCAGCGCCGCGAGGATCTCCGCGGCCTCGGGAAACCTGCCGGCGGCACGCTTCGAGAACACCAGTCGTCCATCCACGGTGACGTCGAACACGCCGCCGCGGCCCTCGACGAGCTCGGCCTGGATTCCCGTCTCGCGGTCAATCGCGGCCGCCAGACCGGCGGCCCTGGGACGGTAGTTTCACTGCACGCAGTACGTGATGCGGATCGTCATCGCGTCCAGTCTACGCGCCCGCGCCGGATTCGGGAACCGCATGCGGCCGCAGCACGGCGTAGATCGCCACGTCCTCCGGCACGCCCCACTTGATGAGGTGGCCGCGCAGCGTGCCCTCGTACGTCAGGCCGGCCTTGACGAGCACGCGGCCGGACGCCGGGTTGCGCGTCAGGTGGCGCCCCTGGATCCGGTGCAGGTCGAACGCCTCGAAGCCGAACGCGACGACGGCGCGAGCGGCCTCGGTGGCGTAGCCGCGATTCCAGTGCGGCCGGCCGATCCAGTAGCCGATCTCGGCGCGGCGGTGCGCCGGCTCGACCGTGAGGCCGATCGCGCCGATCAGCCCCGCGTCGGCCTCGATGATGGCGAACGTGGCCAGCCGGCCGAGCGCCCAGCCCGGCGCGTGCGTGGCGATCCACGCCTCGGCCATGCCGTCCTCGTAGGGATGGGGCACGTTCAGCGTGGTGTCCGCGATCTCCCGCGCGCCGGCCAGCGTCCGCACGCGTGGCGCGTCCTCCGGCATGAACGGCCGGAGGTGCAGGCGGGCCGTGCCGAGGGCGGGCTGCTCGGTCATGAATGCCTGGCGACTGACGATGACAGATTTGTGCGTGAGCCGGGCCGAAGGCTGCGATCCAAGACCTGACCCCTAGTACCGGTCTGCGCGGAAGGGCTCCGGGTCGAACCGGGGCGTCTCGCCGCTCATCAGCTGCGCGAGCAGGATGCCGGTGGCGGGCGCGGTCTTGAGCCCCGCCATCTGGTGGCCCGTGGCGAGCCAGACGTCGCCCGCGCCGCGCGCGCGGCCGATGAGCGGCATGCCGTCCGGCGCGCACGGCCGGAGCCCCCGCCAGATCTCGCGCGCGACCGGCGCGTCGCCCAGGTTGAGCATGCCCTTCGCGCCGCGCAGGATCACGTCCACCCGCCGCCGGTTGATCGAGAAGTCGTTGCGCACCAGCTCCAGCGTGCCGGCGATGCGCAAGGCATCGGCGTGCGGGTTGACCGCCACCTTGCGCTCGATCAGGTAGATCGATCGTGTCGGGTGCGGCGTCGCGCGTGGCAACAGCATCGAGTAGCCCTTCGCGCCGAGGATCGGGACGCGCAGGTCGAGCATCCGGCCGAGCGACTCCGACCAGGATCCGGCCGCGAGCAGCAGGCGCTTCGCGCGGAACTCGCCGCGCGTGGTCTGTAGACGGCGCGCCGACGGGCCGCTGCCGTTGGCCGCCGCCGAGATCGCGAAGACCTCGGCGCCCTCGACGAACGTGACGCCGGCCGCGGCCGCCTCGGCAGCCAGGGCCCGCACCGCCCGGTACGGCTCGCAGTGCGCGTCGTCCGGAAAGAAGTACCCGCCGACCTGCGCACCGACGATGGCCGGTTCGCGCTCCCGGATCTCGGCGGCGGTCCATCGCTCGGCACGGACGCCGTGGCGCGCGACCGTCTCGATCGCGGCGTGCGCGCCCTCGAACGACTCGGCCTTCTCGTACACCGAGAGCAGGCCGTGGCGCTCGAACCCGAAGGACTCCGGCGACCGGGCGGCCAGCGCCTCCCAGAGATCGACGCTCGCGCGGCAGAGCCCGACGAGCGCCTCGGCACCGCGCTCGAACTTCGACGCGCGCGACGCGAGGAGGAACCCGGCGAGCCACCGGAGGTACGACGGATCGACGCGCGGCTGGATGTAGAGCGGGCTCTCCGGATCGAGCATCCAGCGGAACGACTTCAGCAGCATCGCCGGATTGGCGAGCGGCACCGCCTGCGACGGCGTGAGCCAGCCGGCGTTGCCGTACGAGCAGCCGTGCCCGATGCGGTCGCGCTCGAGGACGGTGACGGACGCGCCGCGACGCGCGAGTTCGAGCGCGCACGCGACGCCGACCACGCCGCCGCCGATGACGGCCACGTCGGCGACCGGGGCGACGGCGGCGACGGCGTCGGCCACGGCGACGTCAGCGTCGGCGGACGCGTCGGCGACGGTCGCCTGTGACGAAGGATGGTCGTGGGACATACGAAGGCGCCACGGCCGGAGACGGCCGGCCCCGGCGCGGCGTCTATGTTCCCCCAGGCGCGGGGCGCGCGCCAAGGGGTACGATGACGCCGTGCGCGGCGGGCATCCTCACGTCGTGGTGGTCGGCGGAGGCGCCGCCGGGTTGACGGCCGCGGCCGTCGCGCGCGGCGCCGGCGCGGCGGTGACCCTGCTCGAACGCACCCCCGACGGCGGGCGCAAGATCCTCGTCAGCGGCGGCGGGCGGTGCAACGTCCTGCCTGCCGAGCCCGCGCCGGATCGGTTCGTCAGCGACTCGCCGCGGGGACTGGTCCGATCGATGCTCGCCGCCTGGCCCCTGCGCGACCAGCGGCGCTTCTTCGAGGAGGACCTCGGCCTCCGGCTGATCCTCGAGCCGGACACCGGCAAGCTGTTTCCCGCGTCCGGCCGCGCGCGCGACGTGCGCGACGGCCTGGTGGCCCTCGCCGACGCGCGGGGCGTCGCGCGCCGGTTCGGCACGCCCGTCGTCGACGTGCGGCCCGACGCCGGCGGCTTCGTCGTCCAGGTCGGCAGCGGCGACCACGTGCGGGCCGACCGCGTCGTCATCGCGACCGGCGGCCTGTCGGTGCCGAAGACCGGAAGCGACGGCTTCGGCTTCGACGTGGCTCGCCGGCTCGGCCACGTCGTCCATCCGACGTATGCCGCGCTCACGCCGCTCATCGCGTCGCCGGCGATCCATGCCTCGCTGTCGGGCATCTCGCTCGACGTCACGGTCGAGGCGCGGTCGGCGCGCGAGCGCACGCGATCGGCTGGCGGCTTCCTGTTCACCCATCGCGGCTACAGCGGACCGGCGATCCTCGACGTGTCGCACGTCGCGGTGCGCAGCCGGATGACCGGCGGCGATCCCGCCACCGTGCGCGTGCGGTGGTCGCCGCTGGCGGAGCCGGAGTGGACGGCGGCGCTCGCGCCGGGCCCGGCGCTCGTCTCCACCGTCGTCGCGCGCCACCTGCCGAAGCGGCTCGCGCAGGTGCTCGTGGACGAAGCCGGCATCGCCGCCGACCTGACGTGCGCCCGGCTCCCGCGCGAGGGGCGCCTGCGGCTCGTCGAGCGGCTGGCGGGCTATGCCCTGCCGTGGACCGGGGACGAGGGATTCCGCACCGCGGAGGTGACGGGCGGCGGCGTTGCGCTCGACGAGGTGCACCGCGCGACGCTCGAGAGCCGGCGGGTGCCGGGCCTCTACTTCTGCGGCGAGGTGCTCGACGCGTTCGGGCCGATCGGCGGCCACAACTTCCAGTGGGCCTGGTCGACGGGTCGATCGGCCGGACTGGCGGCGGGCGCCCCGTAACCGGTCGCCGGCGATCGGCGCCCAGGTCGGACGGGTCGGCGGGCCGGATCTCGCCGGTCAGCGAGGCGGCCGACGGGCGAGCACGTCGGCGTAGAGCCGGCGCGTGGCGTCGGGATCTCTCAGGCCGATGATCAGGTGTCCCTGCGTCGCCGCGATGACCGGCGACCCCCTGACTTCAAAGTTCGAACTTCGAACTTCGAAGTTCCGCAAGGGCCTTACCTCACCAGTACTCTTCCCGGCAGCGCCCACGTGACTGTCGAGGCGTCAACGACGGCGATGCCATTGACGAACACGTATTCGACCCCTTCCGAGTACCGGTGCGGCTCGAAGAACGTCGCCTTGTCCCGAACCGTGTCGAGGTCGAAGATCACCAGATCGGCGGCCATGCCGGTCCGGACCTGGCCACGGTCGGTCAACCCCATGATTTGCGCCGGGAGCGACGTGGACGCACGGATGGCGGCTTCGAGCGTGATCGCGCCGCGGTCGAGCGCGTAGTGGCGGATCTTGCGCGGGAAGCTGCCGTAGAACCGCGCGTGCGTGGAGGGCGGACCGTCGAGCAGCGCGATCCCGGCGTCGGTGGACGTGGCAACCCAGGGCTGCTTCGCGATCAGCTCCAGGTCGTCCTCCGACATCGAGAAGCCGCGCATGCGGGCGCCGCCGTTCCGGTTGGGCAGGCCCTCCAGCTGGATCTGGATCGCGGCCTCGACCGGATCCACGCGCCAGAGCCGCGCGATCTCGGCGAGCGTCTTGCCGTAGAGCGCCTGGTCCGTGTACTCGTAGACGACCACGTTGTCCGCGCCGCCGCGACGCGCGATCTCGTGCGCGATGTCGGACCGCAGATCGGCGGCCTTCGCCGGATCGGCGAGCGTCGCGCGCAGGGCATCAGCGCGCGGGTTGGCCGGCGTGGCCTGCGCAGCACCGGCAGCCCCGGCTCCCGCTCCGCCCGCCCCGGCGCCGCGCCCGCGACCGCCGCCACCGCGTGCGGCGCGGCCGCCGCCAGCGCCGCGGTTCGCCCAGGACGGAATCAGCACGGTCGATCCGTCCGTGCCGCTCGTCGGATACGGGTACTGGTCGGCCCAGACGTCCACGCCGCGATCACGGGCCCGCTGGATCAGGCTGACTGCCGCGGCGGCCGACCCCCAGTAGTTCGCGCCTTTCGCCTTCAGGTGCGAGGCGACCACGCGCGCGCCCGTACGCTCGCCGATCTCGATCGTCTCACGCACCGCGTCGAGCAGCGTCGGCGGACCGGGACCGTCCTGGCTGGGCACGTACCAGAGCGGGTCGCTGCCCTCGCTGCGTTCGTGTGAGATGTACACGCCGCCCACGGCCGGCAGCTCCTTCGCCAGCTCGACCAGCTCGGCGGTCGTGCTCCAGCGACCCGGCTCGTACTCGAGGCCGGCCGACATCCCGACGGCGCCCTCGGACAGCGCCTGTCGGACGAGCACACGCATCTTCGCGATCTCCTCGTCGGTCGCGGGCCGCTGCGTGTCGCGGCCCATCACCTGCGATCGCACCTCGCCGTGCCCGACGAGCAGCATCGTGTTGGGGCCGATGTGGTTCCGCTCGATCTGCGCGCGCTGCTCCGTGATCGGCCACGGCGACCGGCCGTCCTGGTTGACGACGACCGTCGTGATGCCCTGCGTGACGAGGTTGGGCGCCGCGCGGATCCGCGGGTTCTCGTCCCGGAACCCGCCGCGCGGACTCGACCCGTCGTCGGCGTGCGAGTGGATGTCGATGAAGCCGGGCGCGAGGTACTTGCCCGTGGCGTCGATCTCCCGCGCCGCGGTCGCGCCCTCGAGCCGGCCGACCGCGACGATGCGACCGTCGCGGACGCCGACGTCGGCGGGGAACCAGGGATTGCCGGTCCCGTCCAGGACGTGGGCGTGGCGGATGAGCAGATCGAAGGACTGCGGCGACGGTGCCTGCCCGGCAGCAAGAACACCGGCGGCCGCCGCGACGACCGCGGCGCCGAGGACGATGGGTGCTGGCCTCATGCCGGGAAGCCTAGCGCGGGTCTGGAGCCCGCGCCAGTCGGGGGTCAGGTCTGACCCCTAATACCGCTCGTCCAGAATCCGGCGGTGATGCGCCGCGTGGCCGGCCACCATGAAGGCCAGGGCCCGGACCGTGACCGGATGTCCGCTGGCCACGCCGCGGCGCGACCACGCGTCGGCAGGCAGGTTCCGGAACAGCGCGATCGTGGACTCGCGCACGGCGCGGAACTCCTCGACGTGACTCGCCCAGGACCGATCGGCCGCACCCGAGGCCTGAACCGCAGGATCCTGATCGAAGCCGGGCATCGGCGCGTCGAACCCGCGGCCGAACCAGAACGCCCGGAACCCGAAGACGCGCTCGGTGTCGTTGATGTGGTTGAGCACCTCGCGAATGCTCCACTTGCCCGGCGCGTAGCGGTGCCGCGACCGCTCCTCCGAGATGCCCGCGAAGGCCGCGAGCAGCTCGTCGCGCTGCGCGGCCAGCACGTCGCGGACGTCCTGCCCCGGTCCGAGGCGGACCAGATCGATATAGGTGAAGTAGTACTCGGCGGCTTCGGTGCGGTCGGGAACCAGCTGGGCCATCGAACCTCTCCAGGGGTCCGGATCAGGATCGGCGATCCGGCGTTTCGCGTCTCGTGTCTCGAACGTCAGGCGTCGCGGCCGGTGCGCGTCACCAGAGCGCGGCCAGCCGCCAGAGGATCGTGGCGAGCCCGACGGCCGCCACGCCGAAGAACAGGGCAAAGCCCTGCGCGAGGCGGCCGCGGCGGCGGGCCGCGTCGCCGGTCAGGAGCCGCGTGTCCCTCGTGACGCGCCGGCCCGGCGGCGGGAACTGCGCCGTCGCCACGACCCGCGTGCCGAGGTGCCAGAGCGACGCCGCCAGTCCGAGCAGCGGCAGCGCGGTGATCAGGCCGAGGATGATCAGCATCGCGCTCAGGCGCGATCCCGGATCGTGCTCGACCCAGTTCTCGGCCGCCGGCCTGAGCCGGCCGATCACGACGATCGCCACGGCGCCCAGGACGGTGAAGGCCGCCAGGAACCGCAGGGCGGACCGCCGCGCCTGCGGATCCGCCTTCCGCACTTCGCCGGTCACCCCATCCGCTCCTGAATCGCCTCGACGGCCTCCTTCGAGACCTTGAGACCACCGCCGGTGTGCATGCGGTACACCTTGATCGCGTCGATCTTCTTCCCCTCACGCATCAAGGTCTGAATCTCGGCCAGCGCGTGGTCCGGCAGCGGCCGCAGCGGCGGATCCGGAATCCGCGGCGCGCCGTCGCTCCGGCCGGTGAGCCGGCCGATGACCCAGCCGGCGACGAAGACGATGACGTAGGGCAGCCAGTCAGGCATGGGTGATCGACGAGGTCGCGGTCGGACGGGCGGGCGGCATGCCTCAGTCTACTCCGGCGGCATGGGCAGCTCGGGGCGACCGATGCCCGGCTCCAATCCGCCCGTCGACGCCCGGTACTCACGCACGGCCCGGACCAGGGCCCAGAGGCCAGCCTCGGCCGGGACGTCCTTGTCGTTGAAGAGTACGGCCACGTAGAGATCGTCGGCAGCGACATAGGCCGTCACGCTCGTGAAGCCGGCGATGCCACCGCTGTGGCCGAACATCAGACCCGGTCCACCCGGCACGTCGTAGAGCTGGACGCCACGGCCGTAGAACATCTGGCCGTCGGGCACCATCCGGGACATCGCGGTGAACATCGCGCGCACGATCGGCGCGGGCAGCACGCGGCCGGACAACAACGCGTGCCAGAACCGCACGAGGTCCACAGCCGTCGTCGCAAGGCCGCCCGCCGCCCAGGCCGTGCCGTAGTCATCGTCCACCTGGACGGGCCGGCCCGATGCGTGGCCGGTCACGACCGCCACGCCGTCGCCGGGCCTGCGGAGAACCGTGTCGACCAGGCCCAGCGGGCCGACGAGCCGACGCGCGAACACCTCGTGCAGGGGCGCACCTTCGATCCGTTCGACGATGACGCCGAGCATCGCGTAGCCCGTATTGGTGTAGGCCCACGCGGTTCCGGGGCAGAACTGGGGCGGCTGCTCGGCGGCGAGGGCAATGACCTCCGCGGCGGTACGGTACTGCGGACCGAGCGACGGCAGCGCGTTGAAGCTGACCAGTCCGCTCTGGTGACGGAGCAGCATGTCGATGGTCGTCACGCGCGCGTTCGGCACCGACGGAAACCACCGGTCCACGGTCTCATCCAGCCGCAACCGGCCCTCCTGCACGAGTTGCAGGACGACGGACGCGGTGAACGTCTTGGTCGTGCTGGCGGCCTGGAACCGCTGTCCCTCGACGACGGGCGCCGGCGGATCGCGCCGCGCGAGGCCGCGCGTCCGCGACCACACGCCCTGGCCCGGAATCGCCACGGCGACGCTGGCGGCAGGCACGCGCGCGAGAATGCCATCCAGGGTGCGGTCGAGCGCCACCACCAGCCGGTCCGGCAGGGCGCCGTCGACGGGGCGTGCGAAGTCACGCTCCCACACCGCCGCCGGCGCCGCCCGCTGCGGCGGTCCGGAATAGCGCGCGTTCGCGGAACACGGCGCCTGCCACCGCGCCGCCTCGGTGTCGCGAGGCGCTGGTCCGGTCACGAGGACGAGCGGCGAGGCCATCAGCCCGAGCAACCCGACCACAGCCCCTGACCATGTCGTCACGTCTGCACGCCCTCGAGTCGCGTCCCGCACAGCCGGCAGAACGCCGCATCCGGCTGATGATCGGCCGCGCCACACCCCCGGCACGGCGCGCGCCCCGCCGCGCGACTGCCGCGCGCGAGTTCCACGGTGACGATGCCCGTCGGCACGGCGACGATCGCATAGCCCAGCAGCATGATGACCGACGCCAGGGCCTGCCCCACCGGCGTCTCCGGGGCGATGTCGCCGTAGCCCACCGTCGTGATGGTGACGATCGTCCAGTAGATCGACTGCGGGATGCTGGTGAACCCGTGCGTCGAGCCCTCGACGAGGTACATCGCCGTGCCGAGCACCACGGCCGCGGCGAGCACGGTGGCGATGAAGACGGACAGCTTACGCCGGCTGTTGCGGATCGCCACCAGCAACACGTCCGCCTCGCCGATGTACTCCACGAGCTTGAGCACACGGAACACCCGCAGCACCCGCAGCACGCGGATGACCTGCAAGTACTGGGTGCCGGGCAGGACCAGGCTGAGATAGGTCGGCAGGATCGACGTCAGGTCCACGATCCCGAAGAAGCTGCGCGCGTACGCCGCGCGGCGCGGGGCGCAGTACAGGCGCAGGACGTACTCGACCGTGAACAGGCCGGTGAACAGCCACTCGAGTGCGTGGAGCTCTGGCCCCCACCGGGCGTGCACCGAGCCGACCGAGTCGGCCATCACGGCGAGCACGCTCGCCACGATGCTGACGATGAGCGCGACGTCGAAGGCCTTGCCGGCGGGCGTGTCGTGCCCGAAGATGACGACGTACAGCGTCGTCCGCCAGCGGGACGTGCGCCCCATCACACGTCGAGCGCCTCGGCGTCCTCCGCGCGCTCCATGATGAACCGGAAGCGCGCCGAAGGATCCTTGCCCATCAGCTCGTTGATGATGCGGTCGGTCGCGATCTGGTCCTCGATCCGGACGCGGAGCAGCCGCCGCGTGCGCGGGTTGAGCGTGGTCTCCCAGAGCACCTTCGGCATCATCTCGCCGAGGCCCTTGAACCGGGTGATCTCGACCTTGCCCCGGCCGTTGCCCGACCGCTGGAGGATCGCGGTCTTCTGGTCCTCGTCGAGCGCCCAGTGCGTCTCCTTGCCGATGTCGATCCGGTAGAGCGGCGGCTGCGCGAGATAAACCCGGCCCGCGGTGATGAGCTGCGGCAGGTGCCGGTAGAAGAACGTCAGGAGCAGCGTGGCGATGTGGTGGCCGTCCGAATCGGCGTCGGCCAGGATGATGACGCGGCCGTAGCGCAGGCGGCCGAGGTCGAACGACTTGCCGATGCCGCACCCGAGCGCGGTGACGACGTCGGACAGCTCCTTGTTCTCGAGCACCTTGGCCAGCGACGCGCTCTCGGCGTTCATCACCTTGCCGCGGAGCGGCAGGATCGCCTGCCGCGCGCGGTCGCGCCCCTGCTTGGCCGACCCGCCGGCCGAGTCGCCCTCGACGATGAAGATCTCGGAGCCCTCGCGTCCGGGCATGCTGCAGTCGCTGAGCTTGCCGGGCAGGGTGAGCCGCTGCGAGGTCGCGGTCTTGCGCGTCACCTCGGCCTGCGCCGCGCGGCTCGCCTCGCGCGCCCGCGCCGCCAGGATGATCCGCGCGATGATCGCCTCGGCCGTCGTCCGGTTGTGGTTCAGCCAGTGCTCGAGGGCCGGCCGCACCATCGAGTCCACGATCGCCGTCACCTCGGGGTTGTTCAGCCGGTCCTTCGTCTGCCCCTGGAACTGCGGCTCCTTGATGAAGATGCTGAGCACGCCGACCATGCCCTCGCGCAGGTCGTCGGCCGTCAGCGTCACGCCCTTTGGCGAGAGGCCGTGCGTCTCGATGTAGTTGCGGATCGCCTTGCCGAGGCCGGCGCGCAGCCCGTTCTCGTGGGTCCCGCCCGATCCGGTCGGGATGCCGTTGACGTAGCTGCGCACGTGCTCGTCGGTCGACTCGGTCCACTGCACCACGAAGTCGAGCCGCAGCCCCGTCTCGTCGTGCTCCTTCGAGACGGCGAACGGCTGCTCGTGCACGGGCTTCGCCTTCCGCTCCTCGAGGATCTTCCGGAGGTAGTCGCCGATGCCCTCCTCGTGCTGGAAGATCTCGCGCTTCGGCTCGTCGCCCGTGGCCGTCTCGTTCTCGAAGACGACCTTCAGACCCTTGTGCAGGTAGGACGCGACCTCGAGGCGGTCGCGGATGACGCCGGCCTCGAACGTCGTCTTCGGGAAGATCGTCGAGTCGGGCCGGAAGAAGATGGTCGTGCCGGTGCCGCGCGCCGGACCCAGTTTCTTCACGCCGCCCTGCGGCGCGCCCTGCTTGTACTTCTGCTCCCAGGTGAAGCCGTCGCGACGCACCGTGGCGACCAGCTCCTTCGACAGGGCGTTGACCACCGACGCGCCGACGCCATGGAGGCCGCCCGCGGTCTTGTAGTTCTGGCCCTCGAACTTGCCGCCGGCATGGAGCGTCGTGAAGATGACCTCGAGCGCGCTGGTCTTCGTCTGCGGGTGCTTGTCCACCGGGATGCCGCGCCCGTCGTCCTGGACGGTCATCGACGATCCGTCGGCGTGCAGCGCGACCGCGATCGTCGACGCGTGGCCGTTCATGGCCTCGTCCACGGCGTTGTCGAGGATTTCCCAGACGAGGTGATGGAGCCCGGCGGATCCGACCCCGCCGATGTACATGCCCGGGCGGCGACGGACCGGCTCCAGGCCTTCGAGAACGGTGATGTCTTTCGCGGTGTACTTCGACACTTTGGAGGTCAATAGTACCGCGACGTGGGGGCGTGGAGAACGTGGGGGCGGTGGAGGGCGTGGGGAAGCCGTGGCATGGAGAACCCTGGGGAAAGCCCGGCGGGCCGTGGGGACCGTGGGGCGACGTGGGGACGTGGGGAGAGCCGCGGTATGGAGAACGTGGGGAGAGCGGGGGCGGGGGACGCAGGAGGAAGGGGGAGACCCTGGAGAAAGCCGCGGCCGTGGAACGTCGCCCGACGAGCGGACGTGGTCGGCGCGAGTGGACCGTCAGCGGGAGGCGCTGAGACGACCGGTCACCACCGTGATGCGCGGCGTCGCCGGCGCCAGCGAACGGATGAAGAGGAAACGACCGTCGGAGAGCGTGTCCCACCACGGTTCGCCGGGCTGTCCCAGGCGGGGCAGCGTGACGCCGACGGCACGCGGGGACCCGGCAGGGCCGTCCGGGCCCATCGCGACCGCCGCGATCTCACCTGACGCGCGACTGAAGAACAGCTCTCGGCCGTTCTTCGCCCACACCGGCTGGTCGCCGTGCGTGCCATGCGTCACCGACGTCACCTGGCCATCGAACGGAACGCGCACGACGTAGACCTCCCACTGGCCCGATTCGCTGTTCGTGTAGGCCAGCCACCGGTCGTCGGGCGACAGCCGGCCGTAGGTCGGCGCGCGCACCGGCAACGGCAGTTGGACCGGCGCCGTCGCCCCGGGTTCCACGACGCTCATCGCCTGGGCGCCGGACGCGTCGTACGGGACCACCAGCAACGCGCCTCGGCGGAGCCACGCCCTGGGAAAGACGTCGCCTTCGAGAATCGGCGCCGCCTCAGTGTCGGGCTCACCCACGGTGTGGACGTAGAGACCGCCGCGCCCGTGGCGTCGTGATTCGACGACGAGCCGCCGTCCGTCGGGGCTCCACTCGCCATAGCGGCTCGTGCCGTCCCGGGTCAGCGGGACGAACGCGCCGCGCAGATCGCCGGTCCAGACATCACCCCAGTCGGTCGTCTCGCTCAGCCCGACGGCGATGCGGTCATCCTGCCACGACACCCGCGGCGCCGCGAATGCGCGAGGCGGGCCGGGCAGGTCCACCGTGCGGCCGTCCCGGCCGGCGATGGCGAGGCGGCGTTGCGGCAGCTCGAACGGCTCGTACACGAGCGTGCCCGTGGCGGAGAGGTCGAACGCAAAGCTGCCGAGGTTGCCGAACACGCCGAACCGTTCCGGCTGGACCGCCGTGGCGCCCGTGATGGCGCGCGTCGCCGCGTCGAAGGGCGCCGCCAGCACCTCTTCCCTGGCGTTGACGAACCAGATCTGCCCTGCGGCGACCTTCGCGCTGCGACCATCCTGGACGAGCGTCGTGGCATCGCGGCCGGTGGGCCCCGCGGTCTCGATCGAACTGACGCCCGATGCGTGCCTGGCCGTGAACACGAGGCCGCGCCCGCCCGGAAGGGCCCAGGGCAGGACGTGCCCCAGCTCGTCCCCGCGCAAGGTGGTCAACGCCTGCACCGCGCCATCGCCGGACGCTGGAACGCACTTGAGGCCGTCCGTGGTCGTCGGTGCGAAGACGATCCAGTCGTCGTCCCTCCACGTGCCGCCCCGCGCGTTGGGCGCCGGCGCGAGAACGCGCCCGGCGCCGGTCTCGACGTCGACGACCTTGAGCTGCCCGTCGGCGAAGTACCCGAGTCGTGTGCCATCGGGCGAGAAGAACGGATAGCGCGCGCCACGAGCCGCGTCGACGCGGTGCGGGCTCAGGTCGCTGAGCGTCCGCACGAACAGCTCGGGCACCCTGTCGGTGCCCGACGCCACGAACGCGAGCGTCCGGCCATCGCGGGAAATCGCGAAACTCGAGACTGGTGATGCCCGGCGGCATCGGAACCTCGAGCGCCGGGCGCGGCGCCTGATCAGGGCCGGCGCCAGCGCGCCGGCCTGTGAGCCAGCCGGCGATTCCGCCCATGATCGCGATGGCGAGCGCCACCGCCGCCAGCGGCGGCCAGCCCCTGCGGCCGCCCCGCGGCGTCTCGACGTCGGTCGGCGTGGGGTCGCGCGCCTCGTCACGCAGCAGCAGGGCGAGGTCGTGCGCGGACTGGAAGCGCCGAGGGGGATCCTTCTCCAGGCAGCGGCGCGCGATCCGCATGAGGCGGCGGCCGTCCGCCGGCGCGTCGGCGGCCAGCGACGGCGGGTCGGCCTCGACGATCGCCGCGAGCGTGCCGGCGACCGTGTCGCGCCGGAACGCCCGCGTGCCGGTCAGCATCTCGTAGAGCACGGCGCCGAACGCGAAGAGATCGGACCGCGCGTCCGCGGGCTCGCCCCGCACCTGCTCCGGCGCCATGTAGCCGGCCGAGCCGAGGATGGCGCCGGGCTCGGTCAGCGAGCTCATCGTCGCCGTGGTCCCGTCCGCCGCATGCCGCGGACGGGTTCCGTCGCTCATGCGGGCGAGACCGAAGTCGAGGATCTTGAGGCGGCCGTCGCGCGTGACGAAGAGGTTCGCGGGCTTGAGGTCCCGGTGCACGATGTGCTGCGCGTGCGCCGCGGCGAGGCCCTCGGCGATCTGCGCGGCGTAGTCGGCCGCCACCCGAGGCGCCAGCGGTCCGTGGTCGAGCACGTCGCGCAGCGTGCGGCCCTCGAGCAGCTCGGACACGACGAACGCCTGACCGTCGTGCCGGCCGACGTCGTAGACCGCGAGGAGGTTCGGGTGGTTGAGGGCGGCGGTCGCAAGCGCCTCGCGTTCGAAGCGCCTGAGCCGATCGGGATCGGACGCGAACTCGTCGAGCAGGACCTTGACCGCGACGTCGCGTCGCAGCTCGCCATCGCGCGCGCGGAAGACCGCGCCCATGCCGCCCGTGCCGAGCGGGGCAACGATTTCATAGCGACCGAGCCGGGACCCGGGGCTGAGAGCCACGCGAAGGCCGGATTATGGCACGGGCCGGATGCAGCTGCGCAGCACGAGCTGACCGTCGACCAGGCCCTCGCAGAAGCACTTGAGCGTCAGCCGCTCGCCCACCTTCACGCCGGTCACGAGATCATCGACGGCCGGGCCCGCGCCGGCGACGGGAGTGAGGAGGATGGCACGGACCGCGTGCTGGTCGTCCTGCGCGAAGACGACCACCGGCGGCTCCGCGGCCGCGTCGGGCGCCGCCGTCGGCAGTCCCGACACCTCGACCGCCCGGCCCCGGTACTTCGCGCGGGCCGCCGACGGATCGTCCTGGTAGTCCTTCCAGAGCAGGCCGACCGAGAGCTTGGCGACCGGCGTCGCAGTCGCGATCCGCAAGTCCTCCGCCGGCAGCGAGTCCACGCACGCGGCCGTCACGCCGGCCATCGCCAGGACGCCGATGGCCAGCCGCCGGCTTCGCGCCGCCACCCGGCCAGCCGCCCGGTCCGTCGTCCCCGTCATCGAACGCCTCCCTCCCCGCCTCGAGGCTTCCGCGCGACCCAGGTCGTCATGCACCGCTGTCCCTGGACGATCGTCGTCTTCAGGGGATCGGCCAGCTGGCCGCCGAGATCGGCGGTGAGCTGCATCAGCCACGGCTCGTCGGCCAGGAACCTCGTGGTGCCGTCACCCAGGCGGTAGCGCCGGCCGCCGAGAGGCGTCGCGCCGACGTGCGCGAGACCAATCGTGGTCGCCAGTCGCGCGAAGAAGATGCCGCCGGGCCGGAGGACGCGCCACATCCCCCGCAGCATCGCCAGGAACTGCTCGTCGTCCGCGGCGAAGTGCAGGACGGCGCTGCTGACGACGACCGACGCCGCGCCCGCGTCGAAGGAAAGGGCCTCGACCGCGTCCTGCCGGATGTCGTCGGCGTCGGCGCCGGGCGCGATCGATCCGGCCAGCGCGCGAACGGCGGAGACCGCGTCGGGATCGGCGTCGGCCGCCAGCACGCGGCAGCCGATCCGCCACAGGAACGCGGCGTTGCGGCCGTGGCCGCAGCCGGCGTCGAGCACCACGTCACGCTCGGAGATCCGGCCGCGCAGGACCTGGTCGAGCAGGTAGATGTCCACGTCGCCCAGCGACGCGCGCAAGGTGGCGACCGTGGTCGTCATGGCGGAGAGCCTATCAGGCTATCGGGTGGGCGCGCCGGGACGGGCCGCGGGCAGGCCGGCGGCCTGCCACGCCGCCCAGTGGCCGTCGAGCTCGACGATGTCGCGGATGCCGCGCCAGCGGAGGAACGTGGCGGCCATCTGCGCGCGGGGGCCGAGGCCGCAGTAGACGACCAGCGGATCCGCGCCGCCCGCCGGGGGCCGGCCGCCGAAGAGGCATCGCCACACGGGCACGTTGATGGCACCCGGCACGTGGCCTGCGGCGAACTCGGCGGGCGACCGCACGTCGACGACGACCGGCGCGGTGCCGGCCCGGATACGCGCGGCGAGATCGGCGGGCGTCATCGGCGCGGGATCGGGCTCAGGACTGGATCAGCAGGAACGCCGGGTCCTCGACGAGGTCCTTCACGCGCACGAGGAACTGCACGGCCTCGGCGCCGTCCACGATGCGGTGGTCGTAGGTCAGCGCGGTATACATCATGGGCCGCAGCACCACCTGGCCGTCCACGCCGACCGGTCGGTCCTTGATCGCGTGCAGGCCGAGAATGCCGACCTGCGGCGGGTTGAGGATCGGCGTGCTCATGAGCGACCCGAACACGCCGCCGTTGGTGATGCTGAACGTGCCGCCGCGCAGGTCGTCGATCGTCAGCGTCCCGTCGTTCGCCTTCTGCGCGAACGCGCGGATGCCCAGCTCGACGTCGGCGAACGACATCCGGTCCACGTCGCGCAGGACGGGCACGACGAGGCCCTCGGCCGCGCCGACGGCGACGCCGATGTCGTAGTAGTGCTTGAGCACCATCTCGTCGCCCTGGATCTCCGCGTTCAGGCGCGGGAACTCCGCGAGCGCGGCGACGGCGGCCTTGACGAAGAACGACGCGATGCCGAGCGACACGCCGTGCTGTGTCTTGAACGCGTCCTTGTGCCGCGCGCGGACGGCCATCACCGCGGACATGTCGACCTCGTTGAAGGTCGTGAGCATCGCGGCGGTCTGCTGCGCCTCGACGAGGCGGCGGGCGATGGTGGCGCGGCGCTTCGACATGCGCTCGCGCGTCTCGGCGCGGTCGCCGGCCGGGCGCGCCGGCGGCCGGGCGGCGGCCGGACGCGTGGACGCGCGGGCGTCGCCGGCGGTGCCGGCGGCCGGCGCGCGCGGCGGCGCGCCGTCCGGTGTCGCGCAGGACGTCGTCGCGCGTCACGCGGGGGCCGTCGCGGCGGACCGCCGCGACGTCCACGTCCCGCTCGCGGGCCGCGCGACGCGCGGACGGCGTGGCGGGCGCACCGTTCGTGGCGGGCGCGGGCGCCTCAGCCGCGGGTGGCGTGACGGTCGGAGTCGAGCCGGGCGAGGGGGCCGCCGGCGCGGCCGGCTTCGAGCCGGGCGAGGCGGCCGCCGGCGCGGCGCCCTCCTCGATGGTGCCGAGCACCTCGCCGATCTTCACGTCGGCGCCGTCCGCGTGGGCGATGGACTTCAGGACGCCGGCTTTCGGGGCCGCGACCTCGACGTCCACCTTGTCGGTCTCGAGCTCGACGAGCGCCTCGCCGGCGGCGACCGCGTCGCCCTCCTGCTTGAGCCAGCGCGCCACGCGCGCGTCGACGATCGACTCGCCGACTTCCGGAACGATGATGTTGACCGCCATGATGCTCCGCTACCGTCGCCCGGCCATCGCGGGCCGCCGCGCCTTCGTGTCGAACGCCTGCCCGACGAGCCGGGCCTGACTGCGCGCGTATCGCGCCGCGGAGCCTTCCGCGGGACTGGAACTGCGCGGCCGCGCGAGCACCGCCAGCCGGCGCGTGCCGACCAGGTCCTCGAGCGACGGCCGGGCGAACTCCCAGGCGCCCATGTTCTCGGGCTCCTCCTGGACCCAGACGACTTCCTCGAGCTTCGGATAGCCCTCGATGACGCGGACGAGCGCGCGGACGGGCAGCGGGTAGAGCTGCTCGACCCGGCAGATCGCGACGTCGCGCGCCGCCTCCCTCGCGTCGTTGGTCAGCAGGTCGATGCCGACCTTGCCCGAGCAGCACACGAGCCGCCGGACGTCGGCCGCCCGGCCCCTCGCCACCTCGTCGTCGATGACCTCGAGCCACCGGCCTTCGGCGAGATCGGCGGGCGCGGACGCCACGAGCGGATGGCGCAGCAGGCTCTTCGGGCTGAGCACGACGAGCGGCAGCGGGTCGCGCTCGAGCAACGCGGCCTGGCGCCGCAGCAGGTGGAAGTACTGCGCGGCCGTCGTGCAGTTGGCCACGCGCATGTTGATGTCGGCGGCCAGCTGCAGGAAGCGCTCCGGCCGCGCGCTCGCGTGGTCGGGCCCCTGGCCCTCGTCGCCGTGCGGCAGCAGCATCACGAGCGACGGCTCCTGCCCCCACTTCGCGCGCGCGGACAGCACGAACTCGTCGAGCATCACCTGCGCGCCGTTGATGAAGTCGCCGTACTGCGCCTCCCAGATCACGAGGTGCTTCGGCGACTGGATGCTGTAGCCGAACTCGAAGCCGACCGCCGCGTTCTCGCTGAGCGGGCTGTTGCGGATCTCGAAGGCCGCGCGCGCGCCGTCGAACGACTGGAGCGGCACGAACCGCCGGCCGTCGTTCGGGTCGTGGAGCACCGCGTGGCGGTGGCTGAACGTGCCGCGCTCGACGTCCTCGCCGGTCAGCCGGATCGGCGTGCCGTCGGCGATGACCGTCGCGAACGCCAGCTCCTCGGCCGTGGCCCAGTCGATCGTCCGGGCCGACGGGTCGGCGAACGCCTGCCGCCGCCGCTCGCGGCCGCGCTCCAGCTTGCGATGGACCGCGAAGCCCTCGGGCAGGGCGAGCAGCGCGTCGTTGATCGACGCCAGCCGGTCGACCGGCACGGCCGTCCGGACGCGTGACGCCGTGCCGGGCTCGGCGATCTCCGGCGTCGGCTCCACCAGGTGCTCCAGCGGATCGAGCGCGTCGAACCGCCGCTGCAGGTCGTCCAGCCGGCGCGCCAGGCGCGCCTCGGCGTCGTCGGCGGTCACCACGCCGCGCGATTCGAGCGTCGAGGCCCATCGCTGCCGCACCGTCGGCTGCGCCGCGATCGTGCGGTACATCATCGGCTGCGTGAACGCCGGCTCGTCGCCCTCGTTGTGGCCGTACCGCCGGTAGCCGATCAGGTCGATGATGATGTCGCGGTTGAACTCCTGCCGGTAGGCGAACGCCAGCCGCGCGACCTCGATGCAGGCTTCGGGATCGTCCGCGTTGACGTGCACGATCGGAATCTTGAACCCGCGCGCCAGACCGCTCGCATACAGCACGCTGTAGGCGTCGTCCGGATCGGTGGTGAAGCCGATCTGGTTGTTCGCGATGATGTGCACCGTGCCGCCGGTCGTGTAGCCGTCGAGCCGGTGCAGGTTCAACGTCTCGGCCACCACGCCCTGCCCCGGGAACGCCGCGTCGCCGTGGATCAGGATCGGCAGGACCGCGTCGCGATCGAAGACCGGCGGCCCCGGACGGCTGGCGTCGGTGCCGGCGGCGCGGGCCATCCCCTCCAGCACGGGATCGATGGCCTCGAGGTGGCTCGGGTTCGGCGGCATCGCCACGACCAGATCGACCTGCTCGCCCCCCGAGACCATGCGCGAGGCGCCGAGGTGATACTTCACGTCGCCGTCCCAGTGGAGGCCGACGAACTCGTGCGCCGTCCGCACCGGGTCGCGGAACTCGGCGAGGATCTGCTCGTACGGCTTGCCGAGCACGTGCGCCATCACGTTCAGTCGCCCGCGGTGCGCCATGCCGATGAACGCGCGCCGCAGCCCCGCCTCGGCCGCCTCGGCGATGACCTCGTCGAGGATCGGCACCAGCATGTCCAGCCCCTCGATCGAGAAGCGCGTCTTGCCCGGGAACGTCCGGTGCAGGAACCGCTCGAAGCCCTCGACGTCGGTCAGCCGGTCGAGCAGCGCCAGCGGATCGATCGGATCGGCCGGCGCCCGGAACCGGCCCGTCTCCACGGCCTCGCGCAGCCACCGCCGCTCCTCGGGCACGAAGATGTGCGCGAAGTCGTAGCCCGTGTTCGAGCAGTAGATGCCGCGCAGCCGCTCGATGACCTCCCCCATGGACGAGGCGCCCTCGGCCACCGGACCGGAGATGATCGACGCCGGCAGCGCGCGCAGCTGCGCCTCGCTCACCCCGTGCGTCTCCGCCAGCAGCGCGGGATCACCCTGCGGCCGGCTGCCCAGCGGATCGAGGCTCGCGGCCAGGTGCCCGTACCGCCGGATGCACTGCGCGAGGTTGGTGGCGGCGACGTATGAAGGTCCTGAGGGCACCAGGGTCCCGGGGTCCCAGGGGCTGGAGGGTTCGGAGGGTCTGGGGGGGTTGCTGGCGAAGAACGTCCGCGTCGCCTCGTCGACCGAGTGCGGATCACGACGATAGCGGTCGTACAGTTCGAGCAGATAGCCGGCGTTGACGCCCTGAAAATCCCGCCACGTCAGTGACATACAGTGAATATCCGCGCGCGTGGGCGCGAATTTTCAATGGTATCACCGACCCGGTCGCAGGGACGTCCCGGGTCGCCGTCTCATCCGGCCGGGCCGGTTCGCCGCCGGCGTCAGGACCCCTGCGGGCCGAACAGCGTGAGGAAATGTCCGTCCGGGTCGAGCAGCGTGGCGGCCCAGTCGCGGTCGGTCACCTGGCGCGGCTCGCGGATGAACTCCACGCCGAGGGCGGTGAGGGCCCGCCAGGTCGCGCCCACGTCGGACACGGTGAAGACGATCTCGGTCGCGCCCGCAGTCGGCCGCCGCGTACGCGCCAGGTCGGGGCTGAGGCCGATGGCAATCGGCCCCGCGTCGACGAAGACCAGGTTGGCGGTCCGGACCCTCACCGGGCGGCCCAGCGTCTGCTCGTAAAACGCCGTCGATCGTTCGAGATCGGTCACGCCCAGCATCACGTACGACACGCCCGCCCCGGGTTCGCCCCTCATGGTCCCGATGCCTCCTCAGTGACGGTTCATCGCCACGGGGTATTTGAGCACCAGAACGGCCGCGGACCCAAATGGGACTGGCGCCCTACCTGAAGGCGGCGGCGACGCGGTCAGCGATGGCGTCGAAGTCGAGGGCATCGGCGCGCGCGCCGGCGGCGATCGCGACGATCTGTCCGGTCGCGAGGTCGACGCGCACGATGCTGCGACCACCGGCGCTCAAGCCTCCGACATGCGCGACGCCTCCCGCGGGTTCGCCCAGGATCAGCGCGCGCATCGGCGGCCCGACGAGGCGGCCCCCGAGCGCACGTAGAACCGCGCGAGATCCAGCGGCGTCGCCACGAACCCGCCGCCGCCGAATTTGCAGCTCGCATCGAGCCCCGGTACGGGCCTGAACCCCGTTCCCGCTGGTTCGGCGCCGACCGCGCAATCCGGACACCCGGAGCGGGGCTGGCCGCACCCCCGTCATACCCGCCGGTTCGAAGACGACGAGCGGAGGCACGTGGCAAACGCCTCTCCGCAGACGCGCTCGATGACCGCGCTCAGCAGCACGTAGCCCCAGGTCGAGTAGTGCTCACCCGAACCTGGTGGCGCGATCAGCGGATCGTCCAGGAAGATGGGCAGCGCATCGGCAACCTGCTCGCAGTGCCCCGGATCGATGGCCTCGGTCGTTCCGGTAGTGAGATGCCGGACCGGTGGTGGCCACCTGCATGACGGTGACGCCCTGCAGCGTCGGGCAGGTCCGGCAGGTACCGGGACACCGCGGCCGCCGGATCAAGGCGACCCTGCTCGGCGAGCCGTGCGGCCGCCGTGGCCGTCCAGGGCTTCGCGACACTCCAGACGAAGAAACGGGTGTTGACCGTGGCGGCGCGACCGCGTTCCGGATCCGCCACCCGAAGGCCTGACGCCCCGCACGACGCCATCCTGGACGACTGCCACCGACACACCCGGCGCACCGGCGAGCACCTCCCGAACCGCGCTCACCGCCGCGGCGGGCGCCGCCTGACGGCCCGACCTCGCCGATCCTGGAAGGCCGGCCGCGACGATCGCCAGCGCGACCGCGGCACGGAGGGTATTTGAGCACCAGAATGGCCGCGGACCCAAATGGCCGGTCAGTCGTTCCGCAGGACCCGCGCCGGATCGAGGTGCATCGCGCGCCGCGCCGGCAGCCAGCTCGCCAGCAGCCCGACGACGAGAAGCACGCCGGCCACGCCGGCGATGGCCAGCGGATCGACCGCCGGCGACTCGTACAGCAGGGCTCCGGCCGCGCGCGCGGCCGCCACGCCGCCCGCCAGGCCGAGCCCCGCGCCGGTGACGAGCAGCCACGCCGTGTGCCCGACGACGAGCCGGGTCACCCCGCGCGCGGTCGCGCCGAGCGCCATGCGAATCCCGATCTCGCGCCGCCGCGACGCGACGTAGAACGCCACCACGCCATAGACGCCGATCGCCGAGATGACGACGGCGCCGATCGCGAAGACGCCGACGAGCACGAGCGCGACGCGTTGCGGGAAGAGCACCCCCGCCACCGCGTCCTCCATCGACTGGACGAGGTACAGCGGCTGGTCGGGGTCCATCTCCGCGAGCACGCGCCGCACCGACCCGACGATGGCGCCGGGAGCGCCCGTGGTGCGGACCAGCAGGAAGTACTGGTTGCTCTGACCGACCTGGTCGATCGTGCCGAAGATCTCCGGCTCGGCCGGACGCAGCAGCGACGCGTTGCGCGCGTCCGCCACGACACCGACGATCTCGACCGGCGTCTCGCCGTTGCCCACGAGCAGCCGGCCCTCGGGCCGGCCGTCGAGGTACCGCCGCATGAACGCCTCGTTCACCACGGCCACCTCGGGCGCACCGGCCCGGTCGGCGGCCGTCAACCCGCGGCCGTGGCGCAGCGGGATGCCGAGCACGTCGAAGTAGTCCGGCGTGATCGGATTGACGAAGGCCGTCGGGATCGCCTCGCCCTCGGCGGGCACACCGGCCACGCGGAACCGGGTCCGGAAGCTCTCGGCCGGCGGGAACTGGGCGGCCGCCGCCGCGGCGGTGACGCCGGGCAGCGCGCCAATGCGATCGACCAGCGCGTCGAAGAACCGCGTGGCCGCGTCGTCCTGGCCGTAGCGCTCCCAGGCGAGCGTGAGGCGCATCGTGGCGACGCCGTCCATCCGGAAGCCGGGATCGGCGCGCTGCAGGCGCGCAAAGCTCGAGAGCATCTGGCCGGCGCCGACGAGCAGGACGACGGCGAGCGTCAGTTCGGCCACGACGAGCGCGCGGCGCAGGCGCTGGCGGCCGCCCGGCCCACCCGTGGCGGCCTCGCGCAGGGCGGCCTGCGGGTGCGCGCGTCGCGCCTGCCAGGCGGGCATCAGCGTGGTCAGCAGCGCGGCGCCCAGCGCGACCGCGAGGCTGTAGGCGATCGCGCGCAGGTTCATGGACGGCGCGCTGATCGCGCTGAGCACCTGCCGCGGCAGCAGCGACGGGATGGCGCTCATCGTCACGCGGGCGAGCGCGATGCCGAGCGCGCCGGCGGTGGCGGCGAGGATCAGGCTCTCGACGAGCAGCAGCCGCGTGACCTGCCAGCCCCCGGCGCCGAGCGCGTAGCGCACCGCGATCTCCCGACGGCGCGCGCTCAGCCGCGCCAGCATCAGGCTCGACAGGTTCGCGCAGGCGACCAGCAGCACGAACGCACCCGCGACGAGGAGCAGGCCGACGAGCCCGCGCGCCTGCCCGGTCACCGCCTCGGCCCACGGCACCACGCGCAGGCGCCAGCCCTGGTACTCGGGAAACGCCCCGGCGAAGTCGCTCGTCACGCGCCCGGCGATCGCGCGAAGCTCGGCGTTCGCCTCGGCCAGCGTCGCGTCCGGCGCCAGCCTGGCGACCATCGTGAACTGCCGGCGATTGCGCGGCACCTGTCCCGGATCGAGGCCCCACGGCACCCAGAGATCAGTGCCGAGCAGGGACGTGCCCGCGTCCATGACGCCGACGATTTGTCGCGGCTCGGAGTTCACCGGCACGACCCGCCCGACGATCGCCGGGTCGGCGCCGTACAGATCGCGCCACACCCGATGGCTGATGATGGCAACCGGCGGTCCGCCGGGCGCCAGTTCCGCCGCCGTGAACCCGCGCCCGAGCGCCGGCGGCCGGCCGAGCGCCGGGAACGGGTCGTCCATCAGCAGCGCGGTCAGCACCCGATCGGCCTGCGTGCCGTTGGAGACCGCACGGTTGCCGATGTCGAACGCCGTCAGGTTCCGCAACGTCGCCGCGCGCCGGACGTCGGCCACCTCCGCCGGCGAGTGCTGCTCGATGAAGCCCTCTGGCTCGTTCAGCCGCGGGAACGCCGAGCCGACCGACACCAGGCGATCCGGATCGGGGAACGCGAAGGGATTGAGGACGAGCGAGTCCACCAGGCCGTAGACGAGCCCGTTGGCGCCGATCGCGAGCGCCAGCGACAGGATCGCGACGAGCGCGTACGACGGCTGCCGCACGAGCAGGCGCGTGGCATGCCGGAGGTCCTGCAGGATCTGACGCATCAGCGAGTCTCCCTTCCGTGACGTGACGGCCCCGCGATGCCGCCACCCCGTCGCCCGGTGCCAGGCCAGTGCCGCCACCTGGCGCACGACCCACAGCCGCGCGCGCACACGCCCGGCCTCGCGCAGCCGGCGCGCCGCCTGCTCTTCGAGGTCGCCGAGCACGAACTCACGCTCGCCCGCCGGCACACACGCCGCCGCCAGCCGTTCGATGAAGCCCCCCGGAACCCTGGGCCCCTGGGACCCTGGGACCCTCCTCACTCCGCCCTCAGCGCACGGGCCGGGTCCACGCGCATGGCGCGAAGTGCGGGACTCCACGACGCGGCCAGCGCCACGATGATGACGATGGCGGTGACGCCGCCGAAGGTGAGGGGATCGCGCGGCGAGACGCCGAAGAGCACCGACGCGGACAGGCTCGCCAGCGCCATCGCGATGACCAGCCCGGCCGCCACGCCCGCCAGCGTGACCCGCAGGCCCTCGCTGACGACCATGCGGCCCACCATCCGCGGCGAGGCCCCGAGCGCGAGCCGGATGCCGATCTCCCGGCGCCGCTGCCCGACCGAGTACGAGATCACGCCGAACAGCCCCGCCGTGGCCAGCACGAGCGCCAGGCCCGCGAACGACAGGAAGAGGCCGTTGAGAATCGCGTTGCTCGAGAGCGCCTGGCTGATCGTCTGCGTCATCGGCTGCAGGTTCGACACCGCCACCGCGTCGTCCAGCCGGCGGAGCGTCGTGCGGACGCCGGTGGCGGCCGAGGACGGATCGTCGGCGCGCACGATCCCGGCAAGCGCCGGGACCGGCCACTGCGCGAGCGGCACGTACACCTGCGGGCTCGTGTGCAGGAGCTGGTTGTCGCGCGTGTCGCCGACGACGCCGATGACGGTCGCCTCGCGCGCGCCGAGCGCCGAGTCGTGGATCACGATGCGGGCCCCGATCGCCGAGCCCACGTCGTCGAAGTAGCGCTCGGCCGCGAGCCGACCGAGCACGGCGACGGGCAGCCCACCGGCGCGATCGGCCTCGGTGAAGGTCCGGCCGGTGAGCAGCGGGATGCCAATCGTGTCGAAGAAGCCGGACGAGACGGCGAACCAGGATGCCCACGGCCGCTCGGCCTCGGTGTCGCCGTCATGCCGCGTCCCCGAGATCGGCCGGGGCGCGTCCGCGTCGAACACCGGCAGGGCGCTGGCGAGCGCGGCGCCGCGGACGTCCGGCAGCGCGGACAGCGCTCGCACCGTGTCCGCCACGTATCGGGCACGCGCCGCGTCGTCCGCGTAGCGATCGGCCGGCAGCGAGACGCCCCACGTCAGCAGCGGCGACGGGTCGTACCCCAGGTTCGAGTTCCGGATGAACAGCATCGACTGGACGGCCAGCCCGGACACGACGAGCAGCGCCAGGGCGAGGGCGACCTGCGCCCCCACGAGCAGGTTGCGGCGAATCGCCGCGCCACGCGTGCCGCCGATCCGGGCGCCGTGGAGCGCGGCGCTCGTCACCGCGCGGCCGGCCGACACCGCGGGCCAGAGCGCGAAGAGCAGCGGCGTCGCCACCGAGATCCCCGCCGCGAAGGCGAGCACGTAGCCGTCGATCGCGAGCGCGCGAAGGAAGGGCTCGAACGCCACGGCGTTGATCACCCGCAGACCGCCGTAGGCGATCGCCACGCCGCCGGCACCGCCGCACACGCTCAGCAGCAGTCCCTCGACGAGCCACGGCCGCACGACCTCCCATCGCGTCGCGCCGAGCGCCACGCGGACGTCGAGTTCCTGCCGCCGCGCCACGAGCCGCGCCATCACCAGGTTCGCGAGGTTGGCGCACGCGATGAGCAGCACGAACGTGACGACGATGCCGAGCAGGGTGAGGATGACCCAGGTGTTCTCGGCCGCGATGGCCGCCTGCGTCGTCGTCACGCGCGCCGTCCAGCCGTCGAGCAGGTCCGGGTGGTCGCGCTGCTGGGCGGCGAACAGCGTCTGGAACTCCGCGTCGGCCGATGCCACCGTCGCGCCCGGCGCGAGGCGGCCGGTGGGGAGCACCCAGCGATCGTCGCGCGGGGCGGACGCGTCGAGCGTCAGCGGCACCCAGACGTCGATGAGCGAGAGCGTGCCCAGCTCGATCGACGCCGGCATCACGCCGACGACCGTCACGGGACGCCCGTCGAGGAAATAGGTCTGGCCCGCCACCGCGGGATCACCCTGGAACGCGGCCTGCCAGTAGCGGTGGCTGAGGAGGCCGACCGCCGGCTGGCCCGGCGCGTCCTCGCCGGGCTGGAAGGCGCGGCCGACGATCGGCGTCAGGCCCCAGACCTCCGGCAGGTCGGCCGTCGCATGCGCGACGACCACGCGCGTGGCGTCGCCGTGGCCGAGAAGCGTCGCCTGACGGACGCCGTAGCCGGCGAGCGCCGAGAAGCTGTGGAGCGAGGCGCGCCACTCCATGAAGTCCGGCACGGAAACCCGGCCGCGCGTGACCTGGCGCTCCGGGTGGGCCATCAGGATCCAGCCCAGCGTGCCCGAGTCCTTCAGGGGCAGCGGCCGCACGACGAGCGGGTTCGCGATCGAGAACAGCAGCGTGTTGGCGCCGATGGCGAGCGCGAGGGTCAGGATCGAGACCGCGCTGTAGCCGGGCGAGCGCCGGATCGATCGCAGGCCGGTCCGGATGTCGTCGAACACTCGGGACATGTCCAGTCTCCTCGCGGGCGATGGCCGGCCGCCGGACGGCACCGGACGCAGCGACCGCGCCGCACCGATGCACCGCACGGCCTGACGCCAGTAGCGGTGGCGCGCGCGCGCCGGGCCGTCCTGCGCGGCCGCGCGCGTGAACTGCTCCTCGAGGTCGCCGAGCAGGAACTCGCGATGCGGCTCGCGCACGAGCCGCGCGACGAGCCAGGCGGGCACGCGGGGCACGGCGACGACGCGGTCGGGATGGCCCGGGGACGGGCGCATGGATCAGATCTCCAGGCCTTCGGTCATGTTGCGCAGCGCGGCAAGCGACTGCTGCAGCGCCTGCTGGCCGAGCGCCTGCAGCCGGTAGTGCTTCTTGCGCCGGCCGCCGCGCTCCGCGGTCGGCTCGCCGACCCGGCTCGCGACGAGGCCCTTGTCCTCCAGACGCTCCAGGGTCTTGTAGACCGACCCCAGGGACACGTCGCGGCCCGTCCGATCCGCGATGTCCTGGCAGAGCGTCACACCGTAGGCATCCTCGCCCAGCCGGAGGAGAGCCAGCAGGACGAGCTGTTCGAACTCACCAAGGGTCGTCGGGGGCATCGGGATATGTTAGACGAAGTCAGACAAATAAGGGTTCCCCGCCCCTACAATGTCGCTCCGGGGGTTCCCACATGGCCGGCTCCGGCGCGGATTGGCTTCGTCACCCACTCGTCGCCGGCGCCCTGCTCGCGGCAACCCTGAGCTGGGGCGGCGCCAGTCGCACGACGGCGGCCGTGTCCATCACGGGTGGCCCGGCTGGCCGCCCCGGGACACCCCCTCAGACCACGGCGCCGCCGCCGCCGGCCAACTTCGACTGGGACGCCCTGGACAAGGTGCCGTGGAAGACCTACCTCGGTGATTTCGAGCGCGCGGCGGAGACGAACCGGACCTGTCTCGGGGCGCCGGACTCCGAGCGCTGCCAGGACCTGAAGCGGCTGATGACCCACGACGTCACCGAGGCGCAGGTGCGATCGACCATCGCGGCCATCAACCCGATCGGCACGGCGTTGACGAACATCTGGACCAGGACGTTCGCCGCCGCGCGGATGACGTACGTCGCGCCGGAGCTGAAGTACTACGGCTGGACGGCACCCCTCTTCGGTACGCCGACGATGCCGCCGCTCAGCTGCCTGCGGACCCCCGACAACGCGTTCTATTGCCCGGAGACCCACGACGTGTATCTCGACGTCGTGTTCCTCGCGCGCCTCCAGAAGGTCGTGGCCGACTCGAACGGCACGAGCGGAGGCTACGCGTCCATGACGGTGGTGGCGCATGAGGTCGGACACGCCGTCGACCGGCAGCTCGGCCTGACGGATCCGACCACCATTGCGGGCCGGTACCGCGGCGAGATGCTGGCCGACTGCTTCGCGGGCGCGGTGCTCGGCGACGTCGTGCGACGGAAGGCCGGCGGCTCGCAGGCAGTGCTGCTGATTCAGAGCATCGAGCCGCTGGGCGAAGGCCAGGTCGCGATGTTCCTGCTGGGCGGCCGGCAGATGGCGGACGCCATCCACGAGGACGGGCAGATGCGGGCGAACTTCCTCACCTGGGGATTCCGCAAGGGATTCGGCGAGTGCCAGGCCGTGCAGGCGCGCCGGAATCCCTGATCGCGCGGCGGCTCAGCGACGAGCCGGCCGCCCTCGGTCGCCCTCCCCACGTGCCCCCGGCGCCCCACGTCCCCATGGCCCCCGCGGGTTTCCCCGCGTCCCCCAGAGCCCCCGACTGGCTACCCGGGCCCCACGCCCTCCAAAGCCCCGCGTCAGTCGCCCGGCCGCGTCATCTTCTCGGCGACGACCCACTCGTCGAACTGCGCGGGCGTCAGCAGGCCGAGCGCGACCGCGGCGTCCTTGAGCGTCGTGCCGTCCTTGTGCGCCTTCTTCGCGATCTTCGCGGCGTTGTCGTAGCCGATGTGCGGGTTGAGCGCGGTGACGAGCATCAGGCTCTGCTCGAGGTTGTGGCGGATCCGCGCCGTATTCGGCTCGATGCCGCTCGCGCAGAACCGATCGAAGTTCGCGCACGCATCGGCCAGCAGACGCAGGCTCTGCAGGACGTTGTGGATGATGAGCGGCTTGAAGACGTTCAGCTCGAAGTTGCCCGACGCACCGCCGACGTTGACCGCGACGTCGTTCCCCATGACCTGCGCGCAGACCATCGTCATCGCCTCGGACTGCGTGGGGTTCACCTTGCCGGGCATGATCGAGCTGCCGGGTTCGTTCTCCGGGATGGTGATCTCGCCCAGGCCCGACCGTGGGCCCGACGCGAGCCACCGCACGTCGTTGGCAATCTTCATCAGCGTCGCGGCCAGCGTCTTGAGCATGCCGTGCAGCGCGACGAGTGCCTCGTGGCCGGCGAGCGCCGCGAACTTGTTGGGTGCGGAGGTGAACGGCAGGCCCGTGAGCGCGGCGATCTGGCGCGCGCTGCGCTCGGCGTACTCGGGATGCGTGTTGAGGCCGGTGCCGACCGCGGTGCCGCCGAGCGCGAGCTGGTAGACGGCCGGCAGCGTGCTCTCGACGAAACCGACGGAGAGATCCAGCTGCGCGACCCAGCCCGAGATTTCCTGGCCGAGGGTGAGCGGCGTGGCGTCCTGCAGGTGCGTCCGTCCCACCTTGACGACGGCCATCGTCGCGGCGGATTTCGCGGCCAGCGTGTCGCGGAGCGCGCGGACGGCCGGCAGCAGGTGCCGCACGGTCTCCTCGGCGGCGGCGATGTCATCGCGGTCGGGAACGTGTCGTTCGAGGACTGACACGGTTGACGTGGTCGTTCGGGTGGATGGGTTTCTTCGAACCCATCGTGCCGCCATATCGATCGCGCGGTTCGAGATGACCTCGTTCGCGTTCATGTTCGTCTGGGTGCACCGGACCCCGTCTGCCAGACGAAGAGCGGAAAAGTGCGCGTCGAGCCGGCCCTCGATCACCTCGTCGGCCGCGCGGGTGATGGATCCACCTGGTCGGCCGGCAGCGTGCCCTGGTTCGCCGTTGGTCAGCGCGGCCGCCTTCTTGAGGATGCCGAGCGCGCGGATCGTAGGGCAGATGATGTTCGCCGCCGATGCTGAAATGGTGGAGCGATCGCTCGGTCTGGGCGCCCCAGTACGGTCCGCCCGGACCTCGATCTGCCCCATGCTGTCCGTCTCGATGCGCGTGCCCGGCTGTGCCACTGGTCGTCCACCTCCCCCGCCACCCCGGGGCGGGCCCGGCACGTCGGGACCAGGCGGCGATCCGGCCGGATCGCCCGCCCGCGAATCCGAGCGCGCGAGCCTCGCCGTTACAGGGCAGGGCACCTGCGAGGCCGGCCGAACAGCCACCCCACCAGTCCGCGAATACGTCAAACTGGACAGGGAAGCTCGACCCGCCTGGCCGCGGAATCAAGGACCGGCCGGCACCGTGAGAACTTCCGCGATGGCCGATACCCTGCGCGTTCCGCCGCAACGCCGTACCCAATCCGGCAGGCGCTGGACAAGTTCCAGCTCGAGGAGGGACGGCGCTGCAGGTGGACGGCGGCTACCTGCAGGACGCCGGCCTGATCGAGCGGTAGCAGCTCTCGATCCCCGTCCGGCGGGCGCTGAACGACCGGGACCGCGCGTCGTTCGTCGAGGCGCTGGCCGCCCTGCGCGAGACGGGCCCGGTGTCGGGCCTGCCGGCAATCGAGCAGGCCTGGACCGCGCTGCAGCAGGAACTCGGCTCGCTCGTGGGCCTCAGCGGCGATCGCGTGCCGCGCCGGCGAGATTCTCTCGGGCTGGCTGGAAGCCGCCGCGTTCTACGATAGCTCGGGCGCGACCCGCCCGCCTACGACCAACTCATCGACCGGTGGGGCAAGGCCGCCGGAAGGCATCGGCTCGCGGCTGATGGAGGAGGCCGCGCGGGTGATCCTGCAGCTCGACGACGCGGCGGCCGCCGCGCTGGGCGAGCCGGTCATCCCTGCCCCACCGCCGAAGACGCCGCCGCCGCCGCCCTGATCCCAGGAGAAGTGGTGGAAGGCTCCTCGGCATCAGCTGGTGATCAGCCCCCAGACATGTTCTTCACGACGAACCACATTGGCCGGCCGTTCGGCCAGCCGGCGCATGCCAGGGAACCAGTACTCGCACGTGCTTCGATCAGGCAGCGGATGGGCACGTGCGCGCCGCCGAGCGCTGGCCTGGCGGCCCGACTGGATGCCGTAGAGCATCGCCATCGAGTACCGCGTCGCCGGAATGTGGCGATCGGCAATGACCTTCTGGAGCCGCTCCTGCAGCGGGATGTCGTGCGTCGCGATGTGGAGCAGCGCGCCGGGCTTGTCGGCCTCGGGGTCGAGCAGGCGGCATGACAGCGTGAAGAAGTTCTCGTCCACGTCCTTCTTCTCGGGGAACGCGACGTCGGGCGGCTCCAGGTAGGCGCCCTTGACGAGCCGGATTGCCGCGCCGAGCGGCAGCAGGTCCTCGATGTCCTTCGCCGTGCGCCGCAGGTAGGCCTGGATCGCGATGCCGACGCGCGGCGATCGCTCGCGCAGGCGCCGGTAGAGCGCGATCGTGCCGTCCACGTACGGCGAGCTCTCCATGTCGAGCCAGAAGAAGTTGTTCGCCCGATCGACGTGCTCGAGCAGGTCGGCGCAGTAGTTGAAGCACACGTCGGGGTCCTGGTCGTACCCGAGCTGCGTCGGCTTGACCGAGATCTGCGCGTCGAGGCCGGACTCGGCGATGAGGTCGATCACGCGGTGGTAGTGATCGCTCACCTCCTTCGCGTCGTCGATCTTCGCGAGGTTCTCGCCGAGGCGCGTGAAGATCGTGGTGACGCCGGGCGGCAGCGCGCGCGCCGCCGTGATGGCGTCCTCGATGGTCTCGCCCGGCATGAACTTGACGACGGAGCGGCGGACGAAGCCGGTCCGGGTCGCGCGGTCGCGCATCCAGGCGTTGGTCGATGCCCACAGCAGGGCCTTGCGCATCACAGACATGTCAGGGTCGTCGCGATCTGGGTCGGGAATGGATGGTGGACACGGCGCGAGGCGGTCGCGCGCCGCGGGTGGAACGGGCGGGGCGGCCGGCGCGCGGAGGCGGCGGGACGGGCGATGGTGCCGCCCCTCCCGCCGGGTCCACGCGAGGCGGGCGCCGCCGGGCGGTCACCCGGGACGCGCCGAGGCGCCTGGCGCTAGTTGGTGAAGCCGCCGCCCTCGGGCGCCGCCGTCAGCGGCTTGAGCGCGCCGCGATGACAGGTGAAGCAGGTGACCTTCGGTTCCTCGGTCGTGCCGCCCATCATCTCGTTCAGATTGTTGACCATCCGCATCATCTTGCGGGCGATCTCCTTCTTGGGGTTGTCGTCCTTGGCGCGGTCCGCGGGGCCGCCCACGTGACAGTGATCGCACTGCACGCCGAGCGAGCGGCGGATGTTCTGCATCATGGCCGACACCTGGCGGCCCGTCATGTCCTTGGGCAGCACCTGGAGATTGGTCGGGTTCCGCCCCTGCGCGGGGGGATCCTGCGCGACGACGACGGTCACGGCGACGAGCACGCTGAAGACCAGCGTCATGAGTCCGGTAAGCACACGCATGCAATAGCCTCCACAGTCCGGGGGGACATTATAGGGGGACGGGTCAGTTTTCCACAGATCCGGACGAATCCGCGGAAAACTGACCCGTCCCCCTCGGCACGACGCGCGTGAACTGGCCGCGCTGCAGCAGCTCGCGGCCCTTGCCGCCGCGGCCGGTGACGCCGTATTTGGCCGTGCTGATCGTCTGCTCGGCGCCTCGCGACGTCTCGACGACCATCAGGTCCCGGTCCCCCGTGGACGCGATGAACCCCAGCAGGCGGTCGTCGTCCTGCTGCAGCTTGATCAGGATCACGCCGCGGCCCGGCCCGGCCAGGAAGTTGATCTCCTCGACCTTGCAGAGCATGGCGCGCGCCTGCCGCGTGGCGGCGATGACGGTCTCGCCGCCCTGGATGGTCACGACGCCGACGATCTCCGCCTTGTCGGCGACGCGCGCGAACCGGCGGCCGGCGCGGGTGCTCGGCTCGAGGAACGGCGCGATCGAGAACCGCAGGCTGTAGCCATCGCTCGTCGCCGCGAGCGCGTGCACGGGCGGCGGGTCCTCGGGGGACTTCGCGGTGATCGTGCCGATGTGCCGCGGGTCGAGGCTGAACGCGCCCACGACCTTCTCCCCGTCCTTGAACTTGAACAGGCTCTGGATCGGCTCGCCGTAGCCGGTCGAGGCCGGCACGTCGGCGATGCGCGTGGTGTAGGCCGTGCCGAGGTTGGTGAAGAACGCGACGGTCGCGCGCGTGCTGCCGGGCAGCACGGCGAGCACCGCGTCGCCCTCGCGGACGCGCGTGGAGGCGATGTCCTTGACCTCCTTCTGGCGCTTGACCCACCCGTCGCGCGTGACGATCACCACGTTGTCCTCGGCGATGATGAAGTCGTCCTCGGAGTACTCCTCCTCGGGCGCCTCGCCGGTGATGATCGACCGGCGGGCATCGCCGTACGTCTTCCGGATCTCCTCGATCTCGCCGCGGACGATCTGCCAGAGATCCTCGTCGCGCTTGAGCAGGCCGGTGATCTCCTTCGCGCGCCGGCGCTTGTCCGCCAGCTCCTTCTGGATGACGAGGATCTCGAGCTTCGCGAGGCGGTAGATCTTCAGCTCGAGGATCGCGTCGGTCTGCTCGGCGTCGAGCGAGAACCGCTTCATGATCTTCTCGGCCGCGTCCGCCTTGCCGTCGGACTTCCGGACGATCTTCAGGATCTCGTCGAGCGCGTCGAAGACGACCTCGAAGCCCTCGAGGATGTGGATGCGCCGCTTCAGGCCCTCGAGCTCGTTGCGCAGGCGCGCGCGGACGACCTCGAGGCGGAAGTGGAGGAACTGCCAGAGGATCTGGTGCAGCTCCAGGCGCTCCGGCTTGCCCACCTCCGCGTTCTCGGTGGGGACCAGGCAGGTGAGGTTGACCGGGAACGTGGACTGGAGCGGCGTGTGCTTGAAGAGGTACGCCATCACCAGGCGCTTGTCCGCGTCCGACTTCAGCTCGAGCGCGATCCGCACGTCGTCGGTGGACACGTCGCGGACGTCCACGAGGTGCGGCAGCTTGCGCGAGAGGGCGACCTCGGCGATCCGCTCGACGAGCGCGGCCTTGTTCACGGTGTACGGGATGCTCGTGATGTAGATCGTCTTGCCGCCGCGCGAGGACGGCCCCTCCTCCCACGTGGCGCGGATGCGCACGGTGCCCGAGCCCGTCTTGTAGATCTCCTTGAGTTCGGCGGCGGTGTTCATGATCTCGCCGCCGGTCGGGAAGTCCGGCCCCTTGATCCACTTGCAGAGCTGGACGCTCGTGAGCTCCATGCCCGCGTCGATCATCTTCACGAGCGCCGTGCACACCTCGCCGAGGTTGTGCGGCGGGATGTTGGTCGCCATGCCGACCGCGATGCCGGTGGCGCCGTTGACCAGCAGGTTCGGGATCCGCGCCGGCAGGACGACCGGCTCCTCGCGCGTGCCGTCGTAGTTGGGCCGGAAGGTGACCGTGTCCTGGTCGATCTCGGTGAGCAGCTCGTCGCTGATGCGCGCGAGACGGCACTCGGTGTAGCGCATCGCCGCGGCCGCGTCGCCGTCGAGCGACCCGAAGTTGCCCGAGCCGTCCACGAGCGGGTAGCGCAGCGAGAACGGCTGCGCCATGCGGACGAGCGTCTCGTAGAGCGCCGCGTCGCCGTGCGGATGGTAGTTGCCCATCACGTCGCCGACGACCTTGGCGCACTTGCGGTGCTTGGCGTCCGCGGTGAGGTTCTGCTGCCACATCGTGTAGAGGATGCGGCGCTGGACGGGCTTCAGGCCGTCGCGGACGTCGGGCAGCGCGCGCGACGTGATCACGGAGAGCGCGTAGTTGAGGTAGCGCTCCTGCGCCGCGTCGTGCAGCGCGACAGCCTCGTCGCCGCCACCACCGCCGCCACCACTGCCGCCAGCCGGCGGCCGCGCGATGACGTCGCCATCGGACGGGAGATCAAAGAGGGACGGGGACTTCGATTTGCGTTTCGCCACGAGGGAATTCTAGTACGGGCGGCGCGCGGCGGACGCGCCGGGTGTCGGCTAGTCGTTCCGGCCGGGCAGCTTGAAGAGGAAACCGCGGCCGCCGCGCTTCACGGAGGAGATCGCGACCCGGTTCAGCCGGCGCGTCAGGCTCGAGCAGATGAAGAGGATGTGCGCCTGCACGAAGACGTTCACGTGCGTGAAGAGAACGTGGGCGGCCGGGTTCCTGAGATAGTCCGGAATGGGTTCGATGCGGTCGTGCGCGGTCCGGACGGCCAGCGCGACGAACCAGAACGCGATTTCGGCGCTCCCGAGTCGCGCCAGCCATCGCTGACGACCAAGCCAGCGCGGCCGGCGGCGCCAAGCCAGGATTCCGACGACCATCCGCGCGGTGAACGCGGCCATCAGCACCGTCGCCGCCGGATCGAGGACTGCGGTCCAGCCCGCGTCCGGCGTCGTCTCCCGGGAGAACAGCAGGTAGATGGCCACGTCGAGCGCGTAGGCCACGCCGAAGAACTTGAGCGCGCGGGCCGTTTGTACCCGCCCCGCCGCCGACCGCGCCGGCCAGCCGAACACGCGCGGCGAGAGCCACTCGCGGACGGCGCCGGCGCCGAGGTCCGCCACCTGACGCCAGGTGACGGGCATCTCGTCGAGCAGCGCGCGCATCTCCGTGCCATAGCGCGCGCGCCAGCGGCGCGGGTAGCCGTGCAGGACGCGAACCGCCAGACGCCTGGCGCGCGGGGATCCGCCGGGCATGGCCGTCATCGCGCGGCACCTCCCGGCGTCATGCTTCCCCCAGTCGCGCCTGCGCGATGCGCGTCATCGCCCGCAGCGCCTCGAGCCGCGCCCGCAGCACGCGCCGCCCCGCCGTCGTCAGGCGATAGGGCCGCCGGCGATCCTCCGACGGCACCGGCTCGATCCACCGCCGCTGCTCCAGCCGCGCGATGGCCGCGTAGAGCGTGCCCGGCCCGGGCGCGGACCCGGTCATCGAGCCGATGTCCTGCATCATCGCGTAGCCGTGCTTCGGCCCCTCGGCCAGGGCCACGAGAATGCCGAAGCCGACCTCGGAAAAGGTCCCGAGCGAGGCGAGCGGCTCACGGGAAGAAGGTCGCGCCACGGGCTGTGCTGCAGGCCGGTTATATCGAAATTCGTAATAAGAGGCAATGCCGCGCCCCCGGGTTGACGGAGCCGGCATCTAAGTGCACGATAAGTGCATGGCCGTGAAGACCATCACGATCGACGTCGAGGCCTACGGCATCCTCGCCCGGCGCAAGCGGGCCGGCGAGTCGTTCTCGCAGGTGATCAAGCGCGAGTTCGGGAAGCGGCCGACGGTCGGCGGACTGCGCGCCGTCCTGGCCGGCCTGCATCCCGGTGCCGACACACTCGACGCGATCGAGGCGGAGGTGCGCGGGCGCCGTTCCAGCCCCGCGCGCGCCGCCCGCCGCTGACCCGCCGTGCTCCACCTGGATACGTCGTTCGTGGTTGATCTGCTCCGCGAGACGGCCCGCGGGCGGCCGGGCGGCGCGCTCGACTTCATGGAGACACTCGACGACGACGAGATCCTCGCCGTGTCCGTGCACGTCGTCTGCGAGCTGCGCGCCGGCGCGGAACTCGCGCGGCAGCCGCTCGGCGAGCACGAGATGCTCGACCGGCTGCTCTCGGGCCTGCTCGTCGTGCACCCCGGCGACAGCTTCGCCGGCGTCTACGCCCGGACGCTCGCCGCAACGCGACGGACGAACCACCGCCTGTCGGCCGTCGACCTGCTGATCGCCACCGCGGCGCTCATCGACGACGCGCCGCTCGTGACGCGGAACGTGAAGGACTTCTCGCGCGTCCCCGGCCTGCGCGTGCTGCGCTACTGACCGGCGGCGCCGCCGAACGCGGCGCTACTGACCGGCGGCGCCGCCGAACGCGTACAGCGCCTCGACCGTCCGCACGTAGATGCGGCCGTCGGCAAACGCCGGGGTGGCGTAGGCGTCTTCCTTGAGGTCGTTGACGACCACCGGGGTCAGGTCGCCGCCCGGCGGCAGCACCGCGACCGCGCCGAGCTGGCTGACGAAATAGAGGTGGCCGTCGGCCGCCACCGGCGACGCAAAGTAGGCACCCAGCGCGCCGGTGAGCCGGCCCTGCTTGATGAGCGCTCCGGTCTCCGGGTTCAAGGTCGTGACGATGCCGCCGTCGTTGACCATGTAGAGCACGTGCTCGAACACGAGCGGCGACGGCAGCTGCGGGACCGCGCGCTGGTACTTCCAGCGGACCGCCGACTCGGTCATGTCGCCCGTCCCGCCGAGCCGGATCGCAATCATCCCGTTCTCCGAGTCGAGCGCCGCGCGGTAGTACTCCCACTCGTCGGTCGTGAGTGACCCGCTGCGATCGAGGTCAGCCACGTCGAACCAGAACGCCGCCGAGTACTTCGGGAACTCCGGCTTCTCGATCGTCCCGTTGCCGTTCGTGTCGGTCGCCTGCCAGATCGTCTCCGCCGCCGGCACGTCGATCTTCCGGCCCGGGTCGTTCTCCGGCGCGCCGTAGCCGTTGATGTAGAGCGTGCCGTCGCTGATCACCGGCGTGGACTTGATCTCGAACGACAGGCCGCGCACCCACCAGATCCGCTCGCCGTTCGACGGATCGTAGGCCGTCAGCAGGAACGACCCCGGCAGCAGAATCTGGTCCTTCCCGTCGGGCGCGCGCCAGACGATCGGCGTGGCGTGGCCGCTCTTCGCCTCCGGCCGCGGCGTGCGCCAGACCTCGCGGCCGGTGCGCTTGTCCACCGCCAGCAGGAACGACCCCGTGCTCTGATCGCACGCCAGGACGATCAGGTTGCCGACGATGACCGGCGACGATCCCATGCCGTAGATGTTGTCGAACGGGCCGAGCGGCACCTTCCATCGCTCGGCGCCGTCCTCGTCGTACGCGATGAGGCCGTAGTCGTGGAAGAAGACGTAGACCCCGCCCGGCTCGACCGCGGGACTGGGCGACGCCGGGTTGTTGCGCTTGTCCACGGGCGCCGTCGCGCGGGCCGGCGCCGGCCGTTCCCAGATCACCTTCCCAGCCACCCGATCGATCGCCATCGTCAGCAGCGTCTGGTCGCGCACGCCGGTCAGGTAGATGCGGTCACCGAGCAGGATGGGCGACGAGTAGCCAACGGGCAGCGGCAGCCGCCAGACCAGGTTCTTCGCCGGGCCGAACTCGGTCGGCACGCCGGTCGCCTCCGACAGGCCCGAGCCGTTCGGCCCGCGGAACCGGGCCCAGTTCGTCGTCGCCCGCGCCGACAGACCCGCGGCGGCCAGGACGGGCAGCAGCACGACCACGACCATCGCCGAACGGCTCGAGATGCGGGACATGGCCGGCAGTATAGCCAGCCGACGACGGCGCCGCGGCGCAAAGAGGGACGGGTCTCGACGAGCGCGTGACGAATCCTGGGGGCCGTGGGGGGAATCACCCCGGGTGCCTGGAGGCCGCGGGGAGGGCCCGAAGGTGTGGGGGCCGTGGGGAGGGCCCGAAGGCCATGGGGACGTGGGGCGACGGGAGCCGTGGGGAAGGCAGGTTGGTTCTGGGTCGAACGCATCGAAGACTGCCGAGAAACAGCAAAGAGCAGACCTGAACGACCACAAGATCTCCCCACGCCCTCCCGTCGCCCCACGGCCCCACGCCCTCGGGCTGTCCCTACGTCCCCCATGCGCCGGGGTTCTGCCCACATCTCCCATGCCCCCCAATGGCCCCACGGCCTCCACATTGTGATTTATTCGATTACAATCAGACCAACCACATTGCCCGGCTGCTCGTCCAACCTCCCGGAGTCACCATGCCGCCCCGATCGATCGACCTCGACCGTTACCTGCCCCTCAAGCCGGTGGACTTCCAGATCCTGCTCTCGCTCGCCGACGGTGAGCGGCACGGCTACGGCATCACGCAGGACATCGCGGGCCGGACGGCGGCGCGGATGCGGATCGAGCCGGGCAACCTGTACCGATCGCTCAAGGCGATGCTCGACGCCGGCCTGATCGAGGAGTCCGCGCGGCGGCCCGCGCCGGACCTCGACGACCAGCGCCGGCGCTACTACCGGATCACGGCGCTCGGCCGGCGCGTCGCCGCCGCCGAGACCGCGCGGCTCGAGGCGCTCGTGGCCGAGGCGAAGTCGAAGCGGTGGGTGCGAACGTGACGACCTCACGGGCCGCCCGCCGGTTCGCCCGCCTGCTGCTTCTTGCCTTCCCGCGCGAGTTTCGCGCGCGGTTCGGGGACGACCTCGCGGACGCGATCGTCGATCGACTCGCCCCGGCCCGCCGCACGGGACGCCCCGCGGCGCTGGCGGGATGGCTGCGGGTCGGCATCGACACCGTCGCGAGCGGCCTGGCCGAGCGTCGCGCGGCCGCGCGTCATCGTGGCGCGCCGGTGCGTTCCGACCGTATTCCCACCCGACGAGGCACTCTCATGCGATCACTTGCCACCGACGTTCGCGGCGCCTGGCGCGCACTCGTGCGCCGCCCCGCGTTCCTGTTCACGGCCGCGGCCATGCTGGCCGTGGGCCTCGGCGCGAACACGACCCTCTTCGCGATCGTCGACGCGACCGTCATCCGGCCGCTGCCCTTCGAGCGCGCGGACCGCATCGTCCTCATCTGGACGGGCCGCTATCCCGACGGCTCCGGCGCGGTGAACTCGATTCCCGACTACCTGGACTGGCGCGAGCGCAGTCGCAGCTTCCAGGCCATCGCGGCCTACAACATCTCGCTCGGCACCCTCACCGGCGAGGGCGACCCGGTCGAGCTCCATGGATCGATCGTCACGCCCGGGTTCTTCGACGTCCTCGAGGCCCGCCCGCTGCTCGGCCGGGTGTTCACGGAGGCCGACGCGACCGACACGGCCAACCGGCCGATCCTGCTGTCGCACGGGCTGTGGACCCGCCGGTTCCACGCCGACCCGGGCGTGGTCGGCCGCCTGATCACCCTCGCCGGCCAGCCCCGGCGCGTCATCGGCGTGATGCCGGCCGACCTGATGCACCCGGAGCCGTACTGGTACCGCACCGCCGACTACTGGAGTCCGGTGCGGATCACCGGCACGATGGCCACGGACCGCGGGGCGCGACGCTTCCGCGTGATCGCGCGCCTGGCGGACGGCGTGACGCTGGCCGCCGCGCGCGCCGAGATGGAGACGATCGGCGCGCGGCTCGCCGAGGAGCATCCCGAGACGAACGCGGGCGCGCCGCTCGTCGTCCTGCCGCTCAAGGAGCAGCTCGTCGGCGACACGCGGCCGATCTTCTGGCTCTTCCTCACCGCCGCGCTGCTCATCCTGCTCCTCGCCTGCGCGAACGTCGTGAACCTGCACGTCGCGCGGACGAGCCGGCGCCGGATGGAACTGGCCGTGCGGGCCGCGCTCGGCGCGAGCCGGTGGGCACTCGGGCGGCAGGTCCTGTTCGAGGGCGCGATGGTCGGCGTGGCGGGCGGCCTCCTGAGCGTCTTCGTGGCGTGGCTGCTGGTCCCGGTGGTCGTCGCGCGCGCGCCCGTGGCCCTGCCGGGCCTGGAGTCGGCGGCCGTGAACGCCCGGGTGCTGGGCTACGCGTTCGGCCTGTCGATGATCGCCGGCCTGCTCTGCGGCGCCTGGCCGGGCCTGCGGGTCGCGCGCCGCCGGGGCGCCGCGGTGCCGGGCGCGTTCAGCCGGCAGACCGACGGCCCGGCGGCCACGCGCGCCCGGTCCATGCTGGTGCTCGCGGAAGTCGCGCTCGCCACGCCGCTGGTCGTGGGCGCGCTGCTGCTCGTGCAGACGCTGGTCCACCTGCAGCACATCGACCCGGGCTTCGATCCGACGCACGCGCTCAGCTTCCGCCTGACGCTGTCGGGCGACCGCTACGCCGACGCGGCGGCACGCGTCGCGTTCTTCGAGGACCTGCAGGATCGCCTGGCGGCGGTGCCCGGCCACACCGCCGCGGGCATCGTGTCCAGCCTGCCGATGGGCGGGCTGAACAACACCGCCAGCCCCGTCACCGCGGAGCCCGGACCGGATGGCGACGCGCGCCAGGTGAATGCCGGATTCCGGATGGCCTCGGCGGGGTACTTCGCGGCGATGGGCATGACGGTGGTGCGCGGCGCCGTGTTCGCGCCGGGCGACCGCGATCGCGCCGTCATCAACGAGGAGCTGGCGCGCGCCCTGTGGGGCGACGCGAACCCACTCGGCCGCCGCCTGAAGGTCGGCAACGGCAGCGCGTCGGCCTTCGAGGTTTCCGGCGTCGTCCGCGGCGTGCGTCACGCCCGCCTGACCCAGCCGGCCGAACCCGAGGTGTTCCTGCCGTACCGAACCGACACGTGGTCGACGATGACGGTGGTCGTCCGGACGTCCGGGGATCCGGCGCCGCAGATGGACGTGGCGCGATCGATCGTGCGCGACCTGGACGGGTCGGTGCCGCTCGTGGACGACCGGCTGCTGACCGACGTGGTCTCGGCCGGCTGGGAGCGCTGGTCGTTCGGAGCGCTGGCGGCGCTGCTCTTCGGCACCATCGGGGTGGCGCTCGCGGCGGGCGGGACGTTCGCCGTGCTCTCGTGGCTGGTCGCGGCGCGGTCGCGCGAGATCGGGATCCGGCTGGCGCTCGGCGCGACGCCGGGCGGCGTGGGCCGGCTGGTCCTCTGGCAGTCGCTCCTGCCGACCCTGACGGGCTGCGCGATCGGCGCGGTCGGCGCGGCCGTCCTCGCCCGGGCGATGCGCGCGACGCTCGTGGGCGTCTCGCCGCTCGATCCGGGCGCGTTCGCCTGGGCCGCCGCGGGCCTCGTGGTCCTGTCGATTGCCGCGAGCTGGATCCCGGCGCGGCGCGCGATGCGCGTGGATCCGGCGCACAGCCTGCGGAGCGCCTGAAAGTGCGCGTCTACCGCCTGCTCCTGCGGGCGTTCCCGTCGGCGTTCCGCGCGCGGTTCGGCGACGACATGGTCGAGGTGTTCACCGACCGCCTGCGCGCCGCCCGACGCCGCGGCCGGACGGCCGCGCTGGCCTTCTGGGCGCGGACCGTGGCCGACGTGCTCGCGCACGGCGTCGCGGTGAGGCGCGGCAACGCGCCGGTCACGCACCCACCAGGGAGGAGATCCATGCTGTCGTCACTCGCGCAGGACGTCCGTCATGCGCTGCGATCGTTCCGGCGCCGGCCCGGGCTCACCGCGATCGCCCTCGTCACCCTGGCGCTCGGGATCGGGGCGAACACGGCGGTGTTCACCGTGGTGCATGCCGTGCTGCTGCGCGGCCTGCCCTATCCGGACGCCGACGGCATCGTGCGCGTCTACGCGACGCACCGGAAGTACGACTTCGACCACGGCGTGCTCAACCCGTTCGACGTGACGTACCTCCAGGAGCGAGCGACGTCGATCGAAACGCTCGCGCTGGACGTCTCGTGCCGGTCCACGCTGACCGGCGCGGGAGACCCCGAACGGCTGCGCTGCGCGATGGTCACGCCGTCCTTCTTCGACGTGATGCGGACACGGCCGGAGGCCGGCCGCGTGTTCACCGCCGACGAGGCGCGCGAGGACGCCCACGTCGTCGTGCTCTCGCATGCGCTGTGGACGACGCGCTTCGGACGACGACCGGACGTCGTGGGATCGACCGTCACGCTCGATGACGAGGCGTGGCGGGTGGTCGGGATCATGCCGCCGGCGTTCGCGTTCCCGCAGGACGTCCGCCTGTGGAAGCCGTTCGCGCTGACGCCGGCGCAGCGCGCCGACATGGGCTCGTGGTTCCTCGGCGGCCTCGCGCGGATCGCGCCGGGCCGGTCGGTCGCGGACGCGCGCGCGGAGCTCACCCGTCTCGGCGCGGACCTCGAAGCGGCGTATCCGGCCCGCCGCACCGATCGCGGCTTCCACGTCGTGGACCTGCGCACGGACCTCGGGTCGCGCGCGGCCGAGGGCCTGCGCCTGCTGCAGGGCGTGGCACTCTTCGTCCTGCTCATCGCCTGCGCGAACGTCGCCAACCTGCGGCTGGCGCAGGCCTCCGCGCGCCGGCAGGAATTCGGCGTGCGGGCGGCGCTCGGCGGATCGCGGTGGCGGCTGGCCCGGCAGTCGTTGACCGAGAGCGTGCTGCTGGCGCTGGCCGGCGCGGCGTTCGGCACGGTCATCGCGATCTGGGGCGTGGGCGTGCTCGTGGCGATGGCGCCGCCGTACACGCTGCCGACCCCGGAGACGATTGGCGTGCGCTGGCCGGTGCTCGCGGTCACCGCCGCGGCCGCCGGCCTCACCGGCCTCCTGTTCGGCCTGGCCCCGGCGCTCGTCGCCTCGTCGGCCGCCGTCGCGCGCGGCCTCGGCTCGGGCACGCGCGAGCTGGCGGGCGGCCTCTCGTGGGCCCGCCGCCAGCGCCTGCGCGCGTCCCTCGTCGCGGGCGAGGTCGCGCTGGCCATCGTGCTCCTGGCCGGCGCCGGGCTGCTCATCCGCAGCTTCGAGACGCTGCTGGGCCAGGCGCCGGGCTTCCGTCCGGATCACCTGCTGACCGCGCAGGTCACGCTGCCGCGGGCGCGGTACGAGACGCCCGAGTCGCGCCTTGGCTTCTGGCGGGACCTCACCGCGCGGCTGCGCGCGCTGCCGGGCGTGACGGACGCCGCCGGCTCCAACGCCCTTCCGTTCTCGCTCTGGGAGTGGCAGACCGGCTTCACGGTGGTCGGCCGGGAAGACGTGCCGAACGAGGGCGCCGGCAGCCGCACCGTCACGCCGGGCTATTTCGAGACGCTGGGTATTCCGGTGCTGGCCGGCCGGACGTTCACGGCCGCCGACGTCGCCTCCTCCGAACCGGTCGCCGTCGTGAGCGACGTCTTTGTGCGCCTTCACATGGCCGGCCTCGCACCGGTCGGCCAGCGGATTCGCACGTCGAAGGACGAACCGCCGATCACCATCGTCGGCGTCGTCGGGGCCACGCGGCATCTCGGTCTCGACGAGGCGCCGCGGGCCGAGATCTACCAGCCGCTGGCCCAGGTCCCGGACACGAGCACGCTGCTCCTCGCGTTGCGCACCACGGGCGATCCCGACGCGGTGGCGCCCGGCCTGCGGGCGGCCGTCACCGGTCTCGATCCCGCGCTGCCGGTCGAAGGCCTGACGACGATGGAAGGGCTGCTCGGGAATCGCCTGGCGGAACGGCGATTCTACGTGACGCTGCTGTCGCTCTTCGCCGCGCTGGCGCTCGCGCTCGCGGCGACGGGCATCTACGGCGTGATGGCGTTCGTCGTCGCCCAGGGCCGCCGCGAGATCGGGATCCGCCTCGCGCTCGGCGCGCGGCCTTCGCAGGTGCGTCGCCGCGTCGTGCGGCAGGGCCTGCTCGTGGTCGGCCTGGGCGCCGCGGTGGGTCTCGTGGGTGCCCGCTGGCTCAGCGGGCTGCTCGAGGCACGCCTCTTCGAGACCTCGACGGGGGATCCGGCCACCTACGCGACGGCGGCGATCGGCCTGCTGGCCGTCGCGACGCTCGCGTGCTGGATTCCGGCGCGCCGGACGAGCGCGGTGGATCCGGCCGGCGTGCTGCGCGACTGATCCCGGGGGCGCCCGGCGGCGCCCGGTGAGCCCCGGGAAGACCCGCGAGGCCCGGCTCGAATCCCGCTTGACGTCTCCGGCCGGTACTGTTAATTTTTTAACGACCCGTTAGGAATTTCACATATGTCCTCGACCCCACACGCCACGCTGAGCCGCCGCGAGCGGCAGATCATGGACGTCCTGTACCGGCGCGCACGCGCCACGGCCGCGGAGATTCGCGCGGAGCTGCCGGGGGACCCGTCCGACTCGACGGTGCGGACCCAGTTGCGCATTCTCGAGCAGAAGGGCCACGTCCGACACGAGGCGGAAGGCCTCCGATACGTCTACCTGCCGGCGCTGCCGCGGCAGACCGCGAGGCGCGCCGCGCTGCGGCACCTCGTGGACACGTTCTTCGACGGATCGACCGAGCAGGTCGTCGGCGCGTTGCTCGGCGCCGACGGCCGCAGACTCACCGAAGCCGAACTCCGGCGGATTGCCGCGCTCGTGGCCCGGGCGCGAAAGGACGGTGCGAAGTGACCCCGCTCGACTTCCTGTTCGACGCGACACTCAAGGTCTCGGCGATCCTGGCCGCCGGCCTGGCCGTGACCGCGCTGCTGCGATCCCGGTCCGCCTCGCTGCGGCACTGGGTCCTGTCCCTGGCGATTGCCGGCGCCCTGGCCGCGCCGCTGGCCGCCGTCGCCCTGCCCTCGTGGGCGCCGGGCCGTGCGTTCCTCCACGGGCCCGTCCCGGCCGCGGCCGGCGCGACCCACGCCGCGGATGCGAGCGGCGCGGCGGCCCCCTCGACGTCGATGCGCTGGCGCCTGGCCGATGGCGCGCTCGCGGACGCCGGGCTCGCGGCCGGTACCCGGCTGCCGGCGATGCTCCGGGCCGTGATGGCCCTGTGGCTGGCCGGCGTGGCGCTGTTCGCGCTGCGCCTCGGCGTGGGCCTGTGGCGCGTGTCGCGACTCGCCGCGACCGCCCGCGACGTCGACGACGACCGCCTGCGTCGCCTCGCGGCCGAGGCGGCCCGGTCGCTCGGCCTGCGGCGCGCCGTGCGCGTACGGCTGGTGGACCGGCCCGCCGTGCTGATCGCCTGGGGCGTCCGGCATCCGGTGGTGCTGCTGCCTCGCCAGGCGGTCGGCTGGTCGGCGGATCGGCTGCGCATCGTCCTCACGCACGAGCTGGCGCACGTCGCCAGCGCCGACGGGGTCGTCCGTCTCGCCGCCGAGATCCTGCGCGTGACGTGGTGGTTCAACCCGCTCGTCTGGTTCGCCGGCCGCGCCCTCTCGCGCGAGAGCGAGCTGGCGTGCGACGACGCCGTGCTCCGATCGGGCGTGGGCGGCTGCGAGTACGCCGGGCACCTGCTGGAGGTCGCCGAGGACTTCGGGCGCACGTCGATGGCCGGATGGCCCGCGCCGGCGATGGCCCGGACGTCGAGCCTCGAGCACCGCGTGACGGCGATGATCGACGCGCGCCGCGACCACCACGCGACGTCGCCGCGCCATCGCGCGCTGGTCGCCGTCATGGCGTTCGCGCTGGTCGCGCCGATCGCGGCGGTCCAGACGACGCCGCTGACGCTGTCGGGAAGCGTCTCGGACGAGACCGGGCGCCTGGTGCCCGGCGTGACCGTCACGCTGATCGGCCCCACCGACGCCACCAGGCACCGGACCAGCACCGACGCCGCCGGACACTATGCGTTCGATCGCCTGTCGCCGGGGGACTACACGATCATGGCCGATCGGCCCGCGTTCAAGCGCCGGATGGAGTCGTTCACGCTCGGCGGGCAGTCGGCCACCACGCGCGACATCACGCTCGAGATCGGATCGCTCTCGGAGGAACTGACCGTGACCACCATCCCGGGCGTGACGCCCCTCGGCCGGTCCCTGGCGGACGTGCCGCCGCCGACCCCGGTGGCGCCGCCGCCGTGCGACGCCGGCGCGACGGGCGGGCAGGTCAAGGAGCCGCGCAAGATCCGGGACGTGAAGCCGATCTACCCCGATCACCTGCGCGGCGACGTCGGCGGCACCGTCATCCTGGAAGGCCGCATCGGGGCGGACGGGCTGGTCTCGGACGTCAGGGTGCTGCGCGATCCGAACGCTGACCTCTCGCAGGCCGCCGCCGACGCCGTCGCCCTGTGGGCGTTCACGCCGACGCTGCTCAACTGCGAGCCGGTGCCCGTCATCATGACCGTGACGGTGAACTTCCAGCCGGAGCGCTGACGCGCCCGGCGGTCACCGGCGGCCGGTCACGGCCTGGCGGATGCGCTCGAGCTGGTTGAGGTGCAGCAGGTCGTGACCGGCGTACAGCCGGATCATGTGCGTGAGGCTTTCCTCGCCGCGCTCGGCGTGGACGCCCACGCGCGCGAGGTCCGCCGGTGACGCGGCCTCGATCAGGCGCAGGTTCGCCGCGCGCAGCATCGCGAAGTCGCGCGCGGCGCGCACCGCGTCGGCGCGTTCGTAGTGCAGCCGATCGGCCCACCGGTCCTGGTCGTAGCCGGTGAGCGGCGGCCGATCCTGCGCGAGCACGAGCCGCACGCGCCAGCCCCAGACCAGCTCCGAGTCCGCCAGGTGCTGCGCCAGATGCCGGATCGACCACTGGCCCTCGGCCTCGGGCCGCGCCAGCGCGGCGGCCGGCAGCGCATCGGTGACCGCCGCGAGCGCGGCCGGCGTGGCGTGCAGCACCTCGAGCGGGTCGCGGTCACCCAGCAGCCCGAGCACGGCGGCGATGTACTCCGCCGCCTGTGCCTTCGAGGCGCCAGCGGGATTCGTGAAGACCGACATCGCGCCCGCCGCTACGCCTGGATGCCGACGACCGGATACCTGTAGTAGTCGCCCTGGCTGGCCTTCACCGCGCCGACGATGGGCAGGGCGATCGCGACGATCGACAGCGCGAACCAGAAGACCAGCACGAGCGGAATCAGGATCAGCGTCAGCCACAGCAGCGCGGTGGTGACGACGAGCAGGAACACGACCAGGTTCAGCAGCAGCGCCTGCTTCGCGATCCCGGAAATCACGCGCGAGTCGCTCTTCACGATCCAGATGATGGCCGGCACGAGGGCGCCGCCGAACGGGATGATGTAGCCGGCGAGGCCCGACAGGTGCGTGAGCATCGCCAGGGCGCGGTCGTCCTGCTCGATGGTGACGATCGGATCGGTCATGGCACGTCTCCCTGCGGATAAATACGAGGGGACCGGCCGGCCGGGTTCACCAGACCCAGTCGGCGATGAACAGGTTCGTGTCGTGCGGGTTCACCGAGTGCCGGTTGGACGCGAAGACCAGCTTCGTGCCGTCGGGCGAGAACATCGGGAAGCCGTCGAACTCCTCGGAGAAGGTCACCTGCTCGAGCCCGGTGCCGTCCACGTTGATCAGGTAGAGGTCGAAGTTCGGCCCCTTCGGGTTCTTGAAGTTGGTCGCGAAGATGATCTTCTTCCCGTCGGGCGAGAAGAACGGCGCCCAGTTCGCGCCGCCCATGTCCTTCGTGACCTGCGTCAGGTGACTGCCGTCGCGGTCCATCACGTACACGTCGAGCGCGGTCGGCCGCCACAGCGCCTGCTTGAGCAGCGCGAAGTAGTCGTCGAGCTCCGCGCCGGCGGCCGGGTGCCGGCCGCGGAAGACGATCTTCGACCCGTCCGCCGAGAAGAACGGGCCGCCGTCCGGGCCCGGCAGGTTCGTCAGCCGGCGGACGTCCGACCCGTCGGCGTTCATCGAGTAGATCTCCATGTCGCCGTCGCGCGTGCTGGTGAACACGATCCGGCCGTCACGGCCGACCGTCGCCTCGGCGTCGTAGCCGGGCGTGTCGGTGAGGCGCACCACGTCCGTGCCGTCGGCCTTCGCGACGAAGATGTCGTAGCTGTCGTAGATGGGCCACACGTAACCCGCCGACGGGTCCGGCACCGGCGGGCACGCGTCGCCGGCCAGGTGCGTCGAGGCGTAGACGATGTGCTCGCCGTCGGGCAGGTAGTGGCTGCAGGTCGTGCGGCCCTTGCCGGAGCTGACCAGGTGTCGCTCGGAGCCGTCCAGCCGCATCGTGTAGATCTGGTCGCACGGATGATCGCCCGTGCTCTGGAAGCTGAGCCACTGCCCGTCGAACGAGAAGTACGCCTCGGCGTTCTCGCCGCCGAACGTCAGCTGGCGGATGTTCCGGATGTGGGTCTCGCCGGGCCGGCTGAGGTCGGCCGAAGGCGGGGACCCGGCCGGCGTGGCGGCGGGCGCGGGGTCGGACGAGGGCCCGGCGCAGGCGGCGGCCAGGGCGAGGCCCAGGACAATCGGCAGGAGACGGCGTGCGGGCATGGGCATCATATGAAAAAGATGTCGCCCCGTGACGACCGACCGGCGCCCGTGCGCCGGATCATCCACGTGGACATGGACGCGTTCTACGCGTCGGTCGAGCAGCGTGACCGCCCGGAGCTGCGCGGGCGGCCCGTCGCGGTCGGCGGCCCGTCGGCGTCGCGCGGGGTGGTCGCGGCCGCCAGCTACGAGGCGCGGAAGTACGGCGTGCGGTCGGCGATGCCGATGGCGCGCGCCGAGCGCCTGTGCCCCCCGCTCGAGATCGTCCCGCCCGACTTCCGGAAGTACCGCGCGGTATCACAGCAGGTGTTCGCCATCTTCCGCAGCGTCACGCCGCTCGTCGAGGGCCTGTCGCTCGACGAGGCCTACCTCGACGTCACCGAGAATGCCTGGGGCGAGACGCTCGGCGTGGCCGTGGCCCGGCGGATCAAGGCCGGGATCCGCGAGGCGACGGGCCTGACCGCGTCGGCGGGCGTCGCGCCGAACAAGTTCCTCGCGAAGATCGCGTCCGCCTGGCGCAAGCCCGACGGGCTGACCGTGATTGCGCCGGAACGGGTGGAGGCGTTCCTGCAGCAGCTGCCCGTGGACGCGCTCTGGGGCGTGGGACCGGTGACGGCGAAGCGGCTGCGCGAACGCGGCATCACCCGGCTCGTCGACGTGCGCGCCGCGGACCCGGCGATGCTGCGCGCCGCGGTCGGGAACATGACGGACTGGCTGCTCGCGCTCGCGGCCGGTCGCGACGACCGGCCCGTGACCCCCCACCGCGCCGCCAAGTCCTCTTCGTCGGAGAACACCTACTCGCACGACCTCACCGAGTTCGACCGCATGTGCGAGGAGATCGACCGGATGGCGCGCGCGAACGCGGCGTGGCTCGGGCGCCGCGGCCTGGTGGCGCGCACGGTGACGATCAAGGTGCGCTACGGCGACTTCACGACGGTGACCCGGAGCGACACCGCCGCGCCGACGGCCGACGTCGACGCGATTGCCCGGCGCGCGGTCGCGCTGCTGCGCCGGACCGAGGCGGCACGCCGGCCGGTCCGCCTGCTGGGCGCGGGCGTCCACAACCTGCAGGACGCGAACGTGCTCCTTGGGGACGATGGGGATCGACTGCCCTTCGAGGACGTGGGGGACGCGGGGGGCATGGAGACGTTGGGGAACGCCCGGGGGGCATGGGGACGTGGAGCGGCGGGAGACCGCGGGGAAAGCCAGGCCGGGGGGACGGAGGACGAGGAGGAGCACTAGAGGAGGCGTCAGAGTCGCCCAGCAGCCCTCCCCACGTCTCCCGTCGCCCCACGTCCCCATGGCCCGCCGGGATTTCCCCACGTTCTCCACGCCCCACGGCCCCCCGGGCATTGACTTTTTCGGAACCGCATCGATACTCATACGTAGTTCAAGTAACGGATCGTCTGGCGCGTGACGCGGAACGGACGATCCGGGGCGGGCTTCCCCAACCCTGCCCGTGCGGCAATCCGGCCACCACACACCATCGTCAGCGAGGACCGCGTATGAGACGCCTGATCGGCCGTCTGTTTGTGCTCTGCTCCATCATCGCGACGCCCGCATGGGCGCAGCAGGGAACCACGGAGATTCGTGGTCGGGTCATCGACGCGCAGGAAGCCGTGCTTCCTGGCGTAGTCATCGTGGCGCGGAACCAGGACACGGGGATGTTCCGCCAGACCGTCTCGAATGCGGACGGCACGTATCTCATCACCGGCATCCCGCCGGGCACGTACGAACTGACCGGCACGCTGCAGGGCTTCAGCCGGTTCGCCCGCCGCGACCTGGTGCTCGAAATCGGGAAGACGGCGACGATCGACGTCCGGATGACGGTCGGCAGCGTCTCCGAGGAGGTGACGGTCACCGCCGAGGCGCCCATCGTGGACGTGACGTCGAAGGAGGTGGGCGGCAACATCACGTCGCGCGAGCTCGTCGAGCTGCCGTCGATCAACCGCAACTTCGTCGGGTTCGTCGGCCTGCTCCCGGGCATCGTGCCGACGATCAGCACCGAGTCGTTCGGCTCCGATTCGATCACGGTGAACGGCCAGGATCCGCGCAACAACAATTACACGCTCGACGGCGCGAACAACAACGACGACGTCATCGGGCAGCGCGCGGGGACGCAGGCGCGGACGCCGATCGAGGCCGTGCAGGAGTTCCAGGTCATCACGAACCAGTTCGACGCCCAGTACGGCCGGACGGCGGGCGCGATCGTCAACGCGGTGACCAAGCAGGGCACCAACGCCTTCCGCGGCTCGGCGTTCAGCTTCTTCAAGGACGCGAGCCTCACGGCGAAGGACTACTTCGCGAAGCAGAACGACCTGACGAAGCCCGACACGGCCGAGCAGCAGTTCGGCGGGACCTTCGGTGGCCCGATCGTGCGGGACAAGGCGCACTTCTTCGCCAGCCTCGAGCGCGTCCGGATCGACGAGGGCATCACGAGCGTGTTCAACGCCCGGCCCGACCTGGACTTCTCGACGACCGAGCAGACGCGCGTCTGGAACACGGTACTGCGGTTCGACAACCAGCTGAACGCGAGCAACACCTGGGGCGTGCGCTGGCTGCGGGAGTACTCGCCGCAGTTCAACCAGATCATCGGGTCGGTCACGCCGGCGGCCGCGCGCGAGGAGGACGACACGGACCAGACGGTGGTCGGCACCTGGACGTCCGTGCTCGGCGACAACAAGGTCAACACGGTGCGGCTCAACTGGACGCAGGAGGACGTCTCGTTCGGGAACCCCTGCTACAACGGCAACGGCCGCGACCAGGCGGCGTGCGAGCCGACCCTGGCGTTCCAGACGTTCACCGACCAGCAGTCGAACGTCGCGCAGTCGCGCGTCAACGACGCCTACCAGTTCGAGGACACGCTCTCGTGGTTCGTGCCGAACCTGAAGGGCGACCACGACATCAAGGTGGGCGCGCAGTATCAGTACTCGAAAGCGCGGAGCTTCAACGACGGCAACCTCAACGGCACCTTCTCGTTCGGCCGGAGCAACGCCCCGTTCGACCCGGCCGATCCGGCGACCTATCCCGACCGGTTCTCGATCCGGGTCGGGGGCCGGTCGGAAAGCCTGATCACGTCCCGCTACTTCGCGTGGTTCGTGCAGGACAAGTGGAAGATCGGGCCGAAGCTGACGCTGAACCTCGGCGTCCGGCACGACATCGAGGTGCTGCCGGCGCCCGAGGTGGACAACCCGCTCTTCGCGAGCGCGAACGACTACCCCGTGGACAAGAACAACATCGCGCCGCGCATCGGCGTGGCGTACGACCTGCACGGCGACGGCCGCGACGTCATCCGGGGCGGCTACGGCCGGTTCTACGACAAGACGCACTTCGAGCTGATCAGCGGCATCTACACCAACACGGTGTTCGCGACGTCGTTCACGCGCAACTTCCCGCTGGCCGCGGTGGACTCGGGTCCACGCAACGGGATGTTCCCGACCGACCCGCTGCTCGTCAACGGCCCGTTCGTGAACCGGGCGCTGGTCGAGGCGCAGTACCCGAGCGGATCGCTGCTGCGCAACTCCGGCGCGAGCTGGGACAACCCGGACCGCACGAGCCCGTTCACCGACCAGGTGACGGTCGGCTACTCGCGCCAGCTCCGGACGGACCTCGGCGTGAGCGTGGACTACGTCCATGCGGCGGCCCGTGACCTGCTGATGTCCCTGAACCTGAACCCCGGCCTGCGGGCGACGACCGCGGTGACGTCGCCACTCGTCCGCCAGGGCAGCGCCACGCTCGACGCCGCCGAGGCGTCGCTCGCCACGACCTACCCGGGGTTCGACCCGTTCACGACCAACGTGACGATCCCGGTCAACCGGGGCGAGACGAACTACGACGCGCTGATGATCCAGGTCGAGAAGCGGTACGCGAACCGCTGGAGCGCCCGCGTGTCGTACACGCTGTCCTACTCGCGCGGCAACACGACGGGCAGCGGCGTGCCGACGAGCGGCTTCCAGGTGCTCGACGACATGCACCTCGAGCTGAACGAGGGTCCGACGAACTTCGACCAGCGGCACAACCTCGTGATCAGCGGGTCGGCGCTCGTGCCCCGGACCGGCGGCATGACGCTCAGCTGGGTGGCCCGCGCCCTCTCGGGCTCGCCGTTCAGCCTGTTCGACAACACGATCGACCCGGACCGGAACGGATCCTCGTCCGAACCGCTCGCCGCCGGCAGCTACTCGGGAACCGGCGAGAACGCCTACACGGTGGACCACTACGAGTCGAAGCGCAACGGCGCCTACGGCCCGGGGTTCTTCAAGCTCGACCTGCGCGCCGGCTACCGCTTCCAGCTGGGAGCGCAGAGGACACTGGACGCGTTCGTCGAGGTGTTCAACGTCACCAACCGGGTCAACTACTCGAACCCGAGTGGCAACATCGCGTCGGCCAACTTCCTGATCCTCAACGGCTACTCGACGAGCACGACGCCGCGGACCGTGCAGATCGGGTTCCGGGTCGGCTTCTGATCTTTGGGGGACGTGGGGGCCCTGGGGGCCGTGGGGAGAACCCGGCGGGCCCTGGGGGAAGTGGGGAGAGCCCGGCGGGCCATGGGGACGTGGGGCGACGGGAGACGTGGGGAAAGCCGGGGAAGTTGCGGGGCAGTTTCGCCGCCACGCGCTTCAGATGCAGGACCGGACTTCCGACAGATTCAAAGGAGGAGTCCCCGCTCTCCCCACGTCTCCCGGCGCCCCACGTCCCCAAGGCCCGCCGGGCTTTCCCCACGGCCCGCCGGGCTCTCCCCACGGCCCCCGGGCCTTCCCCACGGCCCCCATGCCCCCCACGGGCTACCGCACCCGGACCGAGCGCATCACGATCGGCGTGACCGGCGTCTCCCCATCCACCTCGACGGCCTCCATCGCCTCGACGACGTCCATCCCGCGCACGACGCGCGCGAACGCCGTGTACTGATTGTCGAGTGACCGGCATTCGCCGACGCAGATGAAGAACGACGTCGAGGCGCTGGCCGGATCCTCGCCGCGGGCCATCGACACGATGCCGGGCAGCGTCGGCGTCGCGCTGAACTCGGGCTGCAGCGTGCGGACCACCGTCTGCTGGGCGGCCGTCAGCGGCGCCTGGCGATGCGCCATCGCGCCGGTCTGGATCACGAACCCCTTCGCCACGCGGTGGACGAGCACGCCGTCATAGAGCCCCGCCTGGGCAAACTGCAGGAACGCCCGGGTGTGTTCCGGCGCCACGTCGGTCAGGAACTCCAGCTCGATCTCGCCGAGCGTCGTGTCGATCACGGCATGATGCGCCGCCAGCTCGGCCGGCGTCTCGTCGGCAAACGGCACCACGGGCGGTGGCGGGGTGTCGCGAATCGTCACGCTCGTGATCGCGACCCGCGTGACGGGCCGCCCGTCGGCATCGGCCTCGACCGCCGAGATCGCCTGCACGACGTCCAGGCCCTCGACCACGCGGCCGAAGACGGTGTACTGGCCGTCCAGCGCGCGCTGATCGGTCGCGCAGACGAAGAACTGGTCGCCGGCGCTGTCCGGCTCGCCCGGCACCAGCACCGCCGCCACCGCCCCCTCGGTCGCCGGCTCCGCGTTCGGCTCGCGCTTCAGCGCGCGCAGCCCGCCGGTGCCGTACTCCTTGACCTTCGCCGGGTCCTTCGAGAGCGGGTCGCCGCCCTGGATGATGCCGTAGCGGATCACGCGGTGGAAGATCGTCCCCACATAGGCGCCTTCCCGCGCGCGGACCATGAAGTGGCCTACGTGATTCGGTGCGGCCTCCGCCAGCAGCGCCACCACGAACGTCCCCATCGTGGTCTCGATCACCGCCTGCTTGTCGCGCATCTCGTCGAGGGAGAACGGCGTGGTGAAGAGGGCCGGTTTCTGGGCCGTGGCGACGAGAGCCAGGAGCAGGATCGCGGGCAGGCGCGGCATGCGCTCACTCTAGATCGGCGGGCGGCGGTGCGCCACGCCGGGGCGGAGGAGGATGATCGTCGGTATACTCGTGACATGCGTCTTCACCCTGCTGCCCTCGGCCTGCTCGTCCTCGCCGCCGCCTGCACGTCCACGCCGCCACCGCCGGCCACGGTCGCGGACCTGCCCGACATCGACGCGGGCGCCGCGCTGCAGCACATCCGGATGCTGGCGTCGGACGAGTTCGCGGGGCGCGCGCCCGGGTCGGACGGCGAGACGAAGACGGTCGACTACCTGATCGACCAGTTCAAGGCGATCGGCCTGCAGCCGGGCAACCCGGACGGCACGTGGACGCAGAAGGTGCCCCTCGTGGGCATCACGCCGTCGGACTTCACGCCGCTCGTCGTGAAGAAGGGCGGCCAGAGCCACGCGTTCGCGCACGACGCCGAAGTCGTGGCGTTCAGCCAGCACGTGGCCGACACGGTCTCGGTGGAGAACTCGGACATCGTCTTCGCCGGCTACGGCGTGCAGGCGCCCGAGTTCCAGTGGGACGACTTCAAGGGGATGGACGTCAAGGGCAAGACGCTCATCGTCCTGGTCAACGACCCGCCGGTGACCAACGCCGCGGGCGAGCTGGACGACGCGGTGTTCGGCGGGCCGGCGATGACGTACTACGGGCGCTGGACCTACAAGTACGAGAAGGCGGCGGAGCTCGGCGCGGCGGCCGTCTTCATCGTGCACGAGACCGAGCGCGCCGGGTACGGCTACAACGTCGTCCAGGGCTTCGGCGGCGAGCGGTTCGACCTGATCACGCCGGACAAGAACATGGGCCGCGCGGCGATCCAGGGCTGGCTGTCGTGGGACGCGGCCACCGCCCTCCTGAAGATGGCCGGGCAGGACCTGACGGCGCTGAAGGCGAAGGCGAACACCCGTGACTTCCAGCCGGTGCCGCTCGGGCTGACCGCGTCGATGTCGTTCAGGCAGTCGATGCGGACCATCGACTCGCAGAACGTCGTGGCGAAGCTCGAGGGCAGCGACCCCGTGCTGAAGAACGAGTACGTCGTCTACACGGCGCATTGGGATCACTTCGGCATCGGTGAGCCCAAGAACGGGGATCCGATCTACAACGGCGCGGAGGACAACGCGAGCGGCACGGCGGCGCTGCTCGTGATGGCCGACGCGTTCAGGAAGATCCAGCCGGCGCCGAAACGGTCGATTCTCTTCCTGGCCGTGACGGCCGAGGAGCAGGGCCTGCTCGGATCGGAGTACTACGCGAAGTTTCCGCTGTACCCGCTCGCGAAGACGGTGGCCGACATCAACGTGGACGACAACCTGCCGCTGTGGGGCCGCACGAAGGACGTGATCGTGGTCGGGCTGGGCGCGTCGGACCTCGATGACTACCTGCGTGCGGCCGCCGCGGAGCAGGACCGCGTGCTCGCGCCCGACGCCGAGCCGGAAAAGGGCTTCTACTACCGGTCGGACCACTTCAATTTCGCGAAGGTCGGGGTGCCGGCGCTCAGCACCGACGCGGGCATCGACTACATCGGCAAGCCCGAGGGCTACGGCCGCGAGAAGAAGGACGACTACACGACGAACGACTACCACTCGCCGTCCGACGAGGTGAAGCCGGACTGGGACATGAGCGGGTACGCCGAGCAGGCGAAGTTGCTGCTGGCGGTGGGCTACCGGGTGGCGCAGGCGGACGCGATGCCGCAGTGGAAGCCGGGCAACGAGTTCCGCGCGGTGCGCGAGGCGTCGCTGAAGGAAGCCGGCGGCCGCTAGGCCGCCGCGTGCGATGCCCCGCTGCCCCTGGGCCGGCACCGATCCGCTCTACGTCCGGTATCACGACGAGGAGTGGGGCGTACCGGTGCACGACGATCGCCGGCTGTTCGAGATGTTGATCCTCGAGGGCGCGCAGGCGGGCCTGTCGTGGATCACGATCCTGCGCAAGCGCGAGGCCTATCGCCGGGCGTTCGACGGGTTCGACATCGCGCGGGTCGCGCGGTTCGACGCCCGGCGGAAGGCCGCGCTCCTCCGCGACCCCGGCATCGTCCGCAACCGGCTGAAGATCGAGTCCGCGGTCGGCAACGCGCGCGCGGCGCTCGCCATCCAGGACGACGCGGGCAGCCTCGACGGGTTCCTGTGGCAGTTCGTCGGCGGGTCGCCGGTCCGCAACCGGCCGAAGACGATGCGGGACGTGCCCGCCACGTCGCCGGCGTCCGACGCGATGAGCCGCGAGCTGCGTCGCCGCGGCATGCGCTTCGTCGGATCGACGATCTGCTACGCCTTCATGCAGGCGACCGGGATGGTCAACGACCACCTGCTGGGCTGTCCGCGGCGAGGAACGCCTCGCGCGTCGCGCGCGTCAGCTCGCTGAACCGCAGCATCTGCTCGGTCAGGTCGCGCGGGTACGAGATCCGCACGTCCATGATCACGCCGTTCGCGCCGGGCACCGTCTCGAGCCTGGGCATGACGAACCCGGTGTAGGACGGCAGGTGCAGCGCCTCGACGCGCCGGACGACCTGGTCGCGGAGCGCCGGGTCGAAGTGGATCCCGTACTCGTCGAAGAGCGCCTTCGCCCCGGCGTAGTCGCCGGTGGACTTGATGCGCTGCACCTCGGCGAGCAGCCGGCCGACGCCCTCGCGGAACGCCGCCGCGTCCACCATCACGTAGTAGGTCTTGTCGTCGCGCGTCCGCGTCTCGATCGCCTTCGTGTTTGCCATCAGCCAGCGGACGATCATCTGGCGGTTGCGCATGTGGTCTTCCTCGATCGTGGTGCCCTCGCGCACCCGGCGGAGCTGCACGAGCGCGTTGCGCGTGTAGCCCTCGTACTCGGCCCGGACGATCTCGGGCTGGTCGGCGGCGGGGACGAGGCCCAGCTCGGCCAGCTTCGGATCCGGGAGGAAGTACAGCCCGACGAGGTCCGCGCGGCCCTCCTCGAGCGCGGAGTAGTACTCCTTGAGCAGCAGCTCCGGCTTGCCGTCGAGCTGCGGCGCCACCCGGCCGGACGCGTGGCCGATGACCTCGTGCATGTTCGTCGTCAGGTCGCCGGCGAGCCCGCCCCACTTCGCGGACCGCTCCGCCTCCTGATCGTCCCAGGCGAACTCGCGCCGGAAGCCGGGATCGGACGACTTCTCGTAGGCCTCGTTGACGTTGGCGAGCGAGACGGACTTGCTGCCGTACTCCTCGCGGACCGACTGGTCGTTCGGCAGGTTGATGCCGATCGGCGTGATCGGCCCCGCGTCGCCGGTCTCGACGACCACGTCGATCGCGTTGGCCGTGATGCCCTTCACCCCCGCCTTCCTGAACTCGTCGGCCCACGGCATGTGGTCCTCGAACCACTGCGCGTCGGCCGCCAGCTTCCGGATGTCCTCGGTCTTGTGCTGGTTCACGTAGAAGACGAGCGCCTCCCAGGATCCCTTGACGCCGCGCGGATCCACGTAGACCTCGGTGAAGCCGTTGATCGTGTCCACGGGCGAGGCCGTGTCCTGCACCCAGGCGATGTCATACGCGCGCCGGTCGAGCGCGTTGCCCGTCCGGTACCACTTCACCAGCGCGCGCAGCGCCTTCGCCATCGGCTCGGTCGCCAGCGGGATCGCGGCCTCGAGGTGCGAGACGATCTCGCGGATCGGGGCGTCGTAGCGGCCGCCGACGCGGTAGACCTCCTCGGTCAGCTTCCCGTCGCGCTTGACGAGCCGCGAGTTGAGCCCGAAGTGCTCCTCGAAGTGCGCGAGGTCCGCCATCGATACCCCGGCGTACAGGTTGTTCGCGCTCGACGTCAGGATGTCCTCGCCGGCCGGAGGCGTCTTCGTCGTCACCGACGGCTCGAAGCTGGCGTCGAAGAACATCGGGCGCAGGCGCGCGAGCAGCTGGTCGAGCGACTCGCCGGGTCGCGTCGGGAATGTCGCGCCGGCCGCCGCGGCCGCCGTGGCGGCCGTGGCGAACGCCTCGGGCGTGCACGTGAGCACGAACTTGCGCGCGGTGAGGTTGTTGTAGGGCCCGCTGTTGAGCCAGAAGAGCTTCGCGTAGTGCCGGATGGCCTCGAGCGTCGCCGGATCGACGCCGTTCGGGTGACGCAGGACCGCCTCGAAGACGTCGCGCATCTCGAGGCCGTGCGCGTAACGCTGATCGTAGTAGATGTCGCGGCCGGCGATGGCGGCCTGGTAGAGGTGCCAGATGAGCGTCCGGTCCTTGAGCGGCAGCTCGTCGAACCCGTCCGCGTAGAGCTGCACTACCGCGGCGTCATCGACCCGCTCCAGGAGGTACGGCCGATCGTCGGTGGGCGCGGCCGTCGAGGCCCCCTGCGGCGCCTGATTCGAGCAGGCAGCGAGAGCGACGATCAATAATGAGGCGAGAAGGACGCGGGCAGATTTCATCGGATTTGCTCCAATATTCACGGATCTTAGCACCGGATGGGGTGTACGCCCGAGTCACCTGGCCGATTCCGAACGCTGGCGCCCATCCAAACGTGGCGGCGCCGAATTCCGTCAAAGACACCGATGCTCAATCTCAAGCTCGCCGTCCGCATGCTGCTCCGGACGCCGTTCGTCACGGTCGTCGCGATCCTGTCGCTGGCGCTGGGCATCGGCGCCAACGCGGCGATCTTCTCGATGTTCAACCGCATGGTGCTCCGGCCGCTGCCCGTCGTCGAACCGGACCGCCTGGTGAACTTCGCCAACCCCGGCCCGAAGCCCGGTTCGCAGTCGTGCAACAACGCCGGCAACTGCGACGAGGTCTTCAGCTACCCGATGTTCCGGGACCTCGAGAAGCAGCAGACGTCGTTCCTGGGCATCGCGGCGCACCGGACGTTCGGCGCGAACCTCGCCTACAAGGGCGACACCGTGTCGAGCGAGGGCACGCTCGTCTCCGGCAGCTACTTCCAGGTGCTCGGCCTGACGCCGGCGCTCGGCCGCCTGATCGGCCCCGCCGACGACGCGACGATCGGCGAGGCGCCGATCGTGGTGCTGAGCTACGACTACTGGCGGACGCGCTTCCAGGCGAGTGACGCCGTGCTGAACCAGACGCTCACGGTCAACGGCCATCCGCTGACGATCGTCGGCGTCGCGCCGCGCGGCTTCGAGGGCACGACGCTCGGCTCGCAGCCGCGGGTCTTCGTGCCGATCTCCCTCCGGGCCCAGATGGAGCCCGGCTTCACCGCCTTCGACAACCGTCGCTCCTACTGGGCCTACCTCTTCGGGCGGCTCAAGCCGGGCGTGACGCTCGACCAGGCGACGTCCTCGCTCGGCGGCATCTACCACGCCATCGTGAACGACGTGGAGGCGCCGCTGCAGACGGGCATGAGCGAGGCGACGATGGCCCGGTTCAAGGAGAAGGCGCTGGTGCTCACGCCCGGCGACCACGGGCAGAGCTCCGTCACGCGCGAGGCGAAGCAGCCGTTGATCTTCCTGCTCGGCGTGACGATCTTCGTCCTGCTGATCGCCTGCGCCAACATCGCCAACCTGCTGCTCGCGCGCGCCTCGGCCCGGTCGGCCGAGATGGCGGTGCGCCTGTCGATCGGCGCGAGCCGCTGGTCGCTCGTGCGGCAGCTGCTGACCGAGTCGCTGCTGCTTGCGCTCGCGGGCGGCGCCGCGGGCCTGCTCGTCGCGCGCTGGACGCTCACGGGCATCCTGACGATGATGCCCGGCGAGGCGGCCGCGCTCTTCTCGGGCGGGCTGGACCCGATGGTGATGGCCTTCGCCGGCGCGCTCGCGGTCGGCACGGGGCTGCTGTTCGGCCTGTTCCCGGCGATTCACAGCTCGCGGCCCAACCTGCTGACCGTCATCAAGGGCCAGAGCGGCCAGCCGGGCGGCAGCCGGAGCGCGAAGTGGTTCCGGGTGGGCCTGGCGACGTTCCAGATCATGGTCTCGATGGTCCTGCTCGGCGGCGCCGGCCTGTTCATCAAGAGCCTGGCCAACGTCAGCCGCGTGGACCTCGGCCTGAACGCGGACAACGTGATCACCTTCGGCCTCTCGCCGGAGCTGAACGCCTACCCGCCGGAACGGTCGAAGCAGCTGTTCATGCGCGTGGAGGAAGAGCTGGCCGCGCAGCCGGGCGTCACGAGCGTGTCGGCGGCCCTGGTCCCGGTGCTCTCGGGCAGCAACTGGGGCAGCAACGTCTCGGTCGAGGGCTTCAAGGACGGCCCGGACGTGGACACGAACTCGCGCTACAACGAGGTCGGCCCCGGCTACTTCCGGACGATGGGCATGCCGCTCATCGCGGGCCGCGAGTTCACGACGTCCGACGCGGCCGGCGCGCCGAAGGTGGCGATCGTGAACGAGACGTTCGCGAAGAAGTTCAACCTCGGCCGCGCCGCCGTGGGCAAGCGGATGGAGATCGGCAACGGCGGCAAGCTGGACATCGAGATCGTGGGTCTCGTCCAGGACGCCAAGTACGCGGACGTGACGCAGGAGATCCCGCCGCTGTTCTTCGTGCCCTACCGGCAGAACGACCGCATCGGTTCGCTCACGTTCTACGCGCGCACGGGCGTGGATCCGGAGGCATTCCTCGGCAGCGTGATGCCGTTCATGAAGCGGATCGACGCGGATCTGCCGGTCGAGAACCTGCGGACGCTGCCCCAGCAGGTCCGCGAGAACGTGTTCCAGCAGCGCATCATCTCCACGCTCGCGGTCGCCTTCGCCTCGCTCGCGACGGTCCTCGCGGCGGTGGGCCTCTACGGCGTGCTCGCCTACACGGTGGCGCAGCGCACCCGCGAATTCGGGCTGCGGATGGCGCTCGGCGCCGCACCGGGACGCGTCCGGCGCCTGGTGATGCGGCAGGTGATCTGGATGACGATCATCGGCGGTGCCGTGGGGCTCGGCTTCGCGGTGCTCGTCGGCAACTCACTCCGGGCGCTGCTGTACCAGATGGAGGGCACGGACCCGGCCGCGCTCGGCTCGGCCGCCGTCGTGCTGGGCCTGGTCGCGCTCGCCGCGGGCTTCGTGCCCGCGCTCCGCGCGTCGCGCCTCGACCCGATGAAGGCGCTGCGCTACGAGTAGGGCCGCGACCGCCGGCGCGCCGGGCGCCCCTACCGCGGCAGCGGATACCGCGCGAGCTTGCGCTGCAGCGAGCGGCGATGCAGGCCGAGCACACGGGCGGCTTCCGAGATGTTGCCGCCGCAGTCCATGAGCACACGATTGATGTGCTCCCACTCCACGCGATCGAGGGACATCGGCCGGAGCTCGCGCACGGGTCCGCCGCCGCCCTCGCTGCCACGCTCGAACGCCGCGAGAATCTCGTCCGCGTCGGCCGGCTTCGTCAGGTAGTGCACCGCGCCCAGGCGCACCGCCTCGAGCGCCGTCGCGATGCTCCCGTACCCGGTGAGCACGACGATGCGCGTCGCCGCGTCCAGCCGCTTCAGCTCCGGAATCAGGTCGAGTCCGCTGCCGCCAGGCATCCGCAGGTCCAGCAGCACCAGCTCCGGCGTCTCCTCGCGCGCGCTCGCCAGCGCGGCCTCGACGCTGGCCGCCTGCCGCACGTCGCACCCGCGATCGGTGAGCGCCCGCGCCAGCCGCTCCCGCAACAGGTCGTCGTCCTCGACGATGAGGAGCAGGGGCTTCAGGCTCATGGCGTGGCGGCCTCCACGCGCGGCGAGACCCGTCGCGGCAGCACGACGCTGACGCGCGTGCCCGTCCCGGCGGTCGAATCGATCTCGAGCGTGCCGCCAAGGTGTTCGACCGTCGCCCTCGCGACGAACACGCCCAGCCCGAGCCCCTCGCCCTCGGGCTTCGTCGTGAAGAACGGCTCGCCCACGCGGCGCGCGACGTCCAGCGTCATGCCGGTCCCCTGGTCGGCGACCACCAGCCGGACCGACTCGCCGTTGACGCGCTCCACCGACAGGCTGACGGGCGACTCGGGCGACGACGCCTGCAGGCCGTTGCGCACGAGGTTCGTCATCGCGCGCGCGACGGCGCCGGCGGGCCACGTCACCGGATCGTGGGTCGCCACGGTGGTCGTCACGCGCGCGCGCTCGGCCGCCGGCAGCCGGCGGGTGATGTCCTCGATGACGACATCGAGGCTGGTGTCGGTCGGCATCTCCCCCGCCGGCTGGCCCGTGCGCCCCGACATGTCGTCGAGAATCGCGCGGCACCGGCGCAGTTCGTCGCGAATGAGCGCGACGTCGCCGAGCAGCGCCGTGTCGGCATCGAGGCGCGAGAGCGCGACCTCGAGTTCGCGGGCCGTCACCGCGACGGTACCGAGCGGCGTGCTCAGTTCGTGCGCGGCCCCGGCGGCCAGCGTCGCGAGGCCGGCGAGCCGCGCGCTGCGATCCGCCTGATCCCGCAGCGCGGCCAGTTCGCGGTCGCGGCGCGCCACCGCCGACGCGAGCCGGGCGACGAGCAGCGCCACCAGCGTCGCGGTCGCCGCGAAGGCCCACCACATGCCGGCGATGTGGCGGCCGATGGCGCTGTGCAGCTCCGGCCGCGTCGCGAGGTCCGCCGGCGCCACCAGGAACAGCACGCCGTAGCCCGCCACCGCGAGCGCGGTGATGCCCCACGTCCAGGCACGACCGAGCACCAGCGCCGCCAGCACGATCGGCACGATCAGGAAGATGCTGATCGGATTGAGCGGGCCGCCCGCCTGGCCGAGCAGCCACGAGAGCCCCACGACGTCCACGCAGACGAACAGGCCCGGGACGATCGGATCGGGCGGCGTGCCGGTGCGGTGACGCCAGGCCAGGTAGACGTTGCCCGCCGCGGAGAGGCCCGCGATGATGCCGACCGCGTACGGCGACGGCGTCATGCCGAGCGCGGTCCGGCCGACGAACGCCGCGGCCAGCTCCGCGGCAACGGCCACCCAGCGCGCGGTGATCAGCCACGAAAAGCCGATCCGGTCCGTCGAGGTCGCGAGAGCCGAGGGCGCCACGGCTCGATTCTAAGGGCCGGCGCCCCCTGGCGCGCCTCGGCCACCCTGCGACAATGTGCCGCAGGGGTCGCCGGCGGTCCCGCTCCTAGACTGTCCGGATGCCGCCAAGCCCGAAGGTCGCTCCCCGGACGCCCGGCACGATCAGGCCCGTCCGTCTCGTCCTGGTCTCGGTGCTCGTGGCGGCCGCGGCGTGCGGACGGCCCGCGCCCGCGGACGCTCCGGCCGGCGGCACCACGTCCGCCGGCACCGGCGCCGCACCCGCGACACCGCCCGCCGCGCATCGGCTCGCCGCACCGGGTCGTGACGCGGCCACGCCGGCCATCGCGGCGATGGGAAGCCGCGTCGTGGTCACCTGGGGATCGACGGCGGCGGGCGGGCGCATCGACATCATGGCCGCCGTGAGCGAGGACGGCGGCGTGACGTTCGGCGCGCCGGTGACGGTGAACGACGCCGTGGCCGACGTCCGCGTCGGCGGCGAGCAGCCGCCGCGCGTCGCGTTCGCATCGGCGGACGTGGTGGTCGTCGTGTGGCCCGCGCGCCGGGGCACGGCGAGCGAGATCCGCGCGGCGCGATCCACCGATGGCGGCCGGACGTTCGGCGCGTCCTTTCCCGTGCATCCCTCGGGCCTGCCGGGCCTGCGCGGCTGGGCGTCGGTCTCGGGCGACGGCCAGGGCCGTGCCTACGTGGCGTGGCTCGACGGCCGGAACGCCGACCCGGCCGCGGGCTCGGCCCACGCCCACGCGGACGCCGCGCCGACCGCGTCCTCGACCGCGCACGAACACGCCGCGGGCCCGGCCGCCGCGCCGGCGACCCGTACGTCGCCGCGCCAGGACCTCTTCCGCGCCGTCATCGAGGCGGACGGTGCCGTGCGCGAGCAGGCCGTCGCCACCGACGTGTGCTTCTGCTGCAAGACCGCCATCGTCGCGACCCCGAGCGGCGTCGACATGGCCTGGCGCCACATCTTCCCGCAGAGCATGCGCGACATCGGGTTCGCGCACCTGGGCGCGGCGCTGCCTTCCGCCGGGACGCCCGGTGCGGCGCCCGCGCATGATCACGGTGGGGCGCCGGCGGCCGCGCCGGCCGGTGACGTCGTGCGCGTGAGCGCGGACCACTGGCAGATCGACGCGTGCCCGGACGACGGGCCGGCGATGGTCGTGGACGCCTCCGGAGCGCGACACGTCGTCTGGCCGACCATGGTCCAGGGCGACAAGCCCGAGAAGGCGGTCTTCTACGCGACGTCAGGCGATGGACGGACGTTCTCGGCGCGCACGCGCCTCAGCGAGGCCGCCGACGGCGTGGCGTCGCATCCGCAGATCGCGCTGGCGCCGGATGGCACGCTCGCGACCGCGTGGGACGAGCGGTCGGGCGGCACGGTTCGCGTCCGGCTGCGGCTGCACCCGGCGGGGGCCGCCGACTGGCAGGCGGCCGACGTGATGCAGGACTCGACCGCCGCGGACGATCGGGTACCGGCGTATTACCCCGCGCTTGCCTCCACGTCCGACGCGTGGGTGATCGCGTGGACGAGCGCGAGCGAGCCCGACTCGGCGATCGTCGTCCGGCGACTGCCGCGACGCTGAGCGCGGCGGCCACGCGGCGCGGCTTTGACGCGCCGGCACTCGTCCGCCGGACGGCCGGCCCGTCCGTCGTCTACTCGTCAATCGAGAGCGCCTTCTGCCGGCCGAGGCCCACCGTCCAGTTGGTCTCGAGCTGCGGTCCGTCCTCGTCCTGCCGTAGGATGTGGCGTGCTCCCAGACACCCCGTCGCGCCGGTCCGGATCGGTCCGTCGTCCAGCCTCCGCCATCATCGTGGTGATCGCGGGTCTCGCGCTCGCCGGCTCGGGCGCGCCCCGCGGCGGGCTGGTCGCTGGCGGCCAAGGCGCGGCGCTGCCCACGCGGTTGTGGGTGGACGCGACCGCCGAGACGATCGGCGAGACCGGCTACTGGACGAACAAGGTCGAGGTTGCCGACATCAACGGCGACGGCCGCCCCGACCTGCTCTTCGCGAACGGGGGCAACTACTCGGAGCCAGGAACACCGGAGCCGAACCAGGTGTTCATCAACAACGGCCCGGGCCGCCGGTTCACGGAACGGACCTCGGAGGTCTTCGGACCGACCCCGGACATCGCACGGGTGATCAAGGCGCGCGATCTGGACGCGGACGGCCTCACCGACATCGTCGTCGGCACGACCTACGAGACGCAGAGCCGGCTGTACCTGGGCACCGGCGGCGGCGCGTTCCGCGAGGTCACCGCGACGCACCTGCCGCAGGCGCCGGCGAGCATCGGCGACCTCGAGGTCGGCGACGTGGACGGGGACGGCGATCTCGACCTGGTGCTCGCCGACTGGGGGCCCGGCAACAACATGACGAATGCGGGCGGCCGGACGCGGCTGTGGCTGAACGACGGCACCGCGCACTTCACGGAGGCCACCGCCGCGCGCATGCCCGACGTCCTCGTGCGGTTCTCCTGGGAGCTGGAGCTCACCGACGTGGACAACGACACCGACCTCGACGTGGTGATCTCCTGCAAGCGCTGCGGTGGCAGCCTGCTCTTCCGGAACGACGGCACGGGCACGTTCGCCGACGACTCGCGGTTCATGCCGCAGTACACGAACAACTACGAGTTCGAGCCGATGGATCTCGACGGGGACGGCTTCCTGGATCTCGTGACGATCAACGACGGCGAGATCCTCGACGAGCAGTCGTCGAACCGTCGCGAGCACGTCTTCCGGAACGACGGCCGCGGGCGGTTCCGCGACGCCACCACGCGCTGGTGGCCGCCCGAGGCGAACGCGGGCTACGACGACAACATGGTCGCGTTCCTCGACTACGACTCGGACGGCGACGCGGATTTCGTGATCGGCTCGCTCAGCGGCCCCGATCGCCTGCTGATCAACGACGGGAAGGGACACCTGACGCTCGCGCCGGACGTGTTCGTGGGGCCGGACACGCCGGGCACGCTGGGGCTGGCGCTGGCCGACCTCGACGGCGACGGGCGGATGGACGCGGTGCAGGCGCAGGGCGAGAACCCGCGGGCGACCGGCGAGAAGGTCTTCCTCGGGACCGGCCTCGCGAAGGACACGGCGCCGCCGGTCGTGCAGCTGCTGACGCCGGTCGCCGACGTCGTGCGGACGCGTACGGTCATCGCGCGGATTCACGACCGCAAGAGCCCCCTCCTCGCCGGAGAGTTGCATGACGTCACGATCCGCTGGGGCAACGCGGCGCCCGTGCCGATGCGCTGGGTGGGTGAATACCTGTGGCGGGCGGTGGCGCCCGCGTCGGTCACGCAGCCGGATCAGCCGATCCAGATCTGTGCGTCGGATGCCGCGGGCAACAGAGCGTGCAGGGGGACGGGTCTGTTTTCCACAGAAACGCCGTAATTGGGGACAGGTCTCGGGAGGCCCGGCCGGGGCATTCGACCAACCGGCCGCGCCCGAGACCTGTCCCCAATTCGGCCGTTTCTGTGGAAAACAGACCCGTCCCCCTACGCGAGGATGTCGTGGATCACGTTGCCGGCCACGTCGGTCAGGCGGAAGTCGCGTCCGCTGTACCGATAGGTGAGCTTGGTGTGATCGATCCCGAGCAGGTGCAGGATGGTCGCGTGCACGTCGTGGACGTGCACGGGGTTCTCGACGGCCTTGAACCCGAAGTCGTCGGTGGCGCCGTAGGTCATCCCACCCTTCACGCCGCCGCCGGCCAGCCACATCGTGAAGCCGAACGGGTTGTGATCGCGGCCGTTCTGCACGGTGCCCGCGCCGCCGCCGACCTCGACCACCGGGGTCCGCCCGAACTCCGATCCGCAGACCACCAGCGTCTCGTCGAACAGTCCACGTGACTTCAGGTCCTTGATGACGGCCGCGAACGGCTGGTCGGAATCCCGCGCGTTCTTGCGGTGCATCTGGATGTCCGCATGGTGGTCCCACGGGTCGCCCTTGGCGTAGTACACCTGGACCATCCGCACGCCGCGCTCGACGAGGCGCACCGCCATCAGGCAGCCACGGGCGGTGCTGCCGGGACCGTAGAGGTCGAGCGTCGCCTTCGTCTCCTTCCGGATGTCGAACACATCCGGCGCCTCCGTCTGCATGCGGTAGGCGACCTCCATCGACGCGATCGCGGCCTCGAGCTGCGGGTCCTTCGCCTCGCCCTGCCGCTGGAGCTGGTCGAGCTTCTCGAGCAGGTCCAGCTCGCGCCGCTGCGCCGGCAGCGTGAACTCGTCGTTGTGGATGAACGAGACGAGCTTCTTCGGGTCGAAGTCCTTGCCGACGATCTGGTCCGGACGCTCGACACGGCTGGGAATGTAGGTGCCCTGGTGCACGGCCGGCAGGAACGCGTTGTTCCAGAGCGGCGGCCCCACCGTCGTCGGCACGTCGGGACACAGCACGACGAAGCCAGGCAAATTCCGGTTCTCGGTCCCGAGGCCGTACGTCAGCCAGGACCCGAGCGACGGCCGGCCGACCTGGCTGTGGCCGGTGTTCATCATGAGCATCGACGGCTCGTGATTCGGGATGTCGGTGTAGACCGAGCGGATGAAGCAGATGTCGTCGGCACAGCTCCCGACGTGCGGGAAGATCTCGCTGATCTCGATGCCGCTCTGGCCGTACTTCCTGAACGAGAACGGCGAGCGCAGCAGCGTGCCGGTCTTGCGCTCGGTGGCCACGTCGCCGCCAGGCAGCGGCTGGCCGTGGTACTTCTCGAGCATCGGCTTCGGATCGAACGTGTCCACCTGCGACGCGCCGCCGTTCATGAACAGGAAGATGACCCGCTTCGCCTTCGCGGCATGGTCGAGCGGCCTCGCGGCGAGCTGGCCGTCCTGGTCGGGGACGAGGCCGGCGGCAGCCAGCGACTCGCCGACCAGCGACGCGAACGCCAGCATGCCGAAGCCGTTGCCGATCCGGCAGAGCGCATCGCGGCGGGTGACGGGCGGCGGCTGTGTGTGCGACATCGCGAATCCCGGCGGCGCTCGCGCGCCCCTCAGTTGATGAACAGGAACTCGTTCGAGCTGAGCAGAATCTTCACGTACCGGCCGAACACGGTGACGGGCAGCATCTTCTCCGCGTCACCCTCCCGGCGGACGCCCGGCGTCACGCCGGCCATCATGCCGTCGGCCGGCGGCGGCGCCGCGGGATCGGCGGCCGGCGTGGCGGTGGCCGCGGGAGACGCGAGCCGTGGCCGCCGCGGTCGCGCCGGGAACGCCGGTCCCGCCAGCCGCGACCGTCCCGCCGGCAGCCGCAGCCGCCTGGCTCGCCGCGGCCGCGGCCCTGGCCCGCTCGGCCGCCGCCTTCGCGGCCTCGGCTTTCGCGTCCTCGTACTGACGCATCGGCTCGGTGCGCAGGAACTCCCGGCCGGCCTCGAGCTCGGCCGCGACCGGCGCCCGGCCGAAGATCAGCCGGTACACCTTCTCGATCCGCGCGTCGTCGGTGGGCTCGGCCGCGACCCTCGCGGCCAGCCGCTCGGCGTGCTGCTGCATGAAGTCGCTGTTCATGAAGAACAGCCGCTGCAGCGGCACGTTGGTGGAAAAGCGCTTTTCCGCGGTCTGGCTCGGGCTCGGGAAGTCGAAGAGCTGGAGGAATTCGTCGAGCCGGTAGCGGCTCACGCGCCCGTAGATCGTGCGCCGATCGTAGAGCGGCGTCAGCGGCGCCGACGGTCCGCCCATCTTCGCGTCGAGCGCGCCCGACACGGCCAGGACCGAGTCGCGGATCTGCTCGGCGCTCATCCGCCGGCGGTTCGCGCGCCAGAAGAGCCGGTTGCCCGCGTCCTTGTCGAACGCCGCCTGGTTCATGTCGGTGCCGAGCCGGTAGGCCGCGCTGCGCATGATCTCGCGGTGCAGCGCCTTCATCGAGTACCCGTGCTCGACGAAGAAGGTGGCGAGGTAGTCGAGCAGCTCAGGATGACTCGGCCGGTCGCCAGCGACGCCGAAGTTGCTCGGCGTCTCGACGATGCCGGTCCCGAAGTGCCCCTTCCAGACGCGGTTGACGATGACGCGGAGCGCGATGGGCTGCGCCAGGATCGCGTCGGCGAGCTCGAGCCGGCCGCTGCCCCGGGTGAACGCCGGGCGCCCGCCGTCGGTGCCGAACACCGTCAGGAACCCGCGGGGGACCTCGTCGCCGAGCCGGTACGGGCTGCCGCGCAGGCTGACCTTGAGGTTGGCCGGATCGCCGGGCATCTCGCGCACGCCGTGGACGTACGGGAACTTCGCGGGGAGCGCCTTCTTCCGCGTCTCGATCGCCTCGCGCAGGTCCTCGACGAGCGCGCGCCGGTCCGGTCCGAGCTGGCGCTCCAGGCCCCAGCCGGTGAACCGCAGCAGCGCCGGACGCGCCGGTTTGCCCGGCGCGGCGTCCGGGTCGAGATCCGCCCGGAACACGTCGTTCCAGAGCGCGGTCCGCTCCGTCGTCATGCTGCGGAGCGACAGCCCGCAGCCGGGACAGAAGTCGTCGTTCGTCTTGAACTCGTTGGGCAGGTTCGCGAAGACCCGGGGCTTGCTGCTCGGCAGCGCCTGCGCGCGGATGATGTCGTTCTCCTCGTCCACCGCGCGCTTCTCGAGCACGACCCCGACCAGCAGCGCCTGGAACGCCTCGGCGAGCGTCGTGGCCTCGGGCTCCGTGCCGCCGCGCGCGATCATCGCCTGCCAGTCCCTGAGGAACGGATAGAAGACCGGGGGCTTGTCGAGGAAGGCGAGCCAGCGATCGAACAGCTCGAAGTCCAGCTTCGCGGCGTTGACCACCTGCAGCCGGTCCTGCTTCGGCTCCCCGCGCACCTTCCACGCGCCGACCATGTACTTCACGGACTGGAACGCCAGCGTCTCCGCCAGCTGCTGCGATTCGGTCGAGAGGAAGTCGCCGAGCAGGTCCTCCTGCTTCTCGACCTCCTTCTCCCGCGTCTTGTAGTCGTCGACGACCGCGGCCGGGGCCAGCGGGTACTCGTGATACTCGGTGTTCAGGAACACGCCGGCCAGGGCGTAGTAGTCCTTCGTGAGGATCGGATCGTACTTGTGGTCGTGGCAGCGGGCGCAGGCGACGGTCAGGCCGAGCAGCCCGCGTCCGACGACGTCCACGCGGTCGTGGCGCTCGTCGGCGCGGGTCACCTCGACCGCGCCGTTGTCGTAGTACCACGGCCCGAGCCCGAGGAAGCCGAGCGCGGGCAGGTTCCGCAGCCGCTCGGATGCCGGCAGCAGGTCCGCGGCGAGCTGCGCCCGCACGAACCGGTCATACGGGAGGTCGTCGTTGAACGCCTTCACGACCCAGTCGCGGTAGAGGTAGGCATTCGGATACGGGTTGAGCCCGCGGCCCTGCGGGTCGAGGCTGCGGTAGTCGTCCTCGCCGTACCGCGCCACGTCGAGCCACATGCGGCCCCACGTCTCGCCGTATCGGGGCGAGGCCAGCAGCCGATCCACGACCGACTCGAACGCCGTCGGTGACGTGTCCGCGAGGAATGCGTCCACCTCCTCGGGCGTGGGCGGCACGCCGGTGAGATCGAGCGTCGCGCGGCGGATCAGCGCGAGCCGATCGGCGGGCGCGACCGGCGCGAGGCCCTCCTGCTCGAGCCGCGCGAGCACGAAGCGATCGAGGTCGGTGCGCGCCCAGCTCGCGTCCCGCACGGCCGGCACCGTCGGCGACGCGAGCGGCTGCAGCGACCAGAACGCGCGCTGCTCGGGCGTGATCGTCTTCTCGTGCGACGGCACGGGCGCGCCGGCCGTCGGATCGGGCCAGACCGCGCCCGCGCGGATCCACTGGACGATCGCGTCGATGTCCGAGTCGCGCAGCTTCGGCGCGCCGTCGGGCATCCGCGGCGCGCCACGCTCGTGACGGATCGCCCGCACGAGCAGGCTCGTGTCCGGGCTGCCCGGCGTGATCGCCGGGCCGGACTCGCCGCCGGCCAGCAGGCCCGCCAGCGAATCGAGGTGCAGGCCGGCCGCCGCGTCCACCGTGTGGCAGTCGTAGCAGTTGGACGCCAGCACCGGGCGGACGCGCGCCTCGAAGAACTCACGGCTGTCCGGCGACAGCGCCTGGTCCTGCACGGCGGCCTCGACGCCCGATGGCGCCGCCGGCGCGGCGCCGGCCGACGGCGTGGTCATCCGTGCATCGGCCGGCATCGCCGCCTGCCGGGCATCGACCGGCATCGCCGCCTGCCGGGCGCGGACGGCCGTCGCCAGGCACACGAGGGCGACGACCATCGCCAGCGTTCGTCGGGTTGAGCCACGCGGATGGTTTCGGATGGGGGTCTCCAGTGGATGCTGGGTATTATGGCGGGCATGCTCGGCGGTGGCAAAGCGTCGTTCCTGGTGGTGTGCGCGGCCACGCTGGCGTTGCAGGACGCGCCGGCCCGCGACACGGCGGCGCCCCTGCCGCCGGATCGTCTTCCCTTCGCCCTCATCAAGGCCGAGAGCACGGTCGAGATGATCGGCGCGGTCCGCGTGTTTGCCTCCGGGGACGCCGTCTGGATCTCGCGTGGCTCATCCGGCACGGTGTCCCGGCTCGATCCGGAAGCCTCCACGCTGGGCGCGACGGTCCCGATCGGCCGGGGCCCCTGCGGCGGCATGACGCTGGGACTCGGCAGCCTCTGGGTGATGGCGTGCGGCGAACCCGGCATCGTGCGGATCGATCCCGCGAAGGGCGAGCTGCTCTCGACCACGCCGACACCCGTGCCGGGCGATCTCGCGTCGGTCGCGTTTGCCGCCGGCAGCGTGTGGATGGTGACCGACGACCAGGGCACGCTGGTCCGGTTCGATCCGGACCGTCGCGTGGCCGTCGCCGAGGTCTACGTCGCGCCGGGGTCCGGGCCGCTGACCGTCGAGGCCGGGTCGCTCTGGGCCGCCAGCCCGACGAGCCACGTCGTGACGCGGATCGATCCGTTCACGAACCTCGTGGTCGAGACGGTGAAGGTCGAGAAGGGCCCGGCGCGGATCGTGGCCGGCGAGGGCGCGGTCTGGACCTTGAACCGCGAGGACGGATCGGTCAGCCGGATCGATCCGAAGACGAACAAGATCGCGGCGACGATCCCGGTCGGCCCGGAAGCCGCGGCCGGTGAGCTCGCGGTGGGCGACGGGTCGGTCTGGGTCAGCGCCGCCACGCTGCTCGCCCGGATCGACGCGACGGCCAACCGGGTCGCGCAGGTGTTCACGGAGGCACCCGGCGGGTCCATCGCGGCCGCGCACGGCCGGCTGTGGCTGGTCCCGTCGCGCGGCACGGTCTGGAAGATCGACCCGCGCTACGTGGCGGCGTTGAGGGAGCCCCGTCCCCCTACAGGTTCGGACGCAGCCAGCGCTCCGCGTCTTCGACGCTGATCCCCTTCCGCCGGGCGTAGTCCTCGAGCTGATCGCGGCCGATCCGGCCTACGTTGAAGTAGCGCGCCTCGGGATGGCTGAAGTAGAGGCCGCTGACCGACGCCCCTGGCTGCATGGCGCAACTCTCGGTCAGCGTGATCCCGACGGCCTCGGCGTCGAGCAGCGAGAACAGCGTCTGCTTCTCGGAATGGTCGGGACAGGCCGGGTATCCGACCGCCGGCCGGATGCCGCGGTACTGCTCGCCGATCAGTTCCTCGGGCGTGAGCTGCTCGGTGGGCGCGTACCCCCAGTCGCGCCGCGCCTGCAGGTGCAGCCATTCGGCGAACGCCTCGGCCAGCCGGTCGGCCAGCGCCTTGACGATGATCGCGCCGTAGTCGTCGTG